>NZ_CP154825.1:1818882-2425176 GCF_041897805.1 Actinokineospora auranticolor
TCGAGAAGCGCGCTCGTGCCGCCCGGACCGCGCGCAACCCGCGCACCGGTGAGACGGTCAAGGTGAAGAAGACCAACGTTCCCGCCTTCCGCGCGGGCACGATGTTCAAGGAGGTCGTGAGCGGGGCGAAGAAGCTGCCCAAGGTCGCGGCCACCAAGGCGACCGGCACGACCCGCACCGCGACCGCCACCCGTGGCACCGCGGCGGCGAAGCCCGCCACCACGACCCGCGCGGCGGCGGCGAAGCCCGCGGCGGCGAAGCCCGCGGCGGCGACCACGCGCAGCACCACCACGCGCACCCGCGCGGCGGCGGCGAAGCCCGCGGCGGCGACCACCGCGGCCAAGGCCACCACCACGCGCACGCGCGCGGCGGCGGCGAAGCCGGCGGCGGCCACCAAGACCGCGGCCGCGACGAAGACGGCGGCGGCCCCCAAGGCCACCGCGGCGAAGAAGACCACCACGGCGGCCAAGACCACCGCCGCCAAGAAGACGACGGCCGCCAAGAGCAGCACGCCTCGGGCGACCGCCAAGGCGACCAAGAAGTAACGTCGCCCCCACGGTCGCCGGGGCCCGCGCGGGTTCCGGCGCCGGAGTGGTTTTCCAGCACATCGCGAGAGCCCCGCACGCTTCCCCCGTGCGGGGCTCTCGCGTGTCCGGACCTGGCTGCTTTCCCTGGTCCAGGCCCTTTTCCGGCCCCGCCCGACCGGTCGCGCCCGGCGCCGCGCGCGCCTTCGGCGGCCATCCACACACGTCGAAGTCGTCCACAGCCGGACATCGGTGACTCTCGCCCGCGCGCCTTCCCACGTAGGCTTGAAAACAGGGGTTCCCCTATTGCGGGGGACCCCTCGCTCGCGCTTCGGGCCGGTTGGGGATTGGCGGGGATCGTTGTCCGGAGTGGGGTCGGGACCGGGATCGGGGGCCGCGGGCAGGCGCCGGGATATGTGGTGGAGACGGTTGGCTCCGCCGCGCCGAGGTGGGGATCGGGGCTTCTCGGCCGTGCTCGGGTCTGGATAGGGGATTGGGCGGGTCCGCTTTCGCGGCGCGGTTCGCGGAGGGGCGTTGCCGGGGATCCGTTGCTCACGGCGAGGTCGGAGCGGGATTCGAAGGCGTTGCCCGGGTGCCGGGGGCGAAGTCTTCGGCAGGCAGTGGAGCTGGGGATCGAGGGTCCCGCGTGGGCCGGGTCCGGGCCGCCGCGGTGCGGTCGAGTGGACACGTTGGGGCGGACCGTGGTTCCGGAGGGCGGCCCGAGGCGGGGCCGCTCGCGCTGCGGCGGGCGAGATCCGAGCGGGGTGGGTGTTGGCCTCCTGGGGTGCGTTCGAGGCACCGGCGTCGAAGGCCGGGCAGGTCATGGGTTCGTTGGAGACCCGACCGCGATCGGTGCCGTACCGCGGCGCCAGGCGCGCAGCCCGGGCGGGATCGTGGCGGCGGAGGAGATCCGGGCCTGCTTGCCGATCCCTCGACCGCCACGCGGTCGGGGTGTTCGGACCGGGCCGCGGGGATTCCGCGGGGCGCGGTGGAAGCGGGGCCCGGGTGGTCACCGCAGGCGCCGAACCACGCTGGGCGGGCCACATCCCGGCTGGTCACCCGCGGGCTCTCCGACCGCCGGGGCGATGCGTCCCGCCTGGGCCTACGCCCGGTCCGCCTGGGCCGGGTGGGGGATGTGGTCGGCGGACACCAGCCGCCCGTCGGGGGTGAAGCTGAGCACCCAGGCGCTTCCCTTGGGGCTCTTCAGCTCGTCGGGCTCCACTCCGGAGCCGCCCGGCAGGTCGGCCAGCAGCGCCCCGACCACGCCCGGGATAACCCCGCCCTGGCTGCACACCACGGGCGTGCCACCCGCGCGGGCGATGTCCCGCAGGCGGGCCACCGCCGGGGCCGGGTCGGTGGGTCCGCGGGGGGAGTCGGGCGGCCGGGGGGCCTCGGCCAGCGCGGGCTCGGGTACGACCGGGACACCCAGCAACCCCGCCAGCGGCGCCACTGTGGCCACGCAACGCTCCTTGGGGACCGAGAAGACCCGGTCCGCGCCGAACAGCGGCAGCAGCGCCGTGAGGGCGTCCGCCTGGTGCCGCCCGGTCGGCGAGAGCGGCCGCTGGTCGTCGGGACCCGTCCACAGCTTCTTGCGGCCCGCGTGCCCGTGGCGCACCAGCAACACCGTGACCGTGTCGGGCGGGAACTCCGTGAACCGGGACAGAACCACCCGATCGTGCGGGTAGCTGAGCAGGTCGGCCGCGGCGGCCGCGGGGAGCCAGCGCAGCTCGTCGACTTCCTCGTTCGGGGCGAACTCCCCGCCCGCGGCGCGCGCGGCGTAGTAGTCCACCGTCTTGTCGCCCTCCGGGACCGGATAGCCGACGCGGCCGAGGTGGCGGCCCAGGACGGCGGCGAAACCCGTCTCCTCCGCCACTTCCCGCACCGCCGCGGCGTGCCGCGTCTCGCCCCGCTCCAGCTTTCCCTTGGGCAGGCTCCAGTCGTCGTAGCGCGGCCGGTGCACGATGGCCACCTCGACGGCCGAGGCGCCGGGGGTGTCCCCGGCACCTCGGAACCGCCACAGCACCGCGCCCGCGGCGCGGACGTTCCGTACCACGGCTCAGCCGGTGGCGCGGTGGCGCTTGAGCAACTCGGCCTGGTGGTCGCGCACCGTCGACCCGTCCGCGGGCGACGGTTCCCACTCGCCGTTGGCCAGCAGCACCCAGCACCGGGTGGACGGGTCCAGCGCCGAGTCGAAGATGGCGTCGAGCTGCGCGGTCAGCCTCGGGTCGGTCACCCGGCAGGTGACCTCGACGCGGCGGTCGAGGTTGCGGTGCATCATGTCCGCGCTGCCGATCCAGTGCTCGTCGGACCCGGCGAAGTGGAAGATGCGCGAGTGCTCCAGGAAGCGG
Source organism: Actinokineospora auranticolor (assembly GCF_041897805.1). Lineage (GTDB taxonomy): Bacteria > Actinomycetota > Actinomycetes > Mycobacteriales > Pseudonocardiaceae > Actinokineospora > Actinokineospora auranticolor. Next base: position 1,821,755 of record NZ_CP154825.1, read on the forward strand.
CCCAGGATGGACCGCACCCGGATGTTCTCGCTCAACCCGGGGATACCCGGCTTGAGCGCGCAGATCCCGCGCACCACCACGTCCACCGGCACCCCGGCCTGCGACGCCCGGTAGAGCGCGTCGATGACCTGTTCGTCCACCAGGGAGTTCACCTTGATCCGCACCCCGGCCGGGCGACCGGCCCGCAGGTGCTCGACCTCGCGCTCGATCCGCTCGACGATGCCGCGCCGCACGCCGTAGGGGGCGACCAGCAGGCTGCGGTACTCGTCCTGGCGGGCCCAGCCGGTGAGCACGTTGAACAGGTCGGTGAGGTCCGCGCCGACCGCGGGCTCCGCGGTGAGCAGGCCGACGTCCTCGTAGAGCCGCGCGGTCTTGGGGTTGTAGTTGCCCGTCCCGATGTGGCAGTAGCGGCGGATCGTGGACCCCTCCTGGCGCACCACCAGCGAGGTCTTGCAGTGCGTCTTGAGGCCCACCAGGCCGTAGACCACGTGCACGCCCGCCTTCTCCAGCGCCCGCGCCCACTTGATGTTCGCCTGCTCGTCGAAGCGCGCCTTCAGCTCGACCAGCGCCACCACCTGCTTGCCCGCCTCGGCCGCGTCGATGAGCGCGTCCACGATGGGGGAGTCGCCGGAGGTGCGGTACAGGGTCTGCTTGATGGCCAACACGTGCGGGTCGCTCGCGGCCTGCTCGATGAACCGCTGCACGCTGGTGGAGAACGAGTCGTACGGGTGGTGCACCAGCACGTCGCCCTCGCGCAGCGTCGCGAAGATGCTCTTCGGGGTCTCCCGCTCGCCGAACGCCGGGTGCGTGGCGGGCACGAACGGCGGGTCCTTGAGCTCCTTGCGGTCCACGCCGTAGATCTGCCACAGGCAGGACAGGTCCAGCAGCGCGTGGCCGCCGTCGAAGCCGTCGGAGTCGCGGCCCCGCACGATGACCACGTCGCCGGGGTGCACCTCCAGCTCGCGCAGCAGCAGTTCGAGCATGTGGTCGCTCATGTCGCCCGCGATCTCCAGGCGCACCGACGGGCCGAACCGGCGCTGCGCCAGCTCCCGCTCCAGCGCCTTGAGCAGGTCCTCGTCGCGGTCCTCCTCGACCTCCATGTCGGCGTTGCGGGTCACCCGGAAGGCGTGCACCTCGGTGAGGTCCATGCCCGCGAACAGCGCGTCGAGGTGCGCGGCGATGAGCTCCTCCAGCGGCAGGAACACCGCGACCTGCTCGTCGGCGCTGCGGTCGATGGGCACCAGCCGCGGCACGTTGTCCGGCACCTTCACGCGGGCGAAGCGCTCGCGGCCGCCCTCCGGGTCGCGGACCGTCACCGCGAGGTTGAGCGAAAGCCCCGAGATGTAGGGGAACGGGTGCGCCGGGTCGACCGCGAGCGGGGTCAGCACGGGGAACACCTGGTCGCGGAAGTAGTTCGACAGCCGGGTGCGTTCCTCGTCGGTGATCTGCTCCCAGTTGGCGATGCGGATCCCGCACTCCTCCAGCGCCGGGCGGACCTGGTCCTCGAAGACCTTGGCGTGCCGGTCGACCAGCTCCTGGTTGCGCTTGGCGATGTAGGCCAGCTGCTCGCGCGGGGTGAGCCCGTCGGCGCTGCGCACCGACAGGCCGGTCTCGTTCCGGCGCTTGAGGCCCGCGACCCGCACCATGTAGAACTCGTCGAGGTTCGAGGCGAAGATCGCCAGGAACTTGGCCCGCTCCAGCAGCGGCTGGGAGGCGTCCTCGGCCAGCGCCAGGACCCGGGAGTTGAAGTCCAACCAGGACAGTTCCCGGTTGAGGTAGCGGTCGTCGGGCAGGTCGGTCGGCACCGCGGCGGGGGTCACCGCCGGGGGCGCGGACGGCACGGCGCGCTGCGCCGGGGCGGCTCCGGTCGCGGGGGCGTCCTGGCTGGTCAACTGCTCTTGGTCCGAGGTGCTCACCGGCCCATTGTCAGGCACGTGACAACCGATGGCGCACCCGCGCGACCGACGCCACCGTGAATTCTCGGCGGTTGGGCACCGGTTGTCCCATCCGGCGCCGCTCGTCCGGCGGCGCTTGGCCGTGGGCGTGGCCCGGCCGGGCTCGCTGTGGTTGATCTTGGTCGGGGGCGGGTCCTCCACATCCGCCCGAGTTGTCCACAGGTCGAGGTCGACTTCCGCCGCTCGGTCGTTGCCGCGTAGGCTTGAAAATAGGGGTTCCCCTATGCCAGGGGACCCCTCGCGCGCGCTGGGGCGAGGTGTGGGCGAAGCGTGGTTGTCAGCAGGCCGGCAGGTGGCTTCGAGGTGGGCCAAGCCACTTTTGCGTGTTGCGAGGGCGGTGGCGCTGGTTCCCCATGCCAGGGACCTCTTGCCCGCGCTGGGGTGAGGGTTGGGCGGGATGTGGTCGGGCGTCAGCAGACCCGGCAGGTGGCTTCGAGCACGCGGGCGGTGCGGGGGCCGAGGCCCAGGTCGCGGGCCAGGGTGAGGTCGTCCGGGGTGTCCACGTCGCACCGCAGGTAGGGCAGGTGGTCGCCGACGCGGGCGGCGTCGCGGGCGTGGGCGGTCGCGGAGCCCTGGCCGAAGCGGGGGGCCAGCGGTTCGCCCGGGGCGCCGATCAGCAGGGCCGTGCCGGTGCCGGGGCGGTCCGCGACGAACGCGCGCCTGCCGTCCGCCTCGGTGATGGCCTCGTCGATGTCCGAAGGGCGCGCGGCCGGGAGGTCCGCCTGCAACGCCCCCACTGCCACGCGCGGGTCGTCGGCGCGCAGCCGCCGGGCGCCGAAGCGCAGGGCGGCGTTCAGGCCGGGCAGGCCGCGCTCGTCGACGCACTCCGCGCCGGTGCCCGCCAGGGCCTCGACCACCCGGGAGTCCTCGCACACCACCAGCACCCGGCGGACGCCGGGGGCGGCCAGTGCGGCGCCGATGGTGTCGGACACGACGGCCAGCACCAGGGCGCGGTGCGCGTCGAGTCCACCCGGCACGGCGCCGCGCAGCCGGGACTTCGCCCGGTCCAGGTGCTTGACCGGCACCACGAGGTCCACCAGCGCGAGGTCCGCCACGCGTTCGATACTGCCAGTGCGCGGCGCGCCGCGGCGGGCACCCCGGTGGTGGACCCGTCGCGGGACGCCAGGGAGACTCACCGGTCACGGGCCGGGCAGCACGAGGAGGAGCGGGTTTTGGGCAAGCGCGAGAAGGGCGGCTTCTGGATCGGGGCGGCCGCGGTGGTGTTCTACCCGCTGAGCTGGCTGGGCAAGCGGACCTACCGGGGCGCGGAGAAGCTGCCCGCCGAGGGCGCGGCGCTGCTGGTGATGAACCACGTCTCCCACCTGGACCCGCCCAACGACGCGGTCTTCGTGCACCGCAACAAGCGGATCCCCCGGTTCATGGCCAAGGACAGCCTGTTCAAGGTCCCCGTCTTCGGCAAGATGCTCGCGGGCTCCGGCGGCATCCCCGTCTACCGCGGCACCACCGACGCCAAGCACAGCCTCAGCGCCGCGCACGACGCGCTGCGCGAGGGCAAGGTCGTGCTCATCTACCCCGAGGGCACCATCACCAAGGACCCCGAGGGCTGGCCGATGCGCTCCCGCACCGGTGTCGCCCGGCTGGCCCTGGACAACGACGTGCCGGTCATCCCCGCTGCGCGGTGGGGGAGCAACAAGATCTGGGACGGCTACACCAAGAAGTTCCGGCCGTTCCCCCGCAAGGAGGTCGTCACCCTGCTCGGCGACCCCGTCGACCTGTCGGCCTACCGGGGGCAGCCGGTGACCAACCAGTTGCTGCGCGAGGTCACCGACCTGCTGATGTCCCACGTCCGCGCGCTGCTGGCGGAGGTCCGCGGCGAACCGGAGCCCGCGGACTTCTACCGGCCGGGCACCGCGCGCGCCGCCGACGAGAACTCCGGCTGAGCGGACGGCGCGATGACCGGCGCGGACAAGATCGCGGTGCTCGGCGCGGGGTCGTGGGGCACCACCTTCGCCAAGGTGATGGCCGACACCGGCCGCGAGATCACCCTGTGGGCCCGGCGGCGCGACGTCGCCGAGGAGATCGCCGAGACCCGGTGCAACGGCGCCTACCTGCCCGGGGTGCGGCTGCCGGACAGCCTGCGGTCCACATCGGACCCCCGGCTGGCGCTCGACGGCGCGGGCACCGTGGTGCTCGCCGTGCCCAGCCAGACGCTGCGGCACAACCTGACGGCCTGGCGCGGGCTGCTGCACCCCGACGCCACTCTGGTCAGCCTGGCCAAGGGGGTGGAACTGGGCACGCTCAAGCGGATGAGCGAGGTGGTCGTCGACGTCACCGGCGTGCCGGAGGACCACGTGGCGGTGGTGTCCGGGCCGAACCTGGCCAAGGAGATCGCCGAGGAGCAGCCGACCGCGACGGTCATCGCCTGCCGCGACCACGACCGCGCGGTCGCGCTGCAGCAGGCGTGCACCACCGGCTACTTCCGCCCGTACACGATCACCGACGTCATCGGCTGCGAACTGGGCGGCGCGGGCAAGAACGTCATCGCGCTGTCCTGCGGGATGGCCGACGGCTTGGGCTTCGGCGCCAACACCCTGGCCACGCTGATGACCCGGGGCCTGGCCGAGATCGGGCGGCTGGGCGCGGCGCTGGGCGCGGACCCGATGACGTTCGCCGGTCTGGCCGGGCTGGGCGACCTGGTGGCGTCGTGCTCGTCGCCGCTGTCGCGCAACCGGACCTTCGGCGCCCGGCTGGGCCGCGGCGAGACGATGGCGCAGGCCCAGGCCGCGGTGGGCGGGCAGGTCGCGGAGGGCGTGAAGTCCTGTTCGTCCATCCGGGAACTGGCCGTGCGCCACGGCGTGGAGATGCCGATCACCGAGGTCGTGCACCGGGTCTGCCACGACGGGTTCGACCTGCACGAGATGGCCGGTCAGCTCATCGGCCGCAAGACGAAGCCGGAACGGTGAACGACGGCGACGGCACCCGCTGCGTGCACGCGGGTCTGGAACCGGCCCGCACGGGCGAACCGCTGCCGCCGCAGCCGGTGCTCGCCGCCCAGTTCCACCTGGGCGAGCCCGGCGGCGACTTCTACGGCCGCGCGGACAACCCGACCTGGCGCGCGCTGGAGTCGGCGATCGGCGACCTCGACGGCGGCGACTGCCTGGTCTACGCGTCCGGGATGGCCGCCGTGTCCGCCTTGCTGCGCGTGGTGCTCCGGCCGGGTGACACGGTCGTGCTCCCATCGGACGGGTACTACCTGGCCCGTTCGTACGTCCGCGACCACATGGGTGGCCTGGACGTGCGCGAGGTGCCGACGGCGGGGGAGTGGTCGGCCTCGGTGGTCGAAGGCGCGCGGCTGGTGCTGCTGGAAACACCGTCCAACCCCGGCCTCGACGTGTGCGACATCGCGGCGGTGTCGGCGCTCGCGCACGCGGCGGGCGCGCTCGTCGCCGTGGACAACACGACGGCGACGCCTTTGGGGCAGCGGCCGCTGGAGCTGGGCGCGGACGTGGTGGTGGCCAGCGACACCAAGGCCCTGTCCGGGCACAGCGACCTGGTGCTGGGGCACATCAGCACCCGCGACGCGGAGTTGGCGGCCCGGTTGCGCGCCGAACGCACGGCGAGCGGGGCGGTCGCGGGTCCATTCGAGGCGTGGCTCGCCCACCGCGGCCTGGGCACGCTGGACCTGAGGCTCGCGCGCCAAGCGGAGAACGCGGCGGCGGTGTACGCCGTGCTGCGCGCCCACCCGGCGGTACGCGGCGTCCGGTGGCCGGGGTCGGTCGACGACCCGGCGCACCCGGTGGCCGCGCGCCAGATGCGCCGCTTCGGCGGGGTGGTCACGTTCGAATTGGCGGACGAGGACGCGGTCGCGGCCTTCCTGGGTGCCAGCCGACTCGTCTCGGCGGCCACCAGCTTCGGCGGCCTGCACACCACGGCCGACCGCCGGGCCCGGTGGGGAGACGCGGTCCCCGCCGGACTGCTCCGCCTGTCGTGCGGCTGCGAGGACCCGTCCGACCTGACCGCCGACCTCCGCGCCGCGCTCGACCGGCTTTGACCGCCCGGGTCGCGTCCGGGTTGGTCGGCAGGCTGCCCAGCTCTGCCGCGCGTCAGGTTCCTGACCGCCCGGCAGAGGTCGGTTTCGGGGCAGGCTGAGCCCACTACCCGGCGACGTGTGCCGGCACGGCCTCCGCCAGCCCAAGCTGCGCACGCCCTGCCCACGCAGGCCGTCTCACAACTGTCTCCAGCCCGCCACACCGAACCCGCTGGCCCACTCGGCGGGACTTTCCTTGATCGCGAGTTGTCCACATCCGCCGCGTCCATCCACAGGATTTCGCGGTCTCTTTCCCGGTGCCCTGGTGCCGATAGGCTGGAGCAGGGCTGTCCCCCCGGAGGAGGGCGGGGGCTGTCCTGGGTCCGGGCGGGGTTGTCAAACAAAGAAAGTGACCCCCAAGCCCCAGCCAAGCCGGACACGCTCACCCAGGCCAGGCCACCTCTGTCTCCACCCCGCCAGGCTGAACCCGTTGCCTGCCGATGTGTGCTGGCCCGGCCTCCACCCGCCCAAGCCACACACTCCCTCCCAACCCAGGTCACCTCGCAACTGTGTCCACCCCGTCAGGCCGAACTCGCTGCCTGCCGATGTGTGCTGGCCCGGCCTCCACCTGCCAAGCCGCACACTCCCTCCCAACCCAGGTTGCCTCGCAACTGTCCTCACCCCGTCAGGCCGAGCCCGCTTCCCGCCGATGTGTGCCAGCCCGGCCCCACCCGCCCAAGCCGCGCACGCCCTGCCCACCCAGGTCATCTCGCAACTGTCTCCACCCCGTCAGGCCGAGCCCGCTTCCCGCCGATGTGTGCCAGCCCGGCCCCACCCGCTCAAGCCGCACTCGCCCACCCCGCCCAGGCTGCCTCGCAACCCTTCCCCGCCCCGCCAAACCGAGCCCGGCCCCACCCGCCCGAGCCGTACTCGCCCACCCAGGCCAAGTCGCCTCGCAACTTGTCCCCGCCCCGCCAGGCCGAGCCCACTGCCCGCCGACGTGTGCCAGCCCGACCCCGCAGAACTTTTCGCGCTCCTGCTGTCTGCTCGATGGGGTGGAACGTCTTTGTGTGGGGGGACGGGCCTGTCAAGCTCTCCCGCGGGTGGGGTGGGCTTGCCCCTCCCCACCGCTCTTCCCCACCGCAGGTTCGTAGGGGCCCCGCGCAAAGACGTTTCACCCCATCGAGCACAGCTCGATTCTCGCGTTCAGACCACGGGAGAACAGGTCCCCGCTGGGGCGATCGATACCCACCTCACCACCCAGGCCAGACCAGCGCCGGGCCGGGTTCATCAGTCCAGCCCCACGCGAAAAACAAGGGCGGCCTCGATCGGGCGAACTTGCTTTGCGCGGGGCCCCTACGAGCCCGCGGTGGGGCAAAAGCGGCGGGGATGGCAAGCCACCCCACCCGCCGGGAAGCTTGGCAGGCTCGTCCCCCCACGCAAAGCAAGTCCACCCAATCAAGGCGTGTGGCAGGGGCGCGTCGCGTTCGGCGGGGGCTGGGATCCTGCGGCGGTTGTGTGGATGGCTCGGGAGAGAAGAGCGGAAGGAGGTTGGTTCGGGGAGGGGAGAGCTGGGGTGGGGTGTTGGTGGGAGTGCTTCGCGTGCGCGAGGGTGGTGGTTGGGGGGTAAGAGGGGAGGAAGGGAAGAGGTGGGCGCGGTGCCGGTCGGGTGGGTGCGGGTGTTGCGTATGCGGGGCCGGGATTCTTGCGGCGGCCTGTGGGGCGGCTGGGGATAGTGCGTGGAAGGCGGTCGGGTCAGGGGGCTGGGTCGTGGGGGCGGCGCGTTGCTTGGGTGGGTCGTGGGGGCAGAGTCGGGTGACAAGCAAGCGGACCGGCGCCGAACCCTTCGGTCGGTGCCGGTCCGCGTCCGGTATGCCCCGGTCTAAACGGTCGGAATCCTCTTCATCACGCGGGTAGGGGCATCGTCATGACCACGTCGGTCGGGGTGGACGAGCCGCCCGCGGCCTCGATGCTGACGCCGAACATGCCCGCGCTGCCGAGCGCGGTGTCCAAGGTGGACATGCGTCCCGCGCTGTCCGGGTTCATCACGCCGACCGAGCGGGGCTTGGTGCCGTCCGGTTCCATCAGCCACACCTGGTAGGTCTTGCCGCTCGGCGCCTGGGGCACGTTCGCGGCCATCAGCATCACCTGCCCCAGGCTGCGCGAGACGACGACCGTGCCGGTCACGCCCGTGCCGCCGGTTCGGGACAGGACCTTGGCGTCGTCGGCGGACAGCAGCGCCACCACGGCCTTGGTCTGGGCGCGTTCGTCGTCGAGCTGCTGCTGGTTGCGCACCAGCAGCGCGCCCAGCGACACCGACACCACCAGCAGCAGCGCCGCCGCGACACCGGTCAGGCGCAGCGGCCACCGGCGGTTGCGGGGGCCGGGGATCGGGCCGACCGGCGGGAGTTGTCGCACCTCGGCGATGCCCGCCATGACCCGCGCCTTGAGCCGGGGCGGCGGTTGTTCGGCCACCGCCGCGCCCAGGCGGGCGGCGGTGGCGCGCAGTTCGCTCACCTCCTGCGCGCACGAGTCGCACTCGGCCAGGTGCCGCTCGAACGCGGCCCGTTCGAACTCCTCGATCGCGTCGAGGGCGTAGGCGCCGGTCAGCGCGTGGATGTCCGCGGTCGTCATCGAGCCACCCCCAGGCAGTCGCGCAGCCGGATGAGACCGTCGCGCAATCGGGTCTTGATGGTGCCCAGCGGGGTGCCGAGGAGCTCCGACACCTCCCGGTAGGTCAACCCCCGGTAGTACGCCAGCTCCACGGACTCCCGCTGCAGGTCGGTCAGCGAGGACAGGCAGCGGCGCACCTGCTCGTGCTCCAACCGCGTGCTCACCTGCTCGGCCACCTCGTCGAACGGGCGCGCGGCCTCCCGCCGGTGCGCCCGGTCCTCGCGGTCGGTCGCCGACTGCGCCGAGCGCACCCGGTCGACGGCGCGGCGGTGCGCCATGGTCAGCACCCAGGTCATCGCGCTGCCCCGCTCCGGGTTGTAGCGCGCGGCGGTGCGCCACAGCTCCAGCAGCACCTCCTGGGTCACCTCCTCCGACTGCGCCGGGTCCCGCACGATCCGCCGGACCAACCCGAACACCGGGGCGGACACCGCGTCGTAGAGCCGTTCGAAAGCGCCCTCGTCACCGCGGGCGACCAGCTGCAGCAGCACCTCCGGTTCGGGTGGGCCCGCCTCGGCCGCACCCGCGCCACCGGTGATCCGCCGAACCCGTTCGGCCATGCCACTCTCCTCGATGCCGCCCCTCGCGCCGTGCGGCGCTGCCCGGTCATTCGGCGTACCGGGGCCCGCGGATGGGTGCCCGGGACCGGCGCTGTGTAGCGCGGATCACACGGCGTGCGGGTTCCCGCTCCGACCACGCGCGTCGGAGATCCGCACACCATCCCAGAACCTGGGCGCCGTTGACCCGGGCGTCGGCCCCTGGTTCGACTCGCGGCGTGTTGCTACGCGCCATGACCGACCGGCGGGGTCACATCGACCTCAGCCGGGTCGCGAGCGCGCTCTGTCGCTGTCGGTGACCCAGCCCGTCCCCCCGGCCCACCCGCGTGGCCGAGCCGAGCCCGCGCGTCCCGCAGAGCAACATCCCTTCCTGGAGTGAAACCAGCCATGTTCGCCGTGCCGCCGAACACCATCGCCCTCACCGCCACGCCGGCCGACTCGCACCCGGCGCTCATCGCGCGCCGGTACGCCGAGGACCGGTCCCGCTGGGCGCACCTGCTGCGCTACGACCCCGCCGAGCGGTTCGCCGCGCTGGTCGACCGCGCGGACGGCCAGGAGGTCTGGCTGATGAGCTGGCTGCCCGGGCAGCGCACCGACCTGCACGACCACTCGTCCGCGAGCGGCGCCTTCACCGTGGTCAGCGGCGCGCTGACCGAGCGGGTCGCGGTGCCGGGCCGGGCGGCGGAGGCGCTGCACGCGCTCGTCGCCGGGCAGTCGCGGGTCTTCGGCCCCGGCTACGTGCACCAGGTGACCAACGACTCACCTGATCCGGCGGTCAGCATCCACGTCTACCGCGCGGCCCGCCCGGCCATGCGCAACTACCGCATCGACCCGGTCACCGGACTCGAACGGGTCTAGCCAGGTCACCGGGCTCGAACGGGTCTAGCCTGCGCGGCCCGCGATGTGCGGGGGGACGGCGATGTGCGCGGTCTGCGGCTCGGGTTCGCCCCAGACCGTGCGCAGCGGCAGCACCCCGGCCCACGCGGTGTCGGCGGCGATGTCCTCCTCGTCGTCGTTCGGCCCGCCCGTGCGGGTCTTCACCGCCGCCTCGGTCAGGTCCAGCGCCAGCACGGTGGTCGCGGCGACCTCCTTCTTGTTGGGCTGCCGCGAGTGCTCCCACGAGCCCGGCGCCAGGTGCTCGGTCAGCACGCGCAGGCCGTGCGTCTTCTGCTCCGCGCCGGTCACCACCACCGCTGTGCCGTGGATGACGGCCGAGCGGTAGTTCATCGAGTGGTGGAACGCCGAACGCGAGTAGACGATCCCGTCCACGTGCGTCACCGCGACGCACACCTCGATCCCCTGGGCCGCCGTGCGCAGGCTGAGCGCGCCGGTCGAGCCGTGCAGGTAGAGGGTGTCGCCGTCGCGCCCGTAGCCGGTCGGCAGCACGAGCGGCGCGCCGCCGACCACGGTCGACAGGTGGCACACCAGGCCCGCGTCGAGCAGGGCCCACAGCGCGTCCCGCTCGGCCACGGCCCGCTTGGCGCCACGGCGGATGGTGCTGCGCTCGGTGGGGGACAGAGGGGCGGTGCCGGTGCTGTTCGGGTTCACGGCTACCACGCTGCCGCACGCGAGTGGCATCCTGACAGGGCCACAGCGAGGAGTTTTCAGGAGGCCACTGGTGTCGGAGAGCCCCGCCCTGCCGGTCACCCTGAACCGCGAGTCGACCGTGCCGCTGGCCGTGCAGCTCGCGGAGGAGCTGCGCGCCGCCGCCGGTGACGGCCGGTTGCGCAGCGGCGACCGGCTCCCGTCGACGCGGGCGCTGGCGGTCCAGCTGCGCGTCAGCCGGACGGTGACGGCCGCCGCGTACGAGCAGCTGCACGCCGAGGGCTGGATCACCGGCAAGCACGGCTCGGGCACCTACGTGACGACCGCGCCGCCCGGCTTCCCGGACGCGCGCCCCCGGCCCGCGCCCGCCCCCGGCGCCGCGCCCTCCCTTGTGGACCTGCGACCGGGCTCGCCGTGGGCGGGCGGCATCGACAAGCCCGCGTGGCGCCGGGCCTGGCGGGGCGCGGCCGACGTGCTGCCGCTGGCCCGGCACGAGCGCGCGGGCCTGCCCGCCTACCGCGCGGTCGTCGCCGAGCACCTGCTGCGCCACCGCGGGTTGCGGGTGAGCGTGGACGAGTCGGTGCTGGCCACGGGCGGCACGACGGCGGCGGTGGCCGAGCTGGCCGCGTCCGTGCTGCGCCGCGGTGACGTGGTCGCGGTGGAGGAACCCGGTTACCAGCGCGCGGTGCAGGCGATGGAGGCCGCGGGGCTGCGGGTCGTGCCCGCGCCGGTCGACGAGGACGGTCTGCTCCTCGACGTCATTCCCGCCGGTGCGCGCGCGGTCTACTGCTCGCCCGCGCACCAGTACCCGTTGGGGCGGCGGATGTCCGCCGAGCGGCGGGTCGCGCTGGTGGAGCGCGCGCGGCGGGCGGGTTGGTTGGTGATCGAGGACGACTACGACGGCGAACTGCGCTACGACGTCGCACCGCTGCCGCTGCTCGCGTCGCTGGCGCCGGACGTAGTGGTGCACCTCGGGACGACGAGCAAGATCCTCACCCCGACACTGGGCGCGGGGTGGATGGTCGCACCGCCGACCGTGGTGTCGGCGGTGCTGGCGCACCGGGAGGCGACGGGGACCAGCCCGGCGCCCGCGGGGCAGCTCGTGCTGGTGGAGTTGGCGCGCAACGGAGACCTCGGTCGACACCTGCGGCGGTTGCGGCGCGAACTGTCCGAGCGCCGCACGTTCCTGGTCGACGCGTTGAGCGCGGCCGGCGTGCGCTTCCTCGGCGACGACGCGGGAGCGCACCTGGTGATCCCGCTGCCGTCGGCCGCCGCGGAAGACCGGCTGATCGCCGCTGCCGCCGCGCGCGGACTGGAACTCGACGGCCTGGCCCGGCACCACCACGGCCCGCCGACCTGGTTCGGCATCGCCCTCGGCTACGCGGCCTGCTCGCGCCCGCAGCTCACCACCGCATTGCCTGCCCTGCTCGCCCTGCTGTCCGAGACCCACCCACCGAGTTCGCACCCGGCGAACCTCGGTTGATGACTGTGGCGGACAGCGGCGGCGGCCCGGGAGATGATCAAGGGCGCGCCTCCGGCCCCCGATGACCATTTTACCGGCGGGCACGGACAGTTCCCGGCGATGATGATCAAGCCGGTGGACAGCGTCTCGCTGCCCAGCGCGCCCCTTCCGCGACCCGGCCGTCGCCTCACCGACTTGTCCACAGGCTTGATCTCTTCTCGCGGAACCGTCGGAGGGCGCCGATAAGATGGACTCCGGGGGCCGGAGGCCATCTTCATGACCGCGCGTGCTGTGCTGGGTGAACGCGAACGGCGGCCCAGCCGGAGGGGCGGGGCCGCCGTTCGAAGCGGATTCAGCGGGGGGTCAGGGCAGTTTCCAGTCGACCGGTGCGGCGCCCTGCTGCTCCAGCAGCTCGTTCGCGCGGCTGAACGGCTTGGAGCCGAAGAAGCCGCTGCGCGCGGAGAGGGGGCTCGGGTGGGCCGACTCGATCGCGGGGACCGAACCCAGCAGGGGGCGCAGGTTCCTGGCGTTGCGGCCCCAGAGGATCGCCACCAGCGGACCGCCGCGCGCGGCCAGCGCGCGGATGGCCTGCTCGGTGACCTCCTCCCACCCCTTGCCCTGGTGGGAGTTCGCGTTGCCCGGCTGCACCGTCAGCGCCCGGTTGAGCAGCAGCACGCCGTGCTCGGCCCACGGCGTCAGGTCGCCGTTGGACGGGGTCGGGTGACCCAGGTCGTCCACGTACTCCTTGTAGATGTTGATGAGGCTCTTGGGGATCGGCCGGACGTCCGGCGCCACCGAGAACGACAGGCCCACCGCGTGCCCGGGGGTCGGGTACGGGTCCTGGCCCACGATCAGCACGCGCACGTCGGCGAAGGGCTGCTTGAACGCGCGCAGCACGTTGTCCCCGGCGGGCAGGTAGGTGCGCCCGGCGGCGACCTCCGCGCGCAGGAACTCGCCCATCTCGGCGATCTTGTCGGCGGCGGGCGCCAGCGCCTCGGCCCACCCGGACTCGACGATCTCACTCAGCGGTCGTGCCACGGCCGGAGAGGTTACTCACCCTGCTCGGCGGCGCTTTCGGCGGGGATCGGACCGGGGGCGACGAAGGTCTTGCCGTAGTGCCGCGACTCCGGTTCGTCGGCGTAGTAACCGAACGCGGGCACCGGGCGGTAGCCGGACGACTCGTAGAGCGCGATGGCCTCCGGCTGCATCGTCCCGGTCTCCAGGACCAGTCGCGGGTGGCCCGCCGCCGCGGCGGTCGACTCCAGTTCGGCGAGCAGCGCCCGGGCCAGGCCCAGGCCGCGCGCCGACGGGGTCACGTACATCCGCTTCAGTTCCGCCGACCCGTCGCCGTGCACCCGCCAGCCGCCCATCGCGACCGGGGCGCCGTCGAGGTAGCCGACGAGGAACAGGCCGACGGGCGGGGCGAACTGGGCCGGGTCGACCGGTGTCTCGTCGACGGAGCCGTAGCGGACGATGTATTCCTGCTGCACCTCGGCGGTGAGCTTCACCGCATCGGGGTGGCCGTACTCCCGGATCTCGATACGCACCCGTCGATTCTCGCTCAGCGCCAGTGCTGCCAGCCGGTGGTCCCCGTGTAGGGGGCACCGTCCACGGTGACGCCGGTGCCGTGCGTGACGGTCCCGATCACCCGCCAGCCGTCCGGGATGCCGCGCGGGTCCGGGAAGGTCGCGGCCAGCGCGTGGTCCTCGCCGCCGGTCAGCACCCAGTGCCGGGGGTCGCCGCCGAGCGCGGAGGCCACGTCGACGAGCCGCTGGTGCACCTCGATCAGGTCGGTGCGCACGTCGATGGCCACAGTGGAGGCCGCGCTGATGTGCCCCAGGTCGGCGAGCAGGCCGTCGGACACGTCGATCATCGCCGTGGCGCCCGCCTCGGCGGCTAACGGACCCGCCGGGTACGGCGGCTCGGGCGCCCGGTGCGCGCCGACCACGCTCACCGGCGACCGGAACCCGCGCCCCAGCACCGCGAGCCCGGCCGCGCTCCACCCCAGCTTCCCGGCCACCGCGACCACGTCCCCGGGCAGCGCCCCGGACCGGGTGACCGGCGCCCGCCCCTGCAGGTCGCCCAGCGCGGTGATCGAAATCACAAGCGCCGGTGCCTGGGTCATGTCCCCGCCGACCACCCCCACCCGGGCCCGCGTGGCCTCCGCCCACATGCCCGCGGTCAGCTGGTCCACCACCGCCACGGCCGTCTCGGATGGACACGCGAGCCCGACCAGCACCGCCGTCGGCACCGCCCCCATGGCGGCCACGTCGGCCAGGTTCACCGCCACCGCCTTGCGCCCCACGTGCTCGGGACCGGACCAGTCGAGCCGGAAGTGCACCCCCTCGACCAGCACGTCGGTGCTGGCCACCACCCGCCCGTCCGCCGCGGCCACCACCGCGGCGTCGTCGCCCGGCCCCAACAGGGTGGTCCTCGGTTGGGGTCTGCCCCGGGTGATCCGGTCGATGAGGCCGAACTCCCCCACCTGGGCCACGGTTCCCGCGCCGTCAGGCGTGTTCGGGCTCACTGGTTCCTCCGATCACCGACATTAGGAATCCCCAACGAAACGCAACTGGGGTACGTTGCTGGACACGTTCCTACCCGTTGAGGACTCCTAGCCGCGAAGGGGCGCGCCGTGGTCCACGCATACATCCTTATCCAGACCGAGGTCGGCAAGGCAGCGGCCGTGGCCGCGGAGATCTCCGGCATAGCGGGCGTCACCACAGCCGAGGACGTGACAGGTCCGTACGACGTGATCGTCCGCGCCGAGGCGGACAACGTGGACCTGCTGGGTCAGCTCGTCGTCGCCCGCATCCAGAACGTGGAGGGCATCACCCGCACGCTGACCTGCCCGGTGGTGCACCTCTGACGCGTGGTCTAGTGGTCGCGTGACCGAGCAGACCCAGCACAGCCCCTCCCGCACCGCCGTCGTCTCCGGCGCGGTGCTGGCGGGGCTGCTGGTCGTCGGGGTCGTGGTGGCCAGCCGGTTCCTGCCGGACGAACCGGCCGCGGACGCGCCCAGGGTGCACGACGGGCCGGTCGGTCTGGTCCCGGTGGACGCCCCGGACGCGGGCGCGCCCCAGTGCGGGGCGCTGCTCGCCGCGCTGCCCGACCGGCTGCCGAACGGGGACAAGCCGTTGGCGCGGTTGCCGATCGCGGAGCCCGCGCCCGTGGGGACGATGGTGTGGGGCGACCGGGTCGGCGACCCGGTGGTGCTGCGCTGCGGGCTGGGCAAGCCGCCGGAGCTGACGTCCACGTCGGCGCTGCGCGACGTGTCCGGGGTGCGGTGGCTGCCGGTGGACGGCGAGGTCTCGGCCACCTGGTTCGCCGTCGACCGGGGCGTGTACGTGGCGCTGACGATGCCGAACGGGGTCGGCACCGGGCCGCTGCAGACAGTGTCCGAAGTGGTCGGTCGGTCGCTGGCCGTCCAGGAGGTGCGGCCGTAGGCGGTTCCCCGCCTACGCCTTTTCCAGGTACTCCGCCTTGTCGACGGCCACGACCTGGTGGACCATGCCCGCCAGCCCCGGGAACGCGGTGAGCTCCGGGTCATCGGTGATCAGGGCCTGGGCGACGCCCCGCGCGTCGGCGATGATCTGCTCGTCGCGGATCAGGGACAGCATCTTCAGACCGGATTTCGCGCCCGACTGGCTCGCCCCGAGGATGTCGCCCTCCCGGCGCAGCTCCAGGTCCATCCGGGCCAGTTCGAAGCCGTCCAGCGTGGAGGCGACCGCGTCCAGCCGGTCGCGGGTCGCGGTGCCGCCGGGCATCTCGGTGACCAGGAGGCACACGCCCGGCGCCGACCCACGGCCCACCCGGCCGCGCAACTGGTGCAGCTGGCTCACGCCGAAGCGGTCGGCGTCCATGATGACCATGCCCGTGGCGTTCGGGACGTTCACGCCGACCTCGACCACGGTGGTGGCCACCAGCACGTCGACCTCCGCCGCCGCGAAGGCCCGCATCACCGCGTCCTTGTCGTCGGTCGGCATCCGGCCGTGCAGCACGCCGACGCGCAGCCCGGCCAGCGGTCCCGCCGCCAGCTCGGCCGCCACGTCGAGGACCGCCAACGGCGGTCGACGATCATCCGCGCCGCCGTTCGGGCTGTCCTCCTCGTCGCCGATGCGCGGGCACACCACGTACGCCTGGTGCCCCTGCGAGATCTCCTCGCGCAGCCGCTGCCACACGCGCTCCAGCCACGCGGGCTTCTCCGCGACGGGGACCACCGTCGTGGCGATGGGGGAGCGGCCCGCGGGCAACTCGCGCAGCGCCGAGGTCTCCAGGTCGCCGTAGACGGTCATCGCGACGGTGCGGGGGATCGGTGTCGCGGTCATGACGAGCACGTGCGGGGACTGGTTCGCGCCCGCCCGCCCGCGCAGGGCGTCGCGCTGCTCCACACCGAAGCGGTGTTGCTCGTCGACCACCACGAACCCCAGCTCCGCGAAGGACACCTTGTCCTGGATCAGCGCGTGCGTGCCCACCACGATCCCCGCCGCGCCGCTGGCCGCGTCCAGCATCGCCTGCTTGCGCTGGGCCGCGTTGAGCGAACCGGTGAGCAGGGTGACCCGGGTCGAGTTCTCGGCCGCGCCGAGTTCGCCGCCCTGGCCGAGGTCGCCGAGCAGGTCGCGCAGGGACCGGGCGTGCTGCGCGGCCAGGACCTCGGTGGGGGCCAGCAGCGCGGCCTGCTTGCCCGCGTCGATGGCCTGCAGCATCGCGCGCAGCGCCACGATCGTCTTGCCGGAGCCGACTTCCCCTTGGAGCAGCCGGTTCATCGGGTGCTCGCCCGCCAGATCGGTGGCGATCGTCTCGCCGACCTCGACCTGACCGGCCGTCAGGGTGAAGGGCAGCCGCTGGTCGAAAGCGTCGAGCAGGCCACCCGACTTGGGCGGGCAGGCCGGGGCGGGACGCGCGCCCGCCGTGCTGCGCCGCCGGGCCAGGGCCAGCTGCACCGACAGCGCCTCGTCCCACTTGAGGCGTTCGCGGGCGGTCTCCAGGTCGGCCCACTCGGCGGGGCGGTGGATGGAGCGGACGGCCTGCTCGTACGGGGTCAGACCGAGCTTGTCGCGCAGCTCGTCCGGGAACGGGTCCTCGATCGCGTCGAGCACCGCGAGGGTCTGCTGCACGCACTGCGCGATCTGCCAGGACTGGATCTTCGCCGACGCCGGGTAGACCGGGATCAGCCCGCCCGCGAACTCCTCCACGGCGGTCGGCTCGGAACCGTCCGCACCGACGTCGCCGTCGAGCAGCTGGTAGTCCGGGTTGGCCAGCTGCAGCTTGTTGCGGAAGGCGGTGACCTTGCCCGCGAACAGCGCGCTGATGCCCGGCTTGAGCTTGTCCATGTGCCAGGGCTGGTTGAAGAACGCGCAGTCCAGCGACCGCTTGCCATCGGTGAGCGAGACCTCGACCAGGCTGCCGCGCTTGGTCTTCATCTGGCGCTTGTTCACCGACACGACCTTGGCCATCACCGTGACGTGCTCGCCGACCTCCAGCCCCGCGATGTCGGTGAGCTGCCCGCGCTCGGCGTACCGGCGCGGGTAGTGGCGCAGCAGGTCACCGGCGGTCTCCAAGTTGAACGCGGCGGCCAACGCGTCCGCCGACTTCTTGCCGACGACCCGGTCCAGCTTCTCGCCCAGCGCTGTCATCACTCCCGCTTCCCAGTCGCGTCGGGTTCTCCCAGGGTGATTGTTTCGGTACCCACCGACACCGGCTCACTCCAGGCCGAGCACCAGCACCGCGTCCGCCTGCCCGCCGCGGTGCACGGCCAGGTCGGCGTCCGGGCGCTCGCGGCGCAGGAACCCGGCCAGCTCGACGCCGAGGTCGTCCGGCGCGTCGCGGCCCAGCAGCGCCGTGACCAGCTCACCACCCGCGGCCAGCATCCGCGCGACCACCCCGGTGGCGGCCCGGACCAGGGCGTCCGGCCCGGGCGGGCCCGGTTCGATGAGCACGACCTCGCCGTCCACGAAGCCCAGCACGTCCGCCGCCCGGCACGGGCCGATCCAGGTGATCGCGTCCTGCTCGGCGACCACGACCGCGCCCCGCCGGGTGGCCGCGGACGCCTCGGCCATGGCCACCACGTCGTCGCCGGTCCGCCTGCGCGGGTCGTGCACCGCGATCGCGGCCAGCGCCTGCACGGGGGAGGCGCACGGCACGACCACCACGTCCTGCCCGCCCGCCACGGCCCGGATCGCGGCCTCGTCGGCCACCGCCATCAGGCCCGCGTCGCCGGGGAGCACGGTGACCTGCGCGGCGCCGGTGCCGGTGATCACCTCGAGGAGGTCGTACGGGCTCGGGTCGGTCACCCCGACCCGCACGACGGCGACGCCCTCGGCGAGGAACAGCTCGGCCAGTTCGTCCCCGCGCACGGCGGCGACCACGGCCCGGTCGTGCGCGAAGCGGCCGGGGGAGGTGTCGTCGGCGAACCGCGCGACCCGGATCCGGTGCGGCCTGCCCGCCTCGATGCCCGCCTCGATGGCGGCGCCGATGTCGTCGCAGTGCACGTGCACGGTCCACAGGCCCTCGCCGTCGCCGACGACCGACACGCAGTCGCCGATCCGGTCGAGCTTGCCGCGCAGGTCGTCCACGGCCGGGTCCGGGCAGTCGGCCAGCAGGTACATGACCTCGTAGGCGTAGAGGTCCGACCCGGCTTCGCGGTCGGTGACCGCGGCGGGGCGGGGGGTGTCGTCGGCGGGCGCGGTCGTGGTGGGTTCCCGCTCGGCGACGACGTCGACCAGCGCGTCGAGGATGACCACGACCCCCCGGCCGCCCGCGTCGACGACCCCGGCCTCGGCGAGCGCGGGGAGCTGGCGGGGCGTGCGGTCGAGCGCCTCGGCGGCCTGGCGGGCGGCGGCCGCGGCGACCTCGTGGAGGGTGCCGGGTCCGGGCACGGCGGCGGCGAGGACGGTGACCATGGTTCCGTCTACGGGCGTAGAAACAGCTTGGGCGGCCAGCGCGGCACCGCGTTCGAGCGCGGCCTGCAGCGTCGGCCCGGTCAGGGTCGGGTGCCCCGCCACCGCCGCCGCCATCCCGCGCAGGAGCTGGGAGGCGATCACACCGGAGTTGCCGCGCGCACCGGCCAGCGCGCCCTTGGCGGCCACGCCGAACGCGCCACCCGCGTCGGCCCGGTCGGCGGCGGGAGCCCTCAGCAGCGCGTCCAGCGCGGCGCGGAGGGTGGTGAGGAGGTTGGAGCCGGTGTCGCCGTCGGCCACGGGGAAGACGTTGATCCGGTCGATCGCCTTCCGGTGCGCGTCCAGCCCCCGCACGCACGCGGCCACCCACCGCCGCACACCGGCCGCGTCCAGGGCTTCGAGCACACTCCACCTCCACGGATTTCCCGCGAGGGTAGCCCGGGCGCACCCCGGTTTGGACCGTGGACGTGGGACCGGTTAACCTGTGTCGACTGCCTGGGCCAGCCCCGGGCTCTTGTACGTGCGTGCTGCCCCAAGTGCCCCTCGCGGGTGCCAGCGGGCGAACACACCAGGACGAAGGAGTGTCTGACGTGGCTGCCGTGTGCGACGTCTGTGGCAAGGGGCCAGGCTTCGGCAAGTCGGTCTCGCACTCGAACCGGCGCACCAACCGCCGGTGGAACCCGAACATCCAGACCGTCCACGCTCGCCTGGGCATCTCCCAGCGCAAGCGCCTGAACGTCTGCACCTCCTGCCTCAAGGCGGGCAAGGTCGTCCGAGGCTGACCCCAGCCCCGTTCGGGTTCAACACCACAGCTTCAGCCACCGGCCCGGTGCTCCCTCGCAAGGGAGCACCGGGCCGGTGGCATTTCGCCTGCCTGCCCGCACCACCCCGCCGTTTGATCCCACACCGCGCGCCCACGCAACACAATTCACCCCACTTCCGCCCCTCTCGCTTTCCTCCCCCGACCATCCCCAGAACCGCCGCAGAACTCGGGCCCCACCCGAACGCGAAGTGTTCCCACCACCTCGCCCCGGCCGCTCGGCTTTCTCCCAACCACCCCGCGACCGCCGCAGAATCCCAAGTCCCCGCTGAACGCGACGTGGCTGTTCTGGACCGGCCTTGAAACCGCTACAAGATCCCAAGTCCCCACAGAACGCAACGCGGCTGTCCCGGACCCACCTCGAAATCGCCGCAGGATCCCAAGTCCCCACAGAACGCAACGCGCCCCTGCCGCACGCCTTGATTGGGTGGACTTGCTTTGCGTGGGGGGACGAGTCTGCCAAGCTTCCCGCGGGTGGGGTGGGCTTGCCCACCCCACCCGGCTTCTCGCCCCACCGCAGGCTCGTAGGGGACCCGCGCAAAGCAAGTTCGCCCAATCGAGGCCCCACATCTTTTCCGCGAACAGCCGGACCGATCAACCCAGCCACGACCCCAACCGGCACCCCGCAGACCACAAGATGATCAACGTACGCCTCCGGCCCAATGCCACTAACTTAGCGCGTTTTCGCTGGCCAGTATCGGTCTAAGCGATTGGCGATCGACCTCTGGAACACTCGGATCAAGTCCACTTGCGACAGTGGGTTGCGTGTTCGCTCGATGCCCCAATGCGGGCCATGGAACTATGGTGTGCCGCAGGGCGTCGTCGCACGTGCCGCCTGCCTCTCGCACGGCACCCTCAAGATGCCGTTGACCTGCAACGATGCTCCGTAAGTTAGTGGCATTGCGCCTCCGGCCCCCAATATCCATTCTAGCGGTGAGGACCGACAGTTCCGAGCGAAGACGATCAAGCCTGTGGACAACTGGAAGCACACCCCAGCGGCACCCGGATCAGCCGCCCCACCCGCCGCCGCGATCCAGCGATGGTCAAACCGATGCCTCCGGCCCCCAGTATCCATCCTAGCGAAGAGGACCGACAGAACCGGAAGATCAACAGCGAGCCTGTGGACAACCGCCGCCGCCCCAGACAGCACCCCGAGTACCGCCCACCTCGCCTGCGAGCAACCCAGCACAAAGAAGCACAAAGAAAAGCGCCCCGAGCCACAATGACCCGGGGCGCCTCCCTAAAACCGCCTACCGCGAAGGCGTCCCGTTCTTGCCCGAGTGCCCGGAAGCGCCGGCCACCGCTCCCATGCTCTCCACAAAGTGCTGCTTCGCCTCTTCCAGCACCGCGAACGTCTTCGCGACCTGCTCCGACACCCGCCGCTCGAACGAATCGGCCTGCTCGTGCCGGGCGGTCGCGTCCGCCAGCTTCGATTCCGCGTCGCTGACGAGTTCGCCCGCGTGCTTTTCCGCCGTCTCGCGCTTCGCCTTGATTTCGGCGTCCGCCTTGGACCGGGCGTCGGCCAGCGCCTTCTCGGTGTCGGCCTTCTGCTTCTCCGCGTCCGCCACCAGCTTCGCGGCCGCCTTCTCCGCCGTTTCCCGCGACACCTTGATGTCCGCGTCCGCCTTGGCCCGGGCCTCGGTGAGCGCCTTCTCGGTGTCGGCCTTCTGCTTCTCCGCGTCGGCCACCAACCGCGCCGCGGCCTTTTCCGCCGAGTCGCGCTGGGTCTTGATGTCGGCTTCGGCGCTGGCCCGCTGGTTGGCGAGGGCCTGTTCGGTTTCCTCGGTCTGCGCGAGCAGCGCGGCCTCGATCGCCGCCGTCTGCTCGGCCAGGCTCTTCTCGACCTCGTCCGTGCGCGCGGCGAGGGTCTGCTCGACCTCGTCGGTTCGCCGGGTCAGCTCCGCCTCGGCGGCCGAGCGCTTGTCCGCGATGTCCTTGTCCGCCCGCGCCTCGGCGGCGGCGCGCGCCTGGGCCGACTCCTCGTCCAGCCGCTCCCGGACGGCGAGTGCCTCGGTGTCGAGCTGGTCGCGGTGGGCCGACGCGTCGTCGTAGAGCTGGGCGATGCGGGCCTCGTTGGCCTTGGTCTGCTTCTCGATCTCCGCGCGGGCCTGCGCCATCAGCTGCTTGTGCTCGTCGGCGAGCGTGGCGCGCATGGTCTCGTACTCGGCGTCGAGCTCGGCGTGGTTGCGGGTGTAGTCCGCCTCCAGCTGCTTGCGGCGCTCCTCCAGGTCCACGATCATCTTGTCGTGCCTGGCGCGCAGGTCCTTGGCGTACGTGTCCGCCTCGGCGCGCACGCCGTTGGCCGCGTCGTCGGCCTGCTTCGCCGTCTTGCCCGCGTACGCCTCGGCGTTGAGCCGGGTCTGCGCGGCGTAGTCATCGGCCGCGGTGCGCGTGGCCGAGGAGTAGCTGTCCGCTTCCTTGCGGGTGGCCGCCCCGTAGTTCTCCGCCTCGGCGCGCGTCGAGGCGCCGTACTCGTCGGCCTGCCGCTTGAACTCGGCGATCTCCTCCTCCGCCAGCTGCATCATCAACCGCACCCGTTCGGTCATGCCCTCGGTGCTGTTGGGGTTCGCG
This sequence comes from Actinokineospora auranticolor, assembly GCF_041897805.1. Lineage (GTDB taxonomy): Bacteria > Actinomycetota > Actinomycetes > Mycobacteriales > Pseudonocardiaceae > Actinokineospora > Actinokineospora auranticolor. The sequence goes on from NZ_CP154825.1 coordinate 1,844,222, forward strand.
CTGATCCGGTTGAGGCGGGTCGTGGTCTCCAGCAGCTGCTGCTGGAGCGAGCCGAGCGACTTGGTCAGCTCGGCGACCTTCGACTGCGCGTCGTCGCGGCCCTTGGTCGCGTGGCGCAGGTCGTAGGTGAGGCGGGTGACCCGTTCGTTGACCTGGCGGGGGTTGTACCCGCGGAGAACGGTGTCGAAGTGCGGAAGACGGTCGGTGGACTCGGCGTCACCAGAGGGCATTGCCCCACAATAGTATGACCTCCTCCGCTGGGAACCCGCCGGAGTAGTTAATTCCGCGTGGCAGGACGGCGTCACGGATTGCCGACGGGCGCGGCGGGCGCCGCGCATTGGCCGCGCCCGGGCTCGATGCGCAGTCCCAGGTTGGGCAGGCTGAACGGTTGCGGGATGGACATCACCGCGATCTGACCGCGCACCTGGCGGAATTCCGCGAAACCGGCGTCGATGCCCAACCGGTGCTCGGTTACCGGAACGCGAAGCGGATTCGGCAGGAAATTCCCCGCCGCGTCCTTGATCGTCGTCACGTCCTCGCCCGGCACACCGATTTTGACCACACCGTCCATGTCCAGCGCGCCAGTGGCCGAGACGGCGTCCAGTTCGACGTTCTCCGTCCGGATCTCCCAGGTGGACCGGTTGCCGTCCCCTCCGGTCACGTAGACGGTGAACCACGCGCCCAACACCTGTTGTTGGAAGGAAAGGCACAGTTCGTTGAGCCTGCCCTCGGCGAACCCGAGCCTGCCGACGCGGACCACCGCCGTGGTGCCGTCGGCGTTCTGCCGCGTCGCGTCGCCGACGGACAGTCCGAAGTCGGTGCCGTACAGACCGCTGGTGGACAGCGTCAGCGTGCCGCCCTGGATGACCAGGTTCGCCGCGACAGCACCACTGGCCACACGCGTACCCAGGAAACCCGCCAGCACCAAGGCGGGCAGCGCGAGCGCGGCGGCGCGGCGCCAGTGGGTCCGGCCGGGCGCGTCCCGTCCGGGATGGTCGGCGGTGGCTTCGTGCTCGGGGTTGCGCGCGGTCATGAGCCGCCCCGGCTGGTGACCGTGAGCGTGGCCCCGGGCAGCCGCACCGGGTTGTCGCGGCCGCTGCTCGGCGTGGGGTTGAACGCCTTGAGGGCGTACAGGTCCATGCGGACGTCGCACAGGTGCACGCTGAGTGCGAGGCCGAAGTCGAGCAGCCAGGCGGCGGGGAGCGCGCACAGCAGCAGCGGGCTGGACGCGTAGAGGTTGGTGGCCCACAGGTCGGTCTGCATCTGCTGCCCGGCCGCGTTGGTGCCGCCGAGTTGGGTGGTGCCGGTGGAGGACAGGGAGAGCGCGTAGTTGGCCCGACTGCTGTCGGCGATGGTGAGGTCTTCGAGGGTGAGCGCGCGGAAGGTGTAGTGCGCGGCTTGGAAGGACACGCCGTTCGCGTCGACGATCGTCTCGGTGCCCTTGTACTGGATCGACGCCGCGTAGCCCGCCCGCGCGGTCACCTTCATCGGTTTGTCCTTCGGCGCGGTCAGGAACCCGACCTGCGGCGCCGGGGTCGGCCGCGTGGTCTGCGCCGCCGCGCTCAGGTAGTCCAGGTCCGGTACGACCGCGGTGCCGACCAGCAGCGTGAAGATCGCCGCGAACACCAGCGGTGCCCGGCCCCTCACGCCGCGCCCTCGGAGTCCACAGTGGATTCGCGGGGACGCTTGGGGCCCCAGCCGAAGGTCATCGCGCCGCCGAGCACGCCGAGCAGCATGCCGACCAGGAACCCGCCCAGGTTCGACCCGACCAGCGAGGCCACCGCGAACAGCACGCCGAGGAAGCCGACGAGGTGCCTGCCGCGCGGGGCGAACCACGCGCACAGTCCGAAGAGGATCAGCCCGCCGCCGAGCAGGTACCCGGAGATCCCGGCGAACCCCGCCGTGAGCACGACCGCGATCGGCGCGAACGTCAGCGACATGACCGCCCACCCGCCGAGCACCATCCACAGCCCGCCCCAGAACGGCCGGGTGCGGCGGAAGGCGGTGAACCAGCGCAGGGCGGCCGCGCAGGACTTCGCCGCGTCGACCGCGCGGGCGGTCACGGTCACCATCTTCAGCACTCCACGGTCCCGGGCACGATGCCCAGCGCCAGCTTCGGCAGGGTGATGTTGCCGCTGATCTCGGCGGTGAACGCGTCCGCGCGCAACCCGGTCACCCGCACCACGCCCGCCTCCAGGCCGAAGGCGCCGACGGTGCCGCCCTCCAGCGGCTGGCCGCCCATCTGCACCTGGTGCGCGGTTTTGCCCAGCACCATCTCGGAGAACTGGCTCTGCGCGCCCTGCACGGCGTTCGCCTCGAGGATGAGGTTGTAGGCGTCGATGACGTCCGGTCCGCCGTCGGCCTTGCCGTCGACCGGCGACCCGGCGTTGAGCTCGAGCGTGTACGGCAGGCCCAGGATCGTCTGGTGGATCACCGCGCACAGCCCGTCGAGCCGGGCCGACTGGAAGCCCGCGCGGGCCATCGCCTCGCCCTTGCCCGCGGCGGAACCGTCGGCCAGCTGCCTGCTGTGCAGGAACGCGGCGAACCCACTGCCGTTGACCTGGTCCGAGCGCAGGGTGAACGGCTGGCCGGAGACGAAGAAGTTCGCCGCGACCACCCCCTGGGCCATGGCGACGCCCAGCGCGCTTGCGACGCCGAGCGCGGGCACTGCGACGAGGGACGCGCGGCTCCAGCGGGTCCCGCGCCGACCGGTGGCCGCCGCGTCCCGGACCTCGCCCGCCCAGTTCCGGAGCCGCGCCCAAGGCGGCGTGCGCTGCGGGAGTCGGGGCATCGGCGCTCCTGACGTCGGCGTTGCGGGGCGGTCACGATGACAAAGCCCTGGTGACGGCGACAAGGGGCCGTTTGACCTAGAGCGTGACCTGAAGTCACAGTTACTTCGTCGTAACAGCTACTTTGCGTGACGTCGACGGGTAAAGGTGGCGAGCGGTCTCCATGGTCAGCGAGGTGTGCGCCGATTCAGGACGCTTCGTGAACGGTGATCGATATCACCGTGGGTCACTTGATAACGGTTTGATAATACCTACCATCGGGTAATGTGCCCGCCCGTGCGCTGGCGTGTGCTGGGGGCGGTGGCCGGAGTGCTGGTCACCCTGGTGGTCGTGACCGCGGTGGTGGCCGCGATCATCGCCGTGCCCGTGTCCGGCGACAGCATGCGCCCCGCCTTCGCCGACGGGGACCGCGTCCTGCTGCACCCGTTCCGCGGCCCCGACGACGTCCGCCGCAGCGACGTCGTGGCCGTCCGGTTCGCCGCCGACGGACCGCTAGTGCTCAAGCGCGTCGTCGCTGTCGCGGGCGACCGCGTGCGCATCGACCCGGGGCCGGTCGTGCGGTTGCTGCCAGACGGCGAGACCCGGTGGCGGATCGTGCCGACGGCGGGGGACTGGGGGAGCAAACCGGTGTCCTGCTGCGGTCCCGATGGCGCAGCGGCGCAGGAGTCCGCCGATGCCTTGGTGCCCAACGGCAAGCTGTTCGTGCTCGGCGACAACCCCGGCGCCTCCGACGACTCGCGCGCCTTCGGCTGGGCCGCCCGCGACCTCGTGCGCGGGGTCGTCTGGACCACCGCATGGCCGCTGGATGGCTGAGGGCGCGGGCCTGGCAACTGGTGAACCTTGCCGCTCAACCCATTGAACAGTAACGAATTCCTAATGACTCGCACCCTGCTCGGAGGCTCCAGACGTCGCAGAACCGGTTTCGTCGCGGTCCTCACCGCGACCGCCGTCGCCCTCCCGCTCTCCGCGGTGGCGTCGGCTGTCGAGGGCGACTACATCGTCGTTCTCAACGGCACATCAACGGAATCCGTCGCCGAACGCCACGGCGTCGAGGTCGACCACCGCTACAACACCGCCCTGCGCGGGTTCTCCACCCGCCTCTCCGCCCGCGAGGCCCGGTCGCTCGCGGGCGACCCGGCGGTCGACTACGTCGTCGCCGACACCCCCGTGCGCGCCACCGGGGGCGGCGACCAGGAGAAGCCGCCGTCCTGGGGGCTCGACCGCATCGACCAGCGAGCGCTGCCGCTGGACAACCACTACCGCTACCGCACCCGCGCTTCCGACGTGACCGTCTACGTCATCGACACTGGCGTGCGCGCATCGCACCACGACTTCGGGGGTCGGGTGCGCGGCGGGCACGACTTCGTCGACAACGACGACGACCCGGACGACGGCAACGGCCACGGCACCTTCATGGCGGGCATCGCGGGCGGCGAGACCTACGGCGTGGCCAAGGGCGTCACCATCGTCCCGGTGCGGGTGCTCAACAACAGCGGCTCGGGCTCCAACGCGGCGGTGATCGCGGGCATCGACTGGATCACCGCGCACGCGAGCGGCCCCTCGGTCGTCAACATGAGCCTCGGCGGCCCCCCGAACCAAGCGCTCGACGACGCCGTCCGCCGCTCCATCGCCGCCGGGGTCGTCTACTCCGTCGCCGCGGGCTCGTCCGCGGGCCAGGCGAGCCGCAACTCCCCGGCGCGCGTCGCCGAGGCCATCACCACCGCCGCGATCGACAGCTCCGACCGCGCCACCTCGAACTCCAACTTCGGCCCCCTGGTCGACCTCTACGCGCCCGGTTCCGGCATCACCGGCCCGTGGATCACCTCCGACACCGCCGGCAACACCATCAGCGGCACCTCCACCGCCACCGCGCACACCACCGGCGCCGTCGCGCTCCGCCTCGCCCGGCACCCGGACAGCACCCCGGCAGAGGTCCAGGACGCGCTCAAGCGGCACGCCTCCACGGGGGTCGGCGGGCTCCCGGCCGACACCGCCGACCGGATCCTCTACACCGGACCGTTCCACCACTGATCCACAACCGACACGTTTGCGACACCCGTGTGACACCGGCCCGGCAAACGCACTTCCGGGCCGGTGGACACGAGCGGTCGGTTGGGCGCGCTCCCGGCGCGGCCGTCCGGGTGAGACCCCTGGCGCGCTCGTGCCCCGGCCGGCAGCATCGCGGCGGTGCGCGTTCGGCCGGGGGCCGACAGTGACGGACACACCACGCCGCGAGGACGCCGGCGGGGGTGGTCGCGAGAGGGAGCCGGGCGCGCGCGGCCCATGCAAGAGACGACCGGGGAGACCGGCGCGCCCGCGCGCCGCCCCGACGAGAGGACCCACCGTGCCCTCAGGTGGCAGACGGCGACGCGTCGCCGTGCCCTTGGTCGCCGCGGCCCTGGCCGCCGCCCCGACCGCGGCGCACGCGCAGCCGTCGACCCGGCCCGACCCGTTCGCCACCGCGCAGACCAAGGGCACCCGGGTCGAGCGGGAGATCAGCGGGGCGGGCGCGGTGGCCCGGTTCTGGGCCGACTACTCCGCGGGCGCCACCGGCGACGCCATCCGCAAGTCCGCCGCCATCGTCGACGCCCGGCTGCGCGCCCAGGGCACCGCGGCCGACCCCGTCCGCCGCGCGGTGCGGATGCTCGCCGCGCACGCCACCGGCGACCACCGCCGCGCCTGGTGCGAGCGGCTGTCCCTGGACGGCGCCCGGGTCCCCGCCGAGCACGCCGAGTTCGTCACCGCCGCGCTGGCCGCGTCCGACCAGGCGCTCGGCCTCGCCCGCCCGGTCCCGGTGCCGACCGCGCCCGGCGCCTACACCGACCACCTGGCCGCGCGCATGGCCGACGGCGACACCCGCACCTTCTACTGGAGCGACGGCGCGCCCACGACCGGCCAGCAGTACGTGCTCGACCTCGGTCGGGTGCGTCCGGTCGAGCGGGTCGCGGTGGCCATGGGCACCGCGCAGCGACCGCTGGACGTGCTGCGCTCCGGCGTGCTCGAGGGCTCGGTCGACGGCGTCACCTGGACGACCGTGCGGCGGCTGACCGGCCACGCCACCGTCGCCGCGGACTTCGGCGCCGCGCGCGACCTGCGCTACCTGCGGCTGCGCGCGACCGCGGGCCAGCGGCACTGGCTGGCCGTGCGGGAGATCACCGTCCGCCCCGGCCCGGCCGACGTCTACACCGACGGCGACCCGACGACCGGCCTGCGCGGCCGGGCGGCCGAGGTGCCGCTGGGCACGGCCGAGGCGATCGACCGGATCGTGGTGCTCGCTGGCCCGGACACGCCCGCGGGCGCCAAGGTCGAGGTGCGCGACCAGGCGGGCGGCTGGCACACCGTGGGGCGGCTCGGCGGCGAGTACACCGACGTCGAGGCCCGCGGCGCCGTCGCGGACGGCGTGCGGGTGGTGCTGCCGGTGGGGCAGGCGGGGGTGCGCGGGGTCGACTCGACGGGGATCGACGTCCGTGAGATCGTGGTGCGTCCGGCCGAGTGAACGTCCGTTAATCTCGGCGGTCTCGCGGTAGCCTGGGTCGGCGGGAAGATCTCGCGTCGCGGCGCGTTGTCGCCGTAAAACCTCGATGGCGAATCGATCAGGATGGCGTCTGTCACGTGGGACGGCGTTCCCGCGAACTGGGACATGAACGATAAACTCCGGCGACCGACTTTCTCCAGGTAGCAGGAGGTAACCGGGCATGTTCCGAAAGGTGCTCGTCGCCAACCGAGGCGAGATCGCCATCCGGGCGTTCCGAGCCGGGTACGAACTCGGGGCGGGGACCGTCGCGGTCTTCCCCTACGAGGATCGCAACTCCCCGCACCGGATGAAAGCCGACGAGGCGTACGAGATCGGCGAGCCGGGGCACCCCGTGCGCGCCTACCTCTCGGTCGAGGAGATCATCAAGGCGGCCCGCAAGGCGGGTGCCGACGCGGTCTACCCCGGGTACGGCTTCCTCTCGGAGAACCCGGAGCTGTCCCGGGCCTGCGCCGAGGCGGGCATCACCTTCGTCGGCCCGGACCCGGACATCCTCGAACTGACCGGCAACAAGGCCCGCGCGATCGCCGCGGCCAAGGAAGCCGGCCTCCCGGTGCTGCGCTCCACCGCGCCGTCCAAGGACGTCGACGCGCTGCTCGCGGCGGCCGACGAGATCGGGTTCCCGATCTTCGTCAAGGCCGTGGCCGGTGGTGGCGGGCGCGGCATGCGCCGGGTCGAGGAGCCCAAGGCGCTGCGCGAGTCGCTGGAGGCGGCGATGCGCGAGGCGGAGTCGGCCTTCGGCGACGCCACGGTGTTCCTGGAGCAGGCCGTGCTCGACCCGCGGCACATCGAGGTGCAGATCCTCGCCGACGGCGCGGGCAACGTGATCCACCTCTACGAGCGCGACTGCTCGCTGCAGCGGCGGCACCAGAAGGTGATCGAGATCGCGCCCGCGCCGAACCTGCCCGTCGAGGTGCGCGACAAGATCTGCGCCGACGCCGTGGCCTTCGCCCGGCACATCGGCTACAAGAACGCGGGCACCGTCGAGTTCCTGCTCGACACCCGCGGCAACCACGTCTTCATCGAGATGAACCCGCGCATCCAGGTCGAGCACACGGTCACCGAGGAGGTCACCGACGTCGACCTGGTGCAGTCGCAGCTGCGCATCGCCTCCGGCGAGACGCTGGCCGACCTCGGCCTGGGCCAGGACGACATCTACCTGCGCGGCGCCGCGCTCCAGTGCCGGATCACCACCGAGGACCCGAGCAAGGGCTTCCGCCCCGACACCGGCATGATCTCCGCCTACCGCTCCCCGGGCGGCAGCGGCATCCGCCTCGACGGCGGCACCGCGGCGGGCGCGGAGGTCAGCGCGCACTTCGACTCCATGCTGGTCAAGCTCACCTGCCGGGGCCGCGACTTCGCCGCCGCGGTGCGCCGGGCCAAGCGCGCGGTCGCCGAGTTCCGCATCCGCGGCGTGGCCTCGAACATCCCGTTCCTGCAGGCCGTGCTCGACGACGAGGACTTCGTCGCGGGCCGGGCCACCACGGCGTTCATCGAGCAGCGACCGCACCTGCTCACCGCCCGCAGCTCCGCCGACCGCGGCACCCGCCTGCTGACCTACCTGGCCGACGTCACGGTCAACAAGCCGCACGGCGAGCGCCCGAAGGTCATCGACCCGCGCGAGAAGCTGCCCGCCGTCGACCTGTCGGTGGCGCCCCCGGCGGGCACCAAGCAGAAGCTCGTCGAGCTGGGGCCGGCGGGCTTCGCCCGCTGGATGCGGGAGAACCCGCGCGTGGGCGTCACGGACACGACGTTCCGCGACGCGCACCAGTCCCTGCTCGCGACCCGGGTGCGCACCAAGGACCTGCTCGCCGTGGCCCCGCACGTGGCCCGGTCGACGCCGGAGCTGTTCTCCCTGGAGTGCTGGGGCGGCGCGACCTACGACGTGGCGCTGCGGTTCCTCGCGGAGGACCCGTGGGAGCGGCTGGCGGCGCTGCGCGAGGCGGTGCCGAACATCTGCCTCCAGATGCTGCTGCGCGGCCGCAACACCGTCGGCTACACGCCGTACCCGACCGAGGTGACGGACGCGTTCGTCCGCGAGGCCACGGCCACCGGCATCGACATCTTCCGCATCTTCGACGCCCTGAACGACGTCGAGCAGATGCGTCCGGCGATCGAGGCCGTCCGGGAGACCGGCTCGGCGATCGCGGAGGTGGCGCTCTGCTACACGGCCGACCTGTCGGACCCGGCCGAGCAGCTGTACACGTTGGACTACTACCTGAAGCTGGCCGAGCAGATCGTCAACGCGGGCGCGCACGTGCTGGCGGTCAAGGACATGGCGGGCCTGCTGCGCCCGCCCGCCGCGGCTCGGCTGATCACGGCGCTGCGCAAGGAGTTCGACCTCCCGGTCCACCTGCACACCCACGACACCGCAGGTGGCCAGCTGGCGACGTACCTGGCGGCCATCCAGTCCGGAGTGGACGCCGTGGACGGCGCGGTGGCGTCGATGTCCGGCACCACCTCGCAGCCGTCGCTGTCGGCGATCGTCGCGGCGACCGACCACAGCGACCGGGATACCGGGCTGTCGCTGCAGGCGGTGTCGGACCTGGAGCCGTACTGGGAGATCGTCCGGCGCGTGTACCGGCCGTTCGAGGCGGGCCTGCCGTCGCCGACGGGACGCGTGTACCACCACGAGATCCCGGGTGGACAGCTGTCGAACCTGCGCACCCAGGCCGTGGCCCTCGGCCTGGGCGACCGGTTCGAGGAGATCGAGACCATCTACGCCGCCGCCGACCGGATGCTCGGCAGGCTGGTGAAGGTGACGCCGTCGTCGAAGGTCGTCGGCGACCTGGCCCTGCACCTGGTCGGCGCGGGCGTCGACCCGAAGGACTTCGAAGCCGACCCCCGCCGCTTCGACATCCCCGACTCGGTCATCGGTTTCCTGCACGGCGAACTCGGCGACCCGGCGGGCGGGTGGCCAGAACCGTTCCGCTCCAAGGCCTTGCAGGGCCGCGCGGCCCCCAAGGGCGTCGCGGAACTGACCGAGGACGACCGCGCGGGTCTGGCGAACGACCGCCGGGCCACCCTGAACCGGCTGCTGTTCCCGGGGCCGACGAAGGAGTTCCTGGCCCACCGCGACCAGTTCGGCGACACGAGCGTCCTGGCCAGCAAGGACTTCTTCTACGGGTTGCAGCAGGGCAAGGAGTACGCGGTCTCCCTCGACCGGGGCGTGACGCTGCTGATCGAGCTGGAGGCGATCGCGGAGGCGGACGAGCGCGGCATGCGCACCGTCATGGCGACGCTGAACGGCCAGCTGCGGCCGATCCAGGTCCGCGACCGCAAGGTCGCCTCGGACCTCCCGGCGGCGGAGAAGGCGGACCGCAACAACCCCAACCAGATCGCGGCCCCCTTCGCGGGCGTCGTGACGCTGGCGGTGGCCGAGGGCGACCAGGTCGAGGCGGGCGCCACGGTGGCCACGATCGAGGCCATGAAGATGGAGGCCGCCATCACCGCCCCCAGGGCGGGCACGGTGGCCCGGCTCGCCATCAGCAAGGTGCAGCAGGTGGAAGGCGGCGACCTGCTGGTCGTCCTGAGCTAGCGCGAAAGACAAGGGCGGTTGGCGGCCTGCGGGCCACCAACCGCCCTTCGCGTTCGCGGGGGCGCGCGAGCATGCCCTCCGGCCCCCGGGAACCAATGCTAGAGGTGACCACTGACAAAACTGGCGAATCGCTGTTGGGTGCCTGTGGACAACTTCGCCGAACCTCGCTCCATCGGGCGGCAATCCCGCCTTCTGTTCGCGGGGAGCGGGCCACCTGCCGCTCACTTGTCCACAGGCTTGATCGACAATTCCCCGAAACCGTCACCCCTCGCCGGTGAAGTGGGTACCGGGGGCCGGAGGCGTGGGTTGATCATGCTCGGCGCCTCGGCCACCACTCGGCTCCGCCGTGGCGAGGTGTCCACGGGCATGACCGTCTCTGCTCGGAACCGCCGGTGGCAGCCGGAAAACTCGGATTCCGACATGACCGTCAAGCGCGCGGGGTGTGACCTACCCAGAGATCAACCCCGCGCGGGACCAACGATGACGTGGCCGGTCGGGGTCAGCCCGGCCAGTTCGCGTCGCTGGTGACGACGGTCAGGCGCTGGGTCGCGCGGGTCAGTGCCACGTAGAGGGTCCGTGGGCCGGTCAGGGACTCCGTCACCATTTCCTCCGGCTCCACCAACACCACCGCGTCGTACTCCAGGCCCTTCGACTCCAGGCCGTCCACGACCCGGATCCGGGAGTTCCCCACCGCATCCGCCGCCAAGCGCATCGGTTCCACCCGACTCGTCGCGGTGATGATGCCGACCGTGCCGTCCACCACGCCCAACAGTTCGCGCGCCGAATCGACTGCCGTGGCGGTCAAGGCGTCGAAGTCGACGACGTGGATGGTCGGCTCGACGCCCGTGCTGCGCACCGCGTGCGGCAGCTGGTCCTCGGTGGCCACGTGCCGCACCACGCGGCCCGCCAGGTCGAAGATCTCCGCCGAGTTCCGGTAGTTCGTGCGCAGCCCGAACCGCCGGTGCTGGGTGCGCGGGCCGCCGAACGCGGCCTCCCTGGCCTGGGCCGCCTCCGGGGGGTCCGGCCAGGACGACTGCACCGGGTCGCCGACCACGGTCCAGCTCGCGTACTTCCCGCGCCGCCCGACCATGCGCCACTGCATCGGGGACAGGTCCTGGGCCTCGTCGACCACGATGTGGGAGTACTCGTCGTAGTGCTCGCGGTGGCGGCCCGTCGGCGCGGGGGCGAACGGGTCGTGCTCCGCCCGGCGCCTGCGCTTCGGCGGTTTGCCGAGCAGCACCCGGAGTTCGTCGAGCAGCGCCACGTCGGCGGCGGTGAAGCCCACCGACGGGTCGGCCCACGAGTCCGCCAGCATGTCCACTTCGGAACGCGTCAGCACCCGGCCCGCGGCGCGCGCCAGGTGCCTGCGGTCGGCCAGGCCGCGCAGGACCTCGGCGGGGGACAGCAGCTGCCACCACACCACCACGAACCGGTGGAAGTCGATGCGCTCGCCCAGCTCGGTCAGCAGCTCCGCGCGCTTGACCGGGAAGTCCTCGTACGAGTCCGCCTTGCGCCACAGGGCGTCCAGCAGCGCCTCGGCCGCGTCCACCCGGGACTGGTTCGGCGGGCGGCGGCCGTTGTGCACGGCCGCGCGCACCTTCGCCAGCTCGCGGGCGTCCAGCTTGAGCACCTCGCCCCGGTACATGATCCGCAGCTCGGTCGGCGCGTCGGCCGGTGCCTCGCGGATCGCCCGCTTGAGCACCCGCCGCATGCGCAGCGAACCCTTGACCGCCGCGACCGGCGCCGGGTCGACGCGGGTGGCGGCGACACCGTCCAACACGTCGCTGAGGGAGCGCAGTTCGACCGTGTCCTCGCCCATCGACGGCAGCACCCGCGAGATGTACGAGGTGAACGCGGGGGAGGGGCCGATCACCAGCACGCCCGAGCCGCCCATGCGCTTGCGGTCGCGGTAGAGCAGGTACGCCACGCGGTGCAGCGCCACGGCCGTCTTGCCGGTGCCCGGACCGCCGGTGATCTCGGTGACGCCGCGCCACGGCGCCCGGATCGCCTCGTCCTGCTCCTTCTGGATGGTGGCCACGATGTCGCGCATGTTCTCGCCGCGGGCGCGGGTCAGGCTCGCCATCAGCGCGCCCTCGCCGACCACCGGCATCGAGTCCTGCCTGCTCTCCGGCATCAGCAGGTCGTCGTCGATGTCGACCACGGACTGTCCGGTCGAGCGGATGACCCGACGGCGGATGACGGCCATCGGCATCTCGGCGGTGGCCTGGTAGAACGGCGCCGCGGCGGGCGCGCGCCAGTCGGTGACCAGGTTCTCGAACTCGCTGTCGCGCACCCCGAGGCGCCCGACGTACATCGTCTCGCCCTCGGTGGTGTCGAGCCGCCCGAACACCAGGCCCTCGTGCTCGGCGTCGAGGCTGCGCAGGATCTGGTTGGCGTGGCGGACCATCACGTCGCGCTCGAAGAGCATCGCGGCCTGCTCGAACACGGCCTCGTTGCGCGCGCCGTGGGCGAGTTCGTCGCCCCGCGTGCGCATGGCCCGCGCCTCGTCGCGCATCTCGGCGACACGCGCGTAGACCATGTCGACGTGCTTCTGCTCGACCGCGATCTCGGCCTCTCTCACAGAGGTTTCCGACACGCAGCGCTCCCACAGTTTCGTTCTGACGGAAGAGCGAGATTACGCGCTTTACCCGTGCGGTGAATCAGCCGCGTGGTGGATGTGCTCTGCCTCACCCGTGCCACAGCGATCTGCGTCACCCACCCGACCCCCGGTGGTCCCACGCGGCGCGTCCGGCACCATGGCGTGATGACCAGGATCGTGGCGGGCGCGGCGGGCGGGCGCAGGCTGGCCGTGCCGCCCAAGGGCACCCGGCCCACCGCCGACCGCGTGCGCGAGGCCCTGTTCAGCGCCCTGGACGCCGATGGGGTGCTCGGCGGTGCCCGGGTGCTGGACCTGTACGCGGGCTCCGGCGCGCTCGGCTTCGAGGCGCTCTCGCGCGGCGCGGCGCTGGCGACGCTGGTGGAGGCGGACCGGACCGCGGTCTCGGTGCTGCGCCGCAACGCCGCGACCGTCGCACTGCCCGGGGTGGACATTCGCGCGTCCCGCGTCGACCGGATGCTGGCGGCGGCGAACCGCACGCCGTACGACCTGGTGTTCGCGGATCCGCCGTACGCGGTGGACGACGACGAGCTGGCCGCCGTGCTGACCGAGTTGGCGGCGGGCTGGCTCGCCCCGGATGCCACTGTCGTGGTGGAGCGGTCCACTCGGTCGGGTGATCCTCGGTGGCCGTCCGCGCTCGTGCCCGACCGCAGCCGCCGCTACGGCGAGACCACCCTGCACTGGGCCGCTTTCGCCGGTCAACGTCACAGTTGAGCGCCCCGGCGGACTGCTACCGTCGGGGATCATGACGCGCGCGGTCTGCCCCGGGTCCTACGACCCGCCAACCAACGGCCACCTCGACATCATCGAGCGGGCCGCGGCGCTGTTCGACGAGGTCGCCGTCGCGGTCCTGGTCAACAAGAGCAAGCGCGGCCTGTTCACCGTCGAGGAGCGCATGGGCCTGCTCGCCGAGACCGTCGCCCACCTCCCGAACGTGCGCGTGGACTCGTGGCACGGCCTGCTGGTGGAGTACTGCGCCCGCAACGACGTCCAGGCCATCGTCAAGGGCCTGCGCGCGGTCAGCGACTTCGACTACGAGCTGCAGATGGCGCAGATGAACCAGGGGCTCACCGGGGTGGAGACGATGTTCATGCCCACCAAGCCGGAGAACAGCTTCCTGTCCAGCTCGCTGGTCAAGGAGGTGGCCACCTACGGGGGCGAGGTCGCGCACCTGCTGCCGCCGACCGTCCACAAGGCACTGATGGCCCGCATCGAGGCCAACCGCGCCGACTGAGCCGCGGACGACCCGGCCCGCAACGGCTACAGCGGGAGCTTCATCCCGACGTGGCTGGCGACGAAGCCGAGGCGTTCGTAGAAGCGGTGGGCCTCGCGGCGGGTCGCGTCGGTGGTGAGCTGGACGATGATCGCGCCGCGGTCGCGGGCGGCCTCCACGGCCCACTCGATCAGCCGCTGGCCCAGGCCGTCGCCGCGGTGGCCCGCGCGGACCCGGACGCCCTCGATCGTCGCCCGCGTCGCGCCCAGCCGCGACAACCCCGGGGTCATCGTCAACTGGAGCGTGCCCACGACCTCCCCGTCCAGTTCGGCCACCACCAGCACCTGGCGCGGGTCGGCGTCGATCTCGTCGAACGCCGCCGCGTACCGCGGGTCGCCGGGGGATTCCCTGGCCGAGCCCAGCGGGTCGTCGGCGAGCATGGCCACGATCGCGGGGACGTCGGTCGCGCGGGCGGGGCGGATGAGCACGATCAACAGCCTGCCACAGCGGGTTCACGCCGTGGTCAGCCACCGATCACCTCATCGGGCTACGTTCCGAAAATGAGCAACATCGCCGCCAGGAGCGCCAAGTCCCTGCTAGCCCTGCTGCTGATCACCCTCGGCGTGTTCGGCGTGGAGACCGCGACGGCCACCGCCGCGCCCGCCCACGCCGCCGCCGCGGCCCAGCCCGCCTGCGGAAACACGTCCTCCTACACCCGCGTCGCGCTCGCCGGCCTGCCCAGCCAGGCCACCGACACCTACCGGCTCATCCAGTCCCACGGCCCGTTCCCGTACCCGCAGGACGGCATCGTCTTCCAGAACCGCGAGCGGATCCTGCCCAACTGCTCGACCGGCTACTACCACGAGTACACCGTGAAGACCCCCGGCTCCAGCACCCGCGGCGCCCGCCGCATCGTGACCGGCTCCGGCGGCGAGTACTTCTACACCGCCGACCACTACGCCAGCTTCCGGCTGATCACCTTCTGATCCGGACCGTGGCGCCGGGACACGCCCGGCGCCACGTCCCCCGGACCGGCCCCCCGAGCGGGCAGAATCGTCGCCCGGGTGGGCGGGTCCGCGCCCGCGGTTCGGCGACCGGGCGGAGGAGGAGTCGTGTACAAGGTCTTCGAGGCCATCGACGAGTTGGTCACCATCGTGGAGGACGCCCGGGGGCTGCCGATGACCTCCGGCTGCGTGGTCCCCCGCGGCGACGTGCTCGAACTGCTCGACGAGATCCGCGACGCGCTGCCCGCCGAGGTCGACGACGCCCAGGACGTGCTCGACCGCAAGGACGAGATCGTCGGCGCCGCCGAGCACCAGGCCGAGCAGGCCGTCAGCAAGGCCAACCTCGAGGCCGAGCAGACCGTCGCCGAGGCCCGCGCGCAGGCCCAGCGGCTGGTCGCCGAGGCCACCGCGCACGCCGACCGGCTCGTCGCCGACGCCCGCGACGAGGCCGACCGCACCGTGGCCGCCGGTCGCGCCGAGTACGAGAGCCTGGTCGGC
Organism: Actinokineospora auranticolor; assembly: GCF_041897805.1. Lineage (GTDB taxonomy): Bacteria > Actinomycetota > Actinomycetes > Mycobacteriales > Pseudonocardiaceae > Actinokineospora > Actinokineospora auranticolor. Next base: position 1,859,413 of record NZ_CP154825.1, read on the forward strand.
CGCTCCCAGGACGAGGCCGACCGGATGATCCAGGCGGGCCGCGAGTCCTACGAGCGCTCGGTCGAGGAGGGCCGGTTCGAGCAGGGCAGGCTGGTCTCGCAGACCGAGGTCGTGCAGGCCGCGCACGCCGAGTCCGCCCGCGTGCTCGACGCCACCGCCGACGAGGCCGCCCGCCAGCGCGCCGAGTGCGACGCGTACGTCGACGGCAAGCTCGCCGAGTTCGAGGACCTGCTCACGCACACGCTGCGCACCGTCGGCAAGGGCCGCGCCCACCTGCGCGGACCGATGACGAGCGTGGCCGCGGGCGCCGTCCCCTTCGACTACGAGGACTGAGGCACTTCCTCCCGCCACCCACCCCCGCGCCTTCGCCCGGCATCGTCCCCGACTCGCGTGGGCGCGCCCAGGTCCGCGCGGGGGTGCCGGCCCGGCGCGATTACCCCTGGGCGGCCCGGATCACGTAGGCTGTTCCGGCTACCCGCGCGCGTGAACGCCTCGTTCGGCGCGCACCGCACACCAGTACGAAAGCCTGACGTCGGAGATCATGTCCGCCAACCGCAAGGGCCACGACCGCCCGGTGATCACCAGCCCCTGGGTCATCAACACCCGTGAGCTGGGCAGGCGAGCCGGTTCCAGCCGCCCGGTCCGCCGCACCGCGGCCGCCACCTACGTGCTCGGCCTCGAAGGCGTCATCGGCGTGCCCGTGGGCGCCGAGGTGGAGCTGGACCTGATGCTGGAGTCGGTCGTCGAGGGCGTCCTGGTCACCGGTACCGCGAGCGGTCCGCTGACCGGTGAGTGCTCGCGCTGCCTGGACGGGATCGCCGACACCGTCGAGGTCCGCATCACCGAGCTCTACGCGTACCCGGACAGCGCGACCGACGAGACCACCGACGAGGACGAGATCCCCAGGCTGGTCGACGACCTGGTCGACCTCGAACCGGTGGTCCGCGACGCCGTGGTGCTGGCCGTGCCGCACGTGCCGCTGTGCGCGGAGGATTGCCCCGGGCTGTGCCCGGAGTGCGGTGACAAGTGGGCCGATCTCGGCCCCGATCACCGGCATGAGACCATTGACCCTCGGTGGGCCGCGCTGCATGAGCGGTTCCAACAGGATCCGGGTCAGTAGGCAAGAGCTAGACCGAGTCCTGCTTCAACAGCTCGTCAGAGGAGAGTCAGTCGTGGCCGTCCCCAAGCGGAAGATGTCGCGTTCGAACACCCGCTCGCGCCGTTCGCAGTGGAAGACCACTGCTGTGCACCTGGTGGCCTGCTCGAACAAGGCCTGCCGCGCGCTCAAGCCGCAGCACATCGCCTGCCCCACCTGCGGCCAGTACGCGGGCCGCCAGGTTATCCAGCCCGCGTAGTCGGCGGAAGCAGAACCACGGCATGGGGGGTAAAGCGTCCCGGGGTCCCCAGGGGGATCCGGAAACGCTGCTCGAAGCGCTCGGCGTCCGGTTGGGCGCCGAGCTGCTCGTGCTCGCCCTGACGCACCGGTCGTACGCCTACGAGAACGGGGGCCTGCCGCCCAACGAGCGGCTGGAGTTCCTGGGCGACGCGGTGCTCGGGCTGGTGGTGACCGATCACCTCTACAGCACCCACCCCGAGCTGCCCGAGGGGCAGTTGGCCAAGCTGCGCGCCAGCGTGGTCAACATGCACGCGCTGGCCGGTGTGGCCCGCGGCCTCGGTGAGGGCGGGCTGGGCGCGCACCTGCTGCTCGGCAAGGGCGAAGAGCTGACCGGTGGCCGCGACAAGGCCAGCATCCTGGCCGACGGCATGGAGGCCGTCATCGGCGCGGTCTACCTGCAGCACGGCATCGACGTGGCGCGGCAGGTCGTGCACCGCCACTTCGACCCGCTGCTGGCCGAGGCGCCGCTGCGCGGCGCGGGCCTGGACTGGAAGACCAGCCTCCAGGAGCTGACCGCGTCGGCCGGGCTGGGCGTGCCGGAGTACCGGGTGCGCGAGGAGGGGCCGGACCACCGCAAGGAGTTCACCGCCATCGTCGTGGTGAACGGCCTCAGCTACGGCAACGGCGACGGACGCACCAAGAAGGAAGCCGAGCAGAAGGCCGCCGAGGCCGCCTGGCGCGAACTGACCGAGAAGATCAACGCGGAGTCCGACGCCGCGGACGGTGCCTGAGCTTGCCCGAGCTGCCCGAGGTCGAGGTCGTCCGGCGGGGTGTGCAGGACCACGTGGCGGGCCGGGTCGTGTCCGCGGTCGAGGTCTTCCACCCGCGTGCGATCCGCCGCCACCTGCCCGGTGACGTCGACTTCGCCGGTCGCCTCGTCGGCCGCGCGCTGGTCGCGGCCCGGCGGCGGGGCAAGTACCTGTGGGTGGACCTGTCCTCGGGTGAGGCCCTGCTGGCCCACCTGGGGATGAGCGGCCAGATGCTGGTCCAGCCGCCGGGTGCGCCGGACGAGAAGCACCTGCGGGTCCGCCTCAGGTTCGCCGACGACGGCCCCGAGCTGCGGTTCGTGGACCAGCGGACGTTCGGCGGGCTGTCGGTCGAGGACGTCGTGGTGGTGGACGGGGTGCCGCTGCCGGAACCCGTCGCACACATCGCGCGCGACCCGATGGATCCGTCGTTCGACCTGGCCGCTGCCGTGCGCGCGATCCGCCGGAAGCACACCGAGATCAAGCGGGCGCTGCTCGACCAGACCCTGGTCTCGGGCATCGGCAACATCTACGCCGACGAGGCCCTGTGGCTTTCCCGGCTGCACTGGGCCCGGCCGACGGACAAGCTTTCGGCGGCGAAGGTCACGGAGCTGCTGGGCGCGGCCACGGACGTGATGAACCAGGCCCTTGCGGTGGGCGGGACGTCGTTCGACGCGCTGTACGTGAACATCAACGGGCAGTCGGGGTACTTCGACCGGTCCCTGAACGCGTATGGGCAGGAGGGCCTGCCGTGCGGGCGGTGTGGTCGGGAGATCCGCCGGGAGCCGTTCATGAACCGGTCGTCGTACTCGTGCCCCAAGTGTCAGCCGAGACCGACGGGCTTCACCCCCACCCCGCGCGAGCGGATCTCGTAGATGCCGGGGCCGATCTCCTCGGACGCCTCCTGGATCTGATCTTCCCAGCCTCGCGGCCAGCGCGTCTCGTCCGACCAGCGCACGCCGACGAGGGGACGCCGTCGAGATCGGCAGTGCGCAGATCGGCACCGACGTGGTCCGCCAAGGCCTCCTCCATCCGCGCTACGGCGAACCCGACGCGGTCCCCGCGACGGGCGATTCCGCTCGCCTGCGCGTGAAGTCAGCCAGCGTCCTTGGCAACCGCGCGTCGAAGCCACCCGCCTTGGCGGCGTCGACGGCGATGGTGATCACGTTCTGCCAGAGGCTGCGCTCGATGAATGCCAGCCTGGCCAGGATGGGCGAGATGCGCGCCTCGGTGTCGACGAGTCGGGCGGCGAACACCGCTGGCTCGCCGTGCAGCTCGCGCAACTGCCTGGCGGCGTCGAGAAGCAGGTGGGTCTCGCGCACCCACGGGTACCGCTCGATGCTCAGGCGTCGATGTCCAGGGTGTCGGTGAGGGCGGCGGTGAGGTTGGTTCCGTGCGTGGCCAGGGTGGCGTCGGCCAGACCCGCCTCCAGGTCGATGCGCCGGTCTAGGTCGGCGAGCAGCCCTCGATATCCCCTGGGCGCAGCAGAACCGGTTCCGGTGGGGTGTCGACCGGGTACGCGGAGTGCCAGCGCGATCAAGGTAGGGGCGAGCGCGAGGAGCAGAGGTGTCATGGGGGCCTCACCGGGGTGCGGGGCCGTCGGTAGGTAGAGGCTCGTCAGCCGTACAGCGTCAAGGTCGCACTGGACAGTGCCTTGCGCGGTAGTGCGCAATGCGTAATAGTGTTCCTAGCGCGATACCGGGAGGGCGCATGGACACCAGCCAGTTGCTCAAGGGAGTGCTGGACCTGGCCGTGCTGGCCGTTCTCAAGGACGAGGACGGGTACGGCTACGACGTGCTGCGGCGACTGCGCGGCGGGGGGATGGAAGAGGTCGGCGACGCCTCGGTCTACGGGACGCTGCGGCGGCTCTACCGGGCGGGTCTGCTCACCTCGTACGTCGTCCCGAGCGACGAGGGACCGCACCGCAAGTACTACGGGGTCAACGACGCGGGCCGGGAGCGGCTGGTCGAGTCGGAGCGGGCGTGGCGCGCGTTCTCCGAGGCGTTGGACGGGATTCTGCGAAAGGGGGCCGCGGCGTGAACACCACCGAGACGCGCCAGGAGCTGGTGGACTACCTGCGGCGGGTGCGGGCCGCGCTCGCCGACCTGCCCGCCGACGAGCTGGCCGAGGTCATGGAGGACGTCGAGCCGCACCTGGCCGAGGTGCTCGACGAGACCGGCGACCTGACCGGGCGGCTGGGGACGCCCGAGGACTACGCGGCCGAGCTGCGCGCCGCCGGTGGCTACCCGCCGCCCGCGAGCGCGGACTCCGCGCGGGGCAAGTCCCGCCTGGCGGCTCGCTACTTCGTCTGGTCGACGGCGCTGCTGACCTTCACCTGCCTGGTCGTCGGCGGGATGCTGGCGCAGCCGAGGCACCAGGAGAAGTACCTCTGGCTGTTCTTCACGCTGCTCGCCGCCGCGCCGGGCCTCGTGTGGGTGTTCAGCGGCTACCTCCGGCGCGCCGACGTCGAGTCGCTGCCGGAGTACCGGTTCGCCCGCGCACGAGGGGTGGCCGCGGCCGGGTTGCCGTCGCCGCGCGTGGTCGAGTTCATCCGGTCGCTGCGGCCCGGCTGGTGGGTGGCCAGGGTCGTGCTGGTGCTGGCGCTCATGCTGGTCGGCGCGACGGAGGGAGTGGTCGTCGCGGTGGTCGTGGTCGCGTTCCTGACCTGGGCCGGGCCCCGGTCGAGCACCGACCGGCGGCTGCTGCCGCTGGTGGTGGCGGGCAACGCGCTCCTGGCCACCGCGACGCTCACCGTCGTGCTGTACGCCTCGGACCGGTCGTCGCAGCGGCCGTACGAGTACGTGTCGCCGGGGCTGAACTACCAGGGCAAGTACCTCGACAACGTCTACGCCGTGGACGCCGACGGCAAGCCGATCCCGGAGTTCTACCTCTACGACCACGAGGGCATGCCGCTCAACGTCGTGCGCAACTCTTGCGAGTCCAGCTCCCGCGCCTTCGACAACCGGTTCCCGCAGCCGCAGGTCGAGTACCGCGGGGGGCAGTGCGTGGAGCTGAGCGGGCTGCCGTTCGTGCCGCTGCCGCCCAACGCCACGCTCCGGCCGAGCACGACGTCGGTGATCCCGTCGACTTCGGCGACGACGACGCCGGTGAGCCCGTCGCCTTCGGTGAGCCTGTCGCCTTCGGTGACCACGACGCCGGTCTCGTCCGCGCCTGCGACGACCACGACCGGGTGAGCGTCAGGAACACGTAAAGACCGCTGGTCAGGGCGTCAAAGTGGCGTCAGGGCCGCACCGGTTCAGCCACGGGACGACGAAGCTCTCCCGTGGCTGGACGTGTGGGAGAGGAGGTCGGCGTCGAGAATGACGGTCGCGAAGGGAGTCGCCGTGACCACCGTGCTCGTCGTCGACGATGAACCGCAGATCGTCCGCGCGCTCCGGATCAACCTCACCGCCCGGGGCTACGACGTCCGCACCGCCCACGACGGCGCCGCCGCCCTGCGCGCCGCCGCGGAGAGCAAACCGGACGTCGTGGTCCTCGACCTGGGCCTCCCCGACATCGACGGCGCCGAGGTCATCGAGGGCCTGCGCGGCTGGACCACGGTCCCGATCATCGTCCTGTCCGCCCGCGGCGACTCCGGCGACAAGGTCCGCGCCCTCGACGCGGGGGCGGACGACTACGTGACCAAACCCTTCGGCATGGACGAACTGCTGGCCCGCCTCCGTGCCGCTGTCCGCCGCGGCGCCACCTCGGCCGCACCGGCGGAGGAGGCGGTGGTGGAGGCGGAGTCGTTCACGGTCGACTTGGCGGCGAAGAAGGTGCGCCGGGACGGGGCGGAGGTCCACCTGACACCGACGGAGTGGGGCATCCTCGAGCTGCTGGTGCGGAACCGGGGCAAACTCGTCCCCCAGAAGCAGGTCCTGCACGAGGTGTGGGGTCCGGCGTACGCGGGGGAGACCCACTACCTGCGCGTCTACCTGGCCCAACTGCGCCGCAAGCTCGAACCCCGCCCATCCCGGCCCCGGCACCTGATCACCGAGCCGGGCATGGGCTACCGCTTCGAACTCTGACTCCGTGTCGGGTGGTCAGGGCAGGGGCGCCGGTGCGCGCAACCGGACGGGCAGCAAGGCGATCAAGAAGCACCGGCGGCCTGGACCGGGAAGCCGTGCCTTCGAGAGCCAGCTACCGCGGCTGTGGCGAATGCGGTGAAGGCCAAGAGGAGCCAGGGGAATCCGGTTGAGCCCGTGGTGTCCAGGACGATTCCGCCTGCCACGGCGCCGATAGCGGTTGCCGCGTTCCACAGGGTCACCAAGACGGCCTGGGCCGTGTCCCCCGCTTCCCCCGCGCTGCCCGCCGCGGCGGTCTGCAGGAGCGTGGGGATTCCACCGAAGCCCAAGCCCCACAGGGCCGCCGCGACGTACGGCGTGGCGCCCAGGCCGAACAGCACCGCCGCGACGAGCACCAAGGTCAGGGCCGCCAAGGTCAGGAGGCGGAGGTGGCGGTCGATGTGGGCGCCGACCACCCACACCCCCGCCGTCGCCGCGACGCCGAAGACGAGGAGGACCGTGTCGACCGCGGTGTCCCCCAGGAACGGCGCGATGTAGGTGTACATGGCCGAGTGGGCCAGCACGAAGATCCCGGTCACCGCCATGATCGTGGCTACGCCGGGGACCTTGAGGGCTTGGCGCACCGGGACGCGGCCGCCTCGGGGGTTGCCCGGGAAGTCCGGGACCGCGGCCGTGATCCACGCCAGCAGGACCACCGCCAGGGCGGTCATCACCCAGAACGTCACCCGCCAGCCCACCGCGCCCCCGAGGAACGTGCCCGCCGGGACGCCCACCGACAGCGACAGCGGGATCCCCGTCATCACCACCGCGATCGCCCGCCCCCGCACCGGTTCCGGCACCATCCGCGCCGCGTAACCCGCCAGCAGCGCCCACACCAGACCCGCCGCCAGGCCCGCGACGAACCGGGCGCCCAGGGTCAGGGTGTAGTCGGACGACACCGCCGTCACCGTGTTGCCGACCGCGAAGCCCGCGATCCCGGTCAGCAGCAACCGCTTGCGGCGCCAGGTGGCGGTGGCGGCCGTCAGGGGGACGGCGGCCAGGGCCGTGCCCACCGCGTAGATCGTCACCGACTGGCCCATCGCCGACTCGGTGACGCCGAGGTCCCGGCTCATCGCGGGCAGCACCCCGGCGGGCAGCGATTCCGTCAGCACCGTCACGAAGGCCGCCATGGCCAGGGCGACCAGCGGCGGCAGCGGGAGCCGGGTTTCGACCGTGTTCGTAGGCATGCGGACTATGCTCGAACCATCACATTGATGTAAAGGTCCACCGGACGTGAGGGCGAGCACAATGCGCATCGGCGAGCTGGCGGAGCGCACCGGCACACCCCGCCGGTTGTTGCGCTACTACGAGGAACAGGGCCTCATCCTCTGCGCCCGGTCGGCCAACGGCTACCGCGACTACGACGAGTCCACTGTGGACCGGGTGGGGCAGATCCGCGGCCTGCTCGACGCCGGGCTGCCGACCCGGATCATCAAGCAGATCCTGCCGTGCCTGGACAAGCCCCGGCAGATCCACTTCCCGGACGCGACGCCGGAGATGATCGCGACGCTGGAGCGGGAACTGGCCAGCATGAGCGGCCGGATCGACTGCCTCACCCGCAACCGCGACGCCATCGCCGAGTACCTCGACGAGGTGCTGGAGCGCGCCGGGGGCTCACCAGCCGAATAGCTGGGTCCAGTAGTTGCCGTCGGCCGCGTAGCCCGACCCCATGGTCAGGTAGGCGCAGTTGAGGATGTTCGCCCGGTGCCCGGACGAGCTCATCCAGCCCGCCATGACCGCCGACGCCGACGTGTAGCCCGCCGCGATGTTCTCCGCCGCGGGCGCGTCGTAGCCCGCGGCCCGCGCGCGGTCGGCGAAGGTGAGCCCCTCCGGCGTGGTGTGCGAGAAGTAGTGCCGCGCCGACATGTCGTTGCTGTGGCTCTGCGCGGCCGAGTTCAGCCTGCTGTCCAGCCGCAGCGGCGGGCAGCCCGCGCGGGCGCGCTCGGCGTTGGTCAGCGAGAGGACCTGCGAGGCCGACGTCCCGCCACCGCCGCCAACGGGCGGCTGGGTGGTCGTGGTGCGCGGCGGGGGCTGGTTGCCCGGCTGCGTGGTCGTGGGACCGCCGGTGACCGGCGCGCCCGGGGGCGCGGCCGTGGTCGTTGTGGTCGGCTGGGACGACGCCGTGATGGCCGTCGTGGCGGCCGATGGCGCCACGGAAGGCGTGCTGGACGGTGGTGGGCTCGTCATCGCGGTCGCCGACGCCGAGGCGGTGCCGCCGGTGATCCCGGAGCCGAACACGCCCGTCGGGTTGACCTGGTTGTAGGCGACCTGGCCCGGACGGCCGCCGCCGTCCGCGGTGGATGCCGCCGAACCCGTTGTCAGCAGCGTGGTGACCCCCGCTGTGCTCGCCCCCACCGCGAGGGCCACGAGCACAGCGGGCACTAAGCCGCTGCGGGGACCGCCGTCCTGGCGTCGTCCTGTCACGGCTCGGCAAAGTACCACTAATGGGTGAGCTGTGGTTCACCCATGCCACACGAAGTCACTCCATCACGTCGTGGGAGGCGGCTCGGTGGTCGTCGTGGGCGGATCGGGTGTCGTCGTCGGCGTGTTCGTGGTGGTGGGCGTCGTCGGCCGTGTCGGCTGCGTCGTCGGGTTGCCGCCCCCGCCGCCCGGCTGGGTGGTCGTGGTCGGCGGCTTGTTGGTCTTGCGGGTCGTGGTCGTCGTCGTGGTGGTCCCGGCGTCGGTGGTGGTCGTCGTCGTTTCCGTCGTGGTGGTCGTCGACGACGTCTCCGTGCTGGTGACCGCGTCCGTGGTGGTCGGGGTCGTGCTCGTGCGCGAGGTGGTGGTCGTGGTCCGGTTGACCGTCACCTCGTTGCTCGCGGGCTGCGCGTCCTCGTCCTGCTTCGCGGCGAGGCCCGCCACGGCGGCGAACACCGTGGACACCACCACGCCCGCGACGCCCAGGATGGCGTAGGGGGACCGGCGCAGACCGCGTGGCTGCTCGGGCGAGTCTTCCGGGACGGACGTGACGACCGGCTCATCTGGCTCGGACATGCGGGTCCTACCTCCCTGACCCGCCGGCAAGGCGGGTCACGGCGCGGCAACGTATCACTCGACCGTGGTGCCCGGTGCGGGTGGCCCGCGGTCACCGATCGCCGTCACCGCCGGTTGACCGGCGTTCACCGGACGTTCCGCCGTCGCCCGCCGCCCGTCCGTTGCCGCCAACTTGTCTGTACAGGCAGGCTCGAACGCGCACTCGCCGGACCCCTGCCCCTGGAGGAAACCTTGCGGCGATCACCGCACCCCCGCACCGCCACCGCCGCCGTCGCGGCCTGCGCGCTCACCGCGGGCGCGCTGCTCACCCCGGCGGCGGCCCAGGCCGCCCCCGCTGCGGCCAAACCGCAGAAAGTACTGGTCATCGGCATCGACGGCCTGCTCTACGACCGGATCGCCCCGGCCGACGCGCCGACCCTGGACGGCCTGATCGCGTCCGGTTCGGCCAGCAAGACCGCGCTCTACTCGAACCCCCTCGCGCCCACCCTCTCCGGCCCCGGCTGGGCGACCATCGCCACCGGAACTTGGCCAGACAAGCACCGCGTGCTCAGCAACAGCTGGGGCACCTCGACCAACCTGGCCACCTACCCCGACTTCCTCACCCGGGCCGAGCAGGCCAACCCGGCCCTGTCGACCTTCGCCGCCGCCACCTGGGACCCCCTGGTGAACGACTCGGCCGGACGGGCGATCTTCGGCTCGGCCATCGACGCCCGCGTCAACGGCAGCAACGACACCGACACCACGACGCAGACCGCGAACCGGCTGCTCACCGTCGGCCCCGACGCCTCCTTCGTCGCCCTCGACGACGTCGACGCCGCGGGCCACAGCTGCGGCGCCGCCACCACCTGCTACCTCAACGCGATCAACGCCACCGACGGCCGCGTCAAGCAGCTGCTCGACGCGATCAAGGCCCGCCCCACCCACGCGGCCGAGGACTGGACGATCCTGGTCACCGCCGACCACGGCCACACCGACGCGGGCGGCCACGGCGGCAACACCCCGCCCGAGCGCTCCTCGCTGATCATCCGCAGCGGCCCGGGCACCACCCCCGGCACGCCCGCCATCGCGCCCAAGAACGTCGACATCGCACCGACCGTGCTGAGCCTGCTCGGCGTCGCGGTGCCGAGCGCGCTCGACGGCCGCGTGCTCGGCACCGCCACCGGCGACCCGTTCGACACCCTCGTCGGCTCGCTGCAGACCCGGGTCGACGAGACCGGCATCCCCGCCACCGTGCGCGGCTGGACCAAGACCACCCCGTCCGGCTGGACCATCGACAACACCGGCATGGGCACCGGCGGCGTGGCCGAGTGGCGCGGCTGGTCCTTTGCCACCGACGAGTTCTGGACCCGCGCCGAGGCGGGCCAGTGGCGGGAGAACAACGTCCGCGCCCGGGGCGTGTTCGCCGTGGCCGACTCCGACGAGTGGTCGGACAAGTCCACCTCCGGCACCTTCAACAGCGCGCTGACCTCCCCGGCCTACCCGGTCGCGGGCAAGTCCACGGCCAAGGTCGGGTTCAGCTCGCACTACCGCAAGGAAGGCGCCGAGACCGCCACCGTCACCGTGTCGTTCGACGGCGGCGCCCCCACCACCGTGCTGACCTACTCCGGTGACGCGGTCGCCAAGATCGAGTCGCTGACCGTGGCCGTGCCCTCCGGCGCCACCACCATGAAGGTCACCTGGAAGCTCACCAACGGTTCGAACAACTGGTACTGGGCCGTCGACGCCCCGACCGTCACCACCGCGTGAGCCAACCCGACACGGGCTCATGTCACCATGGGCCCGTGTCGGACACGCAGGAACCCCAGCGCGTCACCGCGTGGGTGCGCGGTCGCGTGCAGGGGGTGGGCTTCCGCTGGTGGACCCGCTCCCGCGCGCTGGAGATCGGACTCGTCGGCTGGGCGCGTAACGCTCGGGACGGTCGCGTCGAAGTGGTTGCCGAGGGCGGCCGGGACCGGTGCGCGCGACTGCTCGACGCGCTGCGTTCCGGCACCACGCCGGGGACGGTCGAGTCGGTTGTGGAGCACTGGGGACCGGCCAAGGGGAACCTGGAGGGGTTCGTCGAACGTTGAGTGGTCGATCCCACACACCGGATCATCACCTGAGGTGAACCGCTCGACACCGGGAGGCGTAGGCCCTGAGCGTGGGGAGCACCCCGGAGCAGGACGACGAGTTCGTCCGCGAGCTCTACAGCCGATACCGGCGACCGCTGCTCGGCTACGTGCTGCGCGCGGTCGGCGGAGACCACCAGCGCGCCGAGGATGTCGTGCAGGAGACACTGTTGCGGGCGTGGCGCCACGCCGATTCGCTCGAGGCGGACAAGGCCGGTCCGTGGCTGTACACGGTCGCCAAGAACCTGGTGATCTCCGGTTACCGGCGGCAGAGCGCGCGGGTGACCGAGGTCCCCATCGAGAACGAGGACTGGCCGCGCGCCGGTGACGAGTTCGAGCAGGTGCTGCAGGGCTGGCAGGTCGCCGAGGCCATGCGCGCGCTCACCCGCGACCACCGGGCGGTCATCGCCGAGCTGTTCTACCGCAGGCGCACCGTCGCCGAGGCGGCCAAGGTGCTGGGCATCCCGGCGGGCACGGTCAAGTCGCGGTCGTTCTACGCGTTGCGCGCGCTGCGCGACGCCCTGGAGGAGCGCGGGGTGACGGAGCTGTGACCTGCACGCACACCTTCTCGCTCGGCGCCTACCTGCTCGGCGCGCTCGACCCGGCCGAGCGCGCGGCGTTCGAGGCGCACGCCGCGGCCTGCTCGGCCTGCCGCCGCGAGCTGGTCCGGCTCTCGCCGCTGCCCGGCCTGCTGCACCGCATCCGGGTCGAGGACTTCGAGGACACCCCGGAGGTCCCCGCCGACCTGCGGGTCGAGGCCCCCCGCGCGCCCGAGTGGTTCGACGACGACCCGCTCGACGCCGAACTGGACCCGGCGCCCGCGCCGCCCGCGCCCGCCCCGCCCCCGCCCCCGGTCGTCGACATCGACCGGCGCCGCCGCGGCCGCTACCCGAAGATCGTCGCGGCCGCCGCGGCGGTGATCGCGCTGTCGGTGGGCAGCGTGATCGTCTACGAGTCGCTCGGCGACACGGCGGAGCCCGGCCCGTACTCGGTGAGCTGGTCGGGCACCGACCCGGCCAGCGGCGTGCGCGCCGACCTCGACCTCACCGACCGCGACTGGGGCACCGAGGTGCGCATCCGGCTGCACGACGTGCCCGCGGGCAAGCCGTGCAAGCTGATCGTGCGCGGCCGCGACGGCTACTTCGAGGTGGCGGGCTGGTGGGCGACCGGCTACCGGCAGGGCGAGGCGGTCCCCGGCAGCACGTCGATCACCCTGGCCCGCATCTCCCGCATCCAGGTGCAGAACGACGACGGCGACGTCCTGGTCGAGGTGCCCGCGCCGTCCTGACCGGGCGCCCGGTGACCAAGCCGGGGCCGAGGCGCTGACCAGGTCCGATGGCCGCCACCCGGCCCCGCCTCACCGATCCGGGCGGGGCGCACCGGTAGTCTCGGCCGGATAACGGCGGACTGCGCCCAAGCCTGAGCCCAACCTGAAGGGTCTCGCCTCGTGTACCTCAAGAGCCTGACGCTGAAGGGGTTCAAGTCGTTCGCCTCGGCGACGACGCTGAAGTTCGAGCCGGGCATCACCTGCGTCGTCGGCCCGAACGGCTCGGGCAAGTCGAACGTGCTCGACGCGCTGCGCTGGGTGATGGGCGAGGGCAGCGCCAAGGGCCTGCGCGGCGGCAAGATGGAGGACGTCATCTTCGCGGGCACCGCGGGCCGCGCCCCGCTGGGCCGCGCCGAGGTCACCCTCACCATCGACAACTCCGACGGCGCGCTGCCCATCGAGTACACCGAGGTGTCGATCACCCGCCGGATGTTCCGCGACGGCGCCAGCGAGTACGAGATCAACGGCCAGGGCTGCCGGTTGATGGACGTGCAGGAACTGCTGTCGGACTCCGGCATCGGCCGCGAGATGCACGTCATCGTCGGGCAGGGCCAGCTCTCCGCGATCCTGGAGTCCAAGCCGGAGGAGCGCCGCTCGTTCATCGAGGAGGCCGCGGGCGTCCTCAAGCACCGCAAGCGCAAAGAGAAGGCCATCCGCAAGCTCGACGCGATGCAGGCCAACCTCACCCGGCTCAACGACCTCACCGCCGAGCTGCGCCGCCAGCTCAAGCCGCTGGGCAAGCAGGCCGAGATCGCCCGCAAGGCGCAGACCACGCAGTCCGAGCTGCGCGACGCCCGGCTCCGGCTGCACGCCGACGACCTGGTCACCCAGCGCGGCGACATCGCCCGCGAGGAGGCCGACGAGGCCACCGCCCGGCGCAAGCGCGGCGAGGTCGAGCAGGCGCTGGAGATCTACCAGGCGCGGCAGACCGAGCTGGAGGACAACCTCGCCGTCGACGCGCCGAAGCTCGCCGCCGCCCAGGAGACCTGGTACCGGCTCTCCGCGCTGGAGGAGCGGCTGCGCGGCACCGTGCGGCTGGCCGTGGAGCGCGCCCGGCACCTGTCCGCCTCGGTGGAGGCCCCGCGCGGCGGTCGCGACCCCGAGGAGCTGGAGGCCGAGGCCGAGCACACCGCCACCCGCGAGGCCGAGCTGTTCGAGGCGGTGGCCGAGGCCCGCTACGCGCTCGCCGAGTCCACCGAGCGCCGGGCCGAGTTGGAGCGCATGGTGCAGGCCGCGGAGAAGGCCCACCTGGCCGCCGTCCGGGCCATCGCCGACCGCCGCGAGGGCCTGGCCAGGCTGGCCGGTCAGGTCGAGGCGCTGCGCAGCAAGACCGGCGCCACCGACGAGGAGATCGAGCGGCTGTCGTTCACCCTGGGCGAGGCCCGCGAACGCGCCGAGGTCGCCGCCGAGGAACTGGCCGCGGCCGAGGAGGAGACCGGCGTCGAGAGCTCCGACGACGCCTCGCTCGCCGAGCGCCACCAGCAGGCCGCCGCCTCGCACGACGCCGCCCGCGCGCGGGTGGAGGAACTGGTCCGCGCCGAGCGCGGCGCCGAGAAGGACATCGCCTCCTGGCGGGCCCGGGTCGACGCGCTCTCGCTCGGCCTGTCCCGCAAGGACGGCGCGGGCGCGCTGCTGGCGTCGGCCGACCGGCTGCCCGGACTGCTCGGGTCGGTCGCCGCGCTGCTCACCGTCGAACCCGGCGCCGAGGCCGCGCTGGCCGCCGCGCTCGGCCCGGTCGCCGACGCCGTGGCCGTGGCCAACCCGGACGGCGCCGTGGAGGCGCTGCGGCTGCTGCGCGCAGGCGACGAGGGCCGGGCCGGGATGCTCATCGGCGGGCCGGCCCAGCCGCTGGACCGCGCCGCGTGGCCCGCGCTGCCGCCGGGCGCGCGGTGGGCCGTCGACCTGGTCCGCGCCCCGGACGCGCTGCTGCCCGCCGTGCACCGCGCGCTCGACCGGGTCGCCGTGGTCGACGCCATCGCCGACGCTCGGGCCCTGGTCGCCGCCGACGCGGGGGTCCGCGCGGTCACCACCGAGGGCGACGTGCTCGGCGCGCACTGGGCCATCGGCGGCTCGGAGAAGGCGCGGAGCGTCATCGAGGTGCAGGCCGCCGTCGACGAGGCCAACGCCAAGCTCTCCGCCGCCGAGCGGGCCGTCGAGCAGTCCTCCGCCGCGCTGGAGGGCGCCCGCGCCGAGCAGCAGGCCCGGCGGGCCGAGGTCGACGCGGTCAAGGAGGCGATGAACGAGGGCAGGGTGCGCGCCGCGCGGTCGGCCGAGCGGCTGAACCGGCTGCGGGCCGCCGTGCGCTCCGCCGAGGCCGAGGCCGAGCGCGCCGAACGGCAGCGCGCCAAGGTCGAGCAGGCCCGCGAGGAGGGCCTGCTGCGGCTCGCCGAGCTGGAGGAGCGGCTCTCCGCCGTCGAGCAGGAACAGGACATGGAGGCCGAACCGGACTCCAGCGAGCGCGACGAGTACACCGCGTCCCTGGCCACCGCCCGGCAGGAGGAGATGGAGGGCAGGCTCACGCTGCGCACCTCCGAGGAACGCCACCGCGCGTTGCAGGGCAAGGCCGACCAGCTGCGCCGCGCCGCCCGCGCCGAGCGCGAGGCCCGGGAGCGCTCGGCCCGCGCCACCGCCGCCCGCAAGCGCGGCGCCACGATCGCCCAGGCCGTGGTCGACGGCGGTGAGCTGGCCCTGGAGCGGATCGCCCGGTCGCTGACCCGCGCCGCCCAGGAGCGCGACGAGGTGCAGGCCCAGCGCGCGGAGCGGGAGCGGGTGCTCGGCGACGTGCGCGGCCGGGTCCGCGAGCTGTCCACCGAGCTGGAGAAGCTGACCGACGCCGTGCACCGCGACGAGGTGCTGCGCGCCGAGCAGCGGCTGCGGCTGGAGCAGCTGGAGGTCAAGATCGCCGAGACCTTCGGCATCGGCCTCGACGACCTGGTCACCGAGTACGGGCCGACCGTGCCGGTGCCGCCGAGCCCGTCGGAGCTGGCCGAGTACGAGGCGGCCAAGGAGCGCGGCGAGGACGTCACGCTGCCGCCGTCGAGCCCGTACGACCGCGAGACCCAGGCCCGGCGGGCCAAGCGCGCCGAGCGCGACCTGTCGCTGCTGGGCAAGGTCAACCCGCTGGCGCTGGAGGAGTTCGCCGCGCTGGAGGAGCGCTACAAGTTCCTCTCCACCCAGCTGGAAGACCTCAAGGCCACCCGGCGCGACCTGCTCGTGGTGGTCAAGGAGGTCGACGACAAGATCCTCGAGGTCTTCACCTCCGCCTACCACGACGTGGCGCGCGAGTTCATCACCGTGTTCGACGTGCTGTTCCCCGGCGGTGAGGGCCGGATGATCCTCACCGAGCCCGACGACATGCTGGTCACCGGCGTGGACGTGGAGGCCCGGCCGCCCGGCAAGAAGGTCAAGCGGCTCTCGCTGCTCTCCGGCGGTGAGAAGTCGCTGGTGGCGGTGGCCATGCTGGTCGCCATCTTCCGCGCCCGGCCCTCGCCGTTCTACGTGATGGACGAGGTCGAGGCGGCGCTGGACGACACCAACATGCGGCGGCTGATCGGCCTGCTGGAGCAGCTGCGGGCCAGCTCCCAGCTGATCATCATCACGCACCAGAAGCCGACGATGGAGATCGCCGACGCGCTCTACGGCGTGAGCATGCGCGGCGACGGCATCACCCAGGTCATCTCCCAGCGCCTCCAGCGCCGCGCCGAGCCCGCCGCCCAGACACCCGCCGTTGTGGACAGTCCGGCGCGGACACCGGAACCCCAGGAGCCCCAGGAGAACCAGGAGCCCCGGGTGTCCCAGGCGGACGAGTCGGTCCCGGAGGAGCCCGCCCAGGAACCGCTCGACCCGGTCGTCTAGACCGCGACCGGTCGGGTCCCGTCCCACTCCGACAGCGGTGCGCAGTGCCAGCGCCAGTCCTGCGGTCGGGGGTGGCCGGGCAGGTCGGCGCGGCCGTTGGCCCACAACAGGGTCTGCCACGCGTCGAGGTCGTCCGGCGCCCAGGGGAACATCCTGGCCAGCAGCGCGCGGCTGTGCGCCTCGCGTGGCACGAACTCGACGCCGAGCCCGCGCCCGGCGTCGGCGGTGTGCACCAGCAGTTCGTCGCAGGCCATGCCGAGGAACCCGCTCGGGTCGGCCACGCCCCACGGGTGCCAGCCGCGCGCCTCCGGCGGGCTCGAGTCGACCACCGCCGCCAGCACCCTGGCCGCCATGCCCAGCGTGCGGATCAGCTCGCCGGGCGGCGCGGCCCGCACCTTGACCTCCGTTGTGGACAGTTCCCGCGCCCCGGCCGCCAGGTCGGCGCCGTAGTAGAGCAAGGAGGTGCTGGTGTGTGCTACGACCCCGGCGACGGTGAAGTCCATCCCGGGTACCGGCGCCTCCCAGTCCTCGCCCGCGTGGGTGTGCAGGAAGTCCAGGCACTCGGTCGCCGTGGAAAACAGAATCGCCCCGTCCATGCGCTGAGCATGGCCGGGGCGACCGTCGACGATCAAGAGCGGATCATCGGTTGACTACGCCGATCGGTTACGCGGCGGGCGGCGGGTAGCCACCGGGCTGCTGCGGGTAGCCGCCCTGCGGACCGGCGGTGGGCTTCTTGCTCGCCTGGAAGGTCAGGAAGGCCGCCACCGCGGAGGCGATGGCCGCGAGCAGGCCGATGTAGAGGCCGAAACCGGCACCGTCGCTCACCGAGTCGCTGAACGAGCCGAGGCCCGCGCTGCTGGACAGGGTCAGCCAGCGGATGATGATGATCACCACGGCGGCGGCGGCGAAACCGAGCCAGAGCAGGGTGAGGTTCGGGACCGAGGTGCCCACGTGCGGCAGGAAGACCAGCACACCCGCGGCGACCAGCAGCAGGACCGGCAGCCAGCCGCCGATGCCGATGCTCCACGCGGACCAGCCCTGGCTGACGCCCATGCCGCCGAAGCCGGTCACGGACACGGAGTACCAGGGGAAGAAGCTGGCGAGGAAAGCGAGCACGCCCGCGCCGATGCCCGCCCACTCGATCGGGGTCACGCGCTTGGGGTCGAAGTTAGCCATAGTGGCCTCTCTGCACTGACGAACGGCTGGGGGACCGTTCGGGGGAATGCGGTGGTCCCGCCTATACGGGACGCGGTGAGGGTCGCACAAAATATGGTCTGATCCGACCGTTTCGCAAGTACTGCCCGCCTCCCCGACCATTTTGTTGTGGTTGAGTCACGGACAGTCATTGCGTACCAGCGTTTCCGTGGCCGACGTGCATCACGGTGCCCCTGAGGTGCGGTTGCGACGATCGAGTCCTTTCTCACTACCTGCGGTGATGTCGTCGCGCTGCGCGGATGGACTGTCCTCTTGGGCGAGACGGACGAACCGGAGCTTGCTCGATCAAGTCCCCGGTGGTCGCGCGCACCGCTCGGCGTTGGACCGACCGGTCAGTAATACGTTCGCGTTCGACCGGGTCGCGGGGTGACGATTCCGCACATGTATGCGATTCGTGCCGCCACACCCGCCGACCGGCCCGGGGCGACCGCGCTGCTGGCGCGGGCGCAGGCCGTGCCCGAACAGCACGTCGGCTACCACGGCGTCACCGTCGAGGAGATCACCGCGGAACTGGCCGCCGTGCGCCCCACCTGGGCTTCCGGCGCCGCGGTCGGCGTCGACGGCGACGGGGTCGTGCGCGCGGTGCTCAGCGTCGACGTCGACCGCGAGGTCGGCCGCGCCTGGCTGTACGGGCCGTTCGTCGAGGTCCCCGACGGCCACCCGGCCGAGCGCCAGGTCTGGCACAACACCGCCGACGACCTGCTCGACGTGGTCCTGCGCACGCCCGCGCTGGCCGGGATCACCGACCTGGAGCTCTACGGCCACCGGCGCAACCGGCGCCTCGGCGACTTCGCCGCCCGCCACGGCTTCGCGGCCGGGTCGGCGAGCCGCGTGTTCACCCTGACCGGCGCCGCGCTGCGGTCCGCGCTGGTGGGCCTCGCCGAGGAACCCGGGTGCGGCCCGGTGCGGCTCGGCAAAGACCCCCTGGTCCGACGACAGGTCGGCGACCTGCACGAACGCTGTTTCCCCAACCGCACGGTGTCCGCGCGGCAGCTGGTCGAGGGCGCGCGGGGCCATACCGTCGTCACGCTGACCGGTGTCGACGGGCTCATCGGCTACGCGGCGGGCTTCATCCAAGAGGAGGAGTTCTCCGTTGACTACGTCGCCGTGGACCCGAACATGCGCTCGGCGGGCGCGGGCCGGTCGCTGGTCCGCGCGCTGCTGCGCGAGCTGGCCGCCGAGCACGGCGCGCGCGGCCGGGCGGCGGCGGTGATCGCCCTGGGCAACGACGCCTCGGAGCGGATGTTCACCGCGCTCGGCTTCGACCTGCACCTGGAACTGGTCGGGTACCGACGGCAGGAACCGGCGGCGGGCGCCGTCGTCGGCTGGTAGCTACGCGCTCACCTCCGCGTCGCGGTGGCGCAGGGCCAGCAGCCCGCCGACGGCCAGCGTCACCGCGACCCCGAGCGGGGTGTACCAGGGGAAGGCCAGCGCCACCGAGGTGCCCGCGGGCTTGGCGAAGTCGACGCCGAGGAAGCCGCCGCTCGCCTTGTCGAACTTGAGGCCCAGGATCACGAACGCCATCACGGCCACCGTCACCACGAACGCGACCACCGCGTCCGCCTGCCGGGCGCGGCGGACGAGCAGGCCGAGCAGGAACGCGCCGAGCAGCGCGCCGTAGGTGTAGCCGGTGATCGCCAGCGCGGTCTCCACGATGGGGTTCTTGGTCGTGGTGAACATCGACGCGAACAGGATCAGCACACCCGCCCAGACGACCGTCCACACGCGACCCAGGCGCAGTGCCTCGGCGTCGTCCAGCGGGCGCTTGCGCAGCTTCTGGAGGACGTCGCTGACCGTCGAGGATGCCAGCGCGCCGAGGGAGGAGCTGAGCGCGGCGGCCAGGATGCCCGCGATGACGAAGCCGGACAGGCCGCTGGGCAGTTCGGTGACGATGAAGGAGGCGAACAGCTCGTCGGCCGTGCCCAGGTGGAGGTCGCGCACCGGGTCGAGGCCCCGGTAGAAGGACCAGAGCATGGTGCCGATGACCAGGAACAGCGCGAACTGGAGGAAGACGACGACACCGCTGGCGACGAGCGCCTTGCGGGCGGCGCGCAGGTCGTTGCAGGCCATGAGGCGCTGCACGATGAGCTGGTCGGCGCCGTGCGACGCCATGGAGAGGACGGCGCCGCCGAGCACGGCGGTGACGAAGGCGTACTGGTTGCTCAACGGCGCCGCGCCGAAGTCGAGCAACTGCGTCTTGCCCGCGTCGACCGCGGCCGCGAACCACCCCTGCGGTAACCGACCGGCCAACACGACGATCACGGCCACCCCGCCGATGACGTACCAGAGCATCTGGATCGCGTCGACCCAGACCACCGCCCGGACGCCGCCGAAGAACGTGTACGCCACCATCGCCAGCCCCAGCACGGCGACGATCTGCCAGTACTGGGCGGAAATCCCGTAGGCGGCCAGCACCACCTTGATCGGGATGGCGGTGGCGAACAGCCGGACGCCGTCGGCGAGCAGGCGGGTGACGAGGAAGGTGACGGAGGCGGTGCCCTGCAGACCGGCGCCGAACCGCTCACCGAGGTAGTTGTAGGCGGTGGTCATGCGGCCTGCGGCGTAGCGGGGGAGCAGGACCGTGGCGACGACGATCCGGCCGATGACGTACCCGATCGCCAGTTGCAGATAGGTGAAGGCGCCGAGGTAGGCGACCGTCGGCACACTCAGCACGGTCAGCGTCGAGGTCTCGGCGGACACCACGGACAGGCACGCCACCCACCACGAGATCTTGCCCTCGCCCACGAAGTAGTCCGCCGCCGACCGCTGCCTGCCCCCGATCAGCACCCCCAACAGCGGCATCCCCACCAGGAAGACCACGACGATGGCGAGGTCGAGCACGCGCACGATGTACCCCCGGTTGTCCCGCGGTTGCCGTATGCAGGCCACCCCGACCGGCACTGCCCTCGGGAGTGTGGTCTATTGCACCGCCGCCCGCCGGACAAGCACCCCGCCCCCGATCGTGATCAACCGGCGGAAACTCAACCCGTTCGGCTGCGATGATCACCACGTGCCGGACACCCCGCCCCTGATCGCCCCGTTGCCGAGGAAGCTGATCGCCTGGGTGGCGACCGCCATCGCGGCGGCGACGGCGGGGGTGGTGGTTTGGCTGTGGTTGGCCGACCCGAGCCAGGCTCGCCTGGATGCCTTGCGCACCGGCCTGAGCATCGGCTTGGGCGGAGGTGGGTTGTTCGCCCTGTACCTGGCGTGGCGCCGCCAGCACTCCACCGAGATCGCGCTGGTCCAGAAGCAGCAGGACCAGGAACTCCAACGCGAAACGGCCTTGGCCACCCAACACGACGCCGAAGCCAGGCGCGTCACGGACCTCTACACCAAAGCGGTGGAACAACTCGGCTCCGACAAGGCCCCGGTCCGTCTGGGCGGCCTGTACGCCTTGGAGCGACTGGCCCAAGACCACGTGGAACAACGCCAGACGATCGTGAACGTGCTGTGCGCCTACCTCCGCATGCCCTACACCGTGCCCGGCGACCCGCCGGAGGACGAGGAGAAGTTGGCTGGGCACCGGGGACTGTTGCAGGAGCGGGAGGTCCGGTTGACGGCCCAGCGCATCCTCAGAAACCACTTGGTCCCCGGCGACGATCCGGACACTCCGCTGCCGACGTTCTGGCGCGACATCGACCTCGACCTCACCAACGCCACCCTCATCAGCTTCGGCCTCGCTGGCTGCCGAATCCGAACGGCTCGGTTCAGTGACGCGACCTTCATCGGGACTACCCGGTTCGATGACGCGATGATCGCCGGCACGGCCCACCTGAGCAGGGCGACCTTCACCGGGATCGCTCGGTTCAGCGGGGCAGGGTTCGGAGGGACCACATGGTTCAACGACGCGAGTTTCGCGGGCGCGGCCAGGTTCAACGGGGTCGGTTTCGCCGGTCCAGCCTGGTTCGGCGGCGCGAGGTTTGCCGGTCCCGCCTGGTTCGATGAGGCGCGGGTCACTGCGACCGTGAGTTTCGCGGTGACCCGTTTCGCCACGATCGCGAGGTTCGATGGCGCGACCTTCACCGGGATCGCCTGGTTCGGCGAGGTCGGTTTCGCCGGTGCCGCTCTGTTCAACGGTGTGAGGTTCCGAGGGGATGTCGACTTCGGGAAGGCCTATTTCGCCGAGCACGCCGAGTTCGACCGGGTGGCCCTGCCTCGTGCGCGGCGGGTCGACTCGTCCACTCCCTCGCCGTGGACGGATTTCGGGGGCGCTCGGTTCGAGCACGGTGTGCCGTCCGAGTTGGAGTCGTACGTGAGCGGGGCGTGATCGTCTCCGGGTTGCGCGGTGTTCGGCGGTCCTGACGGGTGGGATGCGAGGATGGCGCCGTGTCGAACACCCTGATCGTGGTTCTCGTCGTCGTTCTCGTGGTGCTGGTCGCCGCGCTGGTCACCGGGTTCGTGGTGGCCAAGCGCAAGCGGATCACGCTGGAGAAGGACAAGCCCGCTGTCGAGGAGCGGCCTGCCAAGGGGGGCTACCAGGCGGGCAGTGGGATCAGCCTCGCGCCCGGTGGTCAGCAGAAAGCGCCCGCGCATCCGGCGGGGGAGCGGACCGAGGTCGACGGGCAGCCCGGGGTCGGGGACGACGCGTCGGTGCCTCGGGACTCCGAGAAGCGGACGCTGGTCGACGTCGAGTTGCCCGACGCGGTCGTGGAGCCGCCGACCGACACGATCCCCGTCCAGCCGGAGCCGGTGACCGATCGGCTGCCGGTGCAGGACGAGCCCGACACCGCCGCCATCCCGGTCCAGCAGGCGCCGGTCGAGCAGGTGCCGGTTGAACAGGCAGCCAAGGTCGAGCAGGCGAAGCCGGACGCCGTCGAGGAGATCGCGCCGACGGCCGGGCGGTTGGAGCGGCTGCGGGGACGCCTCGCCCGCTCCCGGTCCGCCTTCGGGCAGGGCCTGCTCGGCCTCCTCGGCGCGGGCGACCTCGACGAGGACTCCTGGACCGACGTCGAGGACACCCTCCTGCTCGCCGACCTGGGCGCGACCACCACCCAGGAGATCGTCGACAAGCTGCGCACCGAACTCATCGCCCGCGGCGTCCGCACCCCCGAGCAGGCCCGCGCCCTGCTCCGCGAGGTCCTCGTCGACGCGCTGCGCCCCGACATGGACCGCGCCGTCCACGCCCTCCCGCACGGCGACGGCGACACCCGCCAGCCCGCCGTCGTCCTCGTCGTCGGCGTCAACGGCACCGGCAAGACCACCACCACCGGCAAGCTCGCCCGCGTCCTCGTCGCCGACGGCCGCACCGTCGTGCTCGGCGCCGCCGACACCTTCCGCGCCGCCGCCGCCGACCAGCTGCAGACCTGGGCCGACCGGGTCGGCGCCCGGGTGCAGCGCGGCAAGGAGGGGGCCGACCCGGCGGCCGTCGCGTTCGACGCGGTCAAGCTCGGCCGCGACACCGGCGTGGACACCGTCCTGGTCGACACCGCGGGCAGGCTGCACACCAAGACCGGCCTGATGGACGAACTGGGCAAGGTCAAGCGGGTGGTCGAGAAGCAGGGCAAGGTCGACGAGGTGCTGCTCGTCCTCGACGCCACCACCGGCCAGAACGGCCTCACCCAGGCGCGGGTGTTCGGCGAGGTCGTGGACGTCACCGGCATCGTGCTGACCAAGCTCGACGGCACCGCCAAGGGCGGCATCGTCTTCCAGGTCCAGCGCGAGCTGGGCGTGCCGGTCAAGCTCGTCGGACTCGGCGAGGGCGCCGACGACCTGGCCCCCTTCGACCCAACCGCGTTCGTGGACGCTCTTTTGGGGTAATGCCGACCGCCCGTCCGCGCCATAAACTGACGAATTGCTCACGGCTCGTCACGATCGGGATCTGCTGATCAGGCGGTGGACGAACATGCGCACAACCCTGGACGGAGCGTTGCTCGCCGGGCTCGCCGCCGAACTGGCCCAGTTCGACGCCGAACGCGCCCGCCGCCTCCCCGGCCCGTCGGGTGGGCGGCTCCCGGTGCACACCTGCCTGGTGCCCGCGGACCAGGCCACCGAGGACCTGCCCGCGTGGTGGGGCGCCCTGGCGCTGGCCGCCCTCGACCGGCACGCCCCGGACGCGGCGGCCCTCGCCGGGATCATCGGCCTGCCCCCGGACCTGGCGTCCGCCGTGTACGCGGAGGTGCGGGCCAAGCTCGCCGACGAACCGGTCGAGGACCTGCGCCTGGACTTCGCCGTCGGCTACCGCGCCCACGACACCGAGGACGCCGAGGCCCTGCGCGCCGCCGCGCTCCTGGAGGTCTGGTCGCTGCCCAGCGCGGGCATCCGGATCGGGCCGTTCGACACCCCCGAGCGGTACCGGCGCTCGGTCCGCACGCTCGACCTCGTGGTCACCGCCCTGGGCCGCGCCCCCGCGCTGACCTTCCCCGGGGTCACCGGTCGCACCCAGGTCCGCGTGCTGGTGCAGGTGCTGGAGGTCCTGGAGCGCCGCCTCGGCCTCCCCGACGGCGAGCTGCGGTTCGAGATCCAGGTCGAGTCCCCCGACGCGGTGATCGACCACGAGGGCCGCGTCGCCGTCCCCGGGCTGGTCGCGGCGGGTGAGGGCCGGGTCGTCGGCCTGCACTTCGCCGCGCACGACTACGCCGTCGCCTGCGGCCTCACCCCGGCACCGGACCACCCCGCCTGCGACTACGCCCGCCACACCCTGCAGGTCGGCGCGGCGGGCACCGGCGTCTGGCTCTCCGACGGCTCGGCCGACCTGCTCCCGTTCGGCGACGCCGTCGAGTCCGGCTGGCGCGCGCACTACGCGCAGGTCCGCCGCGCCCAGGCGCACGGCTTCCCGCGCGGCTGGGACGTGCACCCGGCCCAGCTGGTCACCCGCTACGCCGCCGTCCAGACCCAGTGCGGGCTGGAGACCACGGCACTGCGCCTCCCGGCCGCCCGCTACGGGTTGGTGGAGCAGTGAGCGACCCGCATGGCTTACCCCGCCCGTAGCGGCGGGCGGGTTCGCCCGATCCGGGGACACTCGCCTGCGGGCTGGCGGGCAGCCGGATCGATATCGTGGTCGGCGACCCACCTGGCCGAGGAGTGCACTGTGGACGTGATGTGGGGGCGGGCGTGACGCCGCCGTCATGGGCGACCTTGCCGGACCTGGCGTCGCGGCGATTCGCGGGCGCGGTCGTGTGGTCCAACGACGAGACGTTCGCGCCCCGCGAGAACCTGATCCTGGCCGCCGAGCCCCAGTACCGGCCCGCCACCTTCAGCCACCGCGGGCAGGTCTTCGACGGCTGGGAGACCCGGCGCAGGCGGGAACCGGGCGACGACCACGCGATCGTGCGGCTGGGGCTGCCCGGGGTGGTGCGCGGCGTCATCGTCGACACGACCCACTTCACCGGCAACTACCCGCCCGCCTGCACGGTGTCGGCGTGCGCGGTCTCCGGCTACCCGAGCCCGGACGAGCTGCTGGCCGAGGACTGGACCGTCCTGGTCGACCACTGCGCGCTGCGCGGCGACACCCGCAACGCCTACGACGTCGACAACACCCGCCGCTTCACGCACGTCCGGCTCACCCTGCACCCCGACGGCGGCGTGGCCCGGTTGCGCGTGCACGGCGACCCGGTCGCCGACCCGGCGCTGGTGGACCCGAACGGGCTCGACCTCGCCGCGCTGGGGCTCGGCGGCCGGATCGTGGCGTGCAGCAACATGTTCTACTCCACGCCCAACAACCTGATCTCCCCCGGACCGGCCTCGGTGATGGGCGAGGGCTGGGAGACCGCGCGCCGCCGCGACACCGACAACGACTGGGTGATCGTGCGGTTGGCGGCCGAGGGCGTGATCCGCTTCGCGGAGCTGGACACCACGCACTTCACCGGCAACGCGCCGGGGTGGGCGACGCTGAGCGGCCGCGCGGGTGCGGGCGAGTGGTTCACCCTGCTCGACCGCACGCGCCTGCAGCCCGACACGCGCCATAGGTTCGCCCTACGGGAAACCGAGCCCACAACCCATGTGCGGCTGGACATCTACCCGGACGGCGGCATGGCCCGCTTGCGGTTGCACGGGGCTCTTACGCCGGTCGGCGAAGCGGAGTTCCACCGCGTTTTCGCGGAGTCATAGGGTTCTTAGCCGCGCGATCCGCTCTTCGGGGAGTTGACGCGGACAGGACACGCACTTCGGACTCGTAGCGGCTTCATAGATCAGGCAACAGGAACCGCGCCGAACGTAGTCGCGGCCGTTGACCTGAACGAACCGCGGCACGGGCAGTTCCTTGACCTCGGCCGCGATGCTCTTGGCGCGCTCCGGTGTGCCGCCCGCCCAGAGGGCCCGGTTGGCGAGCGAGTCGGTGGCGATGGCCCACAGGGCGCGTGGTGCTGCGCCGGTGCGCTTGGCGATCGCGGTGATGGCGGTGTCGAGGGTTTCGCGGAGGTCGTCCCCGGGCGTGGGGGTGGTGGTGTCCGATCGCGCGGCCAGGAGTCGCCCGTCCGGGTGGAGGTAGAGCGTCACCCGGGAGGGGGAAAGCGCGTGGGAGGTGACGACGAGTGACTCCACGGTCGGCGCGAGCAGCACCGAACTGGCCGAGTACCACCACAGCACGCCGAGGGTCTTCCGGTCGTCGCAGCGGTACATCCGGGCCGCCGCGGTGATCTGCGCGGTGAGCCAGGTCTCGTCGCCGACCTGCGAAACCGGGACCGGGACGAGACCGGCGGTCGCCGAACCCGCGTGGTGCGGCAGCTTGCGGTCCAAGATCGAGTACACGCCCCGCGCGTCGGTCATGCCCACCCCCGTCCCAGCACAGGTTACCTGGCCGTAACACCCGGGGGTCGCTAGTTCACCGGCGCGAAACCCGCGACGCGATCCGGTGAAACAGCTCGACCCGATGCTTCCCGGCAACTAGACGGTTCACGGGTGGGCCGGTTCGCGGGAGGATGATGTGAACACAGGAGACACAGCCTGGGTGCTGGTGAGCGCGGCACTGGTGATGCTCATGACCCCCGGCCTCGCCTTCTTCTACGGCGGCATGGTGCGGGCCAAGAGCGTGCTCAACATGCTGATGATGAGCTTCATCGCGCTCGCCGTGGTGACGGTGCTGTGGGTGCTCTACGGCTACAGCCTCGCCTTCGGCGACGACGTGGGCGGCGGCCTGCTCGGCGGGCTCGACTTCGCCGGGCTCAAGGGCGTCGTCGGCCAGCTCGTGGGCACCGCGCCGAAGGACGCGGGCGCGCCGTGGGTGGACGGCCACCAGATCCCGCACCTGGTGTTCATCGTGTTCCAGCTGATGTTCGCGATCATCACCGCCGCGCTGATCTCCGGCGCCATCGCCGACCGCGCCAAGTTCTGGTCCTGGACGCTGTTCATCGCGGTGTGGGTCACCATCGTCTACTTCCCGGTGGCGCACTGGGTGTTCAACTTCAACGGCTTCACCGGGGTGGAGTTCGTCGGCGGCTGGATCGCCAACAAGCTCGGCGCGCTGGACTTCGCCGGTGGCACGGCCGTGCACATCAACGCAGGCGCCGCGGGCCTGGCCCTGGCGCTGGTGCTGGGCAAGCGCAAGGGCTGGCCGCGCGAACCCATGCGGCCGCACAACCTGCCGTTCGTGATCCTCGGCGCGGGACTGCTGTGGTTCGGCTGGTACGGCTTCAACGCGGGCTCGGCGCTGGCCGCGGGCGACCTGGCGGGCGTCGCGTTCCTCACCACCACGGCCGCCACCGCCGCCGCGGTGCTGAGCTGGCTGGTCGTGGAGCAGATCCGCGACGGCAAGCCCACCACCCTCGGCGCCGCGTCCGGGGCCGTGGCCGGGCTGGTCGCGATCACCCCCGCCTGCGGCTACGTGACCCCGCTCGGCGCGCTGGCGATCGGGCTCGTGGCGGGCGCGCTGTGCGCGCTGGCGGTGGGCCTGAAGTACCGGCTCGGGTTCGACGACTCGCTCGACGTGGTCGGCGTGCACCTGGTCGGCGGCCTGGTCGGCACGCTGCTGATCGGGCTGTTCGCCAGCACCGAGGTGAACGCCGCGGGCAAGGACGGCCTGCTCTACGGTGGCGGCTTGGACCTGCTGGGCAAGCAGGCCGTGGCGGCGCTGGTGGTCATGGCCTACTCCTTCGTCCTGACGCTGCTGATCGGCTTCGCGATCAAGAAGACGATCGGTTTCCGCGTCTCCGACGAGGCCGAGCGCGCCGGCATCGACGAGGCCGAGCACGCCGAGAGCGGCTACGAGTTCTCCAGCCTGCGCGGCGGCGGCTCGTCGATCGGCCGCACGGCCGACGCGCTCGCCAAGAAGGTCACCACCGGCGCGGCCAAGGAGGACTGAGGAATGAAGCTGGTCACCGCGATCATCAAGCCGTTCACGCTGGACGACGTGAAGGCGTCCCTGGAGCAGCTGGGCGTGCTGGGCATGACCGTCAGCGAGGTGCAGGGCTACGGCAGGCAGAAGGGCCACACCGAGGTCTACCGCGGCGCGGAGTACTCGGTGGACTTCGTGCCCAAGATCCGGGTCGAGGTGCTGACCGAGGAGTCCAGTGTGGACAAGGTGGTCAGCGCGATCACCGAGTCCGCGCGCACCGGCAAGATCGGTGACGGCAAGGTCTGGGTCACCCCGGTCGAGACCGTGGTGAGAGTCCGCACGGGGGAACGCGGCACGGACGCGATCTGACCGGTGCCACCCACCCCCCGACACCCGCTGCCCGCCGAGGACCCGACCCCCGGCGGGCCGCGGGACTGCACCGCGGACCTGCGCCGGGCCCGGGACCGCCTGCTGGCCCCGGGATCCGGCCGCGCCGACCGGCTCGGCGCGGCCGTGCTCCGGGAGGCGCTCGTCGACCTGCACGAGTTCTGGCTCGTGGCGCACGCGACGCGGGCGGGCGTCGGCGGTCGCGGGTCCGGGGTGGCGCTGGTCGCCGTCGGCGGTCTGGGGCGGCGGGAACTGGTGCCGTTCGCCGACCTGGACCTGCTCCTGGTGCACGAGGGCAAGCGGCCGGTGGCGGAGCTGGCCGACCGGCTCTGGTACCCGCTGTGGGACGCCGGGATCGGGCTCGACCACTCCGTGCGGACCGTCGGCGAGGCGCTGACCGTCGCGGCCAAGGACCTGCGCACCGCGTTGGGGCTGCTCGACGTCCGGCACATCGCGGGTGACGTCGAGGTCGGCGCCCGGCTGGCCGCGTTGGCGCGCGAGCGGTGGCGGGCCGGGGCCCGCGGGCGGCTCGCCGAGGTGGCCGAGTCGGTGCGGACCCGGTGGGCGCGGGCGGGCGAGGTGGCGCACTGGGTCGAACCCGACCTCAAGCACGGCCGCGGCGGCCTGCGCGACCTGACGATCCTCGACGCCCTGGCCCTGGCCCACCTCGTCGACCGCCCGACCGGCGAGGTGGCCGCCGCGCGCACGCTCCTGCTCGACACCCGCACCGAACTCCGCCGCCTGGCCCGCAAGCCCCGCGACACCCTCCGCCCCCAGGACGGCGACGAGGTCGCCGCCGCCATCGGCCTCGCCGACCGCTTCACCCTCGCCCGCGCCCTCTCCGGCGCGGGCCGGACCGTCGCCTACGCCCTCGACGTCGCCCTCCGCTCGACCACCACCGACGACGGTCCCCGCGGCGGGTTCCTCCGCCGCGCGCCCCGACGCCGACCGCTGGACGAAGGCGTTGTGCTGCACGGGGTCGAGGTCGCCCTGGCCCGGGACGCCGAGCCGGGACGGGATCCCGGGCTGCTGCTGCGGGTCGCCGCCGCCGCGGCGCGCGGCGGGTACCCGATCGCGCCCGGCACGCTGGCGCGGCTGGGGGAGTCCGCACCGGAACCGCGGGAGCCGTGGCCCGCGCAGGTGCGGCAGGACCTGGTTGCCCTGCTCGGCGCGGGCGAGGGACTCACCGACGTGGTGGAGGCCCTGGACCGCACGGGGTTGTGGGCGCGGCTGTTCCCCGAGTGGGGTGCCGTGCGCGACCTCCCGCCGCGCGACGCCGCGCACGTGTGGACCGTCGACCGGCACCTGGTCCGGACCACGGTCACCGCGGCCCGGCTCGTGACCTCGGTGTCGCGGCCCGACCTCCTGCTCATCGGCGCCCTGCTGCACGACATCGGCAAGGGCCGCGAGCAGGACCACTCGGTGGTCGGCGCGGCGCTGGCCGCCCAGGTCGGGCAGCGGCTCGGACTGTCCACAGGGGACGTGCGGGTGCTCGCCGCCATGGTGCGCCACCACCTCCTGCTCCCGCACACCGCCACCCGCCGCGACATCGACGACGAGACCACCGTGCACCGGGTCGTCGACACCCTCGACGGCGACCCGCTGCTGCTCGAACTCCTGCACGCCCTCGCCGAGGCCGACTCCCAGGCCACCGGCCCCGGCGTGTGGACCGACTGGAAGGCCCGCCTCGTCGCCGACCTGGTCGCCCACTGCCGCACCGCGATGGCGGGCGGCCCGCTCCCCGCCCCGGTGCCGCTCGACGAACCCCAACGGGTCCTCGCCGAAGCGGTCGCGGCCACCGGCACACCGGCCGTGTCGCTCGACCGGTCCGACGCCGAGGCCACCGGCCGGACCACGACCGCCACCTTCGTCGCCAAGGACGTGCCGGGCGTGCTCTCCCGGGCGGCGGGCGTCCTCGCGCTGAACTCCCTCGAGGTGCACGCCGCCACCGTCGCCACGCACGCGGGCGCCGCCGTCTGCGTCTTCTCGGTGACCCCCCGCTTCGGCTCCCCGCCCGACCCGGCACTGCTGCGCGAGCAGTTCACCCGCGCCGCCTCCGGCTCCCTGCCCCTGGCCGAGAAACTCGCCGCCAAGGAACGCGACTACGGCGGTCGCCCCGCCGACGCCCCCGCGCCCCGCGTGCTGTGGTTCGACCACGAGGCGGGCGGCCCCGACCCGGCTGCCGTCGTCCTGGAACTGCGCGCCGCCGACCGGCTCGGCCTCCTGCACAGCGTCGCCGACGCCCTCGAACGGCTCGGCGTGGACATCAACTGGGCCCGCGCGGCCACCCTCGGCGGCTCGGCCGTCGACTCGTTCAGCTTCGCCGCCGACCCCGCCCCGACCTGGCGCACGACGATCGAACAAGCCGTCCTGCGCGCGGTTTGAGTAGTCCTACGCACCCCTACCCGGGGGCCATCACGCTGTGGCGGCCACCACCGACGCGAAAGACTTCCCCTGTCACGCCGAGCAGGGTGGACAGGGGAGCGAGACCGGGTGAACCACCGGGGAGGGTGGTGAACCCACACGGACCCCTGTCCGGTGTGGCACTCACCGGGAGGGGCCCGTCGAGGGGTCGGGCCCCACCCCCGGTCGAGTCCTCCTACTCAGGCCGCGTAGGTGGTTCGCCCGTGGTCGGCTCCTCCGGCTCCTCCGGTTCCGCTGAGTCCTCGTCGGGTAACGGCGCGTCCCGCACCGGACGCGGCGCCGAGGCCCGGAAGTGCGCGGAGCCGTAGGACTCGTTGACCTTGACGGCGATCCAGGGCGGTACCTCGTCGGGAGCCCTGCGGACCATGACGATCGCGAGGATCCCGACCGCGCCGCCGAGGATCAACGCCACGTACATGAGCGTGGAGAACCCGCTGCCGCCACCCGTCGACAACGTCGCCGCCGTGGCCATGTGGCTGCCCCAGACGACCGTGAAGACCACCGCCGCGGCCAGGGCCGCCGACGGCCGCTTGGCCGCGGTCGTCGCCGCGGCGATGGCGAGCGCCAGCACGCACAGCACCACGACCAGCGTCACCACACCCGGGTCGTCCGGCGAATTGCTCGCCAGCTGCACCTTCGTCGGGGTGAACGGCGACAGGTTCGCCTCGAGCTCCGCGCGCGCGGAGTTGAACCTGGTCGCGAACCCGGCGAGCACCGAGAGCAGTGCGACCCCGACCGCGCCCACGGCCAGCACCGCCATCCCCTGCCCGCTCGCCACCGCGAACGGCGTCCGGCCGCGCGCCACCACGACCACACCGACGACACCCAGCACGATCAGCGGCAGGAACATCGTCACCGCGTCCGCCTCTTGCGCTTCGAGACCACCGAACAGGTCGTTGTAGGACGGGTGCACCGCCTCCCACAGCACCTGGGCCACCCGACCCACCAACAGGTACGCCGCCGCCACGACCACGGCCGGGTGCCGGTGTGCGCGCACCAGCAGCCAGGTCACCACTACGGCCACCACCAGCCCCAGCACGGCGCCGAGCACGGTCAGCCACTGCAGTTCGATGTTGATGCCCACCACGAGCCAGTACACCGACCCGCTCCACGACAGCCCGAGCAGCGCCAGGGTCGCCACGAGCACGCCGGGCATCCCCGGTAGGCGCAACGCGGTCACCACCGCCAGCGCGCACACCGCCACCGCCACCGCGGTGCCCAGCCGCGGTTCCCACCGCAGCACGGGCAGCGCGGACGTGGTGAACGAGAGCAGCGCCGCGACGGCCACCGCCACCAGCGCGGGCCTCGACGTCGCCCCACCGGGGCGCAGCCACCCCGCCACCCGGTCCGCCACGGCCCGCGCCGCCGGTAAGAGCGCCCCGGCCAGCGCCACTACGGCCACCACGACCGGGAACACCGCCACGACCACGAGCGTCTCGTCCGAACCCCGACCGGACAGCAGCTCCACCTGCGGGACCAGCAACGGCGCGGCCGCGACCACACCGCTCATCACGTCCCGCCGCAGCACCGCCAACACCGCCAGCACCACAGCGATCAGCAGACCGACGACGACCGCCGCCACCCGGGGCCCGTTGTCCAGCGCCGCGCCCTTGAACACCCGCAGCGCCGAGTCCGGGTCGGTGATGGCGCTGAACGGCAGGACACCGCTGCCGACCACCCCGGCCGCGGCCACCGCCCCCAGGGTGGCGCCGAACCGGTACCGGTCCCGCGACGACTCGTCCGGTGCCCGCAGCGCCACCGCCAGACCGACCAGCGCGATGCCCAGCATGGTCAGCGTGATCGTCAGCTGGCTCACCTCGCCCACGACCAGCAGCATCAGCGCCAGGGTGGGCAGCAGCACCGCCAACCCCACCACCCCGGCGACCCGCCGGGCCACCGCGAGCGCCACCAGCGCGACCAGCACCGGCAGGTAGATCAGCACCACCACGACCCACACCGACGGCCCCCGCTGCCCGCGCTCCAGCGCGGAGACGACCAGCACCGGCCCCAGCAGCTGGGCGCCGACGTACACCGCGCCCGCGCCGATGCCCGCGCTCAACCGCGAGCCCACCGCCACCGCCATCCTCGGCGACCGCCACACCGCCGCGCCGACCGCGATCACCGCGATCAGCAGGACCAGCCGCTCACCGGGGCCGGACAACCTGTTGTAGAGCGTCACCGCGCCGACGCCCAGCACCCCCGCCGCCACGACCGCCAACCGCGCGGCGACCACGCTCGTGCCCCGCTCGCTGTCGTCCATTTTCCTCGCTCCCCCAACGGGAATCGGTCCTCGCCCGACCGCGGTTCGATCAAGCGCCCGGCGAAATTAGCACCGGGAACCGACCCCGTGCGCCGAGTTGTCCACAGGTCGCCCAAGTGCCGGTACCTGGACATCCGGGCGGCCGCGCGGACCGGGCGACTACCCTCGACAGGGTCGCGGTCACCGCGGCCGCCACCACCGACCCGCAACGCTGGAGTGCCGCACCCGTGTTCGACACCCTCTCCGACAGGCTCACCTCGGTCCTGCAGAACCTGCGGGGCAAGGGACGGCTCAGCGACACCGACATCGACGCCACCGCGCGCGAGATCCGCATCGCGCTGCTGGAGGCCGACGTCGCGCTGCCGGTCGTGCGCACGTTCATCGCCCGGGTCAAGGACCGCGCCAAGGGCGCCGAGGTGTCGGGCGCGCTGAACCCGGCCCAGCAGGTCGTCAAGATCGTCAACGAGGAGCTCGTGGCGATCCTCGGCGGTGAGACCCGGCGGCTCACCTTCGCCAAGACGCCGCCGACCGTCATCATGCTCGCCGGCCTCCAAGGCGCCGGTAAGACCACCCTGGCGGGCAAGCTCGCCCGGTGGCTCAAGGGCCAGGGGCACGCCCCCATGCTGGTCGCCTGCGACCTCCAGCGGCCCAACGCGGTCACCCAGCTCCAGGTCGTCGCCGAACGCGCGGGTGTGGCGGTCTTCGCCCCCGAGCCGGGCAACGGCGTCGGCGACCCGGTCGACGTGGCCCGCCGCTCCATCGACGCGGCCCGCCGCGACCAGCACGACATCGTCGTCGTCGACACCGCGGGCCGCCTCGGCGTCGACGAGGAGCTGATGCGCCAGGCCGCGGACATCAAGGCCGCCATCGGCGCCGACGAGGTCCTGTTCGTCGTGGACGCCATGATCGGTCAGGACGCGGTGTCCACCGCGGAGGCGTTCCGCGACGGCGTCGGCTTCACCGGCGTCGTGCTCACCAAGCTCGACGGCGACGCCCGCGGTGGTGCCGCGCTGTCGGTCCGCGAGGTCACCGGCGCGCCGATCCTGTTCGCCTCCAACGGTGAGAAGCTCGAGGACTTCGACGCGTTCCACCCGGACCGGATGGCCTCGCGCATCCTCGGCATGGGCGACGTGCTCACCCTCATCGAGCAGGCCGAGCAGCACTTCGACCAGGAGCAGGCGGAGAAGGCCGCGGCCAAGATCGGCACCGGCGAGCTGACCCTGGAGGACTTCCTGGAGCAGATGCTCGCGGTCCGCAAGATGGGCCCGATCGCCAACCTGCTCGGCATGCTGCCCGGCGCGGGCCAGATGAAGGACGCGCTGGCCCAGGTGGACGAGAAGCACATCGACCGGCTGCAGGCGATCATCCGCGGCATGACCCCGGCCGAGCGCGCCGACCCCAAGATGATCAACGCCTCGCGGCGGCTGCGCATCGCCAACGGCTCCGGCGTCCAGGTCCGCGAGGTCAACGACCTGGTCAACCGCTTCTTCGAGGCGAAGAAGATGATGCAGCAGATGGCGGGCCGGTTCGGCATGCCCGGCGGCCGCTCGGCCACCCGCAAGCAGGCCAAGGGCCGCAAGGGCAAGAAGGGCAAGGGCAAGGGCCCGACGCCGCCCAAGGTGCGCGGCGGGCTGCCCGGCGGCGGGTTCCCCGACCTGTCCGGCATGCCGCCGGGCCTCAACCAGATCCCGCCCGGCCTCGCGGGCCTCGACGGGCTGCCCCCCGGCTTCGACCCCTCCAAGCTCAAGTTCCCCAAGAAGCCATGACCGCGCTGCACGTGCGCGGCGTCGTGCTGCCCGGCGACGAGGAGCGCGACCTCTGGGTGGTCAACGGCCGGGTCCGCACCCGGCCGGTACCGGGCGCGGAGACCGTCGCGGACGGCGGCTACGTGCTGCCCGGCCTGGTCGACGCGCACTGCCACGTCGGCATCGGCCCGCAGGGACCGGTCGACCTCGACACCGCCGCCACGCAGGCCGAGACCGACCGCGACGCGGGCACCCTGCTCATCCGCGACTGCGGCTCACCGATCGACACCCGGCCATTGCAGGAGCGCCTGGACCTGCCGCGCATCGTCCGCGCGGGCAGGCACCTGGCCCGCCCGAAGCGGTACATCCCGCACCTCGGGGTGGACGTCGGCGACCCGGAGCAGCTGCCCGCCGCGGTCGCCGAGCAGGCCGCCTACGGCGACGGCTGGGTCAAGCTCGTCGGCGACTGGATCGACCGCGACCGCGGCGACCTCGCCCCGCTCTGGCCGGACGACGTGCTGGCCGAGGCCATCGCTGTCGCGCACGCCGCCGGGGCCAGGGTCACCGCGCACGTGTTCGGCGAGGACGCCCTGCCCGGCCTGGTCAACGCCGGGATCGACTGCATCGAGCACGGCACGGGGCTGACCGGCGACGTCATCGCCGAGATGGCCCGCCGCGGCACCGCGCTGGTCCCCACCCTGATCAACATCGAGAACTTCCCCGACATCGCCGCCAAGGCCACCAAGTACCCCGCCTACGCCCGGCACATGACCGACCTGCACGCCCGCGCGGGCGCCATGGTCGCCGCCGCGGTCGAGGCGGGCGTGCCGGTCTACGCGGGCACCGACGCCGGGGGCGGCATCGCGCACGGCCGCATCGTCGACGAGGTCGCCGCGCTGCACCGGGCCGGGATGTCCGCCGAGGACGCCATCGGCGCGGCCTCCTGGGCGGCCCGGGGGTGGCTGGGGTGGTCCGCGCTGGACGAGGGGTCCGCCGCCGACCTGGTCGTCTACGACGCGGACCCGCGCAAGGACCTCGAAGTGCTGCGCACGCCGAAAAGGATCATCCTGAGAGGCAGGGTGGTCGGCTGACCCGCCGCGGTGGGGCAGCCCCGACGACAGTGACCGGACAGAGCCCGCGAAAACCAACGGGGGAGGCGTGGATGCCACCGTCGCCCGGTGAACCGACCGCCGCACCGACGACCGAACCGGCCCCATCCGCGCCCGCGGTACCCGCGCGCGACCACAAGTGGGGTTTCGGCGCGTTCCTGCTCGTCTTCGCCATCTTCGTGCTGTCGGCCGTGATGATCAACGCCCTGCTCGGTCCGGTCGGCCCCGGCTCACCGGATTCCGTGGTGGTCATCATCATCGGCACGATCCTGCCGACCGCGCTGGCCACCCTGGCCACGCTGCTGGTCACCGTCGTGCGCGGCAACGGGCCCAAGATCGACCTGCGCTGGTCCTACAACCGCCACGACCTGCGCGCGGGACTCAAGTTCGGCCTCATCGGCCTGGTGTGCACGACCGTCGCCGCCGCAATCTGGGCGCGCGTAGTGGGCGAGGACAACGCCACCTCGTCACTGGGCACCCTCGTCGACGACCAGACCATGCCCGTAGTGGCCGCGGTGGTGCTTTTCCTCTACGTATGGCTGGTCGGGCCCCTCTTCGAGGAAATCATCTACCGGGGCCTGCTTTGGGGGGCCTTGGAAAGGCTCCAATGGGGCCGGTGGGCTGTTTTCGGCCTGTCCACCGCGATCTTCGCTGTGAGCCACCTAGAGCCGCTGCGCACCTCGCTGCTCCTCGTCGTCGGTATCCCCATCGGCCTCGCGCGCATGTTCACCGGCAGGCTCGGCGCGAGCATCGTGGCCCACCAGGTGAACAACTTCCTTCCCGCGCTCGCCGTCCTGCTCATCACCCTCGGGGTCATGCAGTGAGCGGGGTCGACCTCAACAGCGACCTGGGCGAGGGCTTCGGCGTCTGGCGCCTCGGCGACGACGAGGCCCTGCTCGACGTGGTCACCTCCGCCAACGTCGCCTGCGGCTTCCACGCCGGGGACGCGAGCACGATGCGCGCGGTCTGCGCCGCCGCGGCGGCCAGGGGAGTGGCGGTCGGCGCGCAGGTGTCCTATCGGGACCTCGCGGGCTTCGGGCGCCGCTTCATCGACGTGGAACCCGACCGGCTGGCCGACGAGGTGCTCTACCAGATCGGCGCGTTGGCGGCCTGCGCTCGCGCGGCGGGAACCAGGGTCTCTTACGTCAAACCGCACGGTGCGCTCTACAACGCCACCGTGCACCACGAAGCCCAAGCCGCCGCCGTGGTCAACGGTGTGCGCGCCTTCGGCGACCTACCGATCCTCGGTCTACCCGGCTCCCGTCTCTTGGCCGCGACGGCGGCAGCGGGTCTCACCGGCGTCGAAGAGGCCTTCGCCGACCGCGGCTACACCCCGCAAGGCACCCTCGTCCCGCGCGGTGAGCCTGAGGCGTTGCTCACCGACACCGACGCCGTAGTGGCCCGTGCGCTGCGCTTGGCCCAAGCGGGGGAGATCGTCGCGGTGGACGGGTCTGTGCTGGCCACGCCCGCCCGCTCACTGTGCCTGCACGGCGACACCCCCGGGGCCGTGCACCACGCGCGAGCCGTCCGCGCCGCCCTCGACGGCGCGGGAATCGCGGTCGTCCCCTTCGCGACCTGACCGCGAGTTACCACCCCCGGACCCCGTCTGGCACAATTACCTGCTGTCCGTCGTGGCCGGACCCTCTCACCGTGCCGTGACGCCAAGAACCTCCGGGTGTGGCGACCCGACCCCACACGGGTCAGCACCACTCGACACCAGCACTACCGAGAGCTTTGAGGAGCACCCCTACCCGTGGCCGTCAAGATCAAGCTGCAGCGCCTCGGAAAGATCCGCGCGCCGTACTACCGCATCATCGTCGCCGACGCGCGCACCCGCCGCGACGGCAAGGCGATCGAGACGATCGGCCGGTACAGCCCGAAGGAGGAGCCGAGCCTCATCGAGGTCGACTCCGAGCGGGCCCAGTACTGGCTGGGCGTCGGCGCCGAGCCGACCGACCCGGTGAAGCACCTGCTGGAGGTCACCGGCGACTGGCAGAAGTTCAAGGGCCTGCCGGGCACCGAGGGCACCCTGCGGGTCAAGGAGCCCAAGCCCAGCAAGCAGGAGCTGTTCGAGGCGGCGCTGAAGGCGGCGGGCGAGGAGCCCAGCACCGACGCGACCACCCCGAAGAAGAAGTCCCAGCCGAAGAAGGCCGAGTCTTCCGAGCCCGCCGAGACCGAGGCCGCGGCCGAGTGAGTGCGCTCGCGGACGCCCTGGAACACCTGGTGCGCGGCATCGTCGACAACCCCGACGACGTGCAGGTCGAGCTGGTCACCACGCGCCGTGGTCGCACGCTCGAGGTGCACGTCAACCCGGAGGACCTCGGCAAGGTGATCGGCCGGGGCGGCCGCACCGCGACCGCGCTGCGGACCGTCATGGCAGGCGTAGGCGGTCGCGGTATCCGGGTGGACGTGGTCGACACCGACCACTGAACGGCGCCGACCGCTCAGTGAACTCGGACAGACCCCTCTCCCGGTGACGACGGACGAAGTGACGGACATGGCAGCACTGGACCTGGTCCTGGTAGGCCGGGTGGCCAAGGCGCACGGCATCACCGGCGAACTCGCCGTCGACGTGCGCACGGACTCGCCCGAGGTGCGGTTCGCGATCGACGCGACGGTGACCGCCCGCCTGCGCGACGGGTCCGAGCAGCCGCTGACCGTCGCAGCCGCCCGGCAACACGCCGGGCGGCTGCTGCTCCGCTTCACCCAGGTCCCCGACCGCACGGTCGCCGAGGGCCTGCGCGGCGCGCTGCTGCTGGCGGACCCGGCGGCCCTGCCGCCCATCGACGACCCGGACGAGTTCTACGACCACGAGCTGGCGGGCCTGTCCGCCGTGCTGGTCGACGGGACCCGCGTGGGCACCGTCCGCGACATCACCCACGGCCCCGCCGGGGACACGCTGGTCATCGACCGCGTGGACGGCGACGAGCTGCTGGTGCCCTTCGTCCGCGCGATCGTGCCCGAGGTGGACGTGCGCGGCGGCCGGGTCGTCCTCGACCCGCCGGAAGGCCTGATCGAGTAGTGCGCATCGACGTCGTCACGATCTTCCCGGACTACCTCGAACCGCTGCGGACCGCGTTGCTCGGTCGCGCGATCGAGCGGGACCTGCTCAGCCTCTCCGTCCACGACCTGCGCAAGTGGACCTACGACGTGCACAAGGCCGTGGACGACAGCCCGTACGGCGGCGGTCCCGGCATGGTGATGAAGCCCCAGGTCTGGGGCGAGGCCCTGGACGAGGTCTGCGCCGGTGACCCGGCACCCCGGCTGGTCGTCCCCACCCCCGCGGGCAGGCCGTTCACCCAGGCCATGGCGCACGAGTTCGCCGCCGAGCCGCGGCTGGTGTTCGCCTGCGGCCGCTACGAGGGCATCGACCAGCGGGTCGTCGACGACGCCGCGACCCGGATGCGGGTGGACGAGGTCTCCATCGGCGACTACGTGCTCGTCGGCGGCGAGGTCGCGGTCATGGTGGTCGTCGAGGCGGTCGCCCGGCTGCTGCCCGGCGTGCTCGGCAACCCCGTCTCCGCCCAGCAGGACTCGTTCTCCGACGGCCTGCTCGAGGGCCCCAGCTACACCCGCCCGGAGGTGTGGCGCGACCGGCCGGTGCCGGACGTGCTGCGCTCGGGCAACCACGCGGCGATCGCCAGGTGGCGCCGCGACCGGTCGCTGGAACGCACCTTCGACCGCCGCCCCGACCTGCTGACCGCGCTGCCCGACGGCAGCCTCGACAAGCACGATCGGGCTAAGCTGGACACCCTTCGCGCGGGGGCCGATTTCGGGTCCGACGACCGCGCGTGACATACTTTCCGGGTTGACGCGCCAAGCGGCGCGCACCGCTGCCATCCCCGGTCGGCCTGTTCGATTGCCGGACGCCTCCGACCAGGACGAATTTGTTTCTCTTGCGAAGACGAGGACGGACTACCGATGAACACCCTGGATGCCCTGGACGCCCAGTCGCTGCGTTCCGACATCCCGGACTTCCGCCCGGGTGACACGCTGAAGGTCCACGTTCGCGTCATCGAGGGCTCGCGCTCCCGCGTCCAGGTCTTCCAGGGCGTGGTCATCCGCCGCCAGGGCGGTGGCATCCGCGAGACCTTCACCGTCCGCAAGGTCTCCTTCGGTGTCGGCGTGGAGCGCACCTTCCCGGTGCACACCCCGAACATCGCCGAGATCGAGGTCGCCCGCCGCGGCGACGTGCGCCGCGCGAAGCTCTACTACCTCCGCGAGCTGCGCGGCAAGGCCGCGAAGATCAAGGAGAAGCGCGAGCCGCAGACCGCTTCCTGACGCGGTCAGCACACCCGCTCACGTACTCTCAGGTGCGTGGTCGACCGTCCTCCTCGCAGTGTGCCGCCCGATGGCGCGGCCGAGCCGGAACGCTCCCGTAGGGAGGCGGTCGACCGTTCGCAAGATCCGGCGGAGAGCAGAGCCGCGGCGGAGCGGGTGAACGAGAACAGGTCGACGGAGCCGATCAACAAGCGCGACCAACGCGCGTTGAACGGTCACCAGATCAGCAAGCACCTGGTCAACGGCTCGCAGACCCGCCGGGGCGAGAACGCGCGGACCGAGCCGATCAAGCGCCCGCCGCGCGTGCCGGACCTCCCCGAGGTCGCTCCCGCGACGCCCGAGTTCTGGTTCGGGCCGCCGGACCCGGCGGTGCCCGCGGAGTCTGCGGACTGGTTCCCCGAGTCGCCGACGCGTGCCATCGACCCGCCGCCGCGCCCCGCTGCGGGCAAGTCACCCGGTGGTGTGGCCAAGGTCACGCCGCCGCGTCAGCCCGGTCCGGTGCCGACGGACGACACCGATCCGACCCTGCCCCCGCTGCCGCCCGAGCGGCCCGCTCCGGCGCGTGGGGAGCAGTCGTCGCGCCCGGGTTTTCCGATCGTCGGGCCGCAACCGCGCCCGGTGCAGCCACCGTCTCGGCAGGATCAACCGCCGGTCGGTCGGGCATCTCGTCCCAACATGCCACCGGTTAGGCCCACCGCGCCTCCGGTTGGCCAGTCTTCGCGCCCGGGCATGCCTCCCGTCGGTCAGGCGTCGCGGCCCAACCTGCCTCCGGTGGAGCAGCCGTCGCGTCCCGGGATGCCGCCGGTCGGTCAACCGCAGCGGCCGGACCCGAATCCGCCGTCGCGTCCGGACATGCGTGCGGTGACCCCGCCGTCGCAGCAGAACGTGCGCCCGGTGGCGCCGCAGAACCCCCCATCGGCGGACCAACCGTCCAAGTCGGACACGGCTGCGGCCGTGGACAGCCCGTCCCGCCGGGACTTGCCCGCGGTGCGGCGCACGACGCCGGGCAGCGTGTCCCGTCGCGACATGATCCCGGTGCCGGAGCTGTACGAACCGCCCGACATCGAGGCCCCCGAGGACGACGACGAGCCGCCGACGGCGCTGTCGACCACTTCTTCGGCAGAAGGCCGCGAATCCGACGCGGACCTCACCGCGCTCATCCCGCGCGTGCGCGCTCGTACCCGTGAGCGCTACCCGGGGTCGGGTGCCGATGGTGGGCGCGACAAGGAATCCGAGGACAGGCGCAAGCGCGGCGGCAGGCACCGCCGTCCGCCCCGTCGGCAGCCGTTGTGGCGCGAGATCCTGACCCTGGTCGCGATCGCGCTGGTGCTGACGTTCCTCATCCAGCACTTCGTCGGCCGCGTCTACTCCATCCCCTCCGGGTCGATGGAGCAGACGCTGCACGGCTGCCCCGGCTGCGAGGGCGACCGCGTGTTCGTGGACAAGGTGGTCTACCGCTTCCGCGACCCCACGCCCGGTGACGTCGTGGTGTTCGAGGGCCCGAACACCTGGACCGAGCACGACGTGAAGTCGCCGCCCGCCAACTTCCTCGTCAACTCGCTGCGCTACGCGGGCTCGTTCATCGGCATCGCGCCGCCGGACGAGCGCGACTTCGTCAAGCGCGTCATCGCCGTCGGCGGGCAGACCGTCGAGTGCTGCGACGACCAGAACCGGGTGCTGGTCGACGGGAAACCGCTCGACGAGCCGTATGTGTACTGGGAGAACGGCGTGCCGAACTCGCAGATGAAGTTCGACCCCGTTACCGTGCCCGAGGGCACGCTGTGGGTGATGGGCGACAACCGCAACAACTCCAGCGATTCCCGGATCCAGGGCGGCGGCGGTGTGCGCGGTGTCGTCCCGCTCGGCAAGGTGATCGGCAAGGCCCGCTACATCGTGCTGCCGCCGTCGCGGTGGCGCGGAATCGGCGACCACAACCCCCAGGCGGGTCCGGACCTCTCGGCGGCCGGTTGGCAGGAGGGCGTCCCCATCGGGGTCGGCTTCGCGGGCGCCTGGCCGGTGCTGTGGATCGGTCGCAGGCTCAAGAACGTCCTCGTACCCAGGAAGGCTGACTAGCTTTGTCGGACGCAGACGGTGTCGTGCCAGGGGATCGACGCGGCGCCGAGGATCTCGACGTCGTCGAAACGGACTCCACGCGGGAAACCCCGCAATCGCCGGAAGTGGGGCACACCGAGCCAGCGTCGGACCCGACGCCCGAGGAGCTGGGAAAGCCCGATGAGCCCGAGAAGCAGTCCAAGAAGCGGGGCTTCTTCGCCGAGTTGGGCATCCTGCTCGGCGTCGCGCTCGCGCTGACCATCGTCATCCAGCTCTTTATCGCGCGGGTCTTCCTGATCCCGTCGGAGTCGATGGAGGCGACCCTGCACGGCTGCGACGGCTGCTACGGCGACCGCGTGCTGGTGGACAAGGTCGTCTACTACTTCCGCGACCCCGAGCCGGGCGACGTGGTGGTGTTCAAGCGGCCCGACACCTGGAACTCCGACGGGCCCGCCAACCGCTCCGACAACGCGCTGTTCGCCTGGGCGCAGGACTTCGCCTCGCAGTTCGGCCTCGCCGAGCCGAGCAACGAGGACCTGGTGAAGCGGGTGATCGCGGTCGGCGGTCAGACCGTGCAGTGCTGCGACGACCAGCAGCGGGTGCTGGTCGACGGCAAGCCGCTGGACGAGCCGTACATCCACCACCTCACCGAGAACGACGAGCAGCGCCCGTTCGCGCCGGTCACCGTGGCGCCGGGGATGCTGTGGGTGATGGGCGACAACCGCAACGCCTCGGGCGACTCGCGCATCCAGGGCGGCGGCGGGGTCAACGGGTTCGTGCCCGTGGACAACGTCATCGGCAAGGTCCGCACGATCATCCTGCCGCCGTCGCGGTGGCAGGGGGTGGGCGACCACAACCCGCAGGCCCAGTCGCTGTCGGCGCCCGCGTGGCAGGTGGGCATCCCGGCCGGGGCGGGTCTGGCGGCGGCGTTCCCCACGGTGTGGCTGGGCAGGCGGCTGCGGCGCAAGCTCGCCGGTCGGGGTCGATAGGCTGGTCGGGTGTCGGAAGGAGCGAACCCGGCGGACGACGACGAGTCCGAGGTCCCGGAGGCCAAGCGGCGGCGACTGCCGTTCTGGGTCGAGTTGCCGATCCTGCTGGGCGTCGCGCTGGTGCTGACCATCGTCATCCAGTCGTTCGTGGCGCGGGTCTTCGTGATCCCGTCCGAGTCGATGGAGGCGACCCTGCACGGCTGCGAGGGTTGCTACGGCGACCGGATCCTGGTGGACAAGGTCGTCTACGTGTTCGGCGACGTCGAACCCGGCGAGGTGGTCGTCTTCGGTCGGCCGGACACGTGGAACCGCTCGGAGTTCGTGGCGCCGCGCTCGGACAACGGGTTCGTCCGCTGGTTGCAGGACGTGGGCGCCAAGTTCGGGTTCGCCGCGCCGGACGAGGACGACGTGGTGAAGCGGGTGATCGCGGTCGGCGGTCAGACCGTGCGGTGCTGCGACGACCAGAACCGGGTCTTGGTCGATGACAAGCCGTTGGACGAGCCGTACGTGCACTACGACCCGTACGGCGACCGTCGGCAAGAGGACTTCGAACCGGTGTCGGTGCCGCAGGGCATGCTGTTCGTCATGGGGGACAACCGCAACCACTCCGCCGACTCGCGGGTGCAGGGTGGTGGCGGCCCCAACGGCCTGGTGCCGGTGGACAATGTGATCGGCAAGGCGCGCACGATCATCCTGCCGCCGTCGCGGTGGCAGGGGGTGGGCGACCACAACCCGCAGGCGCTGTCGGCACCCGCGTGGCAGACCGGCGTTCCGGCCGGGGTGGGCTTGGCGGCGGCTTGGCCGACGTTGTGGCTCGGCAGGCGGCTGCGCGATGCCGTTCGCGGTGGCGGGAGGGGGAAGCGGTGACGGAGATGTTGACGGCGGAGGCGTTACGGCCCCCGCGGGCTGTCCTGCGTCGTGACACCGGCACGTGGAGCCTCCAGACCGCGCTGCACCGCCGCGGGCTGGGGCCGGTGGCGGGGGTGGACGAGGCCGGTCGGGGGGCGTGCGCGGGTCCGCTGGTGATCGCGTCCTGCGTGCTGCGGCCCGGGGACGCGGCCCGGTTCGACGGCTTGACCGACTCGAAGCTGATGACGGCCGCCGCGCGCGACCGGATGTACGACCTGGTGCTCAAGCGCGCGGTCGACCACGCCGTGGTCGTGGTGCCCGCGGCCGAGGTCGACCTGATGGGCGTGCACGTCGCCAACATCGAGGGCATGCGCCGCGCGGTGGCCCGGCTGGCCACCCACCCCGGCTACGTCCTGGTCGACGGTTTCCGGGTACCGGGCCTGACCGCGCCGAGCATGCCGGTCCTCAAGGGCGACCAAGCCGCGGCCTGCGTGGCCGCCGCCTCGGTCCTGGCCAAGGTCACCCGAGACCGGATCATGGGACGCTTGCACGGGGACCTGCCCGCGTACGGGTTCGACGTGCACAAGGGCTACTGCACGGGCGTGCACACCCGTGCGCTGCGCGAGCACGGCCCCAGCCACGAGCACCGCTGGTCCTACGCCAACGTCGCGGCGGCCGGGCTGGCGAAGGGGTTGCGCGCGCCACACCGGGTGGCGCTGAGTGTG
Organism: Actinokineospora auranticolor; assembly: GCF_041897805.1. Taxonomy (GTDB): domain Bacteria; phylum Actinomycetota; class Actinomycetes; order Mycobacteriales; family Pseudonocardiaceae; genus Actinokineospora; species Actinokineospora auranticolor. The sequence goes on from NZ_CP154825.1 coordinate 1,904,146, forward strand.
GCCGCGGCGGCTGTGGTTCAGAATGGTGGATCCCCGCACTAGCGGTGGGACAGGGTCACGACCAGGAGGGGCGCGCGGGAAGATGAGCGCGGAGGATCTCGAGAAGTACGAGACCGAGATGGAGCTGCAGCTCTACCGGGAGTACCGCGACATCGTGGGCCAGTTCGCCTACGTGGTCGAGACCGAGCGGCGGTTCTACCTGGCCAACGGCGTGGACGTCCAGGTCCGCGACGCCGACGGCGAGGTGTACTTCGAAGTCCGCATGTCCGATGCCTGGGTCTGGGACATGTACCGGCCTGCGAGGTTCGTGAAGAACGTCAGGGTCATAACGTTCAAGGACGTCAACGTCGAGGAACTGGACAAACCCGACCTCCGCCTCCCGGAAGACGGCCCCTTCGGCAGCTGACCGCGAAGCGGCCCCCGCCCTCCCAGCGGGGGCCGCTTCGCGTATCGGCTCCCGATCTCCGCCTCCGGGCCGTTGGCGTCTCCGCCACTCTTCGGAGCCAGGTGCGGACTTTCCGTCGTGTGGCCGAGGTGGCCAACGGCACGTGGGCGCTGACTACCAGGTGGCCCGGTGCGCCAGGGCTTCTGGCCGCGAACTTCACGCCGGCCAACTGCCCGGCGAGTCCACGAGCAACGTGGCTGCGGCTTCCGCTGGCTGATGTCTCCAGCACGCCGTCTGCGACCGTGCCCGCCAAGCACCTCCCACGGTCGGCCCCTGCCGCAAGCCGTCGCCGTCCGGTGCTCTCCCGCAGCCCGTGCCGCCCGGCGCGCGGCACACGATCGCGTGACCGAGTTATCCACATACCCCGGATTCATCCACCGAAATCCGGCACCCCCGCCACCCGCTCGCGCCGGGCGGCACTGTCGACATCGGACACGGCACCCCGCCGTGCCGAGACCCGACAGGAGGGGCCATGGCGAAACACCTGCGCTTGGGCGCGCTCGGTGAGGACATCGCCGCGCGGCACCTGGAGAGCACCGGCCACGTCATCCTCGCCCGCAACTGGCGCTGCGAACTGGGCGAGCTGGACATCATCTGCGACCACCACGGCGAACTCGTCGTCTGCGAGGTCAAGACCCGCTCCGGCACCCAACTGGGCCCACCCGCGGCCGCGGTGACCGACGCCAAGGCCAACCGCATCCGCGCCCTGGCGACCCGCTGGCGCCAGGACAACGGCATCGCCCCCTGCCGCACCAGGTTCGACATCATCGCCGTCTTGGTCCCCCGCGCCGCCCCCGCCACCCTCCGGCACCACCGCGGGGTGCTCTGAGATGGTGCTCGCCCGGATCTGGTCGGTGGCGCTGTTCGGGGTCGACGGAATCCCCGTCGAGATCGAAGCCGACATCGGCGGTGGCCGCCCGCGCACGCAGATAGTCGGTCTGCCGGACGCCGCCCTCAACGAGGCCAAGGACCGCGTGCGCGCGGCGGTGCGCAACAGCGGGCTGGCGTGGCCGGACCAACTGGTCACCTTCGCCCTCTCGCCTGCCGCACTGCCCAAGGGCGGGGCAGGCTACGACCTGGCGCTCGCGGTCGCCATGCTCGTCGCCGACCAGAAACTCCCACCCGACCCCTTCCACGACACGGTCCTCGTCGGCGAACTCGCCCTCGACGGCAGGCTGAGGATGGTGCGGGGCGTGCTGCCCTGCCTGCTCGCCGCCCGCCGCGCGGGCCTCCGCCGGGCCGTGGTCCCGGAGTCCGCGTTGGCCGAGGCCTCGCTGGTCCACGGCCTCGAAGTGCTCGGTGCCGCGAACCTGGGGCAAGTGCTGGCCTGGGCGAAGGGCGACGTTGAGGCGTTGTGCCCACCCGGTCAGGGCGACACCTATCCGACCACCGCTCCGCCTGACCTGGTTGACGTGGTGGGGCAGCCCGAGGCGCGATGGGCGTTGGAGGTCGCCGCCGCGGGCGGGCACAACCTGCTGCTGGCGGGTCCGCCAGGCACCGGGAAGACGATGCTGGCCAAGCGGCTGCCGGGGTTGTTGCCGCTGCTGTCGCGGGAGCAGGCGCTGGAGGTCACCGCGATCCACTCGGTCTCCGGTGACCTGTCGCCGGACGCTCCGCTCGTGGCCGTCCCGCCGTTCATCGCCCCGCACCACACGACTTCGGTTGCCGCGTTGGTCGGAGGTGGGGTGGGTATCGCCAAACCGGGCGCGATCAGCAAGGCCCACTTCGGCGTCCTGCTCCTCGATGAGGCGGCCGAGTTCGCGTCCGACCGGCTGGAGGCCCTGCGCACCGCGTTGGAAGAGGGCGAGATCCGCCTGGCCCGCCGGGATGGGGTGGTCACGTACCCCGCCCGCTTCCAACTCGTCCTCGCCACCAACACCTGCCCGTGCGCACCACCCCGCGAAACCGACTGCGTGTGCACGCCGATCACCCGCCGCCGGTACCTGTCCCGCCTCTCCGGCCCGCTGCTGGACCGCGTCGACCTCCGCGTCCGCATGCGCCCCATCACGGCCATGTCCCGTGCCCTCGACGTCGCGCCGGAGGACACGGCAACCGTCCGGGCCAGGGTGCGGCAGGCCCGAGACCGAGCCGTCCACCGGTGGGCCGCCCGCGGCTGGCGCACCAACGCCGAAGTCCCCGGCCCATCGCTGCGCCGCGACTTCGCGCTCCCGCGGGAAACCACCGCCATCCTCGACCGCGCCCTGACCACCGGCACCCTCACCGCCCGCGGCACCGACAGGTGCGTCCGCATCGCCTGGACCCTCGCCGACCTGGCGGGCCAACCCCAACCAACCTCGGACCACGTCGCCACGGCCCTCGAATTCCGCGAACGCCGCGCCGCTTGACCCGAACACCCACACCACCGAACCTCGAAGGTCCACATGAAACAGATCAACACCCCCCGAACCACCCCCGCGCGGACATCTGCCACGCAGCCCGGCCAGCTCCCACGCGACCTCCCGGCGCATCGAGCGGCCACCCGCGCCAGTGATCGCGGGCGCACGCCCCGACCAATCCGGAACGCGGCACAACCCCGCCACCGCAGCGGCCTCGCATCCACCAGTGGGGTGCCTCGAAGTCTCCGGACAGCGGCTAAACAACGGTCGGTATCGCTGACTTTCGAGCGTGGTATGCGTGGTGCACTTCTCGTGGCGTGCGGTATCCGAGTGCGGAGTGTCTCCGTCGCGAATTGTAGCGGAGTTCGATATAGCGGGCAATGTCTCGGCGGGCGTGTTCGCGGGTCGGGTATCGGGTGCGGTGAACGAGTTCGTTCTTGAGAGTGGCGAAGAACGATTCCGCCGGTGCGTTGTCGTAGCAGATACCGGTGCGGCCCACGGACTGTCGGATGTGTAGGGACGCGAGAGTGGCGGCGAAGGTGGCGGAGGTGTAGTTGCTGCCGCGATCGGAGTGGAATATCGCGTTGTCGGTGAGATGGCCGTTCCGAACGGCGCGATGGATGGCCGTCTCGATCAACGGTGTCTTGTAGTTGTCGTCCATCGCCCACCCGGTGACCGCCTTGGTGTGACAGTCGATCACGGTCGCGAGGTAGAGCCATCCCTCATCCGTCGGAATATAGGTGATGTCACCCACCGCTTTTCGACCGGGTTCGGCGGCGGTGAAATCGCGGCGGACGAGGTCGGGGACGTCATGGACCTGGCCGTCGCCGGCGGTGAGGACGAACCGCCACGGCCGGGGCTGACACGGACGCAGCCCCAGCTCACGCATGACCTGACGCACCAACTCCGGCCCGCACTCCACGCCCTGGGCGACGAGATCGGCGTGGATCCGCCGATACCCGTACGTGCCGTCGGACGCCTCGAAAAACCCGACAACCAACCGTGACAGCTCACCCCGCCGCGCCGCGGTGCCCGACATCGGGCGAGTCCTCCATTCGTAGAACCCCGATCGGGAGACATCGAGAATCCGGCACATCCGTGTCACCGGCAACGATGTCGAGACGTCCACGTCCTTATCTGCGGCAGCGTGCTGTGCGTCGATGAACTCGAACCGGTCGCTCACCGATGATCCTTGGCAAAGTACGCGGCAGCTTTTTTCAGGAACTCGTTCTCCAACCGCAGATCACGCGCTTCCCGCTCCAACTCACGCAGCCTCGCCCGCTCCGACACATCCAACGGCGACTCGTCGCCGCCCTGCGCCGCCCGATAATCCTTGACCCACTTCCCTAGACTCACCTCACCGACACCAAGTTCCTTCGCCACCTGAGCGATCGGACGCCCGGTCTCGATCACCAACTTCGCCGCTTCCTCCCGATACTCCCGAGAGAAACTCCTCCTTGATCCCGCCAAAACCGTCTCCTTCCAGAGAACCCAATTCTACTTGGTCCACTGTCCGGAAACTTCGAAGCACCTCACAGGCATGGGCGACTTCGGAGCCTGTTGTGGCGTGGTGATCTCGGGCTAGTGGGGTTGCGTCGGCGAAGGGCCGGTCATGGTGGTTCGTCTGAACTTGGTCGGCAGGGAGGTACCGCGTGCGGAAGGAGTAGCGGATGCGGGGCTGTGCTCACGGCACCGCCCGATCACCGCAGCAGCCCTCCACGCAGTGCGCGTGGGCGACCGTGGCGCCTGCCGTGGTGCGGTGGTGTCGAGCTAGTGGGGTGGAGTGGGCGAGGGCATGGCCGGGCCGGAGGTGTGGCGTGTGGCAGGGGAGGGGGCCGCGGGTTTGCACGCACGTCACCGCCCAACCTTCGCGGCGACGGCAAGCCGGGCCATGTCCCCGGCTATTCGGGCCTCGTCACTGCTTCTGCCGGTGAGTCCCACGGCGTGACCAAGGCTCGCCCCAGCACGACGACGAGGTTGCCAAGCGCGCAGTCCGCGACCTCGGTATGGACACCCAGTTCGTCGGCGTGCTCACGATCGGCATGGCCAAGTCCGTTCACAACACCTACCTCAACCCCGATCAGCGCGGCCGCCGTCTCGCCCGCGCTGATCGCGGGCGTGGTTCATCTTCGCGGCCATCAACCCGACGGTGGGTGCCACTGGCCTAACACGGGTGCCGACGACCGTGCGGAAGTCGTATGCGTTGCGCAGGCTGGAGATGGTCGTCGCGCAGCCGGGCCGGGTTCGCTTGGCGGCTCAGCCACGACCGTTCCCACCTCGGATAGGCGGCAACCGACTGTCGCGCTCGCCTGCCGAGACGTTCGCAGTTGTCGACGAGGTGCGCGGTGAGTGCTGACGAGATCCAGCTCGCGCGGGCGTTTTTGATGCGGGTCGCCGAGGCGCCCGGGGTGGCGTTGGGGGCGCTTGTCGAGCGGGTGGGGCCGGTCGCGGCGGCGGCGCGGGTTCGGGGTGGGGATGTGCCCAGTGGGGTTCGGGACGAGACCTCGGCGCGGGAAGGGGTGGAGTTGGCGGAGGCCGATCTCGCCAGGGCGGCGGAGGTGGGGGCTCGGTTGGTGGTCCCCGAAGATCCCGAGTGGCCGTCATGGCCGTTGTTGTGCTTGGCCAATGCCCGCAACCGGGGGCTGCGGTGGGCCGGGCCGCCGTTGGGTTTGTGGGTGCGTGGGGCGGTGTCGCTCGACGAGGTGCTGCAGCGGTCCGTCGCGATCGTCGGTGCGCGGGCGGCGACCCCGTACGGGGAGACAGTGGCGGCGGAGTTCGCGTACGACCTCGTCCAGGCCGGGGCCGCGATCGTGTCGGGCGCGGCCTTCGGCATCGACAGCGCGGCGCACCGGGGTGCGTTGGCGGCGGGCGGTACGACGATCGCCGTCTTGGCCTGCGGTGTCGACATCAGCTACCCGACCGCGCACACGACCTTGCTCCAGCGGATCGCGGAGACAGGCGCGGTCGTGAGCGAATACCCGCCGGGCACGTCTCCAGCGAGGTTCCGCTTCCTGGTCCGCAACCGCCTCATCGCGGCGTTGGCCCAGGGCACGGTGGTCGTGGAGGCGGGGGCGCGCAGCGGCGCGCGGAACACCGCCTCATCAGCCGCCGCGCTGGGGAAGCCGCTGTTGGCCGTACCGGGGCCGGTCAACTCCACCATGTCCCAGGGCTGCCACGACCTCCTGCGCAGCGGAACGGCCCAGGTGGCCACCTCCTCGGCCACCGTCCTTGAGGCGATCGGCGCCATCGGCGAACTGGCGTCACCGGAGAACGCACCCGAACGCCCCTCCGACCGACTGGGCGACGCGGCCGTCCGGGTGCTCGACGCCCTGAGCCCACGCGAACCCCGACTGGTCGACGCGATCTCCCGCGACTCCGGCGTCCCGCTCGACCGCGTCCGCGCACTGCTGCCCGAACTGGAACTGATGGGCCTGACGCGGAGCGGTGAGGAGGGCTGGCTGGGTCCAAAACGCTGACCGGGCGGCTGCCCAAGACCCGGGCGGGTTGTGTGTGCTGCGCCGGATTTTCGCCTGGGCTGGAGGCGGCCATGTGGGATGAGGGCGTGGCGATGCTTGACGGGGGGCGTCGGGTGGATCAGCGTGGCGAGAGTGCCGCGTTCTCCTCGCCAGTCGCCTCGGGTCGATCTTCTTCGGGTTCGGGGTGGGTTGCCCGCGCCGGTGCGGGGGGTGGTCGACGAGTACGAGCGCCACCTCGGGCTGGAACGTGGGCTCTCGGCCAACACGGTGCGGGCGTACGTCGGGGACGTGGTCTCGCTCTTGGGCTTCCTGTACGCCGATTCGGGCAACCCGGGTGAGGGAGAAACAACTCGATCGAGTGATTCCCTGGGTGTGGAGGTGGGTGTTGATTCCCCTGGTCGGGGGGGTGGGGTGCTCGATCGGGGTAAGGAAGCGGTGGGCGGGGCGGGAAACGTCGGCTCTTGTTCGAGCGACCCTGGGAGTTGTGAACACAACGATCACCCGGTGGGGTCCGTGAGCGGCGGGGCGCCCGCCGATCACGGTGCGCAGGTGCCGGGTGGGGTGTTGGACGTCGGTGTGGACCTGCCCGGGATGCGCGCCTGGTTGGCCGCGCAGCGCGACGGGGGAGCGGGGCGGACGACATTGGCCCGGCGCGCGGCCGGGGCGCGCGGGTTCACCGCCTGGGCGCAGCGGCGCGGTCACCTGGGTGTCGACGTGGGTGCGCGGCTGGTCGCCCCCCGGCGGCACCGGGTGCTGCCGTCGGTGTTGCGGCAGGACCAGGCAGGCGCGGTGATGTCCGCGGCCGCTGGTGGCGCGCGGGAACTGGACCCGGTCGCACTGCGTGATCACGCCATCGTCGAGTTGCTGTACGCGACCGGGGTCCGGGTGTCCGAGCTCTGCGGGCTCGACGTGGACGACGTCGATCTCCGATCGCGGCTGGTGCGGGTGCTGGGCAAGGGTGGGCGCGAACGGACCGTGCCGTTCGGCGTGCCCGCCCACGACGCCGTCGTCCAGTGGCTGGACCAGGGCCGTCCGTCACTTGTCGGGGCCGATTCCCCGCCGGCACTGTTGCTGGGGATCCGCGGCGGACGGCTCCACGCCACCGCCGTACGGCGTATCGTGCACGATGTGGTGGCCGCTGTCCCGGGTGCGCCGGACCTGGGGCCCCACGGCCTCCGTCACTCAGCGGCGACACACCTGCTCGAAGGAGGTGCCGACCTTCGTAGCGTCCAGGAGTTACTCGGTCACGCTACGCTCTCAACAACCCAGCTTTACACCCACGTGACCGTCGAACGGCTGAAGGCGATCCATGACCGAACCCACCCCCGTTCCCGATGACACCGGGAATGGTTCTCGGGCACCGGTGGAACCCTCCCGGGTGTCCACCGCCGGTGGCTCCGCGAACCAGGTGAACGGCCGCGCCGCCCCCTACGGCGAGGGCCGGGCATCCGGTGTGCTGCCCGGCGACCACCGCACCGCCGACGACGTGGAGGCGGGCATCGTCGCGCTCTGGCGGCGATTCGGTGAGGAGCGCGCGCAGGTGCTGCGCGACCGCCTCGTCCTGCACTACGCGCCGCTGGTCAAGTACGTCGCGGGCCGGGTCGGCACCGGTCTGCCCGCGCACGTCGACGTCTCCGACCTGATCCAGTCCGGCATCTTCGGGCTCGTCGACGCCATCGAGAAGTTCGAGCCCGAGCGCGGCCTGAAGTTCGAGACCTACGCCATGCAGCGCATCCGCGGCGCCATCCTCGACGACCTGCGCGCCCAGGACTGGGTGCCGCGCACCGTGCGCGGCCGGGCCCGCGAGGTGGAACGCGGCATCGAGCGGCTCGGCGCCAAACTGCAGCGCACCCCGACCGACGCCGAACTCGCGGGTGAACTCGGCCTCTCCGTCGGCGAACTGCGCGACGTCTACGCCCAGTTGCAACTCACCAGCGTCGTGGCCCTCGACGAACTGGCCGCCGCCGGTCGCGGGGTGAACTCGCTGGCCGACGTCCTGGAGGACGAGGCCGCCGAGGACCCGGTCGCGCTGCTGGTCGACCAGGACAACCGCCGCCAGCTCGCCGAGGCCATCGGCCTGCTCGTGGAACGCGACCGGGTCGTGGTCACCCTCTACTACTTCGAGAACCTCACCCTCGCCGAGATCGGTCGCGTCCTCGGCGTGACCGAGTCCCGCGTGTGCCAACTGCACACCCGAGCGGTCTTGCGCCTGCGCGCGAAACTGATGGAAACCGTCGACGTCTGACGCCCGGGCGGCGCGCGACCACCCGGTCCGCAGCCGGCACATGGCTGACATGCGCACTTACCTCCCGGGCACCGGCGCGCCCACGTGGCCGATGCCAGGAGAGCGAGCGCCCACGGTGCGAACGAGGAGCCACTGGTCTGGGCGACCGCCCCACGCGAGATGCCTCGCCTGCCAGCGGCCGAGGTGGACGCTAAGGTGCCGCACCGCGCCGGGCCGCACCGCCCAGCGGTGCGGCCCGGCGCGGCACGCCTTGTCGGACGAGGCGACTCAAGGCGCGTCAGCCCCAGTGGGGCGACCGGGTAGTGCCTGGTCGAGATGGGCAACGACCAGGGCGTCGAGCCGTGGAGGAGTCGAACTTGGGAGATCGTGCTGCGAGAGTTGCTCCGACTGCTCGTGGCGGAGGCGATCGCCAGGTCTTGTCGCCCCGTGGTGAGGACCAGTTCGGCGCGCTTGTCGAACGAGGTGTCTTGAAGGGCGTCGGCATGGCCCGGTGGTCGGGAAGTGCCTGTGCGACTCGGGCCGCTGTCACGCACTCGGATCGGGGTGGAGTCGAATTCTGAGGATCGCTCAGTTCGGGATGTCTCGATCGCCGGCGGACGAGGTAGGTGCCGGGTCACCGCGCCGGGCCACGCCGCCCAGCGGTGCGGCGGCGAGGGCTGGCTCGGCACGCCTTGCCGACTCGGGATGCGGATGAGGTGGCGCGCGGTGCGTCGGCATGACCGGGGCATCGCGGAGTGCCTAGCCACGGCTGGGGCCATCGAATCGGGAGTAGAACTCAGGGCTCTCGGTGCGGGATGCCTCGATCGCCGGCGGCCGAGGTGGTTGCCCGGTCACCCCACCGCAGTGGGTATCGCCGTACGGCGGCGACACCCACCCGCCGGCCCTTGTCAGGCCGGATGAGGTGGTTCACGCAGTCCGCGAGGTTGCGTGGTCGAGGCGTACCGGGGGATCCGCTCCATGCGGGATGCCTGACCGCGAAGGCTGAGGTGGTCACCCGGGTCACCCCATCGCAGTGGGCACCGCCGCTTCTCCTGTGCGGCGGCGACGCCCACGCGCCCCTGTCGGGCCGGATGAAGTGGCTCGCATAGTCCGCGAAAGGCCGAGGTGGTCGCCCCGGTCACCCCACCGCGGCGGTCTCGCGGCTCTCTGGCGGGGATCCACACGCACGCCTTGCCTGACGAGGTGGCTCGGAGTGTGGTGGCCGTGGGTTGCCTGTTCAAGGCGGACCTCGACCGGGAGCGGCGACCGGGTCGGGCAGGAGGCGGACGCGTGGGCGGTGGAGCAGGAACATCGGGTTCAGGTACGTCCGGCCGCGTCGGAGGCCCCAGTGGAGGCAGGCGGGTGTGGCTGGGGGGCAGCCTGGGTGGCCTGGTTGTAGGAGGCCGATCTGCTCGCCTCGGAGGACAGCCGCACCGGCCGTGACCGTTGGGGTTACGGGTTCGTAGGTGGTGCGCAGGTGGTTGGGGTGGTCGATGGCGATCACGCCTCGACCGGCCAAGTCGGCGGCGTAGGTGATCAGGCCGTCCGCTGCCGCGTGGACTTGCTCGTTGGCGGCTCCGGGCAGGTCGACGCCTCGGTGGCCTGGGCCGTAGGGGGTGGCCGGGGCCTGGAACGCCCTGGTCGGGGGGCGGGGTGGTTGCAGGGGCGAGAGGAAGGCGGGTGGTGTGGTCGCGGCTGCCGGGGGTGGTGCGGGCGGGGCGGCGCTGAGCGGGGTGGCGCTGGTGAGCAGCGCCAGCAAGGCGCAGATCAGCCCGAAAAGGCGACGTTTTGGCTGGTCAGTGGGCATGTGGCTAGTTTGCCCGGGTGGTGGGGGTGAGCCAATCGGTCGGTGGGATCTGTGGATGGGGCGGCGGTATGTGGATAACTCGCCGGTCCGATTCAAGGATCCGAGACCGATCGGCGTACACTTTGCCCGCGCCCTGTGGCTCCATGGGGCGACTTCGCGTGCCAGTGCGCGTCCGAGGCCCCGCGCGGGTCTCGGCGACCGACGCCCGGCGGTCTCGATGGTGTTCGCCACCAGCGGGTCCGGGTGTCCGCTCGGCACCAGGGCCGTGAACCCACCGGGGTTCGCGGCGACAACCGCAGCCGCGTTCCGGGGTCGAACCCGGGGCGCCTGAACGAAGAGGTGCGAAACCGGCCATGGCCGTCGTCACCATGAAGCAGTTGCTGGATTCCGGCGTGCACTTCGGGCACCAGACCCGCCGCTGGAACCCGAAGATGAAGCGCTACATCCTCACTGACCGCAACGGTATCTACATCATCGACCTGCGGCAGACGCTGACCTACATCGACCGCGCGTACGAGTTCGTGAAGGAGACCGTCGCGCACGGCGGCTCCATCCTGTTCGTCGGCACCAAGAAGCAGGCGCAGGAGGCCATCGCCAACGAGGCGCTGCGCGTCGGGATGCCGTTCGTCAACCAGCGCTGGCTGGGCGGCATGCTCACCAACTTCTCCACCGTGCACAAGCGCCTGCAGCGCCTCAAGGAGCTCGAGGCGATGGAGCAGACCGGCGGCTTCCAGGGTCTCACCAAGAAGGAGATCCTGATGCTGACCCGTGAGAAGGACAAGCTGGAGCGCACCCTCGGCGGTATCCGCGACATGGCGAAGGTCCCATCCGCCATCTGGATCGTGGACACCAAGAAGGAGCACATCGCCGTCGGCGAGGCGCGCAAGCTCAACATCCCGATCGTGGCGATCCTCGACACGAACTGCGACCCCGACGAGGTCGACTACCCGATCCCGGGCAACGACGACGCGATCCGCTCGGCCGCGCTGCTGACCAAGGTCGTCGCCGAGGCCGCCGCCGCCGGGCTCATCGCCCGTTCCGGTGCGCGTGGCGGCGGCGACAAGCCCGAGGTCGGCGCGAGCAACGAGCCGCTGGCCGAGTGGGAGCAGGACCTGCTCGCGGGTGCCGACGCCCCCGCCGCCGCCGCGCCGGCCGCTGAGGCGCCCGCTGCCGAGGCCCCGGCCGCCGAGGCCCCTGCGGAGTCCTGATCCACCGACCCCGGCGGGCGCGTACTGCCCGCCGGGGTTTCGCCACACCCACGCGCGTACCCGAAGAAGGACGGAAAACGCACGATGTCGAACATCACCGCCGCCGACGTCAAGCGGCTCCGGGAGCTGACCGGCGCAGGCATGATGGACTGCAAGAAGGCGCTCACCGAGACCGACGGCGACTTCGACAAGGCAGTCGAGATCCTGCGGATCAAGGGCGCCAAGGACGTCGGCAAGCGCGCTGAGCGCGCCACCGCCCAGGGCCTGGTCGCCGCCAAGGACGGTGTCCTGGTCGAGCTGAACTGCGAGACCGACTTCGTTGCCAAGAACGAGGAGTTCCAGGAGCTGGCGGACAAGGTCGTCGCCGCCGCGCAGGCCTCCGGCGCCACCGACCTCGACGCCCTCAAGGGCGCTCCGCTCGACGGCGGCACCGTCGAGGAGGCCGTGCAGGCCCTCTCGGCGAAGATCGGCGAGAAGCTGGAGCTGCGCCGGGTCGCGAACTTCACCGGCACGGTCAGCCTGTACCTGCACCGCCGCTCGTCCGATCTGCCCCCGGCGGTCGGTGTGCTGGTCGAGTACACCGGCGCGGGCGAGGAGGCGGCCAAGCAGACCGCCCAGCAGATCGCCGCGATGAAGCCGCGCTTCGTCACCCGCGACGAGGTCCCGGCGGACCTCGTGGCCAGCGAGAAGCGCATCGCAGAGGAGACCGCCCGCGAGGAGGGCAAGCCGGAGGCGGCCCTGCCCAAGATCGTCGAGGGTCGGGTCAACGGCTTCTACAAGGACGTCGTGCTCACCGAGCAGTCCTCGGTGTTCGACTCGAAGAAGTCGGTCAAGGCGCTGCTGGACGAGGCCGGGGTCACCGTGACCCGCTTCGCGCGGTTCGAGGTCGGCCAGTCCTGACCCGCCCGCGCCGCCTGGAGTGATTAGGGTTGTGCCCCGTCCTCGGTTCCCCGAGGGCGGGGCATAGTCACGAGGAGGGGTCTACGACGTGACTCAGAACGGCAGTTTCCGCCGCGTGCTGCTCAAGCTCGGCGGCGAGATGTTCGGCGGCGGCGAGATCGGCGTCGACCCCGATGTGGTGTACACCGTCGCCCGGCAGGTCGCCGACGTGGTGCGCGGCGGCGTGCAGACCTCCATCGTGATCGGTGGCGGCAACTTCTTCCGCGGCGCGGAGCTGAGCCAGCGCGGCATGGACCGCGACCGCGCCGACTACATGGCGATGCTGGGCACGGTGATGAACTGCCTGGCGCTGCAGGACTTCCTGGAGAAGGAAGGCATCGACACCCGGGTGCAGACCGCCATCACCATGGGCCAGGTCGCCGAGCCCTACATCCCGCGCCGGGCCGAGCGGCACCTGGAGAAGGGCCGCGTGGTGATCTTCGGGTGCGGGGTGGGCATGCCCTACTTCTCCACCGACACCGCCGCCGCCCAGCGCGCGCTGGAGATCGGCTGCGACGCGGTGCTGATGGCCAAGGCCGTGGACGGCGTGTACGACGCCGACCCGCGCCTCGACCCGAACGCGAAGATGTTCACCGACATCACCCACCGCGAGGTGCTCGAGCGCAACCTCAAGGTGGCCGACGCGACCGCCTTCAGCCTGTGTATGGACAACAACATGCCGATCATCGTGTTCAACCTCCTGACGGAGGGGAACATCGCCCGCGCCGTGCGTGGTGAGAGGATCGGCACGCTGGTCAGCACGCCCACTGCGTGACCCGGCCGGGCCACCGACCGGGAGATGGACAAGGAGCCCCCTTGATCGACGACACACTCCTCGACGCCGAGGAGAAGATGGAAAAAGCGGTGACGGTGGCCAAGGACGACCTCGGCGCGGTGCGCACCGGCCGGGCGACTCCGGCGATGTTCTCCCGGATCACCTTCGAGTACTACGGGACGTACACGCCGCTCAACCAGGCGGCCAGCGTCAACATCCCCGAGCCCCGCCTGGCGATCATCAAGCCCTACGACGCCAGCTCGCTCAACGCCATCGAGAAGGCCATCCGCGACTCGGACCTGGGCGTCAACCCGAGCAACGACGGCACGATCATCCGCGTGGTCATCCCCCAGCTCTCCGAGGAGCGCCGCCGGGAGATGGTCAAGGTCGCCAAGACCAAGGGCGAGGACGCGAAGATCTCCATCCGCAACGTCCGCCGCAAGGCCAAGGAGGAGCTCGACCGCCTGGTCAAGGACGGCGAGTCCGGCGAGGACGACGTCGTGCGGGCGGAGAAGGAGCTGCAGAACCTCACGGACAAGTACGTCCACCAGGTCGAAGAGCTGGTCAAGCACAAGGAAGCCGAGCTGCTGGAGGTCTGACCTCGGCACGATCTCGGCGTAGATGAGGAACGCGCACATGGTGGCCGGGCCCGTTGGGGAGCTGGAGCATGAGTCGGTCGGGGATCCACCGGTGACGGTCGGGAACGCCGGGCAGCAGCCGGTGGCGAAGTCGCCGCGGGCCGGGCGCGACCTGCCCGCCGCGATCGGGGTCGGGGTCGGCCTCGGCGCGGTGCTGCTGCTGTCCCTGCTGACCGTGCGCCAGAGCTTCGTCGGCGTCGTCGCCGTCGCCGTCGCGGTCGCCACCTGGGAGTTGGCGGGCGCGCTCAAGCGGGGCGCGGACATCGACGTGGCCCGCTGGCCGGTGCTGCTCGGCGGTCAGGCGATGGTGTGGCTGTCGTGGCCGTTCGGCCGCGACGGGGTGCTCGCCGCGTTCGTCGTCACGATCCTGGCCTGCCTGCTGTGGCGGCTGCGCGGTGGCGTCGAGAACTACCTGCGCGACGCCACGGCCTCGGTGTTCACCGCGGCCTACGTGCCGCTCTTCGCGGCGTTCGCGGCGATGCTGGTGCTGCCCGCGGACGGCACCGACCGGGTGCTGTGCTTCCTCATCCTCGTGGTCAGCTCGGACACCGGCGGCTACATCGCCGGTGTGCTGTTCGGCAAGCACCCGATGGCACCGACGATCAGCCCGAAGAAGTCCTGGGAGGGCTTCGCCGGTTCGCTGGTCGCCGGTGTCGTCGCGGGTGGGTTGACGGTCACCCTGATGCTCGACGGCCGGTGGTGGCAGGGCGTGCTCTTCGGCGCCGCCCTGGTCGCCACCGCCACCCTGGGCGACCTGGTGGAGTCGGTGATCAAGCGCGACCTGGGCATCAAGGACATGGGCACGCTGCTGCCCGGCCACGGCGGCCTGATGGACCGGATGGACTCGCTGCTGCCGTCCGCGGTCGTCTCGTGGCTGCTGCTGCGGCTCTTCATCCCCGCTTAGTCGTCGTACGGGTCGTCGACCTCCGCGCCGATCTCCTCCTCCGGCACCACCGGTAGCCGTAGTGAGCGGTCGAGGACGGTGAACTCCGCACCGGTCACGTCAGCCAAGACGGCGGCGCGGCCGTACGGGGAGTCGAACGGCGGGACGGTGATCCGGCCGCCGAGGCGGACCGCGAGCGCGGCCGTGGCGTCGGTGCCGATCTCGGGGTCGACCTCGAACGAGACCATCCAGAACGGGGCCTGGTCGGCGGGGAACTCTGGGCCCATCCGGAGCCTGCCCAGCACCTCGTCGCCGCTGAGCTTCCAGCTGGTGTAGTCGAAGGCGACGCCGTCGCCGATCTGGGTCTGCTCGAAGCCGAAGAGCGCCCGGTAGAACTCGTCCGCGGCCTCGCCGTCCCAGGTGTTGAGCTCGGCCCAGGTGAACGCGCCGGGGAAGCCGGTGCCCAGGTCCCAGCCGCGGTCCTGGCGCCAGAACCCGATCGGTCCGCCGCTGGGGTCGGTGGCGATGAGCAGGCCGCCCTGGCCGGGGATCTCGCGGGGCGCGGTGAGGATCTGCCCGCCGAGCTGCAGCACCCGGTCGGTGGTGTTGCCGGTGTCGTGGACGGTCAGGTAGAGCGTCCACTGGCTCGGCTGGCCGCCCTGCGGGGTGTAGAGCCCGGCGACCGCGATGTCGCCGACGTAGGCCATGGCGTACCCGTCGTCGCCGACGCGGTACGTCCAGCCGAACAGGCCCTCGTAGAACGCGCTGCTGGCGACGGGGTCCGGGGTGGCCACCTCGACCCAGCACGGCCTGCCCGGGGTGCCCTCGGGCACCTCCTCGATGGCGCTGATCGCGTCCGTCGGCATCATCGTGACCTCCCTCGCAGGTCTGCTTGCGAGGTTAGTGCCCCCGGGCCGATCCGGTCAGCCGCCGCCCGGTGGTGATCTTTTGCGCGTTTGACCAGGGGGCACGGCGGGCATCGGCTGTGCTTTGCTGGACGACGTGGGTTTGGTGTCGAGGGCGCGGGCGCGGTTGACGGCGTCGCTGCGCCCGTCGCAGGTGCTGCCCAGCCCCAACATCTGGCAGTGGCCGGAGGTCTACGAGGCGGAGAACCGCGCCCAGGACGTGGACGGTGCCGTATGGGCACTGCTGGCGGACCTGGCGAACTGGGGTGGTGACGTCCTCGACGTCGGCTGCGGCGACGGTTTCCACCTGCCGCGCTTCGCCGAGCGCGCCGCGACGGTGGTGGGTGTGGAGCCGCACCCGCCCCTGGTCGAGCGGGCTCAAGCCCGGATAGCGGGCCTGACCGGCGTGGCGGTGCGGCTGGGCGCGGCCCACGACCTGCCCGTGGACGACGGTGGGTTCGATGTGGTGCACGCGCGCACCGCCTACTTCTTCGGTCCCGGCTGCGAGCCGGGGTTGCGCGAGGCAGACCGCGTCCTGCGTCCCGGTGGCGCGTTGGTGGTGGTGGACCTGGACGCGACCTTTCCGCCCTACGGGTCGTGGATGCGCGCCGACCTGCCGTCCTACGACGCGGGGGAGGTGGACCGGTTCTTCGAGATCGAGGGTTTCGAACTCCACCGCGTCCGCACCCGCTGGCGTTTCGCGGACCGCGCGACGCTGGAAGCCGTGCTGCGCATCGAGTTCTCCGCCGCCGTGGCCGAGCGCGCGATCGCGACGGTGCCCGGCCTGGAGTTCCCCGTGGGCTACCGGGTCCTGATCCGCCGCAAGCCGCGCGGGCTGATCCTGCGCTGAACTGGGAAAAGGTTAGGAAACCCGGCGGTTGTCCTACCCGCCGGTTCGAGGCATCTTCGCGTGCGTCCGCCCATGTCCACCCTGCCAGGGCGGTGCTTTCACGGATGGAGACCCCGTGCGTCGCACTCTTCGTAGATGCCTGATACCGCTGACCGTGTCCCTCTTAGCCATGTCGGGTGCCCTTGTCGCGACAGCGGCGAGTGGGCCTGTCGTCAAGGCGGCCAAGCCGATTTCCGGCTCTTACATCGTCCTGCTGAACGACGCTGTCCCCACTACGCAGATCGAGCGGACCGCGTCCACACTGTCCCGTCGGTACGGCGGTAAGCCGAAGTCCTTCTACCGCGCCACCTTGCGCGGTTTCACCACTCAAGGTCTCACCGCCACACAGGCCAACCGGCTGGCGGAAGACCCCATCGTGCGCACGGTCTACCAAGACGGCACAACCCGTGCCGCGTCCCAACCGTGGGGGCTCGACCGGATCGACCAGCGCGCCCTCCCGCTGGACTACGCCCCGTTCTACTCGCGCGGGGGAGCGGGTGCGGTCGTGTACCTCATCGACTCCGGGATCACCCGCAACGAAGCCGAGTTCGGTACGCGCGCGAGTGTCGGCGCGGACTTCCTCGGCGGTGACGGCACCGACTGCCACGGGCACGGCACACACGTCGCCGGGACCGTGGGCGGCAAGACGTACGGCGTGGCCAAGGAGACCGCCCTGGTTGCCCTCCGAGTCCTGAACTGCCAGGGCCAAGGCGCCGACTCCCAGGTACTCGACGCCGTCGAGTGGGTCACGCGCAACGGCACCCACCCCGGCGTCGCGGTCCTGGGATTGACCATGGACCAGGCCGAAGTGGGTGCCGAAGCGGTGCGCCGGATGGTCGACGCCGAGTTCACCACCGTGGTCGCAGCGGGCAACGACGGTGCCGACGCCTGCGGGTTCGGACCCGGTCGTACGGAGGAGGCGATCACCGTCGCCGCCACCGACCGCACCGACACCCGGCTGCCGTCGTCCAACTACGGGCGCTGCGTGGACTTCTTCGCCCCCGGCGGCCAAATCCCCTCTCTTGGCCGCAACGGCACGGAGGTGGTGATGTCCGGGACTTCCATGGCCGCCGCGCACGTCGCGGGAATCGCCGCGGGCTACCTGGCTCGCCACCCCTACGCCATGCCCCAGGACGTGCGGGTGGCGTTGAGCCGGGCGGTCGTGTCCGGTGCCGTCGTGAACCCCGGTGCGGGCTCACCGAACCAGCAGGCCAACGTGGCCTGGCCCATGGACTCCGAGGTACCGACGTGCGAGGGCGGCGGTAACCCCAACCCGGTCGCCATCCCGGACGACGGAACCTCGGTCATCTCGGTCATCACCCCCGGCGGCTGCCCGCCGACCGGTGCGCCCGGGCGGGTGCGGGTCTACCTGGACCACCCGCGCGTCGGTGACCTCGCCATCGACCTGATCGACCCCACCGGCCGCGTATTCCCCCTGGAAACAGCGGGCGGTGACGACGGTTCGGGTCAGGTCCGGCGGATCTACGGCGTGTCCCCGTCCGGGAGCGACCGCAACGGCCCCTGGACGCTGCGGGTGGCCGACCGGCGGCCCGGCGCCGTCGGACGGTTGGACAAGTGGGTGGTGTCCTTCGGGTAGCGCCGGTCAGTCCTCGGCGGGGCGCTCCTCGGCGCGGGTGTCCTCGCCGAGGATGGCGTACAGCTCGCGGCGGGCGGCCGTGAGGATGTCCGCCGCCCGGTCCTTCTGCGCCGGGTTCGCGGCCTGCGAGACCATCATCGCCGCGGCGGCGAGCTGGCCCATGGCCTCGCGCAGGGACACCTCGGTGCGGTCGACGCCCGCGGTGGCCTGCTCCCACGGCGGGGTGCTGTCCAGCTGGGCCGCGGCGGCGGCACCGTCCTCGGTCAGCTCGAAGAGCCGCTTGCCGCCCTCGCCGTCGACCCCGCGCACCAAGCCCTCGTCGGCCAGCAGTTGCAGCGTGGGGTAGACCGAGCCCGGGCTGGGCTTCCAGAACCCGCCGCTGCGCTCGGCGATCTCCTGGATCATCTCGTAGCCGTGCATGGGCCGCTCGGTCAGCAGGGCCAGCAGGGCGGCGCGCACGTCGCCGCGGCGCTGCCTGCCGCCGTGCCTGCGGCCCCGGCCGCGCTCGTGCCCCCGGCCGCCGAAGCCGAACGGCGGTCCCGGCGGGAACGGGGGCCGCGGCGGGAAGGGCGGGGTCATCTCATCCTCCGGGTCGATCTCGGCGCCGAAGCCGGGGAAGCCCGGTCGGCCCGGGTGGTGGTCGTGGCGCTGCCTGCGCCAAGGTCCGCGCCTGCGGTCGTGGTCGTGTGAAACACGCATTGTTCTCTCCCCTGTGGGTTCTTCGCCAGCGGTAGCTCGCGATAGCTCAACGATATATCGGAACATGTCGCGATGCAACGTTCTTCTCGCGACGACCGTCGGAACCGACGGCGACCGGCGCGCGTCTCAGGTCCATGGGTGCAGTCAGGGGAGTACTGCTCGGATCCGTGTTGCTGCTGGTCGTGGCCGGTTGCGCCAAGCCGGTGGAGGGGTTGCCGGTGGCCGCCAGGGGGGCGGGGACCACAACGCAGTCGGTGACGGAGACCACGAGGCCGCCGAAGACGACCAAGCCGAAGCCGAAGTCCGGCACGCCCGAGGTGCGCTGGATGAACCGCTTCTGCACCATGTCCAAGCGGATGATCAACGTCGGCGACTCCGTGCAGGCGCCGACGAACACCACGAACCTGACCGTCTTCCGGCGCCAGTTCCTCGACATGACCGGGCGGCTGGTCGGCCTGCTCGACGCGGTTCTCGGCGACCTGCGGGAGCTGAAGGACGCGCCCGCGCCCGCGGTCGAACCGATGATCAAGGAGCTGACCAAGAACGTCACCGAGGCCCGCGACGCCGTCGGTCAGGCCAAGAGCCGGATGGAGTCCGCGAACCCGCCGACCGAGGAGGCCTACGGCGCGGCGGTCAACCGGCTGTCCGAGGGGCTGCCGCCGCTGCAGCACTCGGTGGAGCTGGTCGGTGCCGCCGACCTGCCCGACGAACTCGTCGCGGCCGCCCCGTTCGCCCCCACCTGCGTGGAGATCGGCGCGACGCCCACCACCACGCGCTGACGGCCCGCTCCCGGGTCGTGGGAGAATGGGGTCGCCATGACTACTTCACTCCCCCTCGTGTTCGATGCGCCCCGCCGCGGCCTGCCGCCGCGGCACCTCGCCGACCTGTCCGCCGATGAGCGCCGGGCCGCGGTCGCCGAACTGGGGGAGAAGCCGTTCCGGGCCAACCAGCTCGCGAACCACTACTTCGGCCGCCTGACCGCCGACCCCGCCGCGATGACCGACATCCCGGCGGCCACCCGCGACCGCCTGGTCGAGGCCCTGCTGCCGCCCCTGCTCACCACGGTCCGCCACGTGGCCTGCGACGACGGCGACACCCGCAAGACCCTGTGGCGCGCGCACGACGGCACGCTGCTGGAGAGCGTCCTGATGCGCTACCCGGACCGCGTCACCCTGTGCGTGTCGAGTCAGGCCGGGTGCGGCATGGCCTGCCCGTTCTGCGCCACCGGCCAGGGCGGGCTCCAGCGGAACCTGTCGACGGCCGAGATCGTCGACCAGGTCCGCCTGGCCGCCGCGGCGGTCCGCGACGGGGAGCTGGGGGAGCCGGGCAGGCTGTCCAACATCGTGTTCATGGGCATGGGCGAGCCGCTCGCCAACTACCGCCGGGTGATCGACGCGGTGCACCGCATCTGCGACCCGGCGCCGGACGGCCTCGGCATCTCCCAGCGGTCGGTGACGGTGTCGACGGTCGGGTTGGTGCCCGCGATCCGGAAGATGACCGAAGAGGGTCTGCACGTCCGGCTGGCGGTGTCCCTGCACACCCCCGACGACGAGCTGCGGGACACGCTGGTGCCGGTCAACACGCGGTGGAAGGTCGCCGAGGTCCTGGAATCCGCCCGCGCCTACGCCGACCGCACGGGCCGCCGAGTGTCGATCGAGTACGCCCTGATCCGCGACATCAACGACCAGCCGTGGCGCGCGGACCTGCTCGGCAAGCTGCTGCGCAAGCACCTGGGTCAGCTGGCGCACGTCAACGTCATCCCGCTCAACCCGACTCCGGGCTCGAAGTGGGACGCGTCCCCGAAACCGGTCGAGCGCGAGTTCGTCCGGCGGGTGAAGGACCAGGGCGTGGAGTGCACGGTCCGCGACACCCGGGGGCAGGAGATCGCCGCCGCCTGCGGCCAGCTCGCCGCCGAGGGCTGACAGCATTGACAGCATTGCATGCGTGCATGCAAGCTGTGCATGCACGCAAGTACGGAGGTGTGACGTGGCTACTCTGACGATTCGCGACGTGGACGAGGCTCTGAAGGCCAAGCTGCGGGTTCGCGCCGCTGAGCACGGTCGCTCGATGGAGGCCGAGGTGCGCGCGATCCTGGCCGAGGTGTTGGTCGAGCTCGCGCCCGGGCCCGGGATGGGGTCGCGGATCCGGCAGCGGTTCAGCGATCTGGACGACGCGTCGTTCGACCTGCCTGCGCGGGATGAGCCCGCGCGGATCGTGGAGCTGCCCGAGTGATCGTCTTGGACACCAACGTCGTATCCGAGCTGATGCGGCACAGTCCGGATGACGCCGTCGTCCGGTGGGTGGACCACTACTCGGCCGACGAGGTGTTCATCACCGCCGTGTCGGCCGCCGAACTCGCTTACGGTGCGGCGAGGTTGCCCGCCGGGCAACGGCGGGAAGTGTTGCTCCGGAAGGTCTCCGAGTTGCTGGCCGAGGACTTCCGCGACCGCGTCCTGCCGTTCGACGAAGTGGCGGCTCAGCGGTACGGGGTGATCGCCGCCGCGCGAGAGCACGCTGGTCGCCCGGTCAGCATGGCGGATGCGCAGATCGCTGCCATCTGCTTGCGCTACGGCGCGCGCCTTGCCACTCGCAACACAAAGGACTTCGTGGGCACCGGGGTCACGCTCGCGAACCCGTGGCTGGACGACCCGCGACGGTGACCTTGTCCGGGATCAACCGATCCTGATCGCGATCGCGGTGGCGTTGTCCGTGCGGCGTCCGAGGGGCACCCCGAGATCATGCCCGTGGGGACGCGCGCGGGGCGCGTCCCCGTCGGGGGCTCACGCCACTTCGTTGAGCTTTCCGGTGGCGACGTCGAACACGAAGCCGCGGACCTGGTCGGTGTGCGGGATGAACGGGCTGGCCTTGATCCGGGCGATCGACTGCCGCACGTCCACGTCGAGGTCGTCGAACGCCTCCGCCGACCACGCGGGGCGCACGCCGGTCTCGTCGCGGATGCCGTCGCGGAAGTCCTTGTCGGAGAAGGTGAGCATGCCGCAGTCGGTGTGGTGGATCAGGATGACCTCGCGGGTGCCGAGCAGTCGCTGGCTGATCGCCAGCGAGCGGATCTCGTCCTCGGTCACCACGCCACCGGCGTTGCGGATGACGTGGGCATCGCCCTCGTTGAGGCCGAGGACCCCGTAGACGTTGATCCGCGCGTCCATGCACGCCACCACCGCGACCTGCTTGGCGGGCGGCAGCGGCAGCGGACCGGTGAAGGACTCGGCGTAGGTGGCGTTGTTGGCGAGCAGTTCGTCCGTGACGGACATGATGGTCTCTCCGGGGGTGTCGGAATCGGACCATCCCGGTGGCACACCGTCGGGAGGACGCCGGGATGGCATACCTGACGGCACGGCCGCGCGGGTCGGGATCAGACCCGGGCGGCCACCGGACACGCCTCGTCGAACAGCCGGGTTCGGCGCGAGGGCCAGAACGGCTGGAGGTAGTGGGGTGGCATGGACCACAGCCAAGTGGTCACCTGCGCACACCCGCAACAGACGACCACCAGTTGAGCGAGCAGTAACCCCCGGACGGGCTGCTCGTTTGCGCTAGCGCCGCCAAGAGGTGCGGTTGCGGTGGACCTTCCAGCCCACGCCGCCGAGCAGCACCACGCCGACCCCGATCAGCCAGAGGTCCTCGGTGTGACCGGTGTGGTTGCCGATCAGCATGAAGAACATCGCGATGCCGACGAGCACGCCCGCAATCAGGGTGGCCTTGGGGAACGACCCGTGCCAGCCCCACTCCGCCGACGGCTCCTCCGCGGGGCTCACGGTGCCCGCCGCGGTGGTCTTCCGCTTCTCCAGCTCCGTGTTGGCCACTGTTCCTCCTGGCTGTTCGGTCCCTGCGGGCCAATCCTTCCACACCCCTGGCACACCTGAGGCGCCGTGGGTGTCCACGGCGCCTCAGGGTGGGGCTGGTCACGCCCACGTCATACGCGTGCCCTGCGGCCCCGGCCGGTGACCGCCCGGTAGATCGCGAGCAGGATCACCGAGCCGAGAATGGCCAGCAGCCAGGTGCGGAGGTCGAAGAAGTTGCCGAGCCCGCCGCCGAAGATCGCGTTGCCGATGAAGCCGCCGAGAATCGCGCCGACAATGCCGATCAGGATCGTGACGATGATGCCGCCCGGGTCGCTACCAGGCATGATGGCCTTGGCGATGAGGCCGGCGACCAAACCGAGAACGATCCAGCCGAGAATGCCCATCGAAAGCTCCTTCCTCATGACCGCCCTTTTGCCCGGGCGGTCCTACCGTGCTGCCGGAGAAGTTCCCTGACTTCGTCGATTTCACTCGTTAGGAGCGGAACTTTTTTCGGGTTGCGCCGTTCGGGGGAGTGGTTGACACGGTGGGTGGAACGTCCGGTCCCGACTTCACCCCCTGGTGGTTGCAGTCCGTATCCACGGATCGGGAACAATGGCGTCGATGAGTGCATCCCCCGCGCCGGGCGGTCCCCGGCGCTCACTGCTCGTGCTCGGCTCCACCGGATCGGTCGGCACCCAGGCGCTCGACCTCGTGTCCGCCAACCCCGACCGGTTCACCGTGGCGGGTCTGGCCGCGGGCGGCTCCGACCCCGCGCTGCTGGCCGACCAGGCGCTGCGCTTCGGGGTGCGGGCCGTCGCGGTGACCAGGTCCACCGCCGCCGAGGACCTCCAACTCGCCCTCTACGCCGCCGCCCAGCGCGCCGGCTACGCCAGGGGCGAGTTCGCCGTGCCCCGGATCTTCACCGGCCCGGACGCGGTCACCGACCTCATCGAGGCCGTCCCGGCCGACGTCGTGCTCAACGCCATCACCGGCTCGCGCGGCCTGACCCCCACCCTCAAGGCCCTGGCCACCGGCGCCACCCTGGCCCTGGCCAACAAGGAGTCCCTGGTCGCCGGTGGCGACCTCGTGCTCGCCGCGGCCAAGCCGGGGCAGCTCGTCCCGGTCGACTCCGAGCACTCCGCCATGGCCCAGGCCCTGCGCGGCGGCCGGGCCGACGAGGTCGACCGCCTGGTGCTCACGGCCTCCGGCGGCCCCTTCCGCGGCCGCGTCCGCGCGGAGCTCGAAGGGGTCACCGCCGAGCAGGCCCTGGCCCACCCGACCTGGGCGATGGGCCCGGTCATCACCATCAACTCGGCGACCCTGGTCAACAAGGCGCTGGAGCTGATCGAGGCCCACCTGCTCTTCGGCGTCCCCTACGACCGGGTCGACGTCGTGGTGCACCCCCAGTCCGTCGTGCACTCGATGGTCACCTTCACCGACGGCTCCACCCTGGCCCAGGCCAGCCCGCCGGACATGCGGCTGCCCATCGCGCTGGCCCTGGCCTGGCCGGACCGGGTGCCCGGCGCGTCCCGCCCGTGCGACTGGAGCCGGGCCACCCAGTGGACCTTCGAGCCGCTGGACCACGACACCTTCCCCGCGGTCCGGCTGGCCAGGGCGGCAGGCGAGACCGGGGGCTGCCTGCCCGCGGTGTTCAACGCCGCGAACGAGGAGGCCGTCGCGGCCTTCCTGCGAGGCGACACCACCTTCACAGTCATCGTGGACACTGTCAGTCGGGTGCTCGACGACGCGGCTGCCTGGCACGCCGCGCCGCGCGACGTCGAGGAAGTGCTCGCGGCCGAGCACTGGGCCCGCGCCCGCGCGCGGGAACTCCTCGCTGTGACTGCCGTCCCGCGTGATCCGGCGGGGCTGGGAAGGGACTGATCTGGTGTTCTACTGGCTCCTGGGGCTCGTGCTCTTCGCGTTGGGGATCTGCTTGTCGGTCGCCCTGCACGAGGCCGGGCACATGCTCACCGCCAAGTGGTTCGGCATGCGCGTCCGCCGGTACTTCATCGGCTTCGGGCCCACCCTGTTCTCCTTCCGCCGCGGCGAGACCGAGTACGGCCTCAAGGCGATCCCGGCCGGTGGCTTCTGCGACATCGCGGGCATGACCGCCCTCGACCAGGTCACCGCGGAGGAGGCGCCGCGCGCGATGTGGCGCTTCGCCGCGTGGAAGCGCGTGATCGTGATGTCCGCGGGCTCCATCACGCACTTCCTGCTCGGCTTCATCATCCTGTACCTGATGGCCGTCACCATGGGCCTGCCCACCGCGGTGGTCGGGCACGCGGTCGTCGGCAACACCTCCTGCGCCGCGGCCACCCAGGACCCCAAGACGCTGAAGGTGGCCGACTGCACCGCCGCCGACGCCTCCCCGGCGGCCGCCGCGGGCGTCGTCGCGGGCGACCGGATCGTCAGCGTCCAGGGGCAGAAGATCCAGGACTGGAACGACCTCGTCGTCAAGATCCGCGCGCTGCGCGGCCCGACCGACTTCGTCATCGAGCACGACGGCGCGGAACGCACCGTGAGCATCGATGTGCGCACTGTGCAGCGGTTGGAGGCGGGTGCCGCCGCGGGCAAGGACAACAAGCCCGTCGAGGTCGGCGCCATCGGCATCGAGCGCGGGGCGATGACCCAGTACAGCGCGCTGGCCGCCGTCCCCGCCACGGTCGAGTTCACCGGGGAGATGTTCGTCAGCACCTGGCAGGGCCTGATGAAGTTCCCGGAGAAGATCCCCGCCGTCATCCGCGCCATCGGCGGCGAGAACGACCCGGAGCGGCCGGTCAGCGTGGTCGGCGCCAGCATCATCGGCGCGGACGCCGCCGAGCAGGGCATCTGGGAGATCTTCGTCTTCGTGCTGGCCGCGCTGAACTTCTTCGTCGGCGTGTTCAACCTGCTGCCGCTGCTGCCGCTCGACGGCGGGCACATCGCCATCATCTTCTACGAGAAGATCCGCGACGCCCTGCGGCGCGCGCGGGGCAAGGCCCCGGCGGGGCCCGTCGACTACAACAAGCTCGCGGGCATCACCATGGTGCTCGTGGTCCTCGGCGGCGCGGTCGTGCTGCTCACCGTCACCGCCGACATCGTCAACCCGATCCGACTGCCCTAGGTTCCAGAGAGGTCTCCATGACCGACGTCATGCTCGGTATGCCCACCGCCCCGCCGCCGGTGCTCGCACCGCGGCGCAAGACCCGCCAGCTCCAGGTGGGGTCCGTGGGTGTGGGCAGCGACCATCCGATCTCGGTCCAGTCGATGACCACCACCGTGACCGCCGACGTCAACGCCACGCTCCAGCAGATCGCGGAGCTGACCGCGTCCGGCTGCGACATCGTCCGGGTCGCCTGCCCGTCGCAGGACGACGCGGAGGCGTTGGCGGCGATCGCGCGCAAGTCGCAGATCCCGGTGATCGCCGACATCCACTTCCAGCCCAAGTACGTCTTCGCCGCGATCGACGCCGGGTGCGCGGCGGTCCGGGTCAACCCGGGCAACATCCGCAAGTTCGACGACCAGGTCAAGGAGATCGCCCACGCCGCCCGTGACCGGGGCACCCCGATCCGGATCGGCGTCAACGCGGGGTCGTTGGACCCGCGGTTGATGGCCAAGTACGGCAAGGCGACCCCGGAGGCGCTGGCCGAGTCGGCCATGTGGGAGGCGTCGCTGTTCGCCGAGCACGACTTCCACGACATCAAGATCTCGGTCAAGCACAACGACCCGGTGGTCATGGTGCGCGCCTACGAGCTGCTGGCCGAGCAGTGCGACTACCCGCTGCACCTCGGCGTCACCGAGGCGGGCCCGGCGTTCCAGGGCACGATCAAGTCGGCGGTGGCGTTCGGGGCGCTGCTGCGGCAGGGCATCGGCGACACGATCCGGGTCTCGCTCTCGGCGCCGCCGGTCGAGGAGGTCAAGGTCGGGCTGCAGATCCTGCAGTCGCTCAACCTCAAGCCGCGCAAGCTGGAGATCGTGTCCTGCCCGTCCTGCGGGCGCGCGCAGGTCGACGTCTACAAGCTGGCTGACGAGGTCACCGCCGGGCTGGAGGGCATGACCGTGCCGCTGCGGGTCGCGGTCATGGGCTGCGTCGTCAACGGACCGGGTGAGGCCCGCGAAGCCGACCTGGGTGTGGCCTCCGGCAACGGCAAGGGCCAGATCTTCGTCAAGGGCGAGGTCATCAAGACCGTCCCCGAGCACGCGATCGTGGAGACCCTGATCGAAGAGGCCATGCGCCTGGCCGAGGAGATGGGCGAACCCATCGACGGCGAGGAAGGCGCGCCCACCGTAGTGGCGATGGGCTGAGCGTTCCGTTTTCCGCGCGGCGCGCTTTCTGGCACGCTTAAGAGGTGTTGCGGCTAGCCGGAGCGCGGCTGCTCGATGAGCGTGACGGTCAGGCGGTGCGCGCTGTGCTCACCGCCGACCCGGTGGCGTCCTGCATGGTCGCCGCCCGGGTCGAGTCGGCGGGCCTGGACCCGTGGCGGCTCGGCGGTGAGCTGTGGGGCTGCGACCTGCGCGGCCTGCGCACCGTGGGCCGGATCGACGCCCTCTGCTTCGCCGGACCCAACCTGGTCCCCTTGCGCGGCAAGCGCTCCGCCCTGCGCGCCTTCGCCGACCGCGCCCTCCGGCGGCGGCGGATGTGCTCGTCGATGGTCGGCCCGGCCGAACAGGTCCTCGGCCTGTGGGCCGAACTGGAGAACGACTGGGGCCCGGCCCGCGAGGTCCGAGACGACCAGCCGCTGATGTCGATCTCCACGACGCCGCTGGTGACCCCGGACCCCCAGGTGCGCCAGGTGCGGCCGGACGAGCTGGACCGCTACCTGCCCGCGGCGATCCGGATGTTCATCGAAGAGGTCGGCATCGACCCCTGCGTGGGCGACGGCGGCGCCGGCTACCGCGCGCGGGTCGCTGAGCTGATCTCGGGGGGCCGGGCCTTCGCGAGGTTCGAGGGCGGCGAGGTCGTGTTCAAGGCCGAGATCGGGGCGCTGTCGAGCCAGGTGGGCCAGATCCAGGGCGTCTGGGTATCCCCGGACCACCGCGGCCACGGCTACGGCGCGGGGGGCACCGCCGCCGTAGCCCAGCGCTTGGTGGCCGGGATGGGCCGGACGGCGAGCCTGTATGTGAACGGATACAACGCCCCGGCCAGGGCGGTGTATGACAGGATCGGCTTCACCCAGGTCGGCCAATACGCGACGGTTCTTTTCTAGGCGATGTCGAGTAACGAGCTCCGGGGGACCGTGCACGGTTCTGCGGTGCAAGCGCAGGTGGTCAACATCCACCCGCAAGAGGCGCGGGTGGGTGTCGGTATGCCTAGGCAACTGCCGAGGTGCGCGACCGCTCTCGTAGGTCGCGACGTCGAACTCGCCGAGTTGAACGAAGTGCTCGATGTGCCCGGCGGCACGGCGCTGGTCTGCGGCACCGCGGGAATCGGGAAGACCACGCTCAGCCTGTACTGGGCGCACTCCGTCGCCGATCGCTTCCCCGATGGTCAGCTCCACGTCAACCTGCGCGGCTTCGATCCGGTGCATCCGCCGATGACCTCGGGGGAGGCGGTTCGGGGCTTCCTCCACGGGCTGGGTGTCCCACCGGAGCGGATACCGGACTCCTACGACGCCCAGGTCGGCCTCTACCGGAGTGTGACCGCGGTCAAGCAGGTCCTGGTCGTGCTCGACAACGCCAGGGACGTCGACCAGGTCCGCGACCTACTACCCGCCGGATCCCGGTGCGCGGCGGTCGTCACCAGCCGGGCTGAACTCACGGGGCTGATCGTTCTCGGTGTTCGCCGCATCGGTCTCTCGCACTTGGGCAGCAGGGACGCGAAGTCACTCATAGCGGGCAGGCTTGGTGGCCCCGCGGACGCGAGTGCGCTGTCCGGCCTGGCCGCGCAATGCGGCGGGCTTCCCTTGGCGCTCGCGGTCGCGGCCGGTCGGGCGGCGGAACGCACGTCGTTCCCGTTGAGCGCGCTGGTGGCCGAACTGCGCACTGAGCGGCGCCGTCTCGATGTGCTCGACACCGGCGACCCCGGAACCACGGTCAGGTCGGTGTTCTCCTGGTCGTACCAGGCGTTGTCGCCTTCGGCGCAGCAGATGTTCCGGTTGCTGGGCGCCACGCCGGGTGCCGATATCGGCTTCCCGGCTGTCGTGTCCCTGATGGGTGAGGCACCTGGCTGGACCAGGGGCGTGCTGGGCGAACTGACCAGGGCGAACTTGCTTGAGGAGCACTTACCCGGCCGGTACCGCCTCCACGACCTGCTCAGCGAATACGCCCGCGAGTGCCTGGTGGTGGACGAGCAGCAGCTCCCGGTAGAACGCCTCCTCGATCACTACCTGCACACGACAGCGGCTGCCGACCGGGTACTGAGCCCGCACCGGCTGCGCCGGGATCCGCTCCCGCCAAGGCCCGGGGCCGTCGTCCGGGAGCCGCAGGACTACGAATCCGCAGTGCGTTGGTGCGTGTCGGAGCAGCACGTGCTGGTGGGGGCGGTGGCGCACGCGGCGAGGTTCGGTTTCCACCGGCACGCCTGGCAACTGGCCTGGGTGACGTCCACCTACCTGCGCCGGTTCAGCCACCACCAGGATTGCGAGGCCACCCAGCGTGTCGCCTTGGCGTCGGCTCGGGCCATCGGTGACCAGTACGCGGAGGCGGAGATCAGCCTCCTGCTGGGCCAGACCCTGGTCGACGCCTGGCGCTTCACCGAGGCGCAGAGCCTGCACGACCGGGCGGTCCACCTCTTCAACGCGTCAGGTGACGCGGCTGCGGAAGCGGGTTCGCTGATGGCCCGGTGCGCCACGCACCGGGTGCGTGGCAGGCACACCGCCGCCGAGTCGGACATCCGCCGTGCCCTCGCACTGGCGGAGGCGGTGGGCGACACGAACCTGCGGGCCGGTGCGCTCAGCCGGATCAGCTGGAACGCGGTTCGCCTGGGCAACGCGGCGGAATCGATCGTGTACGGCGCCGTCGCCCTGGAGCTGTTCCGCCAGGTCGGCAACCAGGAGGGGATCGCCTTGACGCGGCGGGCGGTCGGCACCGCATGGCATTCGCTGAGGCGGTATGACCAGGCGTTCGCGCACTACGCGGCCTCCTTGGAGTTGGACGTGGCGCTGGGGGATGGCTACTACGCGGCCCAGGTGTTCTTCCAGATCGGCTTGTCGCACCTCGCGCTCGGTCGGAAGCGGGAGGCGATCGAGGCGTGGTGCCAGGCCACTGCCGTCTTCGAGTACCTGGGGCGACCGGAGGCCGGGCAGGTGCGCGAAGCGCTGGTGAAGACTGTGATCATGCCCGGACGATTCGGGCGCGAGGTGCGAAGTTAACCCCCTTCTGGCGTCCGGGCAGGCATACTGCGGGCCGTGCGTTCCACTCTTCGTCGCCCCGTTGCGTTGTTGTTGGCGCTGGTCACGGCGGTGCCGCTGGCCTCGTGCACTCTCGGCTCCGAGCCCGGGCCCGAGGACGCGGCGCGGCAGTTCGTCGCGGCGTTCGCGGGGGGTGACACCAACACCGCGTCCGGGCAGACCGATGCCGTCGAGGCGGCCAAGGCGCTCATGGACAAGGCGCGGGGGGCGCTCAAGCCCGCGACCGTGATGGCGCAGGTCACCAAGGTCGACACGCCCGGGCAGGGGGACGCGCACGCCAGTTTCGAGATCACCTGGGACCTGGGGCGGGGGCGCCAGTGGACCTATCCCAGCGGCTTCGACCTGCGCAAGCAGGAGGACACCTGGAAGGTGCACTGGGAGCCGACCGTCCTGCACCCCAAGCTCGGCGCCCAGCAGGGGCTGGCCGTGCAGGACGCGGAGGCCTCGCTGGCCCCCATCCTCGACCGCGACGGGACGGCCGTGCTCCAGCCGGAGCGGGTCATCTCCGTGCTGTTCGAGCCCGCCAAGGCCGGGGACGCGAACGCCGTCGCCGGTCAGCTGGCCACCGCGCTCAAGGGCATCGACCCGACGATCACGGCCCAGGGCATCGTCGACGGCGCGAACAAGTCCAACGGGCAGGCCTACCAGGTAATCCTGCTGCGCGACGGCGACTACCAGAAGGTCCGGGCCCAGATCTACGACCTGCAGGGCGTCCGCTTCACCTCCGAGTCGCGGCTGCTGGCCACCGACCGCAAGTTCGCCCCGACGCTGCTGCCCGCCGTGCGGAAGCTGGTGGAGGAGCAGGTCAAGGGCAAGGCCGGGTGGCGGGTCTACACCGTCGACAGCACCGGCGCCGAGGCCGAGGAGCTCTACGCCAAGCCCGCCGAGCCCGCCAAGGCCGTCCGGCTCGCGATGAGCAGCAAGGCGCAGAACGCCGCGCAGGCGGCCATCGCGGGCGAGGCCACGCCCGCGATGGTGGTGGCGATCCAGCCGTCGACCGGTGACGTGCTGGCCGTCGCGCAGAACGAGGCCGCCGACAAGCAGGGCACCCTCGCGCTGACCGGCCGCTACCCGCCCGGCTCCACCTTCAAGATCGTCACCGCGGCCGAGGCGCTGGCCTCGGGCAAGGCGACCGCCGACACCCCGCTCGGCTGCCCCGGCACCACCACCATCGACGGCCGGGTGATCCCCAACAGCAACAAGTTCGACAAGGGCGTCATCCCGCTGCGCAGCGCGTTCGCGTTCTCCTGCAACACCACCTTCGCCGAACTCGCCGTGCAGATGGGGCCGGACGACCTGACCAAGATGGCCAAGAACCTCGGCCTCGGCGTCGACTACGTGCTCCCCGGCGTCACCACCATCACCGGTTCGGTGCCCGAGGCCACGGCGAAGGTCGAGCGCGCCGAGGACGGCTTCGGCCAGGGCAAGGTGGTGGCCAGCCCGTTCGGCATGGCCGTGGTGGCGGCCACCGTCGCCTCCGGCGCGGTGCCCAAGCCGGTGCTGGTCCGCGACACCCAGACCAAGAGCGACACCACCCCCGACCCGGTGCCCGGCGCGGTCCTCGACGGCGTGCGCACGATGATGGCCGAGGTCGTCACCGGCGGCACCGCGGGCTCCCTGCGCGCCTACGGGGACGTGCGCGGCAAGACCGGCACCGCGCAGTTCGGTGACGGCACGCACTCGCACGGGTGGTTCGTCGGCTACCGCGGCGATCTCGCGTTCGCGGTCCTGATCACCGACGCGGGCCAGTCCGGATCCGCCACGCAGGCGACCGGGAGGTTCCTGGCGGCCATGGGGTAGACCGGGGGTCGTAGGGTGGACCCCATGTCCGTTCGTGCCCTGTTGACGCCCGGGAAGCAGTCTCCGCGCCGGGTCGTGCCGTCCACCATCGTCCGGCCCGAGTACGTGGACCGCCCCGCGCCCGCGAAGAACACCGACCCGTGGGTGCAGCCGCCGGAGATCATCGAGGCGATGCGGGTGGCGAGCAAGATCGCGGCGCAGGCGCTGCAGGAGGGCGGCAAGGCGGTCAAGCCGGGCGCCACCACCGACGACATCGACGCCGTGGTGCACGAGTTCCTGCTCGACCACCGCGCCTACCCGTCGACGCTGGGCTACCGCGGCTACCCCAAGTCGTGCTGCGTGTCGCTCAACGAGGTGATCTGCCACGGCATCCCGGACTCGACGGTGATCGAGGACGGCGACATCGTCAACATCGACGTCACCGCCTTCATCGGCGGCGTGCACGGCGACACCAACGCCACGTTCCTGGCCGGTGACGTGCGCGAGGAGGCCCGGCTGCTGGTCGAGCGCACCCACGAGGCCACCATGCGGGCCATCGCCGCGGTGCGCCCGGGCAGGCCGTTCAACGTCATCGGCCGGGTGATCGAGAAGTACGCCAAGCGCTTCGACTACGGCGTGGTGCGCGCGTTCACCGGCCACGGCATCGGCCGGTCGTTCCACAGTGGACTCGTCGTGCTGCACTACGAGGACCTGACCGACAAGAACGTCATCGAGACCGGCATGACCTTCACCATCGAGCCGATGATCACCCTCGGGGGCATCGACTACGACATGTGGGCCGACGACTGGACGGCCACGACCAAGGACAAGTCGTGGACCGCCCAGTTCGAGCACACGCTGGTCGTCACCGACAGCGGTGCCGAGGTCCTCACTCTCCCCTGAGCGCCAGCAGCACCTCCAGCACGGCCCGCGCGACCGGCTCCGGGTCGGTCGCGCAGGCCAGGTGGTGCAGGTCCAGTTCGCGCACCGGCCAGCCGTCCGCACCCGCCTTGACCGCGTCCGCGCGGTGCTCGGCCGACAGCGCGACGTAGCCGGACGGGCCGGACCAGTCGACCACCGGCCGGGTCTCCTTGAGGAACGCCAGCGGCACCTCCGGCGCCTCGTCGGTGATGTCGGCGCGCAGCACGGGGTCGGTCACGGGGACCAGCGGGTCGTCGTCGGACCACTGGGTCCAGCGCGGCAGCAGGCCGTCGCGGCTCCGGTCGCGGAACTCGGCGTAGCGCTCGGGCGCCACGGTGTCGCGCCAGCTCTGGCCGGGGGTGGGCAGGTCGGCGTCGAGGTAGAGCAGGCCGTGGACCTCGCCCTCGAGGTCGTCGGCGAACGCGGGCAGCAGCGGACCGGCGGCGCTGTGGCCGATGAGCATCAGCGGTCCGGTGGTCATGGTGGGCTCTTCGAGCACGGTGTCGGAGACCGCGTCGGCGAAGGCCCCGATCATCCGCTGGTGCACCGGTGGCGCGGCGACGCTGGGCTGCAGGTCCAGCAGGACCGTGGGGAGGCCGAGCGTGGCGAGTTCGTCCGCGAGCGGGCGCAGGGTGGCTGGTCCGAGGAAGGGACTGTGCACCAGGACGGCGGTGATGGGTGCGACGGGCATAACGGCGATGATGGCAGTGCGCGGGGGATCACGGGAGGGGGTGGGTGCGATGGCCGGGGCCCTGCTGGTCGCCGGGACGACCTCGGACGCGGGCAAGAGCGTCCTGGTCGCCGGGCTTTGTCGCTGGTTGGCGCGCCGCGGGGTGGCCGTGGCGCCCTTCAAGGCGCAGAACATGTCGAACAACTCAGTGGTAACCGGTGATGGCGGGGAGATAGGCCGTGCGCAGGCCGTGCAGGCCGCCGCGTGCGGTCTGGAGCCGAGCGTGCGGTTCAACCCGGTCCTGCTCAAACCGGGCTCCGACCGCAGCTCCCAGGTCGTGGTCCTGGGCAAACCGACCGGTACCGCGACCGCGCTGTCCTACCGCCGGCGCAAGGCGGAGCTGATGGACGTGGTCTTGGCCACGCTCAAGGACCTCCGCGCGGACTACGAGGTCGTGATCTGCGAAGGCGCGGGCTCGCCCACCGAGATCAACCTGCGCGCGAACGACATCGCCAACATGGGCTTGGCGCGCGCGGCGGACCTACCCGTGCTCGTAGTGGGCGACATCGACCGGGGTGGCGTCTTCGCGCACCTCTACGGAACGCTCGCGTTGCTCGATGCCGCCGACCAGGCGTTGATTAGCGGCTTCGTCATCAACAAGTTCCGTGGCGACCCGGCGCTGTTGGAGCCCGGGTTGCGCCAACTGCGCGCTCTTACCGGACGTGACGTCCTGGGTGTCCTGCCGTGGCGGGAGGAACTGTGGCTCGACGCCGAGGACACTCTCTCGTACACCGCGGATGGCGTAGTCGGCCGTCCCGCACCCCCGGTGGGTACGCAGTGGCTGAGAGTGGCCGTAGTGCGGCTGCCGCGGGTTTCCAACGCCACGGACGTCGAGGCGTTGGCCTGCGAGCCGGGGGTGTCGGTGCGGTTCGTCACCGAGCCGTCACGGCTGGCCGACGCGGACCTGGTCGTGCTGCCCGGCTCCAAGTCCACTGTGGACGACCTGGCGTGGCTGCGGCGCACCGGTTTGGCGGACGCCGTCACCGCGCACGCCGCCGCGGGGCTGCCGGTGCTGGGGATCTGCGGCGGCTTCCAGATGCTCGGCCGCCGCATCGATGACCGCGTCGAGTCCGGCGCGGGTGCCGTCGACGGGCTGGGCCTGCTCGACGTCGACATCGAGTTCGCCGCGGCGAAGACGCTCGACCGCCCGGTGGGCACGGCGTTCGGCGAGGACGCCACGGGCTACGAGATCCACCACGGCCGGGTGGTGCGCAACGGCCTACCCGGATTGGTCGCTTTGGCCGACGGTAGGTCGGAAGGCGCGGTCGACGGTCCGGTCCTGGGCACGCACTGGCACGGACTCCTGGAGAACGACGGCGTGCGCCGCGCCCTGCTGGCGTGGGCGGCCGGTCTCGCCGACCGGTCCGGATTCCGCCCGGCGCCGGACACCGACTTCGCCGCCGCGCGCGCCGCGCAGCTCGACCTGCTGGGCGACCTGGTCGCCGACCACCTGGACACGGACGCGGTCCAGCGACTCATCGACCACGGACCACCCGCGAATCCCCGCCTGCTCTCGCCAGGCGCGGACTAATCGTCCAGGTCGGCCAGCAGCTCGTCGAGGAACCCGCCCGCCTCGGCGGCGGCGCGTTCGGTGTCCTGCGCGCGGATCGCCTCCAGCAGGCCCTGGTGGTCCAGGGTCGCCAGGTTCGGTTTCGTGCTGACCGTGCTGGCGACCGAGGCGCGCACCACCTCGGTGAGCCCCTGGTACAGCTCGGCGAGCAGGGGGTTGTGCGAGCAGCGCACGACCGCCAGGTGGAACTGGGCGTCTTGGTCGACGCCGAGGTCGTAGTCCTTGGCGGTCATGGACCGGTCACGCGCGTCGAGCAGCCCGGTCAGCTCCGCGAGCTCCTCCTCGGTGCGGTGGGCGGCGGCCAGCCGCGCGCCCTCCACCTCGAGGGTGCGGCGGACCTGGAGCACGTCGCGCAGCTCGGTGCCCGCGAGCCTGCGCACCGCGCCGGAGAACTCGCTGGTGGCGCGCACGAAGGTGCCGTCGCCCTGGCGCACCTCCAGCAGGCCCGCGTGCGAGAGCGCGCGGACCGCCTCGCGCACGGTGTTGCGCCCGACACCGAGGGCGTTCACCAGTTCTGGCTCGGTCGGGATGCGCTCGCCGACCTTCCACTCGGAGGTTGAGATGGCCGAGCGCATCTGCTCGATCACCTGGTCGACGAGGCCGGAACGCCGGGTAGTGGCCAGCGGCACAGCGCCATCCTTTCAGCCAAACATCCTATGTTTGCGATACTTGAGACTATGGCGATCCACCACGGGCGGAACACCGAGGACGTCAAGATTGCCACGTCGACACCGTCACGTGGGACACACTCGACGCACTCGACCGGAAACAGTGCCCGAACCACTGCCCTGATCGGCAGCACGGCGCTGGTGTTCGGGGTGGCCTTGGCGGCGGCGAATCTCCGGCCCGCCGTCACCAGTCTGGCACCCCTGCTGGAGGAGGTCCGCACCTCGGTTGGCGCGGGCCACGCCTGGGCCAGCGCGTTGACCGCCGTCCCGGTGGTCTGCTTCGGCGTGGCCGGGGTGGTCGCGCCCTGGCTGGGCGCCCGGTTCGGCCTGGCTCGGGCCGTCGGTTCGGCGCTGGTCCTGATCACGGTCGGCCTCCTGCTGCGGGTGCTCGGCCACGGGGCCTTCGCGTCCGCCGCGGTGCTGGGCGGCACGCTGGTGGCGTGCGCGGGCATCGCGGTGGGCAACGTGCTGCTGCCGGTCGTGGTCAAGCAGTCGTTCCCGAACCGCCTCGGTCTGATGACCGGCGTCTACATGGCCTCCCTGTCCGCGGGTGGCGGTCTCGGCGCGGCCGTCTCCGCACCGCTCTCCGACGCCCTGGGCGACTGGCGGATGGCGCTGGGCGCGTGGGCGCTGCTCGGGGCCGCCGCGCTCGCCGCTTGGTCGCTGGGCGCGCGGCACGCGCCGGGGGCGGTGGCGGCGGCACCGCCGCGTCCGGTCGGGTCGTTGCTGCGCGACCGCCTCGCTTGGACGGTGACCGTGTTCTTCGGTCTGCAGGCGCTGTTCGCCTACGTCGTCATGGGCTGGTTGCCCGAGGTGCTGATCGACGCGGGCGTCGACCGCACCACCGCCGGTGTCCACTTGGCGATCACCAGCCTCTTCGGCGTCCCGCTAGGCCTCCTGCTGCCCCCGCTCGCGGTCCGGGCCCGGTCCCAGTCCGTCGTCATCGTGCTGACCACGGCACTCGGCGCCGCTGGGATCGCGGGCCTGCTCGCCGCGCCCTCGGCCGCCCCGCTGCTCTGGACGCTGCTGATCGGCTTCGGCATGGGCGGCGTGTTCCCGCTGGCCATCACCCTCATCGCGCTGCGCACCGGCGACCCGGCCGACACCGCCGCGCTCTCGGCCATGACGCAGAGCGCGGGCTACCTCATCGGCGCGCTCGGCCCGTTCCTCTTCGGCCTGCTGCGCGGCCTGACCGGCGGCTGGACGACGTCGCTGGTCCTGGTCCTCGTCGTGCTCGCGGTGCAGGCCTGTTTCGGCTGGGCCGCGGGCCGTCCCGGCACCGTGCGGTCTAGCTGAGCGGGAGGTTCAGCAGGGCGTTCTCGACGACCTCCGGCATGCCCGGGTGGATCCAGTACTGGCCCCGGGCCATCGAGCGGGCGTCCAAGCCGAAGCTCATGGCCTGGATCAGCGGCTGGATCACCGTCGGCGCCTGCGGGCCGATGATGTGCGCGCCGAGCAGCAGACCCGTGTCCGGGTCGGCAATGACCTTGGCGAACCCGGTGGTGTCCTCCATCGCCCAGCCGTAGGCGATGCCGCCGTAGGCCTGGGTCGCGCTGACCCAGCGCAGCCCGCGCTCCTCGGCTTCCTGCTCGGTGACCCCGACGGACGCGATCTGCGGCGAGGTGAACACCGCGTGCGGCACGAACCGGTGGTCCGACGCGATCGGCTCGTCCGGGTGCAGCAGGTTGTGCTGCACGACCCGGGCCTCGTGGTTGGCCACGTGCTTGAGCTCGTACGGCGAGGAGATGTCGCCCAGCGCCCACACGCCTTCCGCCGTGGTCCGCTGGTACTGGTCGACCAGCACGTGACCGCTCGGCGCGACCTCGATCCCACCCGCGGCGACGTCGAGCTGGTCGGAGTTCGGGACCCGGCCGGTCGCCACGAGCAGCGAGTCCGCCTCGACGGACTCGGCGCCGCCAGGGCCCTCCAGGTGCAGCCGCACACCCGCGCCCGCGCGTTCGACGCGGACCGCCTTGCGCTCCAGCCGCACGTCCCAGCGCTCCCGGGCCAGCTCGGTGAACCGCAGGCTGACGTCGCGGTCCTCGGCGCGCAGCAGCCGGTCGGACCGGTTGACCACGGTGACCGCCACGCCGAACGCGGAGAACACGTGCGCGAACTCGGCGGCCACGAACCCGCCACCGAGGATGACCATGCTGCGCGGCAGTTCGTCCAAACGCATCACGGTGTCGCTGGTGTGGAAGTCCACCTCGGTCAGTCCCGGGATGTCCGGAACGACCGCGCGGCCCCCGGCGGCCAGCACGACCCGGTCCGCGGTCAGTTCCTCGACCGGTGACCCGTCGTTCGGCGTGACCGTCAGCGCGCGCGGACCGGTGAACCTGGCCGAACCGAGGTAGACGGTGACGTTCGCGTTGTCCGGGTGCTGCTGCCGGTACTCACGACCCCCGGCGGCGATCGGGTCGATCCGGCCGAAGATCCGGTCGCGGACGTCGGTCCACCGGACACCGTCCAACGTGGTGTCCACCCCCAACCGGGACGAGGTGGACGGTACGGCGGCCAGGTCGGCGGCGTGCACGAACATCTTCGTCGGGATGCACCCGACGTTCAGGCACGTCCCGCCGAACACCCCGCGCTCGACCAGCGCGACGCGCAGGCCCGCGAACCGCGGGTCGAGCAGCGAGTTCCCGGAGCCGGTACCGATGATCACCAGGTCGTAGTGGGCCACACCGCCATCCAACCCCAAATCCGGGACACCGCATTCCCGGACCGGCCGGGCCCGCGGTCAGTGCGCGTAGGTGGGGGTGATGATCGCCCTGGCCAGGGTGTGGAAGGCCAGGTTGAAGCCGACCACGGCCGGGCTCACATCGGGGCCCACATCCAGTTTCTCGACGTCCACGGCGTGCACGACGAAGTAGTACCGGTGGTCGTGGTCGCCCTGCGGCGGCGCGGCGCCGCCGTACGCGCGGGAACCGAAGTCCGACCGGACGTGGAACGCGTCCCCGGGCAGGCTGTCGTCGCCCGCGCCCGCGCCGGTGGGCAGCTCGGTGGTGCCCGCCGGGAGGTTCACCGCGACCCAGTGCCAGAACCCGCTCGGGATCGGCGCGTCCGGGTCGAAGCAGCTGACCACGTAGCTCTTGGTGCCCTCCGGCGCGCCGCTCCACGCGAGCTGCGGGGAGGTGTTCCGACCGCCCGCCGAGTCGTGCGCGTGCGCCAGGTCCAGCATCTCGCCGTCGCGCACGTCGGTCGAGGTCACGGTGAACGACCCGACCCGCGGCAGCAGCTCGTACGGGTCCGGGGCGACCGGGCGTTCCAGGCTCATGGGCTCTTCCTCCAGAGGTGGTGACTCTCCCGCGGGCGAATCTAGTCGCGCGCGGGGGCGGTCGTGGGACGGGTCCTCCCCGAATGCGGACCAACCGGACCCTGGTCTGCGCTTACTCTGGGGAGCACAGTCAGGGGATACATGGGGAGGACAGTTCTGTGACCGACAACGAGGTCTCGCAGTCGACCAGCCGGGTGCGGTTCCCGCGGATCAGCCCGCGCGCCTACGAGCACCCGGCCGACCGCGGCACCATGGCGAGCCTGCGGGCCGTCCCCGGCCTGTCCGACGTGCTCAAGACCGCGTCCGGGCTGTTCTCCGAGCGCGGCGAGCGGCTGCTCGCCCTGGCCTCGACCATCCGCGTGGGGGAGAAGCAGTACCCGAAGCTGGACCGGCTGCGCAACGAGGCCGCGGAGACGCTGGACCTGGATACCCCGACGCCGCTGTACGTCATGCGCTCCGCCGAGGCCCAGGCGCTGACCATCGGCATCGACGAGCCGTTCATCGTGCTGAGCACCGGCCTGGTCGAGGCGCTGGACACCGAGAGCCTGCGGTTCGTCATCGGCCACGAGATGGGCCACGTGCTCTCCGGGCACGCCGTGCTGCGCACGCTGCTGATCCGCCTGATCAACCTGAGCCAGACGGTGGCCTTCGTGCCCGCGGGCGCGCTCGGGCTGCGCGCGATCATCGCCGCGCTGCGCGAGTGGTTCCGCAAGGCGGAGCTGACCTGCGACCGCGCCGGGCTGCTGGTCTCGCAGGACCCGGCCGCCGCGCTGCGCACGCACGTCTACCTCTCGGGCGGCACCGACCTCACGCAGATCGACATCCCGTCGTTCCTCCAGCAGGCGAAGGAGTACGAGGAGGTCGACGACATCCGCGACAGCATCCACAAGCTGCGCTACGTGGAGGGGATGACCCACCCGTTCTCCGTGGTCCGCGCCGCGCAGCTGCAGCGGTGGGCGGCGTCGGAGGAGTACCGGTCGATCCTGGCGGGCGAGTACCAGCGCCGCGACGACGACAACGCCACCGGCTCGCTGGCCGACGACGTGAAGTCCGCGGCGCGCTCGTACCGCGACTCCTTCGCCAACTCGGTGGACCCGTTGGCCAAGATGCTCAGCGAGGTCGGGGACGTGGTGTCCGGCGCGGCGGGCAGGGTGTTCAACCGGTTCGGCGGCGACCGCGGGTCCAACGGCACCGGCGGCGACACCGAGTGACGTGCGCGGGTTCCCCCGGCGCAGGCGGGGGAACCCGGGTTTCCGCGTCAGTCCTGGCGATGCCTGGAGTGCTTCGGCCGGTGCTGCCACCAGCCGATGGCCGTGGCCGCCCCGACCATCAGCGTGGCCGCGCCCGTGGCCACCGCGGCGACCCCCGCCGTGGTCTGCCAGGTCGGGGCCGAGTAGGGGAAACCGACCGCGAACCAGAGAAGCCAGACCGCCAGGAAGAGCCATACCCGGCCGCTCTTGGGCTCCGACTTCGTGCTCGTCACCACCTGCGTCCTCCTTGAGTCGCACCAGTCCCGACCGCGCGGCGCACCGACGAGTGCGGGCGAATGGTCTGGACCCTTGCACTGTCGATACCTGCGAAAACGCCGCTGTGCCACGGGTTCCCTGTCGTCCGCGCGATCCATACCAGGGTCGCGGGGCCTGTGCGCGCCGTTACAGAGTTCCGACGGGTGGCGGTTATCGCGCGACGAGCGGTATCCGGGCTAGGTGCGCGGTGCGCACATGATCACCGCGACCCCGGCGAGGCACAGCGCGGCGCCGAGGTAGTCCCAGCGGTCCGGGCGGAAGCCGTCGACCACAACGGCCCAGGCCAATGAGCCCGCCACGAAGAAACCCCCGTAGGCGGCCAGGATCCGGCCGAAGTGCGCGTCCGACTGCAGCGTCGCGGCGAAGCCGTAGGCGCCGAGCGCGACCACCCCGCCGAGCACCCACAGCCAGCCCCGGTGTTCGCGCACCCCCTGCCACACGAGCCACGCGCCGCCGATCTCGGCCACGGCGGCGAGCAGGAAGAAGCCGATCGAGCGCAGGACGTCCACGGCTACTTCCCGGTCGCGCTGAAGTGCTGCAGGTCCACCGGCGAGGTCCAGGTGCCGCCCCAGGCCCAGCCGATGCCCGCGAACGCGCGGGTGACCACCTCACCTGGCAGCACCATGCCGGGGCGGCGGTTCGACCTGTCCACATAGGACGATGCGAGTTCGGGGAGTACCAGGCTGCCCTTGCGGTAGGGGTTGCAGAACGGGTTCACGTCCACGGCCAGCCCGTAGGCGTGCGCGGACCAGGTCGTCGCGCCCCGGGTGGGGCGGCAGACGAAGGCGCCCGTGTTGTTGCCGTCACCGGTCGGCGGCAAGTCCATTTCGGACAGTGCGGTGACGCGCATCTCCTCCAGCGGGAAGCGCGCGGCGAAGAGCTGACCGAAGACCCTGGTGACGTCGGCGGCCACCCGGGCGTTGACGATCATCTCCCCGGTGTGCGCGCGACCGTCGAACCCCCAGAAGGACATGGTCAGGTAGCGCAGGTCGGCCCGCGTGACCGGGCAGGACGGCTGCCAGGTGCTGCGGTTGAGCACCGCGTCGGGCACCTCGGCGACGGTGGACCGGTAGCCGTCGCCCGCGGGCGGTGGCAGCAGGTCCTTGGTCGGCAGGGAGCGGTTGACCAGCACGGGCGGGGTGGTCAGGACCTCGCCGAAACCGTCGGAGCGCCGGGGCAGGGGGTGGGCGCCGACGACCCAGGCGGGGGCGGCCGCGGTCGGCGGGGCGGTCGTGGTGGTCGGCGTGGGGGACGCGGTGGTTGTTGTCGTCGGCGGGGGAGTCGGCGGGGGAGTGGTGACCGTGGGTGCCGGTCGGCTGGGCGGGGTGGTCTGGAGCTGGCTGGCCCGCTGCTGCTCGGGCGTGACACAGCCCGCCACGGTGACCAGGGCGGTGAGCGCGGCGGCGGCGAGGACGGCGGTGCGGTGCACGGCTCCAGCATGCCGCACCGGCGATTCCACCCGATCTAGCGACAACGCAGAGTTACGGTCCGGACGCGTTCTGACCTAGCGTCGTCACCCGACTCCCCGGTTCCGGGGTGCCTCCCCGCGGTCCCCTCGACAGGAGCCCAAGCCATGAGCCGTCTCACCCGCCGGATCCTCGGCGGCCTGGCGATCTTCGCGGTCGTCGCCGCGATCCTCGGCCAGTTCTTCAAGGCCGACGCCAGCGAGCAGATCGTCGGCGGCGGCCGCGTGTCGATCGCCGACCACCCGTACGCGGTCTACCTGGTCACCCCGGAGGGCTTCCAGTTCTGCGGCGGCACCCTGGTCGCCCCGGACCGCGTGGTCACCGCCGCGCACTGCGCCGTCGCCTTCGACCCCGCCGACGTGCGCGTGGTCGCGGGCCGCGAGGACAAGCAGGGCGGCGCGGGGGTGATCACCGCCGTGACGGGTATCTGGGTCCACCCCGACTACGTCGACGTCACCCGCGGCGACGACGTCGCGGTGCTGCGCCTCGCCGACCGCCTGCCGTACCGCCCGCTGCCCCTGGCGGGCGACCGGACCCTGTACACGGCAGGCACCGACGCCACGATCCTCGGCTGGGGCCGCACCACCCCGTCGGGCGGTTCGTCGCGGTACCTGCTGGGCGCGCAGGTCCCCCTGGTGTCGGACCTCGAGTGCGCGGGCGACTACGACAGCTTCTACGCGTCCGCCATGGTCTGCGCCGGCCTGCCCCAGGGCGGCGTCGACACCTGCCAGGGCGACTCGGGCGGCCCCCTGGTGGTCGACGGCAGGCTCGTCGGCATCGCCTCCTGGGGCGAGGGCTGCGCGGAGGCCGGGAAGCCGGGCGTCTACACGCGCGTGGCGGCCTACGCGGACCTCATCGCCGCGCACGTGTGATAGCCATGTCGACGTGGCACTGCACCGCGCGACCGGCCCGGACCTGAAACCCGCCGACCTGTACGCGATCCTGCGCCTGCGGGCGGCGGTGTTCGTGGTGGAGCAGGACTGCGCCTACCAGGACGTCGACGGCCGCGACCTGGACCCCGACACCGTCCACCTGTGGTGGCAGGAGCCGGACGCGCTCGCGGCCTACCTCCGGGTACTCGGCGCGCCGGGCACGGAACGCCGGATCGGCCGGGTGTGCACCGCGGAGTCCGCGCGCGGTACGGGCCTGGGCGGGAAGCTGATGGCCGCGGCCCTGGCGGTCGTAGGCGCGGACGAGAGCGTGCTCGACGCCCAAACCCAGGCCCAGGGCCTCTACGCGCGGTTCGGCTACGTGGCGGAGGGCGAGGAGTTCCTGGAGGACGGCATCCCGCACATCCGCATGCGCCGCCCGGCGAGCTGACCGGGCGAACCGACCAGGCGCACGCCTCCGGCCCCCGGAATCAATTTTCCCGGCCCGCACCGACGTTTCCGGGCGAAGACGATCATGCCTGTGGACAACCCGGCCGCCATCCCACCCGGGGTCGGACTTGTCCACAGGCATGGTCTCTACCCGCCGGTACCGTCGGTCGCCGCCGGTAAGCTGGATACCGGGGGCCGGAGGCGCGTCTTGATCAACTGGCGGGCATTCGGACGCGCGGTTCCGAGCCCCGCATCTCCTGATCAACAGATCGGTCGCCTGCGAGCGGTCGGACATGCTCGCCGCGCTACCGGGGGTCGTGCGTGCACGCGGACAACCCCAAGCGATCAGCCCTGATCGCCTCCGGTTGCGACTCCAGCAGCCTCGCAACAGGCTGGGCACGCTGCCGGGGGACTCTGGGGGCGTGAGTCGCGGTTGGTCGATCAGTGTGTAGATGTCGTGCCGGACAGGACTGCTGAAGGCGCGTCGCCTACCCGGACCTCCGCTCGTGCCGCGTGGGGCACGTCTCGGGACAAAGTGCGCCACCGAGGGCCTTCGGGCGCGGTTAGTCGATCCCTGAGCAGATGTCGTGCCAGGAGGGGACTGCCGAAGGCGTGTCGCCTGCTCCGACCCAGACTCGGCTCGCGCCGCGTGAGCGGGTGCCGCCCCGTGCACGCCCGGGCTGGCGCCCCATGTGTCTCCGGGCGCACGGGTCGGGGTTGGTCGATCCGTGTGCGGATGTCGTGCCAGGACAGGACGGCCGAAGGCGCGTCGCCCACCCAGACCTCCGCGCGCGCCGCGTCAGGTCACGCCCGGGGCGCGTGCCGGGTGATCACGTCCACCGCGCGGTCGATCTCCCGTTCGCTCAGGTCCGCGCGCGCGGTCAACCGCAGTCGCGAGATCGAGTCCGGCACCGACGGCGGCCGGAAGCACCCCACCCAAACCCCCGCCTCCCGGCACTCGCTCGCCCAGGTCACCGCCGCGTCCGGGGACGGCGCCCGCACCGACACGACCGCCGCCGTCGGCTCGCTCACCGCCAACCCCGCCGCCGCCAACCGCTCGGCGAGGGTCCGCGCGACCTCCAGTGCCCGCGCCGGCCGTTCCGGCTCCTCCTTCACCACCGACAGCGCCGCCAACGCCGCCGCCGTGCTCGCCGGGGCCAGGCCGGTGTCGAAGATGAAGCTGCGCGCGTTGTCCACCAGGTGCCGGATCACCCGCCGCGGGCCGAGCACCACCCCGCCCTGCGCCCCCAGGGCCTTCGACAGCGTCGCCGTGATCACCACGT
The DNA here is from genome assembly GCF_041897805.1 of Actinokineospora auranticolor. Classification (GTDB taxonomy): domain Bacteria; phylum Actinomycetota; class Actinomycetes; order Mycobacteriales; family Pseudonocardiaceae; genus Actinokineospora; species Actinokineospora auranticolor. The sequence goes on from NZ_CP154825.1 coordinate 1,948,631, forward strand.
CCGGCGCCCCCGCCAACCCCGCCGCCGCGACCGCGCCCCGGCCGCCCTCACCCAGCACCCCGAGGCCGTGCGCGTCGTCCACGATCAACGCCGCCTTGTGCTGACGGCACGCCGCCGCCAACTCCGCCAGCGGCGCCAGGTCCCCGTCCACGCTGAACACCGAGTCGGTGACGAACACCGCCCGCTCGGTCCGCCGCGTGGACAACGCGCGCGCCGCCGCCGCCGGGTCGCAGTGCCCGGTCACCGCGATCTCGGCCCGGGAGAGCCTGCACCCGTCGATCAGCGACGCGTGGATGTGGGAGTCGGTGACGATCGAGCAGTTCTTGCCCGACAGCGCGGTCACCGCGCCCAGGTTCGCCGTGAAGCCCGACGAGAACACCAGCGCCGCCTGGGTCCCGCAGAACCTGGCTAGCTCGAACTCCAGCTCGCTGTGCAGGTCCGTGCTCCCGGTCACCAGCCGCGACCCGGTCGACCCCGTGCCCCAGCGCAGCGCCGCGGCCGCCGCCGCGCCCATGACCCGCTTGTCCCTGGCCAGGCCGAGGTAGTCGTTGCCCGCGAGGTCGAGCAGGTCCGAGTCGTGCGCGCGCGGGCGCAGCTGCCTGGCCAGGCCCGCGCGGCGCCGGTCGTCGGCGTGCGCGTCGAGCCAGTCGAAGACCTGGTCGGCGGGGTCGGGTGCGTCGGGGTTCACGCGGGCGAGTCTCGCACCGGCCCAGGTCCGGGTGCCCTCGGGGCCGGACGATACGGTCGTGCAATGCGTGGCGCCGTGAGTTTCGTGGGAGCTGGACCGGGTGCGGCCGACCTCATCACCCTGCGCGGGGCGAGCCGGATCGCCGAGGCGGACCTGGTGCTGTACACGCCGGGCACGACCGATCCGGTGTGGCTGCGCGGCCAAGTCCGCGTCGACGCCGAACTGGTCGACCACGCGCGCCTGGACGCCGACGAGCTCGCCGAGCTGTACCGCAGGCTCGCCAGCCGCCGCCACCGCGCGGTGCGGCTGGTCGCGGGCGACCCCGCGCTGAGCCCGGACCTGCGCGAGCAGCGCGAGCTGTGCGGGAAGCTGGGGCTCGACGTCGAGGTCGTCCCGGGTATCTCGCCGGTTTCGGCCGCCGCGGCGGCGACCGGCAACGCGGTCACCGAGCTGGGCGGGGTGGACACGTTCGTCTTCACCGAGGCCGAGTTCGACCGGGTGCGGGAACTGGCCGTCGAGGGGCGGACGGTCGCGGTGCACGCCCCCGCCGCCCGCGCCGCCGAACTGGCCGAGGCGCTGGCCGGGCTCGACCCGGAGGTGCCGGTGGTGGTCGCCTACAAGGTGAGCCGGTCCGACGAGGTGCTGCTGCGCACGACCCTCGGCGAGTTGGCGGCCGAGGTCAAGGCCGCCAACCTGTGGCGGCACGCGCTGTTCCTGGTCGGCGACGCGGTGCGCGAGTCCAAGCCGCGAGCCGGGTACGCGCCGCGCGAGTCCGAGCCGGGCCGCCGCTGGACGTCCCGGAGCTGGCGGTCGGCCAAGTCCGGCGAGAGCTGGTCCAAGCGGGGCAACGGTTCGGTGGCGGTGGTCGAGGCACCCGAGCCGGAGACGCCCGAACCCGAGGCCGACGTGCCCGAGCCCGCGCCGAAGCCCGCTGCGGCCGCCAAGACCACCAAGCCCGCCGCTGCGGCCAAGAAGCAGCAGCCGCGCGCCCGGACCACTACGGCCAAGCGGGCACCCCGCAAGTCCTGACCGGCCGGTAGCGCTGTGGTCGAATACCCGCCATGACGGTGACCGTGGTGGGGTTCGGGGACTCCGGTGCGTTGGTGGCCGCGCTGGCCAAGGCCGATGTGGTCGTCGGCCCGCGCGCGTTGTCCGACACCGGCGACGAGCGCGTGTTCACGACACTCGACGAGTCCGCGCTGGAAGCGTTGAGAACGGCCGAATCCGCCGTAGTGGTCACCGACGGCGATCCCGGCTTCTTCGGTGTCTTACGCACTCTCCGCGCACACGGCTTACCTATCGCCGTAGTACCAACGCTCACCGACGTGCAACGTCTCGCCGCCACACTCGGACGGCCCTGGGACGACATCAAGGTCGTAAGCGCGCGCGGTAGGGACTACCGCCGCGCGGTTAACCTTTGCCGCGCCAACAAGGCCGTCGCGGTCCTGACCGCCCCCGGTGCCGGTCCCGCCGAACTCGGCGCGGAGTTGGTGGGCTGGCGCCGAACCCTCACCGTGGTCGAGGGAGTCGGCGGGTCCGCCGAGCAGTTGTCCACTGTGGACGCGGCGACCGCCGCGCGGCGCGTGTGGCGCGAGCCCACTCTCGTCCTGTGCCTCGCCGATCCCGAGTCGGCGGGCCACGACACCTGGATCGCGGGCGGCGACCCGGTCCCGCCGCCGTCCTGGGCCCTGGACGAAAGCGCTTTCGCCACCCGGGAAGGTGTCGTCCTCCCGGCTGAGGCCCGCGCCGTCGCCCTGTCCCGCCTGGCACCCCGACCCGGCACCCTGGTGTGGGACGTCCACGCCGGTGCGGGCGCGGTCGCCGTCGAGGCGGCCCGGCTCGGTGCCGCCGTCATCGCGGTGGAACCGGACCCGGGCCTCTGCGTGCGGATCGTCGCCAACGCCGCCGCGCACGCCGTCGACCTCCTCCTGGTCGACGAGCCCCCACCCCGGTCCCTCGCCGACCTGCCCCGCCCGGACGCCATCCACCTCGGCACCACCGACCCCGACGTCGTCCGCGCCTGCGCCGCCGCCAACCCGGCCCGGCTCGTCATCACCGCCGACGACGGCCTCGACCAACTGGGCCGCACCCGCGCGGTCCTCGCCGACGCCGGCTACGCCCCGGACGCCTGCCACCTCACCGCGACGCGCCTCGACGGCAGCACCACGGCCCGCTCCACGTTCCTGATCTGGGCCGCCCGCGACTGATCGCTTAACCGCGCGGATCGCGAACTGGTCTACGTCGGTGCGCGGATAACGCCCGGTCAACCCCGTGTGTCCGGTGGAAAACGCGGGAACCGGCTTGGCGCCGCGCCAGTTCGCCGTCGGAGCCGCGGGAATTCCGGTGAATCACGTGCCTTGCCGCCCGCTCGAGGTCGGGAGTCACTGGCCGGAACGCTTGTGCGCAAGGAAAAACGCAACTTGCCGATCGAAAGTGGATCACCGGCTTTTCGGCCCACGACGGTTATCGGTTGACCATTCAAGAAGGACGCCCCACGTCCGTTGTCGACCGGCGCAATCGTCCCGGGAGCGCTCCCCGGCAATGTGCCGAACCGGATCGCGCAACAGGTTCGGCACAGTGGCCCACGGACCGTTGCTAGACCAATAGGATCGCCGCAGGGGTTCGGGACGAGCGGAGAAATTGTGAACACTGCGCGAACTGTTCGACTCTCCCGGCGGTCGCTCTTAGCCGTCGGCGTGGGACTCGGCGCCGGGCTCATCGCGGGCTGCCAGGCGCAGGGCGCCCCGCCGCCCCAGACCGCCCAGCCGCTCACCGACTCCACCGACGCCCAACCCGTCGTCACCGACCGCGTGCTCTCGCCCGGTCGGTACCGCGAGGTCGACATCGTCATCATCCGGCCGACCGGCGTGCGGGCCTCCTTGCCCGTCTGCGTGGCCCTGCACGACCGGCCGGGCGGCGCCAAGGCGTTCCTGGAGTACGGATTGCCCGCCATGCTCGACAAGGTCGTCGCGAGCGGCGCCCCGCCCTTCGCGGTCGCCGCCGTCGACGGCGGCAACTGGGTCGGCGACAAGGACGACGAGCCGCAGCGGATGCTCAACCAGGACCTCCCCGGCTGGCTGACCTACCACGACCTGGCCAGCACCCCGTTCGCCGTGATCGGCGTCGGCGAGGGCGCCTCCGGCGCGTTCAACCAGGCCAAGAACCCCGGTTTCGCCGCGGTGGCCATGATCAGCCCCGCGCTGTTCGACAGCTGGGCCGACGCGGACAAGAGCAAGATCTTCGACGATCGCGGCCAGTGGGAGCGGTCGGAGCCGCTGCGGCACAGCACGGAACTGGGCAACGTCCCGCTGGGCGTGTGGTGCGGCACAGAGGCGCCGAACATCGCGCGGGCCCGGCAGCTCGCCGAGCGCGCCAAGGCGGCCAAGGCGTCGTTCACCCCCGGCGGCCACACCCCGGACTACTTCAAGACCGCGCTCCCCGAGGCGCTGGCCTTCGCCGCCGAGCACCTGTAGGGCCCCTCCGCGCCGTTACAGGTGGGCGGCTGACTGTGGGGTAGGACTTATGGGACACAGCCCCGGGGTGGGCGCCGGGTAGCCTTGCTTCCTCGCGTGGACAACCCGCGCGCGTGAACTGGGGACCTTGACGCGATGAGTGAGCAGCACGAGCCCATGCCCGAGATGGCGCCGCAGCCCGCCACCGACCACACCGGGGCGCTGCGGCTGGGCATCGTCCCCCTGCGGCCGCTGAAACTCGGCGACATCCTCAGCGGCGCGTGGCAGGCGCTGCGCCTCAACGCGGGGGCGCTGGTCGGGGTGTCGCTGCTCGTCACGGCGGCGTCCGAGGTGCTCACCCGCCTCATCGCGGGCGCTTCGGCGAGCAGCGCCACCCAGGTGGTGACGTCCACCGCGGTCGACTCGACGAAGGTGAACTGGTCCGGGCTGTGGTCGCTGCTGGGCAGCTTCGGCCTCCTGATCGTCATCATCGGCCTGTTCAGCGTGGTCATCTCGGGCGTGGTCAACGTCGTGGTCCCGCGCGCGGTCTTCGGGCACGGCACGAGCGCCTCGGCCGCCTTGCGCGGGCTGCGGCCGTCGGTGGGCAAGCTCATCGGGGTCAGCCTGCTGTCCTGGCTCGTCTACCTGCTGATCGGCGCCATCGCGGTGTTCGGCATCGTCGCGACCGGCCAGTCGGGCTCGCTGCTCGTCCTGCCGGTGTTCGGCATCATCGCCTACCTGGCCACGGCGTGGTCGTTCGCGCCGTCGGTCGCCGTGGTCGAGGGCCTCGGCCCGGCCGAAGCGCTGGCGCGGTCCAAGTCGCTGGTGCACGCGGTGGGCTGGTGGCGGGTCTTCGGGTACATGGCGCTGGTGGGCGCCATGACCGGGCTCGTGCTCGGCGCGCTCACGGCGCTGCTGGCCACGGTCACCCACGACAACGGCGCCGTCGACGCGGTGGTCACGATCCTGGCCACCACCGTGATCACGCCGTTCACGCAGACCGTGCAGACCCTGCTCTACGTCGACCACCGCGCCCGCACCGAGGGCATCGAGGGCCTCTGGCGCGTCGCGGGCTGATCAGCCGAACACCAGGTCCGGGTCCTCGATCCGGCCGTGGCGCAGCAGGGCGACGTCCCTCGGGTAGTTCTGGTACAGCCGCCACGGCGGTGCCTCGCCCTGGCGCGGCATCAGGTGCACCGTCCGCCGCACGTAGGTGGAGGTGAAGTCCACGAACGGCTCCGTCGCCTGCCCCTCCGGCGGGCGCGGCGTCACCCGGCTGAGCCCGCGCTCGCGCATGTGGATGATCAACCGGCACACGTACTGGGCCACCAGGTCGATCTTGAGCGTCCACGACGCGTTGGTGTAGCCCATGGCCACGGCCAGGTTCGGCACGCCGCCGAGCAGCATCCCCTTGTAGGTCACCGTGTCCGAGTAGTCGACCTCGACGCCGTCGACGGTGATCGCCACCCCGCCGAACGGCACGACGTGCAGACCCGTCGCGGTGACCACGATGTCGGCGTCCACGTGCCCGCCGGAGGCCAGCGCCAGGCCGCGCTCGGTGAACGACTCGACCCGGTCCGTGACGACCTCGGCGCGGCCCGTGCGCAGCACCCGGAACAGGTCCCCGTCGGCGGCGAAGCACACCCGCTGCGTCCACGGGTCGTAGTCCGGCCGGAAGTGCGTGTCCACCGGGTAGTCCGCGGGCAGTTGCCGACGCGCGCCCCAGCGGATCAGCTTGCGCACCAGGGCGGGCCTGCGCCGCGCCAGGGTGAAGAACGACAGCGCGAACAAGGCGTTCTTCCAGCGCAGCACCGGGTGCGCGACGCGACCGGGCAGCACCCGGCGCAGCAGCCCGGCGACCGGGTCCCGCGAGCTGAGCGAGACCACGTAGCTCGGCGACCGCTGCACCATCACCACGTGCGCGGCCCGCTCGGCCAGCGCCGGGACCAGGGTGACGGCCGTGGCACCGCTGCCGATGACGGCCACCCGCTTCCCGGTCCAGTCCAGGTCCTCCGGCCAGCGCTGCGGGTGCGCCACCGTCCCGCCGAACCGGTCCCGACCGGCGAACTCCGGGGTGTGGCCGTGCTCGTAGCCGAAGAAGCCCGCGCAGGAGAACAGGAAGCCGCACGTCATCCGGACCGTCTCGGAGCCGTGCGCGGCGGTGACGGTCCACCGGCCGGTCGCGGAGTTCCACTCGGCCGCGGTGACCCGGTGGTCGAAGCGCACCAGGCGGTCGACGCCGTACTCGCGGGCGGTGTCGACGATGTACTCGCGGATCGACGTCCCGTCGGCGATCGCCGACGCGCCCGGCCAGGGGCGGAAGGAGTAGCCCAGCGTGTACATGTCCGAGTCCGACCGCACGCCCGGGTAGCGGAACAGGTCCCACGTGCCGCCGATCGCCGACCGCGCCTCCAGCACCGCCACGCTCGCGTCCGGCACCCTGGTGCGCAGGTGGCAGGCGGCGGCGACACCGGACAACCCGGCCCCGATGACCAGGACGTCGACGTGCTCGTGCGGCATGGCGCTCCTCTCCGGCGGATCCGGCCCGATCCGGCGGGCACCGTACCAATCACCCAGCGTCATACCCGGTCGGGCGGCACCCGGTCACCCGCCCGGTCACCTCGATCACACTGTCGTGCGGCGCACTCCGGTCCGGTGGGTCCCACCGGGCATGCTGTCCGGCATGTCAGTGGAGCAGCACTACCTGGCCGGCCTCGACCTCGCGGGGCGCCGCGTCGTCGTGGTCGGCGGCGGCACCGTGGCGCAGCGGCGGCTGCCCCGGTTGGTCCGCTCGGGCGCCTCGGTCGAGGTCGTCTCGCCGGAGGTCACCCCGTCCGTGCAGGCCATGGCCGACGCCGGTGAGGTCACCTGGCACCGCAGGCCCTACCGGGACGGCGACCTCGCCGACGCGTGGTACGTGCTGTGCTGCACGTCGGTCACCGAGGTCAACGCCGCCGTGGCCGCGGAGGCCGAGCGGGTGCGGGTGTTCTGCGTGCGCGCGGACGCGGGCATCGCGGGCAGCGCCGTCACCCCGGCCACCGGGGACCACGACGGGCTCCTGGTCGGCGTGCTCGCCCAGGGCGACCACCAGCGCTCGGCCGCCGTGCGCGACGGCCTGCTCGACGCCCTGCGCGAGGGCCGGGCCAGCGCCCAGGACCGGCAGCCCGCGGGCGTGGCGCTGGTCGGCGGCGGGCCGGGTGACCCCGAGCTGATCACGGTGCGCGGCAGGCGGTTGCTGGCCCGCGCCGACGTGGTCGTGGCCGACCGGCTCGGCCCGCGCGACCTGCTCGACGAGCTGCCGCCCAACGTGCTGGTGATCGACGCGGCCAAGATCCCCTACGGCCGCGCGGCCAGCCAGGACGCGATCAACGAGGCACTGGTCGAGCACGCCAAGGCGGGCCGGTTCGTGGTGCGGCTCAAGGGCGGCGACCCGTACCTGTTCGGCCGCGGCTTCGAGGAGCTCATCGCCTGCGCCAAGGCGGGCGTGCCGGTGACCGTGGTTCCGGGCGTCACCTCCGCGTTCGCGGTGCCTGCGGTCGCCGACGTGCCCGTGACGCACCGCGGCGTCGCGCACGAGGTGGTCGTCGTCTCCGGCCACATCGTCCCCGACGACCCCGCCTCGCTGACCGACTGGTCGGCGCTGGCGCGGCTCACCGGCACCATCGTGCTGATGATGGGCGTGGAGAAGCTGGCGCGGTTCACCGACGCGCTCATCGCGGGCGGTCGCCCGGCCTCGACGCCGGTCGCGGTCGTGCAGGAGGGGACGACCCACGCCCAGCGCGTGCTGCGGTCGACCCTCGACGCGGTGGCCGCCGACGTCGAGGCCCAGGGGTTCCGGCCGCCCGCGGTGACGGTGATCGGTCCAGTGGCTGGGATGGTCGGGGAACTCGCGTAGCGTTAACCCGAAATCTCCCCCGAGATCTCGGCGCTGGGGCATACTGGAAATCTCGGAAGCCGTGTCCGGACACGGTTTTGGGCGGCGGGACCGGAGTCCCGCCGCCCAAGAGCCCTGATGGGACCGGGTCTGCCCGTTGCCGCGTGCGGTGGCGTCGGCGGGCGTGCCAACCCCAACGCGTCCCCGGGGGTCGTCGACGAGCGCGGATACTCGTCGTCGGCCACCGGACGGCCGCGGAACCACTGGTCCCCACCCCATCCCCGCCACCTCGGTGGCGGACACGGGTTCCCACTCACCCTGACCGTGTCCGACGGACCGGCGCTAGTCCGGCCACTCCCAGCGCGCGCAGAGGATCCCGGGACCGAAGTCCAAGGCCACGGCGTGCGCCTTGCCGTCCAGGGTGACGTCCAGCTTGCGCCGGTTCGTCACCTGGTCGTCCATATCCACGGTGTACTGCTCCAGATACGCGGGCAGCGCCCGCGGGTCGAAGCGCAGTTCCAGCACGAACTCGCGGACCGGACCCGGGAACTTCCGGCAGTAGCTGTCGTCGCCGCGCGAGTACGGCGGTCCCGGGTGCCGCAGGGAGTAGTCGACGATCGTCGTCTCGCCCCGGTTCAGCGGCTGGTCCAACAGGATCTCCGCGGCGACCAGACCCGCCGCGGGGTCTTGGGCGACACGCCCGATCCGGCACGTGTCACCCGCGACGATCTCCGGGAACGGTCTCCCGGGGACCTCCAGGTCGTACACCATCAGCGTGCGATCGGCCCCATCCCGCTCGGCGCGGAATACCTGGCGGATGTGCAGGGCCTTCTCGCCGCGGTCGACGGCGATCTCCATCTTGTCGTGCTGGCTGAGCTTCGTCAGCGCGGCGTCCGTCGTGAAATCGATGCGCTTGAGCAGGTGCGAGACGGGCTCGCTGTTGCCCCACAGCGCCTCGACCGTCAACCGGGATGACTCCCGGTTGACCCGCCCGCGCGGTCGCGGCGGCCCCAGCAGGGCGATCAGCGATCCGGTGGGCACCCCGAGGACGTCTTCCAGGTGGCCGAGTGCGGCCAAGGACTCCGCGCGCTCCGGCCTGCGGCGCCCGGACTGCCAGTAGCTCAGCGCCGTGACGCTGATCGACACCCCGCGGGCACGCAACCGGTACTGGATGCGGTCCAGGCTCAAACCACTGGCCTGGATCGCGGACCTCAGCGCGGTGGGGAAAGCGTCCGCCGCCAGCGATTCCGGCTGGTCGGCGGTCAACGCATGGCGAACACTCCCGTTCTGGTGAAGCTCACGAACTGGCTCGCGGGTGATACCGCTACCCATGTTCACTCCCTGGGTTACCCCTTACGCCCTGTCGGTCACATTACGTCCTAGGGGGCCCGCTGGATAGCGTCAGTGTTAATTCATGGGTAACCAGTTCGCTGCCTGGCGTCACCGGATAGGCTGAACGGCCCCGGTGCTATACCGCCGATCAGTCGGCGTTTCACCGCCAAAGGGTTCACTTCGTTCCCGCGCGTTCCCAGACATCGCGGCTGGTCGGGAAGGCTGGAAGCGCTCGCGGAATCCTGCCGGCGGTCGCGGCGCGGCACCGGTTAGCCTGACCGGCACACGCGCGGGACGCCGTTGGCTCGATCCCGCGCACGATCCCAAGATCTGGACAGGAGAGCGCACACCGTGATCCGCACGCACGAGGCCGGAACCCTCCGCGCCGAGCACGCCGGGCAGACCGTCACCCTCACCGGGTGGGTGGCCCGCAGGCGCGATCACGGCGGGGTCATCTTCATCGATCTGCGCGACGCCTCCGGTGTCTCCCAGGTGGTCTTCCGCGAAGGTGAGATGGCCGAGCGCGCGCACCGGCTGCGCGCCGAGTTCTGCGTCAAGGTCGTCGGCGAGGTCGCCGCCCGCCCGGCGGGCAACGAGAACCCGGAGATCCCCACCGGCGCCATCGAGGTGCTGGTCACCGAGCTGACCGTGCTCAGCGAGTCCGCGCCGCTGCCCTTCCCGCTCGACGACCACCTCAGCGTCGGCGACGAGGTCCGGCTCCGCTACCGCTACCTCGACCTGCGCCGCTCCGCCCCCGCCAAGGCGCTGCGGCTGCGCAGCGAGGTCAGCCGGGTGGCCCGCGACGTGCTCAACACCGAGCGGTTCGTCGAGGTCGAGACCCCCACGCTGACCCGCTCCACGCCCGAGGGCGCGCGCGACTTCGTGGTCCCCGCCCGGCTGCGGCCCGGCTCCTGGTACGCGCTGCCGCAGTCGCCGCAGCTGTTCAAGCAGCTGCTCATGGTCGGCGGGCTCGAGCGGTACTACCAGATCGCCCGCTGCTACCGCGACGAGGACTTCCGCGCCGACCGGCAGCCCGAGTTCACCCAGCTCGACATCGAGATGAGCTTCGTCGACCAGGACGACGTGATCGCGCTCAGCGAGCGGATCATCGGCGCCATCTGGCGCGAGCTGACGGGCCACGACATCGCCGCCCCGCTGCCCCGGCTCAGCTACGCCGAGGCCATGTCCCGCTACGGCTCCGACAAGCCCGACATCCGCTTCGCCGTCGAGCTGACCGAGCTGACCGAGTACTTCGCCGACACCCCGTTCCGCGTCTTCCAGGCCCCGTACGTCGGCGCCGTGGTCATGCCGGGCGGGGCGAGCCAGCCGCGCAAGCAGCTCGACGCCTGGCAGGAGTTCGCCAAGCAGCGCGGCCACAAGGGCCTGGCCTACGTGCTCGTCGGGGAGGACGGCACCCTCGGCGGCCCGGTCGCCAAGAACCTCTCCGAGGCCGAGCGCGACGGCCTGGCCAAGGCCGCGGGCGCCGAGCCCGGCGACTGCGTGTTCTTCGCCGCGGGCCACCCCGACGACGCCCGCGCCCTGCTCGGCGCGGCCCGCCTGGAGATCGGCCGCCGCTGCGGGCTGATCGACGAGTCCGCGTGGGCCTTCCTGTGGGTCGTCGACTTCCCGATGTTCGAGGAGGCCTCCCGCGCCGAGAGCGCCGGTGACGTCGCCGTCGGCGGTGGCCGCTGGACCGCGCTGCACCACGCCTTCACCTCGCCCACCCCGGACTGGATCGACCGGTTCGACCAGGACCCGGGCAACGCCCTGGCCTACGCCTACGACCTCGTGCTCAACGGCAACGAGATCGGCGGCGGGTCGATCCGTATCCACAACCGCGACGTGCAGGAGCGGGTCTTCGACGTCATGGGCCTGGACCGGGAGACCGCCCAGGAGCAGTTCGGCTTCCTGCTCGACGCGTTCTCCTACGGCCCGCCCCCGCACGGCGGCGTCGCCTTCGGCTGGGACCGCATCGTCATGCTGCTGTCCGGGGAGTCCTCGATCCGCGAGGTCATCGCCTTCCCCAAGACCGGCGGCGGCTTCGACCCGCTGACCAGCGCCCCCGCGCCGATCTCCGCCGAGCAGCGCAAGGAGGCCGGGGTCGACTTCAAGCCCGCGCCGCCCAAGCCGGAGACCGCGAAGCCGGAACCCGCCGCGCAGTAGGCGCCGGTGCTGCACCTGAGGGCGATCTGCCCGCCCGGGATCACCGAGCGGGCGGTCGCCCTCCTGCGCGAGCACGCCGGTGCCACGCACCTGGTCCTGTTCCGCGGCGCGGCCGTCGAGCCCGCGGGCGACGTCATCGAGGCCGACGTCGCCCGTGAGGCCGCGGACGAGATCCTGGCCGCGCTGTGCGGGCTGGGCGTCGACCGCGACGGCGGGCTGACGCTGGAGCAGGTCGACACGTCGCTCTCCGACGCCGCCGACCGCGCCGAGGAGGCCGCGCCCGGCGAGGCGGCGGACGCGGTGGTGTGGGAGGAACTCGTCGGCCGCACCGGCGAGGAATCCCGCCTCAACACCACCTTCCTGGCGTTCTTGACCATCGCGTGCCTGCTCGCCGCCGTCGGCGTGATCACCGACTCGCCGGTGACGATCGTCGGCGCGATGGTCGTCGGCCCGGAGTTCGGGCCGCTGGCCGCGGTGGCGGTCGGGTTGGTGCGCCGCCGGTTCGACCTCGTGCGGCGGGCGCTGCTCGCGCTGGGCGCCGGTTTCCCGTTGGCCATCCTGGTCACCGCGGGCGGAACGTGGTTGGGCAACTACACGGGGTTGTTCGACGCGTCCGTGATCTCCGGCGACCACGACGTCGACTTCGTCTACGAGGTGGGCCCGTGGTCGCTGGTCGTGGCCCTGTTGGCCGGGGCGGCGGGCATGCTGTCGATGACCTCCGCCAAGTCCGCCGCGCTCGTCGGCGTGTTCATCTCCGTCACCACCGTGCCCGCCGCCGGTTACATCGGTGTGGCCGCGATTCTCGGTGAGTGGGACAAAGTCGCGCGTTCCGCCGGGCAGCTCGCGGTCAACCTGGCGGGGATCGTGCTGGCCGCGGCCCTGGTACTGCTGTTGCGGCGCAACAGGAGCGCTCCCGACATCCGGGAAAGGCCGCTTTCCCGGGGTTGACCTCCCCGCCGAGTGGGCACCCTTTGGTGGGTGGTGTGCGCGAAACACGATCGACGTCGTTATTTCTTGGCGGGCGCCTCGTGTCGGGCCCGCCCCGCCCACTACGGTCATCTGGGCGAGAGTGCTGACTGGGCCGGACCGGCCCCCTACGATCGGGAGTAGGGTCAGAGGAGATGAGTGTGGAGATCGCCGCCGATCCGCCGGAAACCGGCGAACCGGGCGGTACCGGCGTAGTCGACCACCCCGCCAGCGCGGAGGTGTTGGCGACCGTCGTGGCCGCCGAGTCCGTGCTCAGCAAGCGCTTCGGCGCGCGCATCCGACTCGCCGAACCCGAGGACCTCGGCGGCAGCGAGCGCTCCATCGTGCTGCGCGTCAAGGTCGCGGCGAGCCCCTTCTCCCTGCCGCGCACCCTCGCGGTCAAGCGGTACGTCGAACGGCCGGACACCGGTTCCCGCGACAGTTGGGTGCGCGAGGCGGTCAGCTACCAGCTGTTCACCGCGCTCGCCGCCGAGGACCGGATGTGCCCGGAGCTGTTCGCCCACGACCGCGGCACCAGCCTGCTGGTGCTGGAGGACCTGGGCCGCGCGCCGACGCTGGCGGAGAAGCTGCACGGCGACGACGCGCGCGTCGCGGAGGGCGCGCTGCTGTCGTGGGCGCGGTCGCTGGGCAGGCTGCACGCCAGCACCGCGGGCCGTGAGGCCGATTTCGACGCGCTGCTGCGCAGGCTCAGCCCGCCCAAGTCCAAGGACCCGCTCACCGTGGACGGTCCGATCGCGGTGGAGGCGCTGCCGCTGTTACTCCGCACCGAGTACGGCGTCGCCACCTCCGACGCCGCGCTCGACGCGGCCCGGGCGACACTGGCCCTCTTGGACACCGCCCGGCACCGGGCGTTCAGCCCGTCGGACTCCTGCCCCGACAACAACCTGATCACCAACCGGGGCGTCCGCTTCCTCGACTTCGAGGGCGGCTGCGTCCGCAACATCCTCTTCGACGCGGCCTACCTGACGGTCCCCTTCCCGTCCTGCTGGTGCGCCTACTCCCTGCCGCCGGGCATGACCGACGCGATGCTCGCCGCCTGGCGCGCCGAGATCCGCGTGATGTGGCCGGACCTCGACGACGACGAGGTCCTGCTGCCGCGGCTGCTGGACGCGCAGGTGTTCTGGGTGTGGCTGACCACCTGGCAGTACCTGACGGTGCCGGACGTGGAGCAGTTGGGCTCCGGCGGCGCGGTAGCCCGACCGCACCAGGCCGACGTGTTGGTGGCCCGCTGGGCCGGTTTGGCCGCGGCCGCACGCCGAGCCAAGTCGGCGGCGGTGGCCGAGCACGCCGAGTCGGTCGTCACGGCTCTCACGCGACGGTTCGGCGAGCGTTCGCTGCCGCTCTACCCCGCGTTCGACTAGCACCGAAGACTTCTCCGGTCCGTCCCCGTGCGGACACCGGGTCCTCACCGCCGGTGAGCCTGTGCGCCGCAAGGTTGAGCCCGTGACCGCGGTGGGATTCGAACGCAACGCTGTCGAGCATCCGACGTGGACCGCCCGCACCCTGGCAGTCCTCGGCGACTCCACGTCGGTGGGCCTCGGCGACCCCCTCCCGGGCGGCGGCTGGCGCGGCGTCGGCCCGCTGCTCGGCGCCGCCCTGGGCGCCGCCGTGCGCAACGTGTCGGCGCCCGGCGCCCGCCTCGCCGACGTCCGGGGCACCCAGTTACCCGAGGTGCTCAACACCCAACCGGACGCCGCCATCCTGATCGCGGGGATGAACGACACCCTCCGCTCGGACTTCGACCCGTCGGCGATGCGCGCGGACCTGACGCACACCGTGAACAGCCTGCACGCCGCGGGCACCGTGGTCGTGCTGGTGCGCTACCACGACCACGGCAAGGTCTTCCGCATGCCGGAGTCCCTCCGCAGGGCCCTCCGCGACCGCATCGACCGCCTCAACGCCGTGATCGATGCGGTGTCCGCCGAAACCGGCGCCCCCTACCTGAACCTGGACACCCTCCCCGGCGCCTACCAGACGACGACGTGGAGCGTCGACCGCCTGCACCCGTCGGAACTGGGCCACCGGATGCTGGCCAAGGGATTCGCGGAAATCCTGGCCCACAAGGGATGCGCGATCCCCACACCGGTCAGCCTCACTTGCGAGGGCGGCCTCCAGGCAGGCCCCCTGGCCCACGTGGCGTGGCTCATCATCAAGGGCATCCCCTGGCTCTGGCGCCGAGGCCAGGACCTCGTCCCCTACGCGATCTCGATCATGCTCCAAGCCCGCCGCGACCGCCTGAACCCCCAAACCGCACCATCCGCCGCCGACCTTCTCACCCCCGAAACCCCCGACCTGAAAACCACCTGACCCACCCGACCAGGCCAACACCTCAGCCCGTACCACCGCTTCCCACGGCGGCCGGCTCTGGCGGCACCAGACCTGGATTCGTCGCCGCGCACTCGAGGCACGGGCCAGAACCCGGACGACAGCGCGGACGACCCCACTTCGGCTTTCCCGCACCGACCGCGGCGTTGAACCTTGAGCCGCCAGTCGACGGCCGCGATCGGTGGAGACATCAAGAGAACGTGCGAGAAGCCTGTCGATGACAGGTGAGGCCGACTTGATCGGAACCCGGCCTCCCAAGCCATACCTCGGCCCCGTGGAATGGTGCTGGAGCGGGGTTCCCGGCCACAGCCGGGATCGCAGCTCCAGCCTGGCTTGGTCCAGACTCGGGCTCTCGGCGATGGACTTGGCCCAGTCGGGTGGAGCTAAACAAGGCTCCTGGAAGGAGTCGGACCGTGGCTCCAGCCGTGGCTTGGTCCGGATTCAGGCTTCCGGCCATGGTGTTGGCCCCGTTGAATGGAACTTGTGCAGGGCTCTTGGACGCCGCCTCACCACCGCCGTGGCTCTAGTTGTGGTTGCGTTCCCTGCCAGGGCTCGGCCCCGTCGAGCGGAGTCAAGCAGGGCTCCTCGACGCAGCCGGGACCACGGCCCTAGCCGTGGCTCGATCTGACCAAGGCTCCCCGCCCATGGCCGCGGCCTCGTCGAGTAGAGCTGAAGCAGAGCTCTTGGAGGCAGCCGGCGTCGCGGCTCTAGCCGTGGCTTGGTCCGGGCTCATGCTCTCGGCGATGGCCTTGGCCTCGTCGAGTAGGGCTGGAGTGAGGTTCCCGGTCGCAGCCGGGATCGTGACTTCACCCGTGGCTTGATCTGGGCCAAGGCTCCCGGCCGTAGCCGCAGCCTCGTCGAGTGGGGCTGGAGCAGAGTTCCCATAGGCAGCCAGCACTATGGCTCCAGCGGCGGCTTGGTCCGGATTCAGGCTTCCGGCCGTCGTCTCGGCCTCGTCGAGCGGAGCTTGTGCACGTTTCCTGAAGGCAGCCAGCGCCGCAGCTCCAGGTGCGACCAGGTCCGGACCCGGTCGCTCAGCCGTAGCCGCAGCCTCGCCGAGTGGGGCTGAAAGCAAGGCTCCTCGAGGCGGCCGGGACCGTGGCTTGACCTGACCAAGGCTCCCGGCCGCAGTCGCAGCCTCATCAGTGGAGCCTATGCACGGCTCCTGGAGGCAGCCAGCGCCGTGGCTCCAGCTGTGGCTTGGTCCGGACTCGGCCATCGGCGATGATCTCGGCTTCGTCGGGTGGAATTGCGGCAGGGTTCCTGGACATAGCCGGGACCGTGGCCGGAGCTGGGACGAGGCTCCCGGTCGTAGCCGCAGCCTCGTCGAGTGGGGCTGAAGCAGGGGCCCGACCGCAGCCAGCGCCGTGGCTCCAGCTGCGCTTTGGTTCGGATTCAGGCTTCCGGCCATGGTCTTGGCCTCGTCGAGCGGAGCTTATGCAGGGTTCCTGGCCGCACCCGATGCCGTGGCTCCAGCCGAGGCTTGGTCCGGACTTGCCTTCCCCGCCAGGGTCCCGCCTTCGTCGAGCGGAGTGACAACAGGACTCCTCGACGCAGCCGGGACCGCGGCTCTAGCCGTAGCTTGATCCGGGCCAAGGCTCCCCGCCCGTAGCCGCAGCCTTGTCGAGTGGGGCTGAAGCAGGGGCCCGGCCGCAGCCAGCGCCGTGGCCCCAGCCGCGGCTTGATCCGGAGTTCCCGCGGTGGTTGGTGCCGCGACCGGAGCCGAAGCCGGAGCCCGAGCCGGAGATCGGACTCCCTGCCACAGCCTGGCCGCAGCCACAACCGGACTCCCTACCGCAGCCCCACAACCCAGCGGGAGTCCTGCCGCCCCTGACTTGCCGGTGCGGCGCGTGCCTGGTGTAGCGGCACGGGTGGTCACCTTGCTGGCCGAGGACGATGGCGCGGTGCACTGAGGGTGGACGAGTTCCGCGTGCGGGTGTGACGCGTTCCGGCTCGCGGGCCCCTTCCGGCAAGGAGAGCGTTGCGGTCAGGTGCGGGATAGCTGGAAGCCTCGGTTCCCCACCATTGCCGCAATCAATATCCGCGCGGTAGGAGCTCTGCGGTCGGAGTCGTCATCAAGCCTCGGCGAACCCGCTACTCACCTCTCTTCCGGACGTCGCCCGACTTCTTCGGCATCAAAGGCGTCACCTCCTCCCCAGCACCCGTCCCAGCGCGCCGAGTACTAACTCGACCCGGTCGGGGCGGGCGTTGTGGCCCATGAGCCCGATTCGCCAGACCGAACTCGCGAAGGCGCCGACTCCCGCGCCGATCTCGATTCCGTACTCGGTCAGCAGCGCTTCCCGGGTCTTCGCCGAGTCCACCCCTTCCGGAACCCGCACGGTCGTCAGTTCCGGAAGCCGATAGCCCTCCGCGGCGAACAGGGACAGGCCCAGCTCGGCCAGGCCCTCGTGCAGCCGCGCGCCCGCTGCCTGGTGGCGCTCCCACACCGCTTCCAGGCCCTCGTCCAGGATCCGGCCCAGGGCGGCGTGCAGGGAGGTGATCATCGCGACCGGTGCCGTGTGGTGGTAGGTGCGCCCGCCGCTGGAGCCGTCGACGTAGGCGCCGATCAGGTTGAGGTCGAGGTACCAGGTCGGCGGGCGCGGCACCCGCCGGTCCCACGCGCGCGGTGACACCGTGAACGGGGCGAGGCCCGGTGCCACGCCGAGGCACTTCTGCGTGCCCGAGTACGCGATGTCGACGTCCCACGCGTCGATCGCTACCTCGATGCCCGCCAGCGAGGTCACGCAGTCCGCCAGCACAAGAGCCCGCTCGTCGCGCTTGTGCACCGCCAGCGCCAGTTCCCGGATGTCGCTGCGCACCCCGGTTGAAGTCTCGGCGTGCACCGCGGCCACCATCGACGGCTCCGGGTGCGCGGCCAGCACCCGCTCGGTGTCGACCGGTGTGCCCCAGTCGTGGTCGACGCGCACGACCTCGGCCCCGTAGCGGCCCGCCACCTCGACCATGCGCTCGCCGAAGAGCCCGTTCACCCCGACGACGACCACGTCGCCCGGGCGCGCGAAGTTGGCGAACGCCGCCTCCATGCCGATCGACCCCGTGCCGGACAGCGGCAGCGTGCGCGCGTTCTCCGTGCCCCACGCGCGCCGCAGCCGCGCGCAGGTCTCGTCGAGCACGCGCAGGAACTCCGGGTCGAGGTGGCCGAGCAGGGGAGCGGACAGCGCGGCGGTGGCCTCCGGGTAGGGGTTGGACGGTCCGGGGCCCAGCAGGGTGCGATCGAGAAGTGGCATGTCGATGACTTTACGGAGCGGCCGCCGGGGCCGCTCGAAGTTGTCCACAGCCCCGAACGAGTGACTTGCGGAACACCAGCCGCTCATGAGAGCGCTTGGGCCCGACGCCGGTCAACGGATCCGCCAACCGACCGTCGGGCCCAACGGCTACCGATGAACTGCGGTGGAAGGGTCAACTCGCCAACGGTACCCGCAGCACCCCCGAGAACGTGTCCACAACGGACAGCAGTGGTGTCTCCGAGTCCGGGTGCACCACAACGCCCGTCGGACCCACCTCGATGTGCTTGTCCAACACGAACCACCCCGGCACCACGTGGTGCGCTCCGAGCGAGGTCAGCACCGGCCGCAGCGCGTAGTCCAGCGCAAGTACATGCGCAGGGCTGCCACCGGTGAGCACCGGCAACACCGTCTTACCCGCCAACGCGAACTGCGGTAAGAGGTCCAAGAGGGTCTTCAAGAGCCCGCTGTAGGCAGCCTTGTACACCGGCGAAGCCACTACGACCCCGTCTGCGGATTCGATCGCGGTGACCACGTCCACGATCGCCGGGTCCGCCACGTCGGCGTGCAGGAGCGCCTGGGGTGGCAGGTCGCGCACGCGGACCAGCCGCACGGAGTGGCCGTGGCGGCGGAGCCGGTCGGCGAGGTGTTCGGCCAGCGCGGCCGTCCGGGACTTCGCCGACGGGCTGCCGGAGAGTACGACGATCGAGGACACGGAGAACCTCCAGGGTTGATCAGGAGTACCAGGTGGGCTCGGGGACCTCGTCGCGCAGCACGAACACCCCGACCTCCCGCCGCTTGTAGGCCACCGGGTCGTGTAGCGTATGCGTGCGCACGTTGCGCCAGAACCGGTCGAGCCCTTCGCGCGCCGCCGTGGACCGCGCGCCGGTCACCTCGAACACGCCTGCGGTGACCTCCAACGCCACCTCGGTCGCCCGCGCCTTAACCGCCGCGACCCGCACCTCGTGCACGCCGCGCTCGCGCTCGGTCACCAAGTCGGGGCTCTGGTGGATGGCCAGGCCCTCTTGCGCGACCTGGTCCGCCAACGCCTCCACCGCCCACAGCTTGGCGGTGAAGTCGCCATAGATGTCGAGCACGTACGGTTCGTCCACCGCGCGTTCGTGGCCGCCGTGCAGCCAAGAGCGCGACTTCTGCGCGGTGTAGGTCCGCGCGGTCTCCAACGCGCCGCGCGCGATGCCGAGGTAGAAGTTGACGAACACCAACTGGATCGTCGGCACGTTGAGCGTGTTGTAGACCCGTGGCGTGAACTCCTTATCCACGTACCCGGCCGCCGACGCCCACGGCACGCGCACGTCGGAAATGGTCACACCGCCCGACTCCGTGAGCCGCTGCCCGATGTTGTCCCAGTCATCGTGGAAGGTCAGGCCATCGATGTCCGATGGCACGATGGCGAAGATGTGCTTGTCGGTGCCTTCCAACACGCCTTCGAGCACCGTGAGGTCCGAGACCTTGCTGCCGGTGGAGAACGACTTGTGCCCGTTGTAGACGATGGTGTCTCCCTCGTCGCGGATAGTCACATCCGCGTCCCGGGGGTTGACCGCGC
Organism: Actinokineospora auranticolor; assembly: GCF_041897805.1. GTDB lineage: Bacteria > Actinomycetota > Actinomycetes > Mycobacteriales > Pseudonocardiaceae > Actinokineospora > Actinokineospora auranticolor. The sequence goes on from NZ_CP154825.1 coordinate 1,968,258, forward strand.
CACCAAAGAAGAGCCGGTTGGTGGTCGCCAGCTCCTCCACCGCCTCGATCTGCTCGGACGTACCCACCAGGCGGGCGGCCCAGAACCACAGGTAGTGGTAGCCGAGGAGTTGCCCGATGGAGCCGTCGGCCTTGGCGACCTCACGGACCACCCGGTACGCGGTAGGCCAGTCCTGGCCCCCACCGCCGTGCCGAGTCGGCCCGAGCAACGTGACCAACCCCGAGTCCTTGAGCAGTCGAACCTCCGCGTGGGGTGTCTTCCCCTCACGGTCACGCTCGACAGCGTCGACGGCGAGCAGTGCCGACACCTCGGCGGCGCGTGTCAGCCACTCGGCAGGGGTCGTCGGGGAGGACTGGGCCCAGTCGGCCTTGGTCGTGGTCATCTCGTGCCTTCCTGTGGCGGGTCACGCGCGAAGAGGTTCAGGAGAAGCGGCGCTGCGGTCGGCGTCGGCCTCAAGGGCGCGCACGATCGGCAGCACGTTTTTGCCGAAATACTCGATTTCCTCGTGGTAGTGCAGGAAGCCCAAGAGGGCGAGGTTGACGCCAAGAGCGCGGTAGCGCACTAACCGCTCCGCGATCTGTTCCGGTGTCCCGATCAGCTTGGTGCGGAATCCGTCGTTGTACTGCACCAGATCATCGAACGACGAGTCTGCCCACATGCCCTTACCGTCGCCGGTAGAGCTACCCGCCTGCCGCACGGCATCCCGGAACCCTCCCACCGCCTCGGGGTTCGCCTTCGCCACGATCTCCCGCAGCGTCTCCCGGGCCTCCGCCTCGGTGTCACGGGCGATCACGAACCCGTTGAGGCCGAACCGGACGGTCCGGCCGTGCGCCCGAGCCGAGGTGTTCACCTCCGCGATCTGCTCGGTGACCCCGTCGAAGTCCTTGCCGTTGCTGAAGTACCAGTCGGACACCCGGCCCGCCATCGCCCGCGCGGCGGTGGAGTTGCCGCCTTGGAAGACCTCCGGGGTGGAGGTCGGCTTGGGCTTGAGGTCGTAGCCGCGCAACCGGTAGAAGTCGCCCGCGAACTCGGCGTCGTCCTCCGTCCAGCTCTTGCGCAGCACGCGGATGAACTCCTCCGACCGCCGGTAGCGCTCGTCGTGCTCCAACCACGGCTCGCCCAACGCCGTGAACTCGCCCTTGAACCAACCGGACACCACGTTCACCGCGGCACGCCCGCCGGAGAGGTGGTCGGCCGTGGTGATCAGCTTGGCCAGCACCCCGGGGTGCCACAGGCCGGGGTGCACGGCCGCGATCACCTTGAGGCGCCGCGTGGCCAGCAGCAGCGCGAGGCTGAAGCTGGTCGACTCGTGCTGGAAGGCGGCCCCGTAGCTGGCCATGTAGCGGACCTGGCTCAGCGCGTACTCGAAGCCGTTCTCCTCGGCCAGCACGGCCAGCTCGCGGTTGTAGTCGTAGGACCAGTCGGTGCGCTGCTCGATGTCGCTGACGACGAGACCGCCGCTGACATTGGGCACCCAGTAGGCGAACTTCAGTGGATCCGGTGGAACGGGCATGGCGAACTCCCGGGTCGGCCGTGGGCGGAACCGTCGGTGGGGGAGAGTTCAGCGCGGACAGCCCTGGCTGCAGACGCGGACGAAGTCGACGTGCCTGCGCCGGGTCAGCGGGTGGCCTGGCCGGGTCGTGGACACGCCTCTATCCGAACACCGAGATCGTGGAGGGTCAACCGGGGGCGTCGCGCGTCCACCCGGTGGGAAGGGGCGGCTTCGGGAATGCCTCGATACGGGGAAGTTGCCGGTCTGGGACTGTCTTGGCGCGGATAGTGCTGGTAGGGGAGCGCGCTAGTCCTGCGGTACCAGTGCCGGATCGGACGCGGCGTGCCGTAGTAGGGATCGGATGGCAGTACGCGAGCGGCGGTAGACCGACACGTCGTCGTTGAGCACCGAATACGCGTTGGCCGTCTCCATGAACGCCACCAATTCGAAGCCCAACTGCGCGGTCTCCACCTCCTCCTTGATCTCGCCGACCGCGCGCGCCTGGTCGATCAGCTTCTCCACCAGCCGCGCCCACCGCGCGGACAGGGCCACGATGGTCTCGCGCACCCGCCCGGGCTGGGCGTCGAACTCCGCGGCCACCGCGTAGAAGAAGCACCCGCCGGGGAACACCCGCCCGCGCGAGTAGTCCAGCCAGCTCACGCACAGCCGCCACACCTTCGCCAGCCCGGGGGACAGGTCCATGACCGGGACGACGACCGTGTCGATGTAGATTTTGGTGGCGGCGTCGATGGTGGCCAGTTGCAGCTCCTCCTTGGAGCCGAAAAGCCCGAAGACGCCGCTCTTGCTCAGGTGCAGGTCGGTCGACAGCCGACCCAGCGACAAGCTCGCCAAGCCCTCGACGGACGCGATCTCCACCGCACGCGCCAGGATGAGCCCGCGCGTGTGGTTCCCGCGTTGGACGCGCCCGTCCACCCGTGCCTCGGTCATCAGCCACTCTCAGCGCAAGTCGCGTCCGGGGTGCCCACCCGGACCTGGACAGATGGTACGTGACCACCGGTGACGCGGCGGTTTCGTCGATTTCCGCCGGTACAACCGCCGGATCCACCCTGCCAAAATAACCGCACGATCGATCGCACTTATGTGTTAGCGTGCGTCCATGACACACGATGTGGTCATCGTTGGGGGAGGAGCTGGGGGATGCGTAGTGGCTTCCCGGCTCGCTGATGATCCGAAGCGCACGGTCCTGCTGCTCGAGGCCGGGCCCTACTACGGCGCTGCCGAGCAGTGGCCAGAAGAACTGGTCGACGGCTTCGGCATACCGCGCACCGCCGACTGGGAGTACGCCAGCGAACCGCTGGACTACGGAGTTTCCTTCCCGCTCCGGCGCGGCAAGGTCATCGGCGGCTCGACCGCGGTGAATTACTGCGTCACGCTGCGCGGCAGACCCGTCGACCACGACGCCTGGGGGATGCCGGATTGGTCGTGGCACAAGGTGCTGCCGACCTACGAGTCCCTCGAACGCCACCCAGACGATCCGCCCGCTCGTGGCAAGACCCCAATCCGGCGCTATAGCAGGAAAGAGCTGACTGACTCGCAAGAGCGCTTCTTGGCTGCCTGCGAGACGACCGGCTATCCGCTCGTGGACGACCTCAACGCCCCATATGCCGTCGGAGCGGGTCTTACGCCTCTCAACCAGGTCGATGGCATCCGTCACAACGCTGCCCTGGTGTACCTGTCGGACGTCGATGACCGGCCGAACCTGGAGATCCGCGCGGGTACGGAAGTCCACTCCGTTGTCGTTCAAGGCAATCGCGCGACGGGCGTGCGGCTCACCTCGGGTGAAGTCATCCCCGCACGACAGGTAGTGCTGTCCGCAGGCTCTTACAACACACCGACCATCCTGATGCGCTCAGGCATCGGCCCTGCCGAGCACCTGAAGGACGTCGGAATCGACGTAGTAGTCGACAACCCGGCGGTAGGCGCGAACCTCAAGGAACACCCCACAACGGCAGTGGTCTACGCCGCCACGGCCGAACAGCACGATGAACCGCAAGCGCCGCTGCGCACCATGCTCACCCTCAAGACCGATCCGGCCGAACCCGACGCGGACATCCACATACACGCTGTCGCCACGTCTCCCACCCAGACACAAGAAGGGCACCACCCCACGGGCTACGACTTCCGCATGACCGCCGGTCTCGTCGCGCCGCGGTCAACCGGCTCGGTGCGCCTGCGGTCACGCGAGATCGGCGACCCGCCGGTCATCGACACCGGTGTTTACCGAGATCCCGAAGACGTCAGACGCGTCGTCGACGGTGCACGGGTGATCTGGCGCTTGGCCGAGAGCACGCCGCTGGCCGAGATCCTGGTCGCCGAACTCGTGCCTGGACCCGCCATCGCCGCGAGCGGCCTGGAAGACGCCGTCCGCGCCGTGGTCGGCACCTACAACCACCCTGTCGGCACCTGCCGAATGGGCCCCGGTGGGGTGGTCGACGAGCGCTGCCGCGTGCACGGCGTGGCCGACTTGGTGGTCATTGATGCCTCGGTGTTCCCCGTGAGTTCCCGCGCCACGACCACCCTGCCGGTCCTCATGGTCGCCGAGCGCGCCGTGGGAATGAACTGGGGTCACGCGTGACCGCCCTGCGGGACGACCCGCGCGTGACACCGTTCCGACACGTCAACACCGTGCACTTCGACGAACTCGATCCGCTCGGCATCCTGCACAACGCCCGGTACGCGCTGCACGTGGAGCGCGCCACCACCGCGTTCCTGCGCGGGCACGGGTTCCGCTGGGCGGCCGACACCGCCGACAACCCGGACCAGTTCCAGGTCGTACGACGCTTCGAGATCGACTTCGAGCTGCCCTTCATCGGCACCGGACCGCTGGCGGTGGAGCTCTCCGCGACCCACATCGGGACCACCAGCCTGCGCTACCGGTTCCGTTGCGTGGGTCCGAGCGGCGAGTCGCACGCTCACGGCAGCCGTTCGGTGGTCAAGCTCGACCCGGACACCTTCCGACCCGAGCCGTGGACCGCGCGCTGGCGCGCGGCGCACTTGACGGTCCTCGAGCGGGCGGACGGGACCACCTGATGTGCCCGTTCCGGTTTCCGGCCGGCCTGGGGGCGGTCGGAAACCGGAACGGGTGGTTGGACGCACGGTCGACTGGGAGGTTGGGGGATGGGACAGGCGCGGGCCACGTTCGAGCGCAGGCAGCTCGGTCTGGTGCTGCGGCGCTTGCGCGAACGCGCGGGCAAGCCGCAGCAAGCCGGAGCCGACGCGGTGGGGAAGGTCCGGTCGCGGATCGTGCAGTTGGAGGACGGCACGGCCACCGCCAGCCAAGAGGACCTCGACAGGCTCCTCGCGTGCTACGGGGCGAGCGGGGAGGAACGCCACACCGTCCTCGAACTGGGGGCGCTGGCCCGCAAGCGCCAGCAGCGGCGGGTGCACGTGGACAACCTGCCCGACGCCTACCGCCGGTTCGCCGACCTCGAGGCCAGCGCCTACGAGATCAACTCGGTGGAGAGCGGCGTCATCCCCGGCGTGCTCCAGTCCCCGGCCTACGTGCAGGCGCTGTTCGCCGAGGCCGAGGGGATCTGGTGGGAGCCGGAAGGCGCGCAGGCCGAGGACCGCTGGTTCTTCCGCATGGACCGGCAAGCCCGGCTTCTGGGGGAGAGCGACCGCCGCGTCATGCGCTTCGTCATCACCGAGGACGCGTTGCGCGCCAACATGGGGGCTCCAGAGGTGATGCATGAGCAACTGGAGCACCTGGTCAACCTGATGGACAAGTACCCGGCTCTCAACATCCGTGTGCTACCCACGGGTGTGTACGGAAATCCGGTAAGAGGCCGGACTCTGCTCGTCTTCGGTTTCGGCGACCGGGGGACACCCGTCGGCTACTCGTCAGGTGTCCCCGGCCCCGCCACCTACTACGACGGCGAGGAAGAGACCGCGAGCATGCTTCGCGCCTTCCACCGCGTATGGGACCTGACTCTGGGCCGCGAGGACTCTCGACGGCTGATCCAGAAAATCGCGAAGGAGAACGTTGATGGCACCGTCGACTCGGGACACGGGCTGGTTCAAGAGCAGCCATAGCGCCGCTGCGGAGGAGAACTGCGTGGAGATACGCCTCACCCGATCCGCCGTTGGGATACGAGATACCAAAAACCGCTCTGGAGGCGCATTGGCCTTACCGCCGGTCTCTTGGCGCACATTGATCGATGGCACCAAGTGTGGCGGGTTCGCTCTACCGCTCTGAGCGCCCGCCGCCACCGACGTGGTGCGGGCGGTCCAAGCCCGCACCACCAGGTAGCGTCGAGCACTGTGGAACAGGAGTTCGACCTTTTCGGCGCCCCCGCCTCCGACGCGGCCGTTCGCAAGGCACACGCCAACACACCGCTCGCGGTGCGGATGCGGCCTGCCACGCTCGACGAGGTCCTGGGCCAGGACCATTTGCTCGGCCCCGGCGCGCCCCTGCGCCGCCTCGTCGAAGGCGCGGCACCGGCCTCGATCCTGCTCTACGGCCCACCCGGTACCGGCAAGACCACGCTGGCCACGCTGGTCTCCTCGGCCATCGGACGCCGGTTCGTCGCCCTCTCCGCCCTATCCGCGGGCGTCAAAGAGGTCCGCACGGTCATCGAAGAAGCCCGCCGACGCCTCACGCACTCCGGTGAGTCCACCGTCCTGTTCATCGACGAGGTGCACCGCTTCTCCAGGACGCAGCAAGACGCGCTGCTCAGCGCCGTAGAGGACCGGATCGTCCTCTTGGTCGCCGCCACCACCGAGAACCCCTTCTTCTCCGTGGTCTCCCCCTTGCTCTCCCGGTCTCTTGTGCTGCAACTCCAGCCTCTTACCGATACCGACGTTCAAGCGCTCATCCGTCGCGCGGTCTCCGACGAACGCGGCCTCGACAACAAGGTCACCCTCCAAGAAGACGCCGAGGCCCACCTCGTGCGCCTCGCCGGGGGAGACGCCCGCCGCGCCCTCACCGCCCTGGAGGCCGCCGCCGACTCGGCCGCAGCCACCCGCGACGGCGACATCGACCTAGCCACGGTTGAGGCCACCGTCGACAAGGCAGCCGTCCGGTACGACCGCTCCGGCGACCAGCACTACGATGTCATCAGCGCCTTCATCAAGTCCATCCGCGGCTCCGACGTCGACGCCGCGCTGCACTACCTCGCCCGCATGATCGAGGCGGGCGAGGACCCCCGGTTCATCGCCCGCCGCCTCGTCGTGCACGCCAGCGAGGACATCGGCCTCGCCGACCCCACCGCCCTGCAGGCCGCCGTGGCCGCCGCCCAAGCCGTGCAGCTCATCGGCCTGCCCGAGGGCAGGCTCGCGCTGGCCCAGGCCACCATCCACCTGGCCACCGCGCCCAAGTCCAACGCCGTCATCACCGCCGTCGACGCCGCCATCGCCGACGTCCGCGCGGGCGGTACCGGCCTGGTACCCGCCCACCTGCGCGACGGCCACTACGCGGGCGCCAAGAAGCTCGGCAACGCCACCGGCTACCGCTACCCCCACGACGTCCCTGAGGGCGTGCTGACCCAGCAGTACCCGCCGGACGACTTGCGCGGACGCGACTACTACGAGCCCACCCAGCGCGGTGCGGAACGCAACCTCGCCGACCGCGTGCCGAAGCTGCGCAGGGTGGTGCGCGGCGAGTAATCGACTCGCCCGACCGGGCCGCCACCACGCACACTGGCCGGGGAGGGCGCGCGGTAGCCTGGCGCGGATCAATCCGCCGGTCAAGCCTATTGAGGAGGGCCCGTGACAGCAGGGCAGATCGCCGCGCTGGTGGCCGCAGGGGCGTTCGTGCTGCTGGTAGTGCTGATGGGCATCGTGCTGGTCAAGCTCGGCCGCACGCTCGACGAGGCCACCATCGCCATCCGCAAGGCCCACGAGAACAGCGACCCGCTCTTCTCCGGCGCGAACACGACCCTGACCCACGTCAACACCCAGCTCGAACGGGTGGACGGGATCACCGCCAACGCCCAGGCCGTCACCGGCAACGTCTCGGCGCTGGCCTCGGTCTTCACCGCCACCCTCGGCGGTCCGCTGGTCAAGGCCGCCGCGCTGTCCTACGGCGTCAGCAAGGCCATCCGGGCCCGCCGCAAGGCCAAGGCCGGGGTCGAGGGCAAGCACTCGTCCGGCCGCCGCCGCGCCGTCCGCCGCGGGGGGCGCTCATGAGGCGGCTGTTCTGGCTGGGCGTCGGTGTCGCTGCCGGGGTCGCCCTGTCCCGCAAGGCCCGTCGGACCGCCCACGCCGTCACCCCCGCCGGTATCGCGGGCAACCTCGGTGACGCCGTGCACGAGCTCGCCGGTGCCATCGGTGCCTTCGGCGCGGACGTGCGCGCGGGCATGGTCGAACGCGAAGAAGAACTGTCCGACGCGGTGGAGCGCCGGTCAGGCGTAACCCCAGGTCCCCGCCGCCGCGACGCGCGAGCGCGCAGGGCGGACGGCTGAGCCGTGCCCGCCGTCCGCCGCGCCGCACCAGACCGACCACTCGCGACAGAGGACCCCCAGTGCAGACCCACGAGATCTCAAGCCGCTTCCTGAACCACTTCACGCGCAACGGCCACACCCTCGTGCCCAGCGCGTCGCTGATCTTCGAAGACCCCAACCTGCTGTTCGTCAACGCGGGCATGGTGCAGTTCAAGCCGTACTTCCTCGGCCAGGCCCCGCCGCCGTACGACCGGGCCACGAGCGTGCAGAAGTGCGTGCGCACCGGGGACATCGACGAGGTCGGCAAGACCACCCGGCACAACACGTTCTTCCAGATGGCGGGCAACTTCTCCTTCGGCGACTACTTCAAGGCCGGGGCCATCGAGTTCGCCTGGTCGCTGATCACCAACGGCGTCACCGACGGCGGCTACGGCTTCGACCCCGACCGCCTGTGGGCCACCGTCTACGACGACGACGACGAGGCCTTCGAGCTGTGGCGCAAGATCGCCGGTCTGCCCGAAGAGCGCATCCAGCGCCGTGACGGCAAGGACAACTACTGGGACATGGGTGTGCCCGGTCCCGGTGGCCCCTGCTCGGAGATCTACTACGACCGCGGCCCCGAGCACGGCCGCGACGGCGGCCCGGTCGCGGACGAGGACCGGTACCTCGAGATCTGGAACCTCGTCTTCATGCAGGACGAGCGCGGCGAGCTCAGCCCCAAGGCCGGGCACAAGCCGATCGGCTCGCTGCCCACGAAGAACATCGACACCGGCATGGGCATCGAGCGCGTCGCCACCCTGCTGCAGGGTGTCGACAACGTCTACGAGACCGACCTGGTCCGCCCGGTCATCGGCAAGGCCGAGGAGATGTCCGGCCGCCGGTACGGCTCCGGCAGCCACGTCGACGACGTCCGCTTCCGGGTGATCGCCGACCACGCGCGCAGCGGCATGATGCTCATCGCCGACGGTGTCACCCCCGGCAACGAGGCCCGCGGTTACGTGCTGCGCCGCCTGCTGCGCCGCATCGTGCGTTCCGTGCGCCTCTTGGGCGTAACCGAGCCCGTCTTGGGCGAGTTCGCCGCCGTAGTGCGCGACACGATGTCGCCCTCGTACCCGGAACTGGCCTCGGACTTCCCGCGCATCGAATCGATCATGCGCAAGGAGGAAGAGACCTTCCTGTCCACCCTGGCCAGCGGGTCGCGCATCTTCGACCTCGCCGCCGACCAGCTGAAGTCCGAGGGGCACGCGCAGCTGCCCGGCGACAAGGCCTTCCAGCTGCACGACACCTACGGCTTCCCGATCGACCTCACCCTGGAGATGGCCGCCGAGAAGGGGCTGACCGTCGACGAGACGGGTTTCCGGGAGCTGATGGCCGAGCAGCGCGCCCGCGCCAAGGCCGACGCCGCCGCCCGCAAGACCGGCCACGGCGACCAGACGGTCTACCGCGACCTCCTCGCCCAGGGGGCCACGGAGTTTCTTGGCTACGAGACATTGTCCGCCGAGGCCACCGTGCGCGGGTTGGTGCGCGAAGGCGCCCGGGTCCGCCGTGCCGCCGAGGGCGAGATCGTCGAGGTCATCCTCGATCGGACCCCGCTGTACGCCGAGTCCGGTGGCCAGGAGAGCGACGCGGGCACCATCACCGGCCCCGGTGTCGAGCTGGAAGTGCTCGACGTGCAGAAGGTGGCCCGCAAGCTGTGGGTCCACCGGGTCCGGGTGCGCAGCGGCGAGATCGTCGAGGGGCTCAACGTCGAGGCCCTGGTCGACCCGGAGTGGCGTATCGGCGCCCGACAGGGCCACTCGGGCACCCACGTCGTGCACGCCGCTCTTAGGGAAGTTCTCGGCCCCACCGCGCTGCAGAGCGGCTCTTACAACAAGCCCGGCTACCTGAGGCTCGACTTCGCGTGGTCCGGTGCCTTGTCGTCGGACACCCGTAGTGAGATCGAAGAGGTCTCCAACCTCGCTGTGCGCAAAGACCTGCCGGTAAAGGTCGTCTACACCGACATGGGCGGTGCGCAGGAGTTGGGCGCCGTTGCCCTCTTCGGCGAGACCTACGACGAAACGGTCCGCGTCGTCGAGATCGGCGGCCCCTGGTCGCGCGAACTGTGCGGTGGCACGCACGTGGAGCACTCGTCGCAGATCGGCCCGATCACCTTGATCGGCGAGTCGTCGGTGGGCTCCGGCAGCCGCCGCCTCGAGGCCTACGTCGGCATGGACGCCATGCGCTACCTGGCCAAGGAACGCGCGCTCGTGCAGAACCTCGCCACGCTGCTCAAGGTCCCCGGCGACGAGGTCCCGGCCCGGGTCGAGGCCCTGGTCGACCGGCTGCGCGGTGCCGAGAAGGAACTGGAGAAGCTGCGCGCGGGGCAGTTGCTGTCGTCGGCGGGCACGCTCGCCGACAAGGCCGAGGACGTCGACGGGACCGCTCTCGTCGCCCTCCAGGTCCCGGACGGCGTGGGCGGCAACGACCTGCGCTCGCTGGCCGTCGAGGTCCGCAACCGCCTTGGTTCGCGTTCCGGCGTAGTGGCGCTGTTCTCCACCGACGGTGACAAGGTGGCTTTCGTGGTCGCCACCACCGCCACCGCCCGCGACAACGGCATCGCCGCGGGCAAACTCGTGCCTTCTTTTGTCTCGGCCATCGAAGGACGCGGCGGCGGCAAGCCGGACATGGCGCAGGGCGGCGGCGCCAACCCGGGTGGTGTCGCCGAGGCGGTGACCGCGCTCCGCAAGGCGCTGACCAGCGCATGAACGCCAAACCCGACCGGCCGGGGGCCGACGACCCGGGGCGTGGCCGCAGGCTCGCCGTGGACGTCGGCTCCGTCCGCGTCGGGGTCGCAGTGAGCGATCCGACTCCCGTTTTGGCCACTCCCCTCGTTACGCTGTCCCGCGACGAGCGGTCGGGCAGCGACCTCGACCGGCTCACCGAGCTCGTCGCCGAGCACGAGGTGGTCGAAGTGGTGGTCGGATTGCCCAGGACGCTCGCGGCGCGGCACGGCGCCGCCGCTGACGGTGCCGTCGCCTATGCCACCGAGTTGGCCCGCCGGATCACCCCGATCCCGGTGCGGCTCGCCGACGAGCGGCTGACCACGGTGTCCGCGTCGCGGATGCTCAGTGCGCGCGGGGTCCGCGGCAAGCGCCAACGCGCCGTCGTCGATCAGGCCGCGGCTGTGGAGATCCTGCAGTCCTGGCTCGACGCCCGGTCGGCTGCGCTCGCACGATCTGCGGAGGCGGAATGATGACCGACGACGAGCTGGGGTTCTTCGAGGAGCAGGAAGAAGGCGGCAAGCCGCGCAAGGACCGCAGGCGGGTCAAGCTCGCGGTCTTCGGCCTGGTCGTGCTCGCCCTCATCGGCGGGGGCGTCTGGTACGGGTGGCGGCAGCTGTCCGGCATCGGCGACTACGACGACTTCCAGGGCGCGGGCGAGACCGACATCGTGGTGGAGGTCAAGGGCGGCGACAGCACGGGTGCCATCGCCAACCGGCTCAAGGACGACGGGGTCGTCGCCAGCTCCCGCGCGTTCGTCGCGGCGTCGGAGGACGACAACCGCGTGCGCTCTGTGCAACCGGGCTACTACGTCATGCGCACCAAGATCTCCGGCAAGGACGCCGTCACCCGCATCGTCAACCCGACCTCGCGCGTGGGCAACCTGCAGATCAAGGCGGGCACCCAGTTCGACGACATCACCAACGGCACCGCGGTGACCCCCGGGGTGTACTCCCTCATCTCGAAGGCCAGCTGCGCGAACCTCAACGGCAAGCAGACCTGCGTCTCGGTCGAGGACCTGCGCAAGACGGTCGAGACGGCCAACCTGAGCGCGCTCGGCGTGCCCGAGTGGGCCATCCCGGACGCGAGCAACTCGCCGGAACCCAAGCGCAGGCTCGAAGGCCTGATCATGCCGGACGTCTACGAGGTCAAGCCGGGCACGTCCGCGGAGGAAGTGCTGAAGAAGCTCGTCGCCGACTCCTCGGCGCGGTTGCAGAGCGTGGGCATGCCCGCACTGGCCGACGCCACCGGCTTCACGCCGTACCAGCTGCTGGTCATGGGGTCGCTGGTGCAGCGCGAGGCCATCGTCGGCGACTTCGGCAAGGTCTCCCGGGTGACGTACAACCGGCTCGCCAAGGGCATGAAGCTGGAATACGACTCCACGGTCAACTACGTGCTCGACCGGCCCTCGATCATGACCAAGCCGGAGGACCGCGCGAAGGCGGGCCCGTACAACACCTACGCCAACACCGGTCTGCCGCCGACGCCGATCGCCGCGGTCAGCCGCGAGGCGCTGGAAGCGGCGGCCAAGCCCGTCGACGGCACGTGGGTGTTCTTCGTCCGCTGCCAGAAGGACGGCACCTCCTGCTTCGCGAACACGTTGGAAGAGCACCAGGCGAACGTGGCGCTGGCCGAAAAGAACGATGCCTACTGACCGGCGCAGGGCGGCCGTCCTCGGCTCGCCCGTGGCGCACTCGCTGTCCCCGGTCCTGCACAGCGCCGCCTACGCCGCGCTCGGCCTGGAGTGGTCCTACGACCGCGTCGAGTGCGACGAGCAGCGGTTGCCCGGGTTCGTCGCGGACCTGGGGGAGGAGTGGGTGGGGCTGTCGGTGACCATGCCCGGCAAGCGCGCGGCCTTGGCGGTCGCCTCCTCGGTGTCCTCGCGCGCGGAGGCGGTGGGGGCGGCCAACACGCTGGTCCGCGGTGCGGACGGGTGGTTCGCGGACTGCACGGACATCGATGGCGTGGTTGGCGCACTACGGGCCACGGGGTTCGCGGATGGCGTTAATGGCGTCATCTTGGGTGCTGGTGGGACTGCGTGCGCTGCCTTGGCAGCGTTCGCGGAGTTGGGCATCGAGTCGGCGACGGTGGTGGTCCGTGATCCGGCGCGGGCCGTGGACGCCGTGGAGTGCGCGGAGAAGTCGGCTTTGCCGCTGGAAGTCCTGCGCTTGTCGGACGTGGATCTCGCCCGTCTCGCCGTGGCCTCTTCCGTCCTGGTCAACACCGTGCCGCCCGCGGCGACCGCTCCGCTGGCCCGGGAGTTGTCCACAACCCCGCACCTGCTGGACGTCATCTACCACCCCTGGCCCACGCCGCTGGCCGAGGCCGTGACGGCGGCGGGCGGCCGGGTGGCCACGGGCCTCGACATGCTGCTCCACCAGGCGTTCGGCCAGGTCACCCACTTCACCGGCGCCCCCGCCCCCCGCGCCGCCATGCGCTCGGCGCTGCGCGAGGCCACCGGCGCGCTCCACGACCTACCGCTGTAAGCACACCTCGCCAATCCTGTCAAACACTCCATCCCCACCGCATTGAGCGACTGCCGCCCTCCCCTTTGCTCGCCTAACCTGGAAAGCGAGCAAAGGAGATCTCAGTGCCACTCCCCAAAACCCTTCCTCTTCTCTCCACTTCGGACTCCAGGACCTGTTGTCGCGCAAGTCAACCCGCCCAAGTAGCCAGGTCGGGCACACCCGCAGGCGCTCCGACGGCCTTTCCCTGTCCGAATCGCCCCGCCATAAACATCCCTGCCCCCAACGCATCCACTCCCGACACCATCAACCCCGCGTCACCCGCTGTGCCCACCTCTTTCCGTCGTCGCGTGCCACGGCCGCGCGGTATCCCGCTGCCATTCCGCGACCTTCCACTCCGTCCCGCTCAACCCGATCCCCAGGCGCCACAACCACATCCCGCGCCTCCGGGCCGGAGTCCCGGTCGCCTTCGGGAATTCCTTCGACGCACGTTGGCGGCGAGATCTGCCCGTTGGGCCGGTCCTCGCCTGTTCTGGCCCGTCGCGCTGTTCTTGGTGCTCGCGGGCAACGTCCTGCCCGTTCAGCTACCGGTGCTCGTCTTCCTGGGCGGAGTCGTCGGGTTCGCGATCGGTGCGGCCACAAGGGTTCTCGCCGCCCGCCTCCACCCGGAGACCGCCGTGCCTGCCGGTTGGTGTGAGTACCCGGCGGTGGTTCTCTGGTCGGCCACCGCCGCGTGCGCACACCTGATCCCGTCGTGGTGGTTGCCGCCGGTCCTGTTGCTCGTCACTCTCGCCGTGCCCCTCACTGCCATCGACCTCCGCCACCGCAGACTGCCCGACTTCCTGACCCTCCCCGCGATCCCGCTCGCCCTGCTGCTCCTCACCTACGCGGCCATCGCGGGCCCAGGTCTCACCCTGCTCCGCGACGCCGTCATCGGAAGCCTGGCCTTCGCAGGATTCCACGCACTGGCCCACTACCTGTCCCCTTCCGCCCTCGGCTTCGGCGACGTCAAGCTCTCCCTGTCCCTCGGTGCCATGCTGGGAGCCGCAGGCCCATGGGCGCTGCTCCTCGCCCCCGGCATCGCCGCGATCATCACGCTCACCCTCTACCCGGGCTGGGGCCGATCCATCCCACACGGCCCTGGTCTACTCGCCGCGACCTACGCGCTGGTCTTACCCGCGTACCTGTGAGCGCCTAGGACCGGCCTGCGGCGCCCGTCCACGAAAATCCGCCTCGCCTGCGACAGGCACGCACTCGGTTCGAGCCTGCCGACACCGCAACGTGGTCGAACGCTCCAAGAACAGATTCGACCAGTTCGGGACCCTGTCCACCAGCCACGCCAAACGCGCCGCTTGCTATCGGGTGCGGGGCATGAGTCGACCGGTGAGCAATGGCGGGTGATCGAGCTCTTGCTTCCCGTTCCGGGAGGCAAGTGACGGCCTCGGGGTAAGGTCCGCCAGGTCAGCAACGAGATGCTGTTCAAGGCGAAGGCCAAGGCTAGGCGCTGCGGCTAGGCCGTGTCCTGCGGATCTTTGTCGTGATCGTGTGTGGATGATGGGGTGTGGTCGGACGTGGTGAGTTGACGGACAAGGCGTGGGCGGTGATCGCGCCGTTGTTGCCCGCGCAGAGCGGGCGGCGTGGTGGCCGGTGGCGTAGTCACCGGCAGGTGATCGACGCGATCCTGTGGAAGGAACGCACCGGTGCGCCGTGGCGTGACCTGCCGGAACGGTATGGGCCGTGGAAGACCGCGCACGAGCGGTTGCGGAAGTGGACCGTGGACGGGACCTGGGATCGGATCCTGGAGCACGTGATCGTCAAAGACGACTCCCTCGGAACGCTGGAGGACAACGTCGCGTTCGTGGTCAGCGTCGATTCCACCAGTGTCCGGGCGCACCAGCACGCCGCCGGTGCCCGGAAAAAGGGGGCTGCGCGGACTGGATCGAGGACCTCGCCGTCGACGGGGAATGTCTCGGACGTTCCCGAGGCGGACTGAGCACCAAGCTCCACCTGGCGGTCGACGCCGCGGGTCTGCCACTGGCGGTGATCCTGACGCCAGGCCAGGCCGGGGACAACCCGCAGCTGTTGCCGCTGCTCGGCGATATCCACACCATCGACGTCGATGGGCGGCGGGTGCGGGTCGGGAGGGTGATCGCCGACAAGGCCTACACCCACCCGAGCACCCGCACCGCGTTACGGCAGCGGCGGGTCAAGGCCACCATCCCTGAACGCGTCGATCAGATCGCTCGCCGCAAGGCCAAGGGCTCGGCCGGTGGCAGACCACCGGCCTTCGACCCCGACCTCTACAAGCTCCGCAACGTCGTCGAACGCTGTTTCAACCGCCTCAAACAATTCCGCGGCCTGGCCACCAGATACGCGAAACGAGCCGCCTACCACCGCGCCGAGATGATCCTCGCCTGCATCGTCCTTCACCTCCGATGAAGATCCACAGGACACGACCTAGGCCGTGTTTCAGATGTGGATCTTGGGTGTGGTGGTGTCCGGGATGTGGAGAGGTCTTCGGTAGACGGGTAAGCGACCGAGCGAGCCTGTACCACCGGAGACCTCGTGACCGGCGTGGTGGTAACGGTCCGGGCTCGATCACCCGTGTCCATGACCATGGCGCCCGGGGCGAGGAATAGAGGGCTCTGCGGGTCGAGCCACTCGACACCCCGGCAGGTGGGAGCGAACCGGACGGTCATGCGCTGGGCAGGGCGCGTGGCGGGTGGACCAGCACGCCGCACCTGGCGTGTGAGCAGGGGCGCACGCCGTTGTCGTTGCTGCTCGCCGCCGGGCGCCGCGGTGACAGCCCGCAGTTCACTGCTGTGATCGAGGGCATCCGGGTGTCCTGTTCCGGCGGCGGCCGTCCCGGGACCCGGCCCGGTCGGGTGCTCGCGGTCAAGGCCTGCTCCTCTCTCGCGAACAGGTCCTGCCTGCGCCGACGGGGCATCAGGGCCACGATCGCCCAACCCCGCGACCAAGCCGCCCACCGCAAGAACAAAGGCTCCTCCGGTGGGCGCCCGCCCGCGTTCGACACCGAGACATACCAACAACACCACACCGTGGAATGCGGCATCGACCTGCTCACACAACACCGGGCCATCGCCACCCGCTACGACAAGACCCCGGTTCGTTCCACGCCATGGTCGACCTGTGGCCACCCTCGCGCTCGGGCCTTGGAGACAGGCACCGGCACGCGGTAGGCGGTGCTTCTGACCCCGGGTGTGCCGGGACCACCGGTTCGACCGGCTTTCCGGAGGCCGGTGCCCTGGAATCGCTTCGTCGATCGAGCATCGGCGCGGTCGTGACGTCGCTGGGCAAGGAGGGATCGCGGGGTGGCAAGTCTGCTGAGCTGCTCAAGTTCGGAGAGTGGAATGGACCGGTCCGGGGAGCGGACATGTCGAGGTCGTCAAGGTCACGCCGGGCGCCGGGGAGGTGTGCCCTCATGACAGGATCAGGAGGTGCTGCGTTGGATAACCGCTGGAGAGTCACACGGCCCCGCGTTGGTCGCCGTGCTGGAGGGCATGGTGGCGGGCGTGGAGGTCACGACCGACGACCTCAACGCCCAGTTGGCCAGGCGCAGGCTCGGCTTCGGCCGCAGCCCCCGGATGGGATTCGAGACGGATGCGGTCGAGTTCCTCGGCGGGGTCCGCCACGGCCTGACCCAGGGTGGACCGGTCGCGGTGCGGATCGAGAACGCCGAGTGGCCCAAGTGGGAGCGGGTCATGTCCCCCGACCCGGTAGACCCGGCCGAACTCGCCGAGCTCGGGCGCAACGAGCCGCTGACCCGGCCCCGGCCCGGCCACGCCGACCTCGCGGGCATGCAGAAGTACGGCTTCGACGAGGCCCGCCCGGTCCTCGAGCGGGCCAGCGCCCGCGAGACCGCGGGTCGGACCGCGCTGGGCACCGTCGCCCGGGCGTTCCTGCGGCAGCTCCTCGGCGTCGAGGTCATCAGCCACGTGATTTCCATCGGCGGCGCGGTGGCCCCGGAAGGACCGCTCCCCGGTCCCGAGGACCTCGCCGCGATCGACGAGAGCCCGGTGCGGGCCTTCGGGCAGGTGGGCACCGACGCGATGGTCGCCGAGGTCGAGGCCGTCAAAAAAGCCGGTGACACGGTCGGCGGGGTCATCGAGGTCATCGCCTACGGGCTGCCGCCGGGCTTGGGCTCGCACGTGCACTGGGACCGCAGGCTCGACGCGCGGCTGGCCGGGGCGCTGATGGGCGTGCAGGCGATGAAGGGCGTCGAGATCGGCGACGGGTTCACCACCGCCCAGCGGTGGGGCAGCCAGGCGCACGACGAGATCGACCGGGCCGAGGGCACGCTGACCGGCGTCACCCGGCGGACCAACCGCGCGGGTGGACTGGAGGGCGGCATCACCAACGGCGAGCCGCTGCGGGTTCGGGTCGCCATGAAGCCGATCTCCACGGTGCCGCGCGCACTGTCCACTGTGGATGTTGTGACCGGTGAGCCCGCGGTCGCCATCCACCAGCGCTCGGACGTCTGCGCCGTGCCCCGCGCCGGGGTGGTGCTGGAGTCGGTGGTGGCGCTGGTGCTGGCCGAGACCGCGCTGGAGAAGTTCGGCGGCGACTCCATCGCCGAGAGCAAGCGCAACGTCGAGGGCTACCTCGACGCCGTGCGGAACCGCTGGTGAGCCCGGTCGCGGTCGTGGTCGGCCCGCCGGGGGCGGGGAAGACGACCATCGGCGAGGCGTTGGCCGCGGCGCTCGGTGTCGGGTTCCGCGACACCGACGCCGACGTCGTCGCGACCGCGGGCAAGCCGGTGACCGACATCTTCACCGAGGACGGCGAACCCGCGTTCCGCGCCTTGGAGGCCGCTGCCGTGGCCACCGCGCTGGCCGAGCACGACGGCGTGCTCGCGCTCGGCGGCGGCTCAGTGCTGGCCGACTCGACGCGGGCGCTGCTGGCCGCGCACACCGTGGTCTTCCTCAACGTCGGGCTGGCCGAGGGCGTTCGACGCACCGGGCTGTCCACGGCGCGGCCGCTGCTCGCCGGGGTCAACCCGCGGGCCACCTTCAAGGAGTTGCTGGACGCGCGCCTGCCGCTCTACCGGGAGATCGCGACCGTCGAGGTACCGACCGACTCCGCGACGCCGGAGGAGATCGTCGACCACATCGTCGGCGCCCTCCGGGCCGCGCCACACCAGACACCGCGGCCGAACCAGTGACCGCCGCACCGGAGGGAACCCCGTGACCGAGCAGCCGAGCCGCATCAGGGTCGCTACCGGACAGCCGTACGACGTCGTGATCGGCCGTGGCCTGCTCGACGAGCTGGTCGAGGCGGTGCGCGGCTCGTCCAAGGTGGCCATCGTGCACACGCCGACGCTGGCGGCCACGGCGCAGGCGACGCGGGACGAGCTGACCGGCGCCGGGATCGACGCGCACACCGTCGAGATCCCCGACGCCGAGGACGGCAAGGCGCTGTCGGTGGCCGCGTTCTGCTGGGAAGTGCTCGGCCGCATGGGCATGGACCGGCAGGGGACCGTCGTCGCGCTGGGCGGCGGCGCGGTGACGGACCTGGCGGGCTTCGTGGCCGCCACCTGGATGCGCGGCATCCGGCTGGTCAACGTGCCGACCACGCTGCTGGGCATGGTCGACGCGGCGGTCGGCGGCAAGACCGGCATCAACACCGACGCGGGCAAGAACCTCGTCGGGGCCATCCACGAGCCCTCCGCCGTCCTGGTCGACCTCGCCACCCTCGCCACCCTGCCCCGCAACGAGCTCGTCGCGGGCATGGCCGAGGTGGTCAAGGGCGGCTTCATCGGCGACCCGGTCATCCTCGACCTCATCGAGGCCGACCCCGAGGCCGCGCTCGACCCGGCTGGTCCGGTGCTGCCCGAGCTGATCCGGCGCAAGATCCAGGTCAAGGCCGACGTCGTGGCCTCCGACCTGCGCGAGGCCAACCTGCGCGAAACGCTCAACTACGGCCACACCCTCGCCCACGCCATCGAGCGCCGCGAGCGCTACCGGTGGCGCCACGGCGCGGCCGTGAGCGTCGGCATGGTCTTCGTCGCCGAACTCGCCCGGCTCGCGGGTAGGCTCGATGACGCCACCGCCGACCGGCACCGCTCGATCCTGACCTCGATCGGGCTGCCGGTCACCTACGACCCCGACGCCCTGCCGCAGCTCATCGAGACCATGCTGGGCGACAAGAAGACCAAGTCCGGCGTCCTGCGCTTCGTCGTCCTCGACGGGCTCGCCAAGCCTGCCCGGCTCGAAGGGCCCGACCCGGCGCTGCTGGCCGCCGCCTACTCCGCCGTCGCCGCCGACGGCAAGCAGTCCGGGGGTGTCCTGCTGTGAAGGTCCTCGTCCTCAACGGCCCCAACCTCGGCAGGCTCGGCAGCCGCGAGCCGGTCATCTACGGCAGCACCACCTACGCCCAGCTCGTCGAGCTCTGCCAGGAGACCGGTCGCGAGCTGGGGCTGGAGGTCGAGGTCCGACAGACCGACCACGAGGGCGAGATGCTCGGCTGGCTGCACGAGGCCGCCGACAGCACCACCCCCGTCGTGCTCAACGCGGGTGCCTGGACGCACTACTCGATCGCCGTCCGGGACGCCGCCGCGCAACTCACCGCGCCCCTGGTGGAGGTGCACATCTCGAACGTCCACCAGCGCGAGGAGTTCCGGCACCACAGCTTCATCTCGGCCATCGCCGCGGGCGTCATCGTCGGTCTCGGCGTCGACGGCTACGACTTGGCTCTGCGCTGGGTGGCCAAGAACGCGGGATAGGCGCGATACCCGCCGCTCGTCGGTTCGACGGCTGAGCCCTGCGCCGACGTCGAAGCAGACCTCGGTTGTCGGTGTCCACGTCCGCGCGCGTGGCGGTTGAACTCGGCCATGGCGCGGCCTCGGTTGGCGACCGGGTACCAGCTCACCGAGGGTGAGCACACCCGGATTCGAGGCGGTCAGGGGCTCTGGATCGGTTCACCCGATCGTGTTGCGCCCGGCTCACCCGTTCGGCCGTGTTGCGGTGTGGTCGGTGATGCGGACCCGCGCTCGACGGTGGGCGCCGGTGTCAGACCGCGTTGCGGCGGCGCGGGGACGGCGCCTGCCGCGCGGGGGTGGCGGCGGGCGGGTCTTCGTCGTCGGCCGGGAGTTCGCGCAGGGCCAGGCGGGGGCCGACGAGGAGGCCCAGTCCAGCCGGGACCAGGACCAGCAGGGCGGTGAACGCGGCGCCGCCCGTCAGGGCCTGGCCGAGGGCGCTCACCCCGGTCTGGTCGACGAACACCGCGCGCCCGACGACGCCGAGCACGGCGGCGCCCCACCCGGCGACTAAGGCCGCGATCACCCAGGCCCGGCCCCGGTCGACGACCCCGCGCCACCCGTCGACCGCGGCCCACACCGCCGCGACACCGACCAGGGCGCCCAGCACCAGGGCCTCGAGCCCGTGCCACCCGACCGGGTCGGCGGCCTTCAAAGCGGCGACGGCCACGGCCGATCCCGCGTGCACCACCGCCAACGCCGCGCCGCGCACCAGCCACGTCTGCATTACTCCAGCGTAGGCCCCGGAACCCGGTTGCCGGGCCGGAAGCCGGGCGACGGTACACTTCCCGCCGGAGTAGCGGTCGCCGTCTGGCCGGGTGTCGTCACGCCCGCCTCCCACCGACCCACGAAGCAGCCCATGGTCGTCGAGGGATCCCGCGCGGGTCCGCCGGACGACCACGCCCGGACAACAGGAGATCCCCCCAGTGGCCTCGACCAACGACCTGAAGAACGGCCTGGTGCTCAACCTCGAGGGCCAGCTCTGGACCGTCGTCGAGTTCCAGCACGTCAAGCCCGGCAAGGGTCCGGCCTTCGTGCGGACGAAGCTCAAGCACGTGATGACGGGCAAGGTCGTCGACAAGACGTTCAACGCGGGCGTCAAGGTCGAGACGGCCACCGTCGACCGCCGCGAGATGACCTACCTCTACAACGACGGCGCCGAGTTCTACTTCATGGACGGCGAGTCCTACGAGCAGATCGGCATCAACGCCGAGACCGTGGGCGAGCAGTCCCGGTTCCTGCTGGAGAACGGCACCGCCGTGGTCTCCTCGCACGAGGGCGTGCCGCTGTTCATCGAGCTGCCGACCTCCGTCGAGCTGATCATCGAGCACACCGACCCCGGCCTGCAGGGCGACCGCTCCACCGGCGGCACCAAGCCCGCGCGGCTCGAGACCGGCGCGGAGATCCAGGTCCCGCTGTTCGTCACCACCGGCGAGAAGGTCAAGGTCGACACGCGCGACGGTCGCTACCTCGGCCGGGTCAACAACTGACGTGGGTGCTCGCAGCAAAGCCCGCAAGCGGGCGGTGGACCTCCTCTTCGAGGCCGCCGTCCGCGGCGCCGACCCGGTCACGCTCCTGGCCGACCGGGTCGGTTCCCCCGACGTCCCCCCGGTCAACGACTACACGGTGACCCTGGTCGAGGGCGTGAGCGCGAACCGCGCCCGCATCGACGAACTGCTCACCGAACACGCCGAGGGCTGGACCCTGGCCCGCATGCCCGCCGTGGACCTGGCCGTGCTCCGCCTCGGGCTGTACGAGATCCTCTGGGCCGCCGACGTCCCCGACGCCGTGGCCATCGACGAGGCCGTCCAGCTGGCCAAATCCCTCTCCACCGACGACTCCCCGCGGTTCGTCAACGGCGTTCTCGGCCGCATCGCGGGCATCGCCGACCGCCTCCGCGCCACCCTCTAGCCCCCGCGGCGCCGATTCACCCGATCCAGCGACGGCGTGTTGGCCCGCAGCGCACCCGGCGCGGACCTCCGCCCCGCTACGGTTTTCCCACTGCCCCGTCCGACCTGTGAAGACCCCCCTTGGATCAATGATCCCCCACAGGCCGGGCGGGTCAGCCCATTTCTCGGGCCGGATACCCCCGGCACATCACCCTGCCGTTCACTGACCCGGCCGCGCCTCGACGCCCCGAAACCCTTCGCGCGGTGAGCGCCAACCACTTCCCCAGGCTCTGGCAAGCCGCCCCGAATCCACGCGGTCCCCGCGACCACGCCGACGAGCTGTATCGCCCGGCGGCGGCCTCGTTGACCTGCGTGTGCGGCGGTTTGACGTCGTATAACTACCGGGCCGATCGGCGGCCGGCTAGCAGGTGCGAACCACCGCGCAGGTCAGCGAACTGGGTGGCGCGGCAGCACAGTGGTGTTCCCCGGGCGTTCGGTGATCCGCTGGTGATGGAGATCCATCAGCGCACCCGGTTCAAGCTGCCGCGGCTACCGCCGAACCCACTTCCCCAGGCTCCGGCAAGCCGCCCCGAATCCACGCAGCCCCCACCCATCCCGGGGGGTCGGCCCTGCTCCAGCCTACCGGTGGTGGGGGTGCGGGGGGCCCGGGTGTGGTGGGGTGTGGATGCGGCGGCGGTATGTGGACAACCGCGAAAATCGCAGGTCAGGGCCGGTTTTGCGGGGTGCGGGGTGGTGGGGGCGTACGAAAAACACCCGACCGGGCAGTATCCCCGTCTGCCTGGTCGGGTGTCGGGAGGCCGAACCTAGTCCTCCTTGGACGGGCGCGCCTCGGGGGGCAGCACGCCCCAGTCGATCAGCTGCTCGGTGAGCTCGCCCGGGGTCATGTCGTAGATGATCGCCAGGGAGCGGAGGTCCTCGGTGCGGATCGAGAGGACCTTGCCGTTGTAGTCGCCGCGCTGGCTCTGGATGGTGGCGGCGTACCGGGCGAGCGGCCCGACCTTCTCGGCGGGCAGCTGTTGCAGCCGCTCGAGGTTGATGACGATCTTGGTGGCGGGCTCGGCGCCGGACGGGACGCGGCCCTCGGGGAGGAGTTCCACCACCGGCACGCCGTAGAAGTCCGCGAGCTCGGCCAGCTTCTGTACGGTCACGGCCCGGTCGCCCCGCTCGTACGAGCCGACCACGACGGCCTTCCAGCGGCCACCGGACTTCTGCTCGACGCCGTGCAGCGACAGCCCTTGCTGCTGGCGGATGGCGCGGAGCTTGGCCCCCAACGCCTTGGCGTAGTCGCCCATGCGGCGGTTCTCCATTCGTTCGCCCCGACGGCGCTAAGGACTGCCGCGGGTATCCTCACTTCAACACGCTGAGTAATGGTTACCCAGAGTTGTCACCAGGTCAAGCCGGTCCGGCCCACGGGTCCCGGCAAAGCGACGCACACCACCCGCCTGGCCCCGCCCACTCGCCTGGTACGGTCGGGTCGACCCCAGGTCAGAGGGGTCGCTAGACACCTTTAATGACCCGTCCGGTGAGGCGGGGAAGGAGTCCGAAGTGCCGCCGCGACATCGTGGCGCGCCGGAACCGGCGGAGCGGCGCGAGCTGTTGTCCGCCGGTGACGTGGCGCGCACCATCGCCCGAATGGCCCATCAGGTCATCGAGAAGACCTCGCTCGGCGCGTCCGACGCGGGCCCGGTCGTGTTGCTGGGCATCCCGACCAGGGGAGCCCCGCTGGCCCACCGCCTCGCCCGCCGCGTGGCCGAGTTCAGCGGCGTGGAGGTCGGCGTCGGCACCCTCGACGTGACGCTCTACCGCGACGACCTCCGGCGCAAACCCACCCGCCCGCTCGGCGAGACCGAGCTGCCCGTCGGCGGCATCGAGAACGCGCTGGTCATCCTCGTCGACGACGTCCTGTTCTCCGGCCGCACCATCCGCGCCGCGCTCGACGCCCTGCGCGACGCGGGCGGTCGCCCGCGCGCCGTGCAGCTGGCCGTGCTGGTCGACCGCGGCCACCGCGAACTGCCCATCCGCGCCGACTACGTGGGCAAGAACGTGCCCACCGCGCGCTCCGAGGAGGTCCACGTCCTGTTGAGCGAGACCGACGACCGCGACGCGGTCCTGCTGAACCGGGCGGGGGAGGGCGCGTGAAGCACCTGCTGGGCACCGACGGGCTCGACCCGGACACCGCGCGGGTCATCCTCGACACCGCCGAGGGCCTGAAGAAGACGCTGCTGGGCCGCGAGGTCAAGAAGCTGCCGACGCTGCGAGGCCGCACCGTCATCACCCTGTTCTACGAGGACTCCACCCGCACCCGGGTCTCGTTCGAGATCGCGGGCAAGTGGATGAGCGCGGACGTGGTGAACGTCTCCGCCAAGGGGTCCTCGGTCAAGAAGGGCGAGTCCCTGCGCGACACCGCGCTGACGCTGGCCGCCGCGGGCGCGGACTGCGTCATCGTGCGGCACCCGGCCTCCGGCGCCGCGCACCGGCTCGCGTCGTGGCTCTCGCACACCAACACCAGCGTGGTCAACGCGGGCGACGGCACGCACGAGCACCCCACGCAGGCGCTGCTGGACATGGCGACCCTGCGGGAGCGGCTCGGCGGCGTCGAGGGCAGGCGGATCGCGATCGTCGGCGACGTGCTGCACAGCCGCGTCGCCCGGTCGAACGTGCACCTGCTCACCTCCTTCGGCGCCGAGGTCGTCCTGGTCGCCCCGCCCACGCTGCTGCCCACCGCCGTCGGCGACTGGCCGGTCGGCGCGGCGGGCTCGCTGGTGGTCTCGCACGACCTCGACCCCGAGCTGCCCACCCTGGACGCGGTGATGCTGCTGCGGGTGCAGGCCGAGCGCATGCACGGCGGGTTCTTCCCGTCCGCCCGCGAGTACTCCATCGCCTACGGCCTCAACGAGGCCCGCGCGTCCCTGCTGCCCGAGCACGCCGTGGTCCTGCACCCCGGTCCGATGCTGCGCGGCATGGAGATCTCCCACGCGGTCGCCGACTCGGCCCGCGCCGCCATCACCGAGCAGGTCACCAACGGGGTGCACGTGCGGATGGCCGTCCTGTACCACCTGCTGGCCGGAGAGGAAGACGCCGCATGAGCACGACCGTCATCCGCGGCGCCAAGCCCTACGGCGAAGGCGACCCCGTCGACATCGAGATCCGCGACGGCGTGATCACCGCGATCGGCACCGGCCTGGACACCGGCGGCGCCGAGGTCATCGACGCGGGCGGGCTCGTCGCCCTGCCCGGCTTCGTCGACCTGCACACGCACCTGCGCGAGCCGGGCCGCGAGGACACCGAGACCATCGAGACCGGGTCCCGGGCCGCCGCGCTCGGCGGCTACACGGCCGTGTTCGCCATGGCCAACACCGACCCGGTCGCCGACAACGCCGTGGTCGTCGAGCACGTGTGGCGCCGGGGTCGCGAGGTCGGCCTGGTCGACGTGCACCCGGTCGGCGCGGTCACCGTCGGCCTCAAGGGCGAGCAACTCGCCGAACTCGGCACCATGGCCCGCTCCGCCGCGCGCGTGCGGGTGTTCTCCGACGACGGCCTCTGCGTCGCCGACCCGCTGGTCATGCGCCGGGCCCTGGAGTACACCCGGGCGCTGGACGCGGTCATCGCCCAGCACGCCGAGGAGCCCCGGCTCACCGTCGGCGCCCAGGCGCACGAGGGCGAGCTGGCCGCGCGGCTGGGCCTGGCGGGCTGGCCCGCGGTCGCCGAGGAGGCCATCGTGGCCCGCGACTGCCTGCTGGCCAAGCACGTCGGCGCGCGGCTGCACGTCTGCCACGTCTCCACCGCGGGCACCGCCGACGTGCTGCGCTGGGCCAAGGAGCGCGGCACCCGGGTCTCCGCGGAGGTCACCCCGCACCACCTGCTGCTCGACGACGAGCGGCTCAACACTTACGACCCGGTGAACAAGGTCAACCCGCCGCTGCGCACCGCGTCGGACGCCAAGGCGCTGCGGGAAGCGCTCGCGGCGGGCACGCTGGACTGCGTGGCCACCGACCACGCCCCGCACGCCGCGCAGGACAAGGACTGCGAGTGGTCCGCCGCCCGCCCCGGCATGCTCGGCCTGCAGACCGCGCTGCCGATCGTGGTGGCGACCATGGTCGAGCCCGGGCTGCTGGACTGGCGCGGTGTGGCGCGGGTGATGAGCGAGCGCCCCGCCGAGATCGGTGGGCTGCCCGACCAGGGCCGCCCCATCGCGGTGGGCGAGCCCGCGACCCTGACCCTGGTCGACCCGGCGGGCCGCTGGACCGTGCGCGGCGCCGAACTGGCCAGCATCGCCGCGAACACCCCGTACGAGGGCATGGACCTGCCCGGCACGGTGGTGCTGACCCTGCTGCGCGGCGAGGTCACCGCCCGGGACGGGAAGGCGACCGCGTGAACCGGCTCAGCCTGACGCTGCTGTTCGTCGCGGTGTTCCTGCTGCTGGTCGCGCTCATGTGGTG
Organism: Actinokineospora auranticolor; assembly: GCF_041897805.1. GTDB lineage: Bacteria > Actinomycetota > Actinomycetes > Mycobacteriales > Pseudonocardiaceae > Actinokineospora > Actinokineospora auranticolor. Next base: position 1,994,499 of record NZ_CP154825.1, read on the forward strand.
GGGTTACCGCAACCGTGCCCGCCGCCAGGCGAAGGTGCTGCCCGCGCTGCCCACGGCCCCGGAAGACCTCCTGGCCAGTGTGCGGTCGGGGGCCGCGGAGACCGTGCTGCCACCCAGCACGGGCGTCTACGCCAGCACGGTGACCGGCGCGAGCTGGCAGGACCGGGTCGCGGTCGGCGACGTCGGCTTCCGCGCCGACGCCACCGCCCACCTGCTGGCCGACGGCCTGCTCTTCGACCGCACCGGCGCCACTCCCGTGTGGATCCCCGCCGGGTCGGTGCGGGCCGCGCGGACCGAGGCCGGGATCGCCGGGAAGGTGATGGGCCGCGACGGCCTGCTCGTGGTCCGCTGGGCGGTCGGCGAGCAGGAGTTCGACACCGGCTTCCGCGCCGACGACAAGGACGACTACGAGCGGTGGGTGCCCGCCCTGCGCGCCCTCTGCTCGAACCAGACCGGAGAAGGACACGACGGTGAGTGAGACAACAACCAGGACGGCCGCCGCGCTGGTCCTCGAAGACGGCAGGGTGTTCCGCGGCGAGGCGTTCGGCGCGACCGGCGCCACCTTCGGCGAGGTCGTGTTCTGCACGGCCATGACCGGCTACCAGGAGACCCTGACCGACCCCTCGTACCACCGGCAGATCGTGGTGGCCACGGCCCCGCAGATCGGCAACACCGGCTGGAACGACGAGGACGACGAGTCCGCCCGCGTCTGGGTCTCCGGCTACGTCGTGCGCGACCCCGCCCGGATCCCCTCCAACTGGCGCGCCACCCGCTCCCTCGACGACGAGCTGGTCGCCCAGGGCGTGGTCGGCATCAGCGGTGTCGACACCCGCTCGTTGACCCGCCACCTGCGCGAGCGCGGCGCCATGCGCGCGGGCGTGTTCTCCGGCGACGCCCTGGTCACGCCCGAGGCGATGGTCGCGCGCGTGCTCGAGAGCCCGCAGATGCTGGGCGCGGAGCTGGCCAGCGAGGTCAGCACCAAGCAGACCTACGTGGTGCCCGCCGACGGCGAGCGCCGGTTCCGGGTCGCCGCGCTGGACCTGGGCATCAAGTCGAACACCCCGCGGATGCTGGCCGCGCGCGGCATCGAGACGCACGTGCTGCCCGCCACAAGCTCCCTCGACGACCTGCTCGCGGTCGAGGCCGACGGCGTGTTCCTGTCCAACGGTCCCGGCGACCCGGCCACCACCGACCACGCCGTCGCGCTCACCAGGGGCGTGCTCGAGCGGCGGATCCCGCTGTTCGGCATCTGCTTCGGCAACCAGATCCTGGGCCGCGCCCTGGGCCTGGGCACCTACAAGCTGCGCTACGGCCACCGCGGCATCAACATCCCGGTCATCGACGTGGCCACCCGCGCGGTCGCGATCACCGCGCAGAACCACGGCTTCGCCCTCGAGGGCGAGCCCGGCAAGGACTTCGACAGCCCGTTCGGCCGGGCCACGGTCAGCCACTACTGCCCCAACGACGGCTGCGTCGAGGGCGTGCGGGCGCTGGAGGTCCCGGCCTTCTCCGTGCAGTACCACCCGGAGGCCGCCGCCGGTCCGCACGACGCGGCGAACCTGTTCGACCAGTTCGTGACCTTGATGGAAGGTAAGTAGATGCCCAAGCGGGACGACATCAAGCACGTGCTGGTGATCGGCTCCGGGCCGATCGTGATCGGTCAGGCGTGCGAGTTCGACTACTCCGGCACCCAGGCCTGCCGCGTGCTGCGCGAGGAGGGCCTGCGGGTCAGCCTGGTCAACTCCAACCCGGCGACGATCATGACCGACCCGGAGTTCGCCGACGCCACCTACATCGAGCCGATCACCCCCGACTTCGTCGAGAAGGTCATCGCCGCCGAGCGCCCGGACGCGATCCTGGCGACCCTGGGCGGGCAGACCGCGCTCAACACCGCCGTCGCCCTGCACGAGCGCGGCGTGCTGCAGAAGTACGGCGTGGAGCTGATCGGCGCGGACATCGACGCCATCCAGCGCGGCGAGGACCGGCAGAAGTTCAAGGACATCGTCGCCGACATCGGCGGCGAGACCCCGCGCAGCCGGGTCTGCCACTCCATGGACGAGATCCGCGAGACCGTCGCCGAGCTGGGCCTGCCGGTCGTCATCCGACCGTCGTTCACCATGGGCGGCCTCGGCTCGGGCATGGCCTACACCCACGAGCAGCTCGAGCGCCTCGCCTCCACCGGTCTCGCCGAGAGCCCGGTCACCGAGGTGCTCATCGAGGAGAGCGTGCTCGGGTGGAAGGAGTACGAGCTCGAGCTGATGCGCGACAAGCGCGACAACGTCGTGGTCATCTGCTCGATCGAGAACATCGACCCGATGGGCGTGCACACCGGCGACTCGGTGACCGTCGCCCCGGCGATGACCCTGACCGACCGCGAGTACCAGCACATGCGCGACGTCGGCATCGACGTGCTGCGCGCGGTCGGCGTGGACACCGGCGGCTGCAACATCCAGTTCGCCATCCACCCGCAGACCGGCCGCATGGTCGTCATCGAGATGAACCCGCGCGTGTCCCGCTCCAGCGCGCTCGCCTCGAAGGCCACCGGCTTCCCGATCGCCAAGATCGCCGCCAAGCTGGCCATCGGCTACACCCTCGACGAGATCCGCAACGACATCACCGGCGAGACCCCCGCGTCCTTCGAGCCGACGCTGGACTACGTCGTGGTCAAGGTGCCGCGGTTCGCCTTCGAGAAGTTCCCCGGTGCCGACCCGACGCTGACCACGACGATGAAGTCCGTCGGCGAGGCCATGTCGATCGGCCGCAACTTCGTCGAGGCGCTGGGCAAGGCGCTGCGCTCGATGGAGACCAAGGCGGGCGGCTTCTGGACCACGGCGGACCCGGCGGTCGTCACGCTGGAGTCGACGCTGGAGGCGCTGCGCTTCGGGCACGACGGCAGGCTCTACACCCTCGAACGCGCGCTGCGCATGGGTGCCACCGTGCAGCAGGCGCACGACGCCTCCGGCATCGACCCGTGGTTCATCGACCAGATCGCGTCGCTGGTCCAGCTGCGCGGCGAGATCGAGAACGCGCCCGTGCTCGACGAGCCGCTGCTGCGCCGCGCCAAGCGCTCGGGCCTGTCCGACCGCCAGGTCGCCGCGCTGCGCCCCGAACTGGCGGGTGAGGACGGGGTGCGCAGCCTGCGCCACCGCCTCGGCGTGCGGCCGGTCTACAAGACCGTCGACACCTGCGCGGCCGAGTTCGCCGCCAAGACGCCGTACCACTACTCGGCCTACGAGCTCGACCCCGAGGCCGAGACCGAGATCACCCCGCAGCGCGAGCGCCCCAAGGTGCTCATCCTGGGTTCCGGCCCGAACCGCATCGGGCAGGGCATCGAGTTCGACTACTCGTGCGTGCACGCGGCCATGGCGCTGCGCGCGGCCGGGTACGAGACGGTGATGGTCAACTGCAACCCGGAGACGGTCTCCACCGACTACGACACCTCCGACCGGCTCTACTTCGAGCCGCTGACCTTCGAGGACGTCCTCGAGGTCGTGCACGCCGAGCAGACCTCCGGCACCGTCGCGGGCGTCATCGTGCAGCTCGGCGGCCAGACCCCGCTCGGTCTGGCCCGGCGGCTGGCCGAGGTCGGCGTGCCGATCGTGGGCACCCCGCCGGAGGCCATCCACCTGGCCGAGGACCGCGGCGCGTTCGGCGAGGTGCTCACCGGCGCGGGGCTGCCCGCGCCGAAGTACGGCACCGCGACCTCGTTCGTCGGCGCCAAGCGCATCGCCGACGAGATCGGCTACCCGGTGCTGGTCCGCCCGTCCTACGTGCTCGGCGGGCGCGGCATGGAGATCGTCTACGACGAGGCCACCCTGGCCGGCTACATCGAGCGCGCCACCGAGGTCAGCCCCGAGCACCCGGTGCTGGTCGACCGGTTCCTCGACGACGCCATCGAGATCGACGTCGACGCGCTGTGCGACGGCACCGAGGTCTACCTCGGCGGCGTGATGGAGCACATCGAGGAGGCGGGCATCCACTCCGGCGACTCGTCCTGCGCGCTGCCGCCGATCACCCTGGGCCGCACCGACCTGGAGGCCGTGCGCCGCTCCACCGAGGCCATCGCCTTCGGCATCGGCGTGCGCGGCCTGCTCAACGTGCAGTACGCGCTCAAGGACGACGTCCTCTACGTGCTGGAGGCCAACCCGCGGGCCAGCCGCACCGTGCCGTTCGTGTCCAAGGCCACGGCCGCGCCGCTGGCCAAGGCCGCGGCCCGGATCATGCTCGGCGCGACCATCGCCGACCTGCGCGGCGAGGGCCTGCTCCCGGCCACCGGCGACGGCGCCGAACTCCCGGCGGGCGCGCCGGTCGCGGTCAAGGAGGCGGTCCTGCCCTTCCACCGCTTCCGCACCCCCGAGGGCCAGGGCGTCGACTCGCTGCTCGGCCCGGAGATGAAGTCGACCGGCGAGGTCATGGGCATCGACGCCTCGTTCGGCAAGGCGTTCGCCAAGTCGCAGACCGCCTCCTACGGCTCCCTGCCCACCAGCGGTCGGGTGTTCGTCTCGGTCGCCAACCGGGACAAGCGGGCCATGGTGTTCCCGGTCAAGCGGCTCGCCGACCTGGGCTTCGAGGTCCTCGCGACCTCCGGCACCGCCGAGGTGCTGCGCCGCAACGGCATCCCGTGCACGGTCGTGCGCAAGCACTTCGAGGGCGACGACAACATCGTCGACCTCATCCGCGACGGCGGTGTCGAGATGGTCATCAACACCCCGTACGGCAACCACGGGCCCCGCGTCGACGGCTACGAGATCCGCACCGCCGCCGTCTCCCGCGACATCCCGTGCGTCACCACCATCCAGGGCGCCGCGGCGGCCGTGCACGGCATCGAGGCGCTGATCCGCGACGACATCGGCGTCCAGCCGTTGCAGGCGTTGCAAGAGGCCCTGCGCGCGGACTGGGCGGCTCGGTCGTGACCGCGTCCTTCGGGGCCCGGCTCAGCGCGGCGGTCGGCGCGCGCGGACCGCTGTGCGTGGGCATCGACCCGCACCCGGGGCTGCTCGACCAGTGGGGCCTGCCCCGCGACGCGAGCGGGCTGGAGCGGTTCGCGCTGACCTGCGTGGAGGCGCTGGCCGGGGACGTGTCGGTGCTCAAGCCGCAGTCGGCGTTCTTCGAGGCGTACGGCTCGAAGGGCGTCGCCGTGCTGGAGCGGGTCATCGCCGACGCGCGGTCGGCGGGCGCGCTGGTGCTGCTCGACGTCAAGCGCGGCGACATCGGCTCGACCATGGCCGCGTACGCGCAGGCGTACCTGTCCGACGGGTCCCCGCTGGCCGCCGACGCGGTCACCGTGTCGCCTTACCTGGGGTTCGGCTCGCTGGACCCGGCGCTGGCCGAGGCCGAGCGCACCGGCCGGGGCGTGTTCGTCCTCGCCCTGACCTCCAACCCCGAGGGCGCGACCGTGCAGCGGGCCGCCGTCGACGGCCGCAGCGTCGCGCAGACCGTGGTCGACCAAGCGGCCTCCCGCAACGCGGGCGCGGCCCCACTGGGCTCCGTCGGCCTCGTGGTGGGCGCTACGGTATCTCGTACGGATCTTGACCTTTCCGGCCTCAACGGGCCCATCCTGGCCCCCGGGCTGGGTGCCCAGGGCGCCGGACCGGCCGACCTGGCGCGGGTCTTCGGCCCCGCGCTGCCGCACGTGCTGCCCACCAGCTCCCGCGACGTGCTGCGCCACGGCCCCGACCCGGCCGCACTGCGCACCGCCGCCCTCCGCGTCCGCGACGACCTCGCGGCCGCGGTGAGCTGAGCAAGAACCCCCGGGAACACCACACCGACCGGCTGGCGGGACCCCCGCCGGCCGGTCGCGTTCCCACCGCCTGCCCGGTCGGCGAGCGCTCATCGATCGGACACAATCTCGAGCAGATCTCGCGGAGATAACCCCACCGAAACTCACCCCGGAACGGCATCGATTCCCGACCGATTCCGACGCTGAAATCCGCCACCGAAGTGCCCGCCGGGTATCTCGGTGGCTTCGGCGTGCCCTGCGCACGCGTCCCCGCAGGTGAACCGGCAGGTGAACGCGCGTGTGACGGCGTTGGTCTGTCCGGGTGCGTTGCGCGGCCCGGGAGAGTGGCGGAGGTGACACTTTCGCCGATCGTCGGCGATCGATCGCGCTGCGTGATGCCGAGAGTGACGGCAGCCACTGGGCTATACTCCCAGGTCAAGGGACACGAGATCACGCGTTGTTGATCAACTTCGGCGGGTCGGTCACGATCCGCACACGATGGACCCGCGTTGTCCCAGCAGGCCAGGGGTCGGTAACGTCGCGGCACCGATCCGGAAGAAATCCCACCCCACGGAGGAAATCGTGGCCCTTCCCCAGCTGACCGAGGAGCAGCGGGCCGCAGCGCTGGAGAAGGCGGCTGCCGCCCGTCGCGCCCGAGCCGAGCTCAAGGAGCGTCTGAAGCGTGGCGGCACCACCCTCAAGGACGTGCTGACCCTGTCTGACAACGACGAGGTCCTGGGCAAGATGAAGGTCACCGCGCTGCTGGAGGCCCTGCCGGGCGTCGGCAAAGTGCGTGCCCAGCAGATCATCGAGCGCCTGGAGATCGCGCCGAGCAGGCGCCTGCGCGGCCTCGGCGAGCGCCAGCGCAAGGCGCTGATCGCCGAGTTCAGCGTCGAGTGACCGAGCGGTCTCATGGCCGGGGGCCGGGGTCGGACGTGGTCGTCCGGTCCCGGCTCACGGTCGTTTCCGGCCCGTCCGGGGTCGGCAAGTCGAGCGTGGTCGCCGAACTGCGCCTGCTGCACCCGGACGTCTACTTCAGCGTGTCGGCGACCACCCGGCCACCGCGGCCGGGCGAGGTCGACGGCATGCACTACCACTTCGTCGACCACGCCGAGTTCGAGCGCATGGTCGAGGCGGGCGAGCTGCTGGAGCACGCGGAGTACGCGGGCAACCACTACGGCACCCCGCGCGGCCCCGTCGAGGTCGCCCTCGCCGAGGGCAGGCCCGCGGTGCTGGAGATCGAGCTGCAGGGGGCCCGCCAGGTGCGCCGGGCCATGCCCGAGGCCTTCCTGGTCATGCTGGTGCCGCCGACCTGGGAGACCTTGGTCTCCCGGCTGACCGGTCGCGGCACCGAGGACGAGGACGTGGTGGCCCGCAGGTTGGCCGTGGCCAAGGACGAGCTGGCCGCCGAGGCCGAGTTCGACGCGGTCGTGGTGAACGCCGATGTGCGGACCGCCGCCGAGGAGTTGCTAACCTGGGTACTTCCCGGCACCTCGACCCGGGACACCACGAACCAGGAGTATCGCGAGTGATCACCCCCACCGAGCTGGGCGCCCTGGGCGAGCCGACCACGGTTCTCGAAGGCATCACCAACCCGCCGATCGACGACCTGCTCGACAAGGTCTCGTCGAAGTACGCGCTGGTCATCTACGCGGCCAAGCGCGCCCGTCAGATCAACGACTACTACGCGCAGCTCGGCGAGGGCCTGCTGGAGTACGTCGGCCCGCTGGTGGAGCCCGGTCCCCGGGAGAAGCCGCTGTCGATCGCGCTGCGCGAGATCCACTCCGGTCTGCTCGAGCACACCGAGGGCGAGTGACCGCATGACCCCGCGGCCCCGGGTCGTGCTGGGGGTGGGCGGCGGGATCGCCGCCTACAAGGCCTGTGAGGTGCTGCGCGGGCTCACCGAGTCCGGGCACGACGTGCGGGTGGTGCCGACCGAGGCCGCGCTGCGGTTCGTCGGCGCCGCCACGTTCGAGGCGCTCTCGGGCAACAAGGTGCACACCGGCGTGTTCTCCGACGTGCCGGAGGTCCCGCACGTCCGGCTCGGCCAGGAAGCCGACCTGGTGGTCGTCGTCCCGGCCACCGCCGACCTGCTGGCCCGCGCCGCCCACGGCCTCGCCGACGACCTGCTGACCGGCACGCTGCTCACCGCGCGCTGCCCGGTGCTGATGGTCCCGGCGATGCACACCGAGATGTGGGAGCACCCCGCCACCCGGGCGAACGTGGCCGCGTTGCGCGGCCGGGGCACCGTGGTGACCGAGCCCGCCAGCGGCAGGCTCACCGGCGCCGACACCGGCAAGGGCAGGCTCGCCGACCCGGCCGAGATCGTCGACCTGGCCAAGCTGCTGCTGCACCGCGCGGACGCGCTGCCCCGGGACATGGAGGGCCTGCGCGTCGTGGTGTCCGCGGGCGGCACCCGCGAGCCCCTCGACCCGGTCCGCTACCTGGGCAACCGCTCGTCGGGCAAGCAGGGCTACGCGCTGGCACGCACCGCCGCCCAGCGCGGCGCCCGCGTGACCTTGGTCTCGGCGCACACCCTCGCGCTGCCCGACCCGGCCGCCGTCGACGTGGTCAAGGTCGGCACCACCGCCGAGCTGCGCGACGCCGTGCACAAGGCCGCCGCCGACGCGGACGTGGTGGTCATGGCCGCCGCGGTGGCCGACTTCCGGCCTGTCACCCGGGCCGAGTTCAAGATCAAGAAGACCGACCGGGACCCGGACCCGATCGGCCTCACCCGCAACCCCGACGTGCTCGCCGAACTGGTCGAGGCGCGCCGGGGCGTGCCGGGGTCCACGCAGACCATCGTGGGGTTCGCCGCCGAGACCGGCGACTCCGGCGCCGACGTGCTCGACCACGCCCGGGCCAAGCTCGCCCGCAAGGGGTGCGACCTGCTGGTGGTCAACGCCGTCGGGGAGGGCAAGGCGTTCGAGACCGAGGACAACGCGGGCTGGGTGCTGGCCGCGGACGGGACCGAACAGCCCATCGCGTTGGGCTCGAAGTCGGCCATGGCGACCGAAGTCTGGGACTCGGCCATGTCTCTTCGTGATCGTTGAGCCGTCCGTAACCCGGACTCAGTAGAGTTGCGCGGACACTGCCGGACAAAGATGTGGTGGGGGTTTTGTCGTGAGTGAGACGGGCCGCAGGTTGTTCACCTCGGAGTCGGTCACGGAGGGGCACCCGGACAAGATCTGCGACGCGATCAGCGACTCCGTGCTCGACGCGCTGCTGTCCAAGGACCCCCGGTCCCGGGTCGCGGTGGAGACGCTGGTGACGACCGGCCAGGTGCACGTGGCGGGCGAGGTGACCACCGAGGCGTACGCCGACATCCCCAGCATCGTGCGGGACGTCATCCTCAAGATCGGCTACGACTCGTCGGCCAAGGGCTTCGACGGCAACTCCTGCGGCGTCAACGTGGCCATCGGCGCGCAGTCCCCGGACATCGCGCAGGGTGTGGACACCGCGCACGAGACCCGGGTGGAGAACGCCTCCGACGAGATCGACCGGCAGGGCGCGGGCGACCAGGGGCTGATGTTCGGCTACGCCTGCACCGACACCCCGGAGCTGATGCCGCTGCCGATCGCGCTGGCGCACCGGCTGTCCCGGCGGCTGACCAAGGTCCGCAAGGACGGCGTGCTGCCCTACCTGCGCCCGGACGGCAAGACCCAGGTCACCATCGAGTACGACCGCGACCGCGCGGTCCGACTGGACACCGTCGTCGTCTCCAGCCAGCACGCCGAGGGCGTCGACCTGGAGAAGCTGCTCGGCGTGGACGTGCGCGAGCAGGTCGTGCTGCCCGAGCTGGCCAACCTCGAACTCGACACCGAGAACGTGCGGCTGCTGGTCAACCCCACCGGCCGGTTCGTCATCGGCGGCCCGATGGGGGACGCGGGCCTGACCGGCCGCAAGATCATCGTCGACACCTACGGCGGCATGGCCCGCCACGGCGGCGGCGCGTTCTCCGGCAAGGACCCGTCGAAGGTGGACCGCTCGGCGGCGTACGCGATGCGCTGGGTGGCCAAGAACGCGGTCGCCGCGGGCTTGGCCGACCGGATCGAGGTGCAGGTCGCGTACGCGATCGGCAAGGCCGCGCCGGTCGGGCTGTTCGTGGAGACCTTCGGCACCGAGAAGCTGGACCCGGCCAAGATCCAGGCCGCGGTGCGCGAGGTGTTCGACCTGCGGCCCGCCGCGATCATCCGCGATCTCGACCTGCTGCGCCCCATCTACGCCCAGACCGCCGCGTACGGCCACTTCGGCCGTCCGGAGCTGGACCTGCCGTGGGAGCGCACGGACCGCGTCGACGCGCTGAAGAAGGCCGTCAACGCCTGATGCGTCGACCTCGTCCCCGACCGGGTACCCGGCCGGGGACGAGGTGCGTCATGGCGCCTACCATCACCGGGGTGCGCCCGAAACGACCCGGTGCGGTGCGGTGGCTCTGGTACGCGGTCGGCGGCACGCTCCCGGACGCCTACCGACCGTGGGTCTTGTGGGACCTGTCCGCCACCACCTGGGTGGTTCGGCATTTCGCCCGGGTGATGGTGTTGTTGCTGCCGGTGTGGCTGGTGCTGCTCGTGCCCGGCCCGCTGTCGCTGCGGCTGTCGATGGTCGCCGCCGGGTACGTGACCGGGCTGTACTTCTCGCTGTCGTTCATGGAGGACGCCTGCGAGCGCAGGCTCGTCCGGCACGGGTACCCCGTGGGCCTCAACCGCCGCATCCGCGAGGAGGCCGAGTCCGGCGACCGGGCGGAGATCGTGGCCATGTACGCCGCCTACCACTCGGACCGGCCGGACTAGGGGTCTGGTAGACCAGCCACCATGGCCGAGCCCGACCCAGACGCGCTCTTCGCCGTCGAGGTCCCGGTGAAGCCCGTCCCGCCGCCGAAGGCGACCAAACCCGCGAAGGGGCGGCCCGCGCAGGCGGAGGACCAGCCGATCGCGCGGGTGTACGTCGACGTGCCGTTGGCGCACCTCGACCGGACCTACGACTACCTCGTGCCCGCTTCGATGGACGCCGACGCGGTGCCCGGGTGCCGGGTTCGGGTGCGGTTCGCCGGGCAGCTCGTGGACGCCTACCTGGTGGCGCGCGGCGACGAGACCGACCACCAGGGCACGTTGGCGTTCCTCGACCGGGTGGTTTCGCCCGAGCCGGTGCTGGCGCCCGAGGTCGCCACGCTGTGCCGGGCGGTGGCCGACCGGTACGCGGGCACGATGATCGACGTCTTGCGGTTGGCCATCCCGCCGCGTCACGCGCGTGTGGAGGCCGAGGAGCCACCCGATCCCGCCGCGCCCCCTATGGCGCCTGATCCGGCCGGTTGGTCGCGATACCCGCGTGGAGCCGCTTTTCTCGAAGCGGTAAGAGCCGGACGACAGGCCCACGCGGTCTGGCAGGCCCTACCGGGTGAGGACTGGCCCGCGCGGTTGGCGGAGGTCGCGGCCACTGCGGCGTCGTCGGGGCGTGGTGCGGTCGTAGTGGTGCCGGATCACCGGGATGTCGCCCGTGTGCACGCGGCCTGTGTGGCGTTGGCGGGCGAAGAGGCCGTGGTTGCGCTGTCGGCTGATTTGGGGCCCGCCAAGCGTTATCGACGTTGGTTGGCGGTGCGGCGTGGTGTGGCGCGGATAGTCGTGGGTACCCGGGCGACCGCGTACGCGCCGGTGGCGGATCCGGGCGTTCTGGTGGTGTGGGACGACGGGGACGACCAGCACTCCGACCCGCGTTCGCCCTACCCGCACGTGCGGGATGTCCTGCTCCAGCGGGCGACGCTCACCGGGGCCGCGCTGGTGGTCGCCGGGTTCGCGCGGACCGCCGAGGCGCAGTTGCTCGTGGACGCCGGATGGGCCCCGGAGATCGTGGCTTCCCGCAACGACGTCCGCGCCGCCGCGCCGCGCGTGACGGCGATCGGCGAACACGACTCCCAACTCGCGCGTGACCCCGCCGCTCGCACGGCCCGCATCCCGTCCGTGGCGTTCGAGGCGGCCCGCACCGCGCTCGCGGCGGGCCACCCGGTGCTGGTGCAGGTGCCCCGACGGGGTTACGTGCCCGGGTTGACCTGTCAAGACTGCCGCACACCGGCCCGGTGCCGCCGCTGCGCGGGCCCACTCGGCATCCCGGCGGGTTCGGAGGTCGCGCGCACACCCGCGTGCCGCTGGTGCGCGGCCGCCGAGGCCAACTTCCGTTGCCAGAACTGCGGTTCCCGCCGCCTGCGCGCGGTGGTGGTGGGAGCGAAGCGGACGGCGGAGGAGCTGGGCCGCGCGTTCACCGGTTTCCCCGTGCGCACCTCGGGGGCCGCCGAGGTGCTCTCCACAGTGGACGCGCGGCCCGCGCTCGTCGTCGCGACCCCGGGCGCCGAACCCGTCGCCGAGGGCGGCTACGGCACCGCTCTCCTGCTCGACGGCTGGGCCCTGCTCGGCCGCGCGGACCTGCGGGCCACCGAGGAGGCCCTGCGCCGCTGGATGACCGCCGCCGCCCTGGTGCGACCGGCGACCGACGGCGGCCGGGTCGTGGTGCTCGCGGATTCGACCGTCACCCCCGTCCAGGCCCTGGTCCGCTGGGACCCGGTCTGGCACGCGGGCGTGGAGTTGGCGGGCCGCACCGAACTCGGCTTCCCCCCGGCCGTCCGCATGGCCGCCATCGACGGCACCCCGGCGGCCGTCGACCGGATGCTCGCCGACCTCCCGCTCCCCCCGACCGGCGAGATCCTGGGCCCCGTCCCCCTCGGACCCCCGGACGCCGACAGCACCCGCGAACGCGCCCTGGTCCGCGTGGACCGCGCCCACGGCCGCGACCTCGCGGCGGTGCTGGCCAAGGCGCAAGGCGTGCGAACCGCCCGGAAAGACCAAGACCCGCTACGCGTCCAGCTGGATCCGCTCGAACTCATCTAGGCGCATGTTGATCAACGCATGCTTCCGGCCCCCGGTATCCACGCTACCGGGCGGGGGCGACGAAACCGGAAGATCAACCGAGTGGCCTGTGGACAACTCGACCGCTCGGCCAGGCTCCACCCGATAGGGCAGGAGCTGTGCACAGGCTTGATCATCATCGGCCCGGACCGTCGGCACCCGCCGGTAGCATGGTCATCGGGGGCCGGAGGCGCGCGCCACCCGTTTTGATCTTGCCGGTTCCGGGCGCGGGCCCGAGGTGCGGGCGCGCGTGTCGAAACGCGTCGCGAGCGAGCGTCGGCCGGGCTCGATCCCGGTCCAGGGCCGCCGGGGCGCGTCGGGGTCGGGCGCGGGTGCATAGACTGGACCGACCGCGACCCTTGACCCTTGATGGGAGACCCGTGACCGTCCAGCCGATCCGGCTCTTCGGCGACCCAGTGCTGCGCACGCCCGCCGCGCCGGTGGTCGACTTCGACAAGGAGCTGCGGAACCTGGTCCGCGACCTGTGGGACACCATGCGCGACCAGGGGGGTGCCGGGCTGGCCGCGCCGCAGTTGGGGGTGGGGTTGCGGGTGTTCACCTACGCCTGCGACGGGGTCGAGGGGCACCTGGTCAACCCGGTGTGGACCGCGGTCGACGACGAGGTCCAGGACGGCCAGGAGGGCTGCCTGTCGATCCCCGGCTTCTACTGGGACTGCCGCAGGCACCGCAACGTCGTCGCGCGCGGGTTCAACGAGCACGGCGAGCCCGTCGAGATCGAGGGGTCCGACCTGCTGGCGCGCTGCCTGCAGCACGAGACCGACCACCTCGACGGCGTCCTGTTCCTCGACCGGCTCGACGACGACACCCGCAAGCAGGCGATGCGCGAGATCCGCCAGTCCGAGTGGTTCGACGGCGGCGTGCCCGTCCTCAAGCAGAGCCCGCACCCGCTGTTCGGGAGCCGCTGATGCGGTTGGTGTTCGCGGGCACCCCGGAGGTCGCGCTGCCGTCGCTGCGGGCGTTGATCGCCTCCCGGCACGAGGTCGCGGCCGTCGTCACCCGACCGGACGCGCCCGCGGGCCGCGGTCAGCACGTCACCCGCTCACCGGTCGGCGCGCTGGCCGACGAGCACGGCATCGAGGTGCTGACCCCGGAGAAGCCCTCCGACCCCGCGTTCCTCGACCGGTTGCGCGAGATCGCGCCGGACTGCTGCCCGGTCGTCGCCTACGGCGCGCTGCTGCGCAAGTCCGCGCTGGAGATCCCGCCGCACGGCTGGGTCAACCTGCACTTCTCCGTGCTGCCCGCCTGGCGCGGCGCCGCCCCCGTGCAGGCCGCGCTCTGGCACGGCGACGAGATCACCGGCGCCAGCACCTTCCGCATCGTCCGCGAGCTGGACGCGGGCCCGGTCTTCGGCGTGCTCACCGAACCCGTCCGTCCGGATGACACCGCGGGCACACTTCTCCACCGCTTGGCGGAGGCGGGCGCCGGTCTCCTGCTGTCTACTGTGGATGGCATCCAGGACGGCGCGCTCACCGCCGTCGACCAACCCGCGGACGGCGTCAGCTACGCGGGCAAGATCGCCGTGGAAGACGCCAAAGTGGACTTCGGGCAACCGGGGCTCGCCGTGGACCGCCGGATCCGCGCCGTCACCCCGGACCCGGGTGCGTGGGCGCTCTTCCGCGGTGAACGGTTCAAGCTCGGCCCGGTCACCCGCGCCGAGTCCGACACCACCCTCGCCCCGGGCGAGGTGCTGGTGGAGCGCAAGCGCGTCCTCGTCGGCACCGCCACCTTCCCGGTGCGGCTCGGCGAGGTCCAGGCACAGGGAAAGAAACGCATGCAAGCCAGCGATTGGGCCCGCGGCACCCGCCTCGAGGCCGGGGAGCGACTGGGATGAACCAGCCAGGACGCCGCCCCCAGCGCCCGTCCCGCCCGCGCCGCGCGCACCCGCCGCGCAGGCCGGACACCCCGGACCGACCGCCGATCGACGACCCGGCCCGCCGCGCCGCGCTCGACACCCTCCGGGCCGTGCGCGCGGACGACGCGTACGCCAACCTCGTGCTGCCCAAGCTGCTGCGCGAGCGCCGGGTCACCGGCCGCGACGCCGCGCTGGCCACCGAACTGGCCTACGGCACCGCCCGCGCCCTCGGCCTCATCGACGAGATCCTCGCCGAGTGCGTCGACCGCCCGCTGTCCAAGGTGGAGCCGGTGCTGCTCGACGCGCTGCGGCTGGGCGCGTACCAGTTGCTGCGCACGCGCGTCCCCGCGCACGCCGCCGTCGCGTCCACTGTGGACCTGGTGCGGCACGACCTCGGGCCGCGCGTCACCGGCTTCGCCAACGCCGTGCTGCGCCGGGTCAGCGAACTCGACGAGCCCGGCTGGATCGCGCGCATCGCGCCGGACCCGGCCGAGGACCGGCTGGGCCACCTCGCCGCGAGCACCGCGCACCCGCGCTGGATCGCCCGCGCCTTCGCCGACGCGCTCGGCACCACCGGCGACGAGCTGGCCGCCGCGCTGCGCGCCGACGATGAACGGCCCGCCGTGCACCTGGTCGCCCGCCCCGGCGAGGTCAGCGCGGACGAGCTCGCCGCGATGACCGGCGGCGACCCGGCCCCGTACTCGCCCTACGGCGTGCGGCTCGAGTCGGGCGCGGGCGACCCGGGCGACCTCGAACCCGTCCGCGAGCGGTTGGCGGGCGTGCAGGACGAGGGCAGCCAGCTGTGCGCGCTAGCCCTCACCCGCCCGTCGGTCGACGGTGCCGACACCCGGTGGCTCGACCTGTGCGCGGGCCCCGGCGGCAAGGCCGCCATGCTCGCCGCGCTGGTCGCCATCAACGGCGGCACCCTGGACGCGGTCGAGAAGGCCCCGCACCGGGGCAAGCTCATCGAGCGGATCACCGAGGGCCTGCCGGTCACCGTGCACGTCGCCGACGGCCGCGAACCCGGCCTCGAAGGCACCTTCGACCGGGTACTCGTCGACGCGCCGTGCACCGGTCTGGGCGCGCTGCGGCGCAGGCCGGAGGCCCGCTGGCGGCGGCAGCCCGAGGACGTCGGCGACCTCACCCGCCTGCAGGCCGAGCTGCTGACCAGCGCCCTCGACCTGGTGCGGCCCGGCGGTGTGGTGGCGTACGTGGTCTGCTCGCCGCACCTGTCGGAGACCGAGGGCGTCGTGTCCACGGTGGTCCGCAAGACCGGCGCGACCATCCTCGACGCCCGCGAGTCCTTCCCTGAGATGCCCGACCTCGGCGACGGCCCGTACGTGCAGCTCTGGCCGCACCGCCACGGCACGGACGCGATGTTCTGCGCCCTGCTCCGCCGGTGATCCTCGGCCTGGTGTCCGCCGCGGCGGCGGGTGTGGACCGGCGGCTGCGCGCCGAACTCGCCGAACCGGCGGCCGCGCGCGGCTGGCGGCTCGCGATCACGTTCACCCCGACCGCCGGGCGCTGGATGGCGGCGGTCGGGGAGACCGAGCGGTTGCAGGCGCTGACGGACCTCCCGGTGCGCAGCGAGCCCCGGTTACCGGGCGAACCCAAGCCGTACCCGGTGCCGGACGCGTTCTTGTTCGTCCCCGCCACGACGAACTCGCTGGCCAAACTGGCCCTGGGCATCGCGGACAACCAGGCACTGACCGCGCTGGGCGAGGCCGTGGGCCTCCCCGGCGTCCCGGTCGTGATCCGGCCGCAGGCGAGTGACGCGCAGCGGGCGCACCCGATGTTCACCGCGCACCTGGACACTCTGCGCGGCGCGGGTTGCCGGATCGCCGACGCGGACCCGTCGGCGCCGTGGGAACCCCTGCTGGACCTGCTCGACAAGCCCGCCCGCGCCTGACCCGCGGCCGGGAGTTGCGGAGGGACGTGTGACCAGGATCGCGGTCATCGGCATGGGCGGCACGATCGCCATGGCGCCGAGCGCGGCGGGCGGTGTGGTGCCCGCCTTCGACGCCGCCGAGCTCATCGCGGCCGTGCCCGGCCTGGCCGAGCTCGACCTGGAGATCACCACCTGCGGGCTGCGGTCGCTGCCCAGCCCCTCGATCGGCTTCGGCGACCTGGTCGCGCTGGCCGGGGCGGTGCGCGCCGAGATCGACGCGGGCGCCGCCGGGGTCGTCGTCACCCACGGCACCGACACGATCGAGGAGACCGCGCTCTTCCTCGACCTCACCGTCGACACCGAGGTGCCGGTGGTGGTCACCGGCGCCATGCGCGCCCCCACCTCGGCGGGCGCCGACGGCCCGGCCAACCTGTACGCGGCCATCCGGGTCGCCGCCGCGCCCGCCGCGCGCGGGCTGGGGGCGCTGGTCGTGATGTCGGACGAGGTGCACGGCGCCCGGTTCGTCCGCAAGGGCCACACCAGCAGCACGGCCGCGTTCGGCTCGCCCGGCTTCGGGCCGATGGGTCTGCTGGTCGAGGGGGAGCCCCGGCTGCGCGGTGTGCCGCGGGTGCCGTTGACGCTGCCCGCGTCGCCCGCCGTCGAGAACCTCCGGGTCGGGCTGATCACCGTGGCGCTCGGGGACGACGGCGAACTGCTGCGGCACGCGGGCGGGGTGTGCGACGGGATCGTGATCGCCGGGCTGGGTGCGGGCCACGTGCCCGCCGCGATGGTGCCCGCGGTCGCGGAGTTCGCCGCGCACGTGCCGGTGGTGCTGTCCTCGCGGACCGGGTCCGGGTCGGTGCTGCGGCAGACCTACGGCTACCCGGGCTCCGAGCGCGACCTGCTCGACCGCGGTCTCGTGCACGCGGGCTTCCTGGACCCGGCCAAGGCAAGGGTCCTGTTGCTCTTGTTGCTCGCCGACGGCGCCGAACGCGAGCGGATCGTCGCCGCGTTCGAGCACTACCGGTAGTCCGGCGACCGCTCTTGACGGTTGGATGTGCGGCATGGACATGGACCACCGCATCGACATAGTCGACCCGGCCATCAACGACTACGTGCTCGCCCACTCGAGCCCCGGCGACGACCTCCTCCGCGACTTGGCCGCGGAGACCGCCGCCGACCACGGCGACGTGATCTCCATGCAGATCTCCCACGAACAGGGCGAGTTCCTGACGATGCTGGCCCGGCTCACCGGCGCCCGGTTCGCGGTCGAGATCGGCGTGTTCACCGGCTACTCGTCGATCTGCATCGCGCGCGGCCTGGCCGAGGGCGGCACGCTGCTGGCCTGCGACGTCAGCGAGGAGTGGACGGCGGTGGCCCGCAAGTACTGGGCCCGCGCGGGCGTGACCGACCGGATCGACCTGCGCCTGGCACCGGCGGTGGAGACCCTGCGGTCCCTGCCCCTGGACCCGGTCATCGACTTCGCGTTCATCGACGCGGACAAGACCGGCTACGCCGACTACTACGAGGAAATCCTGGTGCGACTGCGCCCCGGCGGCCTGATCGTGCTGGACAACATGCTGCAAGAGGGCCGGATCATCGACCCGGCGGCCCAGGACGAGCAGACGCTCGCCATCCGGGCGGTCAACGACATGATCGTGGCCGACGACCGCGTCTCCGCCGTGCTGCTGCCGCTGCGCGACGGCGTGACGCTGGTCCGCAAGCACTAGCGCGGAAGCACCGTTGCGGCCAGGCCGCCGAGGCCCCGGCTCCGGCGGCTCAACTCGTCTCGCCGAGGGCTCGCCGCGCACGTGCCTGCCGTGCGGTGGGGGCTAGAGAGCGAGCCGGGCCCGGAGGTCCGGGTGCCGCAAGACGTCGAGGACCTCCGGCTGCTCCGAGAAGACGTCCGCCGCACCGGGGCGGGTGCTGTAGCGGAGCATCGCCTGGACGACGTCGGCGAAGGGCTGTTCCCGCACGGTGTCGATGACCCGGTCCGCGGTGGCGCGGTCGTCGGTCCGGTGCGCGACGGCCCAGCGCTCGAACAGGAACACCAGGGTCGACCTGGCGTTCTGCCGTCCCCTGGTCAGGATGTCGCGGTTGAGGCCGCAGATGTCGATCGTGCCCGCGCCGCGGTCGGTCAGCGGGTGGTAGCGGCCCAGGGTGAGGGACAGGGCCAGGTGGTCGAAGGGGTCGTCGACGGTGGGGTCCAGCAGCAGCGGCTTGCCGCGGTCGTCGAGGGGGAAGCGGTCACGCTTGTGGTGGCTGTTGCAGGCCGAGCAGGCCAGCAGGTGGTTGCGCCAGGCGAAGGTCAGCAGCGGGGTCAGGGCCACGGGGGAGAAGTGGTCGATGTCGGTGCCCTGGTTGTCGCCGCAGTACATGCAGCGCTCGCGACCGGGGGCGAACCCGCGCAGCGTGGCGCCGACGGCCTGGCGGACCGCCGGTCGGGAGCGCCAGAGGGCGCGGGCCTTCGCGACCTGCTCCTTGCGCCGCGCCGCGCGGATGCCGTCGGTGGCGCGTTGCAGCGAGTCCACCAGGTCGGGGGTGAGCGGCGGGCGGACGAGCTTGATCACCGCTCGTCGGCGATCAGCCGGGCGGCCACCTCGGTGACCCGGGCGGACGGCGAGCTGGTGAGGGTCTGCTTCAGCTCGTGGTAGTCGGCGCGTTCCCGCTCGTCCGCGGTGCCGTCCAGGACCTTGATCTCCAACTCGACCAGGCGGTGGCGCAACCGGATGGCGCGGTGCGAGTAGGCGGTGTCGAGGCCGAACAGGTCCGACAGCACCGCGTCGTCGCCGGTGCCGTAGACGATGCGCTCCCACAGGTCGCCGTCGACGGTCTGCGGGCTGGTGTCCTCGTCGGGGCCGGGGAGGCGGATCAGGCCGGCGGGGTCGGCGGACTGGCAGATGTACGGGCTGTGCGTGGTCACGATGAACTGGATCTGGGGGAAGTGCTGCTTGAGCCACTCCCCGATCCGCTTCTGCCACGAGACGTGCAGGTGCGCGTCGATCTCGTCGATGATGACGACCCCGGGGACGCCGACGACGGTGCCGTCGAGGTGCAGGTCGCCGTAGCTCTCGTAGAGCTGCTTGAGCAGGTCGACCACCAGGGCGACGACCGTGCGGTAGCCGTCGCTCATCTCCCGCAGCGGGAACCGGTGGCCGCCGTCGGAGGAGACCCACAGGCCCTCGGAGTCGACCTCGTTGATGCGGTAGTCGTCGGGCAGCAGCCCGTCGCCGAGGATCTTGAGCGCGGTCTCCTTGAGGTAGCGCGCGCCCTCGCGGCGCTCCAGGGCCCGCAGGTGCTGCTCGATGAGCCACGCGACGCCCTCGGCGAGGGAGGCGTCCTCGTGGAACAGGCTCGCCATCCGCGCGACGCTGCCCGCGCCGAGCATCAACCGCTGCACGTCACCGGTGCCGCCGATCAACCGGCGGAAGGGCCCGTACGCGGCGCAGAACCACCCGGACGGGTTGTCGTGCCACGGCCCGTTGCGGGGCGCGGTCTTGGCCCGCCCGTCCTCACTGTGCTCCTCGAGCGAAGGCTGCACCGGCCGCCGCGCGTGCGCCGTGTCCTCGGCGTCGGGGGCCGCCCAACGCAGACCCGCCCAGAAGGGCCGCTCCGGCGGGCGGCCCTTCTTGAAGCGCTCGAAGTTGAGGTCGAAGGTCAGCTGCACGGCCGCCGTGGCCCCCTGCTGCCCCACCGAGATCCAGTTGTCGAAGTCGGCGACCAACGTCCGCGCCGCCGCGGGCCCCCCGATGGCCAGCGCGATCCCGCGCAACAACGACGTCTTCCCCGAACCGTTGCGGCCCGCGAGGACCGTCCACCCGGCATAGGTGCTGTCGGGCCGCCGCAGGTCGAGCTCGACCGCGCGCCCGCCGTGGAACCCCCGCACGTTGACCAGCCGGACGCGCGACACGTACATGCCCCGACACTATCGCCCACCGGCCCGGATGTCCGGCCCGGATAAACCTGGGGCACGCCTCCGGCCCCCGGTATCCACTTTACTGGCGGTCACCGACAAGTCGCGGCGAAGACGATCAAGCCTGTGGACAACCACCCATGCACATGCGCCGAAGTTGTCCACAGGCCGGTGTCAACGCTTCCGCCGCTTTGCCAACCCCGGGAGAATCGAAGACAGGGGTTCCCCATCGCGGGGGATCCCTCGCGGGCGCAGGGGGTTGGGAAGCCTGGGCCGCAGACCGCGCGGGCCGGGTGTGGGTGTCAGTCGACCGTGGGCAGGTCGAGGTGTTCGCGGAGGGTCGAGCCCGTGTACGAGGTCCGGTAGACCCCGCGTTCCTGGAGTTCCGGGATCAGCCGGTCGACGATCTCCTCCACCCCGGTCGGCAGGCGGTCCGCGCCCAGGATGAAGCCGTCCACGGCGCGGGTTCGGACGTAGTGGGCCCACTCGTCGGCGATGCGGGAGGGGGTGCCGATGAAGTCGTGGCGGGTGGGTTGGACCTGGAGGACCAGTTCGCGGATCGACAGGTTCTTCTCCGCTGCCAGTTCGCGCCACTGGCGGATGCGGTCCAGCTTTCCCGTGCGGTCGGAGATGGTCAGGGTGCCTCGGGACGGGTCGAGTTCCGCTGACGACGGTTCGACGTCCGGTAGCGGCCCGTCCGGGTCGTACGCCGACAGGTCCTTGTCCCAGTACTGCTCCAGGAACCCGATCGCCCGCCGCGGCGTCAGCAACTCCCGCCGCAGCCACTCGGCGCGTTCTTGGGCCTCGGCGTCCGTCGCGCCGAGCACCACCGAGGCGCCCGGCAGGATGCGCAGGGAGTCTGGGGAGCGGCCGTACCCGGCCAGGCGGGATCGCAGGTCCGTCGCGTACGCAAGCGCTTTCGGGTATTCGGTGTTGCCGGAGAACACCGCGTCCGCGTGCCGGGCCGCCAGGTCTCGGCCGCCGGGGGAGTCGCCTGCCTGCAACACCACCGGTCTGGTCCGCGGCACGGTCGGCGTGACGCTCAACTCGACGAGGTCCGTGTGCCGCTCGACCGTCCGCTCCGCCGCCCAGATCTCCTTGGCGGCGGACACGAACTGCTCCGCCCGCTCGTACCGGCGCTCGTGCGGCAGCCACCCGCCGCGGCGGAAGTTCGCGCCCGTCCAGGCGTTGTCGGTCGTCACCACGTTCCACCCGGCTCGGCCGCCGGATAGCACGTCCAAAGTGGCCAGTCGGCGGGCGAGGTCGGCCGGGAAGTTGTACGTGGCGTTCTGCGTCGCCACCAACCCGATGTGCTCGGTCGCCCCCGCCAGCGCCGCGAGCTGGGTGATGGCGTCCGGGCGTCCCGCGACGTCGGTTTCGAGGATCCGGCCGCGGTTCTCCCGCACCCGCAGGCCCTCGCCGAGGAAGAACGCGTCGAACAGGCCGCGCTCCAAGGTCTTGGCCACGGACAGGTAGGCGTCGATCGTGGTGTGGTCGAAGTCGCCCGCTTCCTGCCACAGGTACTGCCCGCCGACCCCGGTGTAGAACAGCCCGAGGTGCAGTTGCGCGTCGCTCACAGCCCGGCCCTCGCGAATCGGTTGACGGGCTTGGGCAGCCCCAGGGTTTCGCGCAGCGTCGGCCGACGCGGCGCCAGGTCGAGCGCGGGCAGCACGTGCCTGGTCAGCACCGGCAGGTCGACCGCCAGCGCCGCCGGGTGCAGCAGAACCCCGTCGACCGACGACGACAGCTCACCCAGCAACTCCACCAACCCGACGGCCGACCCCACGTACCGCGTCCGCGAAGACCCCCACTCGGCCGCGGCGTCCAACGCCGCCAACCGGGACTCCGCCGGGACGTCGGTGTCGAGCACGACCTCCAATTCCGCGAACACCAGCGAATCGGGCCGTGCGCGGCCGACCTCGTCCGCCGGGATCAACGCGATGTCCGCGTCCAGTGCCAGGCCCGCGTCCGCGATCACCACCGGCTGTCCCTGCGGCGGACGTGGCGTGATCAGCGGCCCCTTGACGGTGAACGACGACCCTTCGAAATCCACGTGGTGCACCTTGTCGGCATCAAGGTAGCGCCCAGAAGCGACATCCTTGATGACCGCGTCGTCCTCCCACGAGTCCCACAACGCGCGCACCGCCGCGACCACTTCGGAAGCGGGCCCCTCCTCCAGCCCCACGGTCGCCAGCGCGGCCGGGGACGTCCCCGTGACCACCCACGCCGCCCGACCGCGCGTCGCGTGGTCCAGGCTCGCGATCTGCGCGGCGAGGTGGAACGGCTCGACCGTGGCCGTCGGCACCGCGGGCGCCAACCCGATCGCCGTGGTGCGGGTCGACACGAACGCCGCGCGCCCGACCGACTCCAGCCGCCCCACCGCACCCGCCCGCGGTACCGGTGAATCGGCGAACGTCGCCAGCGCGAACCCGGCGGATTCCGCCGCCAGCACCACGTCCCGGATCGCGGCGGGCCGCAGGTGGTTCGCGGGATCGCCGAACCGCCACGCTGCCGGGTGCGCGCCCGCCCCGTCGGTTTCCAAAGCCAGATGCAGAGCCACAAGGCCTCCCAGAGCCGCTCTTGCTTTCGACACTAACCAGGCCCCCGAGGCCCACCCAGGATGTGGGACGTGCCATGTGGAGGGAATATCGACGAACGGGGTTTGCTTGCACCCGCGGGCGCGTTCGCCCGTGAACCGAGGGGATTGGTGGCACACGTGGGCGAGGAACTCCTGGACAACCCGGCCTGGGCGGCGCTGACCGGTCCGCACCAGTCGATCGCGCGGCGGTACGGCGACGCGGCGGGCTACCCGGACGACGTGTCCCCGTTCCACGCCGTGCCGACCGGTTCCGCCCGGGAGTGGGCCGACCTCGCGGCCATGGCGACGCCGGGCAGCGGGATCGTCGTGCCCGGCGCGACGCAGGCGCCCCCGGGCTGGCCCGCCGCCGAGCTGATCGACGGCGTCCAGATGGTCGACGACGGCGTCACCCCCGCCCCCGACCCCGAGGCGCTGCGGCTCACCGCCGCCGACGTCCCCGAGATGCTCGACCTCGTCGCCCGCACCCAGCCGGGCCCGTTCCGCCCTAGGGCCCGTCCTCAAAGCGGGTGGGCCGGACGTGGTTTGATCTTGTGTCGTGGTGCGCAGGCATGAGCTGACTGACGAGCAGTGGCAGGCGTTGCAGTCGTTGTTGCCGGTGTCGGGGGCGAAGGGTCGCCCTCGTGTGGATGACCGGCGTGTGATCAACGGGATGTTGTTCAAGGCCAAGACCGGGGTGTCGTGGCGTGATCTGCCGGAGCGTTATGGGCCGTGGAAGACGGTCTACAACCGGTTCTGGCGCTGGTCACGCAACGGCACCCTCACGATGCTGGTGGCGAGGGTGCGGGTGATCGCGGAGGCGATCGACGAGCTGGACCGGGAGGTCTCGGTCGATTCCAGCATCGTGCGTGCTCATCAGCACGCGGCCGGTGCCCGGCGCCGTACGGCCGCGCACACAGGGGGCGAGCGGGTCGTGCGGCGGGCAGACCGAACCAGATGATCATGCTATCGGCCGGTCACGTGGCGGCCTGTCCACCAAGATCCACCTGGCCTGCGACGGACACGGTCGCCCACTGACGACCGTCTTGACCGGCGGGAACACCAATGACTGCACCATGTTCGACACCGTGCTGGCGGGCGTGTGGTTCCCGCCGGCACGACCAGGCCGACGTGCCACACGTCCGGCGCGGGTGATCGCGGACAAGGGCTATTCCAGCCGCGCCATCCGCGGCTACCTGCGCCGGCGCGGCATCCGGGCCACGATTCCCGAACGCCGCGACCAACGCGACGGCCGGGCCCGCCGCGGCCAGGCAGGCGGTCGGCCACCCGCCTTCGACCCGGTGATCTACAAGCGCCGCAACGTCGTCGAACGCTGCTTCAACCGGTTCAAGCAGTTCCGCGCGATCGCCACCCGCTACGACAAGACCGCCCTGTCCTACCAAGCCATGATCGACCTCGCCGCCCTCACCCTCTGGCTTTGAGGACAGGGCCTAGGACCATCGAGCTGGGCACCTACCTGGGCATCCGCCGCGCCGGGGTGCTCGTGGCGATGGCCGGTGAACGCCTGCGCCCGCCGGGCTGGACCGAGATCAGCGCGGTCTGCACCGACCCCGCCGCGCGCGGCCAGGGCCTGGCGACCCGGCTCGTGCTGGCCGTGGCGGCGGGCATCCGGGCGCGGGGCGAAACGCCGTTCCTGCACACGGGAGCGCGGAACACCAACGCGATCCGCCTGTACGAGGCACTGGGGTTCCGCCTGCGCCGCGAGATGCCGTTCCTGCTGTTGACCGTGCCGGCCGAGACGCCGGTCAGGAGTTGTTGATCGGCAGGCCGGGCGGGTTGACCTCGGCGCGGGTCACCGCCTCGTCGCTGAGCCCGTAGGCGGCCAGCACCTTGGCGTACTGGCCGTTCTCGATCAGGTGGTTGAGCGCGTCGGCCACCGGTTGGACGAGACCGCTGTCCTTCTTGGTGGTCGCCGCGATCAGCCCCTGCAACGTCGTGCCCGCCCCGGAGAACGAGCCCGCGCTGCGGCTCGGGTGCGGCGTCGACTCGGTTTTCTTGGCGTGGTGGGCGATGCTGGGGTTCGGGGCGAAGTAGATGTCGACGCGGCCAGACGCCAGCGCGAGGTAGGTGGCGTTGCGGTCGGCGAAGTTGCGGATCTCCAGGGTCTTGCCCTCGGCCTGGAGCTTGGTGCGCCACTCCACCAGGATCTTCTCCTGGTTCGTGCCGGTGTCGACCGCGACGGTCTTGCCCGCGAAACTCCCGTAGTTGCCGTCGAAGTTCCAGGTGCTGTCCTTGTTCACCTCGAACCCGAGGTTGTCCTCGCGGTAAGAGGCGAAGTCGAAGCCCTGCTGCTTGCGCTCCTCGGTCACCGTGATGTTGGAGAACGACACGTCGAACTCGCCGCTCTTGGTGCGCACGAACATGTTCTGCCACGACGCGTTCTGCACGTCCGGCGTCAGCCCGAGCACCGCGGCGACCAGCCTGCCGAGGTCGGACTCCACACCGGTCAGCGTCTTCTGGTCGGTGCCGATGAAGTTCAGCGGCGGCGAGCCGTTGGGGATCGCGCCGCCGCCGATGACCAGGGTGCCGCGGTCCAGGACGGCCTTCGGCAGCTTCGCCCGGATCGCGTCGACCTTCGCCACGGTCAGCTGGACCGGCGTGGTGAAGTCGGTGTTCGCCGCGACGGTGACGACCTGGTTGCCGTTGGCGTCGACCGCGGTGGCGGCAGGGGCGTCGCCGGATCCGCAGGCGGCGAGCGTGGCGGTCACCGTCAACGCGGCCAGGGCGGCGGGGATTCGGGCGGATAGGGGCATGGGTGTCCTCACTGTTCTCAGCGCAGCTTTCCGAGGAATTCACGGGTGCGGTCTTCCCGTGGGGCCAGCAGGACCTGATCCGGCGGCCCCTGCTCGACGATCCGGCCCGCGTCGAGGAACACGACCCGGTCGGCCACGTCGCGGGCGAAGCCGATCTCGTGCGTGACGACGATCATCGTGGTGCCGGACGCGGCCAGGTCGCGCAGCACGGCCAGCACGTCACCGACCAGCTCCGGGTCCAGCGCCGAGGTGGGCTCGTCGAACAGCAGCAGCCTCGGCCGCAGCGCCAGCGCCCGTGCGATGGCGACCCGCTGCTGCTGCCCTCCCGACAGCTGGCGCGGGTACGCGGTCTCCTTGTCCGCCAACCCCACCTTCGCCAGCAGCTCCCGCGCGCGCTCGACGGCCTCCGCCTTCGCCACGCCCCGCGTCACCACCGGCGCCTCGATCACGTTCTCCAGCACGGACAGGTGCGGGAACAGGTTGAAGTTCTGGAACACGAACCCGATCCGCGACCGCTGCCGCAGGATCGCGCGCTCGCTCAGCTCCCGGAGCCTGCCGCGGTGCGCGCGCACCCCGATCAGCTCGCCGTGCACCGCGACGAACCCGCTGTCGAGCGGCTCCAGGTGGTTGATGGCGCGCAGCAGCGTGGACTTGCCGGAGCCGGACGGACCGATGATCGCGGTCACCTCACCGGCCGCCGCGGTGAAGTCGACCTCGTCGAGCACCCGGTTCGCGCCGTAGGACTTGACCGCGCCGCGCACCGTCACCGCCGCGGTCATCGGGCCACCCCCAGCGAACGCATCCGCGCCCGGAACCTCTGCGCGGGCGTCGCGGGCACGGTCCGCAGCGCGCCCCGGGAGAAGTGGCGCTCCAGGTAGTACTGCGCGACCGAGAGCAGGCTGGTCAGGATCACGTACCAGACCGTGCCGACCATCAGCAGCGGGATGATCTGGCCGCTGTTCGTGCTCGCCTGCGTCTGCACCACGCCGAACAGCTCCAGCAGCGAGGTGATGTAGACGACCGACGTGCCCTTGAGCAGGTTGATGAGCTGGTTGGCGTAGTTCGGGATGATCGCCCGCGTGGCCTGCGGCAGGATGATCCGCCGGTACTGCCGCGTCTTCGGCAGCCCCAGCGCCGACGCCGCCTCCAGCTGCCCCTGGTCGACCGAGATGATCCCGGCGCGCACGATCTCCGCCGCGTACGCCGCCTCGTGCAGGCTCAGCCCCAGCACCGCGACCACGAAGAAGCTCAGCAGGTCGTTGGCGCGGAACTCGACGAACGACGGCCCGAACGGGATACCGAGGCTCAGGGTGCTGTACAGCGCGGTCACGTTGGCCAGGAACAGCAGCAGCACGATCAGCGGGATCGACCGGAAAACCCAGACGTAGCCCCACGACACCGCGCGCAGCACCGGGTTCCGGGAAAGCCGCATCAGCGCCAGCGCGACCCCGCCGATGAGTCCGAAAACCGCGCCCAGCCCGGTCAGTTCCAGCGTCAGCAGGAGACCGTCCATGACGACCGGGCGGAAGAACCAGTAGCCAAAAGCGTCCCACTGGAACGCGTCGTTGGTGATCAGCGCGTGCGCGGCCTGGGCGAGCAGCACCAGCGCCACCGCGCCCGCCACCCAGCGCCAGGGGTGCCGCAGCGGCACCACCTTCGTCGATTTCAGTCGTCCGAGGAGATCTTCCGCCGGGCGGGTCGGTGGCGGGGACAGGGAAGTCACATGAGCTCCGGGGGATTCGGGGCCTGGGAACCGGGCACACTTTATGACCATCCAGTGGAATCGGGATCGCTGTTCACGATGTGAGAGAGTGGATTTATTTCCAGCGTTGAAAAGAATGGTTCGGGAATACGTGAGAGGTATTTCTTTGGTGGTCGCCCCGCCTCGTGCCCAGCGAGTGAACCCGCCCGCCGCGGCGCGCGCGGTCGCGCCGCCCGCGCCCACACTGGCCCTGTGACGCCGGTCACCGCCCCGATATCGGGTTGAGTAGGTTTGCGTCAGACTGCATAATCATCCACATGACGGTTCGGGTTGCGGTGGCGGGAGCGAGCGGGTACGCGGGGGGCGAGGCGCTGCGGCTGCTGCTCGGCCACCCGGAGGTGGAGATCGGCGCGTTGACGGCCGGGGGCAACGCGGGCTCGCGACTGGGCGAGCACCAGCCGCACCTGCTCCCACTGGCCGACCGCGTGCTGGAGGAGACCACCGCTGGCGTGCTCGGCGGCCACGACGTCGTCTTCCTCGCCCTGCCGCACGGCCACTCCGCCGCCATCGCCGCCCAGCTCGGCCCGGACACCCTCGTCGTCGACTGCGGTGCCGACCACCGGCTGAGCAGCGCCGAGGACTGGACCCGCTGGTACGGCAGCGAGCACGCGGGCACCTGGCCGTACGGCCTGCCCGAGCTGCCCGGCGCCCGCGAGCGGCTGCGCGGCACCAAGCGCATCGCCGTCCCCGGCTGCTACCCGACGGTGTCCTCCCTGGCCATGGCCCCCGCCGTGCGGCACGGGCTGGTCGACGGCGAGGTCGTCGTGGTCGCGGTTTCCGGCACGTCCGGCGCGGGCAAGAGCCTCAAGCCCAACCTGCTCGGCTCCGAGGTCATGGGCTCGCTCAGCGCCTACGGCGTCGGCGGCGCCCACCGGCACACCCCCGAGATCACGCAGAACCTCAGCGCGATCGCGGGCCGGAAGGTCCCCGTCTCGTTCACGCCCGTCCTCGCGCCCCTGCCGCGCGGCATCCTCGCCACGTGCAGCGCCCCGCTCGCCGGGACCGCGGACGTGCGCGCGGTCTACGAGCGGGAGTACGGCGACGAGCCGTTCGTGCACCTGCTCCCCGAGGGGCGGTGGCCGACCACCGCCGCCGTCCTCGGCTCCAACGCCACCCAGCTCCAGGTCACCGTCGACGAGGACCTGGACAGGCTGGTCGTGGTCGCCGCCATCGACAACCTCACCAAGGGCACGGCGGGCGGCGCCGTGCAGTCCATGAACATCGCGCTCGGCCTGCCGGAGACGACGGGCCTGTCCACCGTGGGAGTAGCCCCGTGACCGTCCCCGAGATCGACCGCAGCCAGGGCGTCACCGCGGCGGCCGGGTTCCGCGCCGCCGGTGTGGCCGCGGGCATCAAGACCAACGGCAAGCCCGACCTGACCCTGGTGGTCAACGACGGCCCGGTCACCGCCGCGGCGGGCGTGTTCACCCGCAACAAGGTCAAGGCCGCCCCCGTGCTGTGGTCCAAGCAGGTGCTCACCACCGGCAGGCTCAAGGCCGCCGTGCTCAACTCCGGCGGCGCCAACGCCTGCACCGGCCCCGAGGGCTTCCAGGACAGCCACGCCACCGCCGAGAAGGTCGCCGACGTGCTCGGCATCGGCGCCATCGACGTCGCGGTCTGCTCCACCGGCCTCATCGGCGAGCGCCTGCCCATGGACGCCATCCGGTCCGGCATCGACCTCGCCGCCAAGGAACTCGCCCGGTCCGCCGACGCGAGCCTGGCCGCCGCCACCGGCGTGATGACCACCGACACCCGGCCCAAGCTGGCCGCGCTCACCGCCCCCGGCGGTTGGACCGTCGGCGGGTTCGCCAAGGGCGCGGGCATGTGCGCGCCCAACATGGCCACCATGCTCAGCGTCGTCACGACCGACGCCGTGGTCGACTCCGCCACCGCCGACGCGGCGCTGCGCGCGGCCGTGGACGCCACCTTCAACCGGCTCGACGTCGACGGCGGCACCTCCACCAACGACACCGTGCTGCTGCTGGTCTCCGGCGCGTCCGGCGTCGAGGTCGACCAGGCGTCATTCACCGAGCACCTGACCACGCTGTGCGCCGACCTCGTCGCGCAGTTGCAGGCCGACGCCGAGGGTGTCACCAAGCACGTGACCATCACCGTGCGCGGCGCCGCCACCGACGCCGAAGCCGTTGCCACCGCGCGCACCGTCGCGGTCGACAACCTGTGCAAGACCGCGTTCTTCGCCAGCGACCCCAACTGGGGCCGCATCGCCATGGCGGTCGGCAACGCGCCCACCGAGTTCGACCAGTCCAAGCTCGACATCACCATCAACGGCGTCACCGTGTGCCGCGCGGGCGGGCGCGGCGAGGACCGCTCCGTCGCCGACCTGTCCGGCCGCGACATCCTCGTCGAGATCGACCTGCACGCGGGCGACGGCGTCGGCACCATCCTCACCACCGACCTGTCGCACGCGTACGTCGAAGAGAACAGCGCGTACAGCTCATGAGCACCGACGCGCTCACCCCGGCCGACAAGGCGAATGTCCTCGTCGAGGCTCTCCCGTGGCTGCGCCGCTTCCACGGCGCGCTCGTAGTCGTCAAATACGGCGGCAACGCCATGGTCGACGACACCCTCAAGCGCGCTTTCGCGGAAGACATGGTTTTTCTGCGGTTGGCCGGTCTGCGTCCCGTAGTGGTACACGGCGGTGGACCGCAGATCGGCGCCATGCTCGGCAAGATGGGCATTCCCAGCGAATTCCGCGCGGGTCTGCGCGTGACCACCCCCGAAGCCATGGACGTCGTCCGCATGGTTCTTACCGGACAGGTCAGCCGTGAGCTGGTAGGGCTGATCAACCAACACGGGCCCCTCGCGGTCGGCATCTCCGGCGAGGACGCGCACCTGTTCACCGCCGAACGCCGCACCGCCGAGATCGACGGACAGGAAGTCGACCTCGGGCTCGTCGGCGACGTCGTCGAGGTCAACCCGTCGGCCGTGCTCGACATCGTCGCCGCGGGCCGCATCCCGGTCGTGTCCACGGTCGCCGCCGACCGCGACGGCGTCACCCACAACGTCAACGCCGACACCGCCGCCGCCGCGCTCGCCATCGCGCTCGACGCCGAGAAGCTCGTCGTGCTCACCGACGTGGAGGGCCTCTACGCCGACTGGCCCGACCGGTCGTCGCTGCTGCACGAGATCCGCGCGTCCGCGCTCGCCGACCTGCTGCCCCGCCTGGAGAGCGGCATGGTCCCCAAGATGGAGGCCTGCCTGCGCGCGGTCACCGGTGGCGTGCCGCGCGCGCACGTCATCGACGGCAGGCTCGCGCACTCCGTGCTGCTCGAGGTTTTCACCACCGGTGGTGTCGGAACCATGGTTTTGCCCGACAAGGGGGAGAAGTGATGGTCGAGTCCAACTTGGACGCCCAGGCGCGGTGGAAGTCCGCGCTGATGGACAACTACGGCACGCCGGGCATCGCGTTGGTGCGCGGTGAGGGCTCGTACGTGTGGGACGCCGACGGTAAGCGCTACCTCGACCTGGTAGGCGGTATCGCCACCAACGCGCTCGGACACGCCCACCCGGCCGTAGTAGCCGCGGTCACCGAGCAGATCACCAAGATGGCCCACGTCTCCAACCTCTACGTCAACCCCGTCGCGGTGGAACTGGCCGAGGCGCTGCTCGACGTCGCGGGCCTGACCGGCAACGGCAAGGTCGTCTTCTGCAACTCCGGCGCCGAGGCCAACGAGGCCGCGTTCAAACTCGCCCGCCTCACCGGCAGGCCCAAGGTCATCGCCACCGACGGCGCCTTCCACGGCCGCACCATGGGCTCCCTGACCCTCACCGGCCAGCCGCCCAAGCGCACCCCGTTCCAGCCGCTGGTCCCCGGCGTCGAGCACATCCCGTTCGGCGACGTCGACGCGCTGCGCGCCGCCGTCGACGGCGACACCGCCGCGGTCATCCTCGAACCCGTCCTCGGTGAAGGCGGCGTCGTCCCCGCCCCCGACGGCTACCTCCAGGCCGCCCGCGAGATCACCACCGCGGTGGGCGCGCTGCTCATCCTCGACGAGGTGCAGACCGGCATCGGCAGGCTCGGCGGCTGGTTCGCCTTCCAGCAGGCGGGCATCGTCCCCGACGTGTTCACCCTGGCCAAGGGCCTCGGCGGCGGCCTGCCGCTGGGCGCCTGCGTCGCCGTCGGCGCGGCGGCCGACCTGTTCGCCCCCGGCCACCACGGCACCACCTTCGGCGGCAACGCCGTCTGCGCCGCCGCCGGCCTCGCCGTGCTGCGCACCATCTCCGCCGACGGACTCCTCGAACACGTCTCCGCGCTCGGCAAGGACATCGCCGCGGGCGTCGAAAACCTCGACCACCCGCTCGTCGCCGGTGTGCGCGGCAGCGGGCTGCTGCTCGGCATCGCGCTGACCGCACCCGTCTCCGCCAAGGTCGCCGCCGCCGCCGCGAGCCAGGGCTACCTGGTCAACAACGTCCAGACCGACACCGTGCGGCTCGCACCGCCGCTCGTGCTCACCGAGGATCAGGCGGGCGACTTCCTCGCCGCGCTCCCCGGCATCCTCGACACCGCCCAGGAGGGCTGAACCGTGGTCCGGCACTTCCTGCGCGACGACAACCTGACCCCCGACGAGCAGCGCGAGGTCCTCGACCTCGCCGACGCGCTCAAGGCCGACCCGCACTCGACCAGGTCGCTGGCCGACAAGTCCGTCGCCGCCATCTTCGAGAAGAACTCCACCCGCACCCGGGTGTCCTTCGAGGTCGGCATCGCCCAGCTCGGCGGCACCTCGGTCATCGTCGACGGCCGCACCATGCAGCTCGGCCGCGAAGAGACCATCGAGGACACCTCCCGCGTGCTCTCCCGCTACGTCGACGTCATCGTCTGGCGCACCTACGCGCAGAAGCGCATCGAGGCCATGGCCTCCGCCGCGTCCATCCCCGTCATCAACGCCCTCACCGACGAGTTCCACCCCTGCCAGGTTCTCGCCGACCTGATGACCATCCGCGAACGCCACGGCAAGCTCGCCGGCCTCACCGCCACCTACCTCGGCGACGGCGCCAACAACATGGCCCACTCCCTGCTGCTCGGCGGCGCCACCGCGGGCATGCACGTGCGCGTCGTCGCCCCCGAGGGCTTCGAACCGCGCGCCGACATCGTCGTCGACGCCGACCGGCGCGCCAAGGAGACCGGCGGCAGCGTCGCGGTCCTCGCCGACCCGCACGCCGCCGTCGACGGCGCCGACGTGCTCGTCACCGACACCTGGACCTCCATGGGCCAGGAGAACGACGGCCGCGACCGGGTCAGCTCCTTCCGCAAGCTGCGCGTCGACGACGCGCTGCTCGGCCGCGCCGCCCCCGGCGCCATCGTGCTGCACTGCCTGCCCGCGCACCGCGGCTGGGAGATCACCGACGAGGTCCTCGACGGCCCCGCCAGCGCCGTCTGGGACGAGGCGGAGAACCGGCTGCACAGCCAGAAGGCCCTGCTGAGCTGGCTGGTGGCCCGAACGTGACCACCTCCGCCGCCACCCGCGCCGCGCGCCAGGCCCGCATCGTCGAGCTGGTCACCGAGCGGGCCATCCGCAGCCAGACCGAACTCGCCACCCTCCTGCACGCCGAGGGCATCGAGGCCACCCAGGCCACGCTCTCGCGCGACCTGGACGAACTCGGCGCGGTCAAGCTGCGCGGCGCGGACGGCGGCGCCCCGGTCTACGTCATCCCCGAGGACGGCAACCCCGTGCGCGGCGTGCAGGGCGGCACCTCCCGCCTCACCCGCCTGCTCAGCGAACTGCTCGTCTCCGCGGACGCGTCGGCCAACCTGACCGTGCTCCGAACGCCGCCCGGTGCCGCGCAGTTCCTCGCCAGCGCGATCGACCGGGCCGCACTGCACGAGGTCGTCGGCACCATCGCGGGCGACGACACCCTCATGGTCATCTGCCGCGAACCCGTCACCGGGCTCCAGATGGCCGACCGCTTCATGGCGATGGCCGCCCGCACCGCCCCCGGCAGGCCGACGCCACCCCCGACGCAAGGAGAAACCGATGACTGACCGGGTCGTCCTCGCCTACTCCGGCGGGTTGGACACCTCCGTCGCGATCGGCTGGATCGCCGAGGAAACCGGCGCCGAGGTCGTCGCCGTGGCCGTCGACGTCGGCCAGGGCGGCGAGGACCTCGACACCATCCGCAAGCGGGCGCTGGCCTGCGGCGCCGCCGAGGCCGTCGTCGTCGACGCCCGCGACGAGTTCGCCGAGCAGTACTGCCTGCCCGCCCTCCAGGCCAACGCGCTCTACCAGGACCGCTACCCGCTGGTCTCCGCGCTGTCCCGGCCCGTGATCGTCCGCCACCTCGTCGACGCCGCCCGCGCGCACGGCGCCACCACCGTCTCCCACGGCTGCACCGGCAAGGGCAACGACCAGGTCCGCTTCGAGGTCGGCATCGGCGCCCTCGCCCCCGAACTGCGCGTCATCGCCCCCGTCCGCGACTTCGCCTGGACCCGCGAGAAGGCCATCGCCTGGGCCGAGGACCGCGACCTGCCCATCGACGTCTCCAAGCGCTCCCCGTTCTCCGTCGACCAGAACGTGTGGGGACGCGCCGTCGAGACCGGGTTCCTCGAGGACATCTGGAACGCCCCCACCGAGGACGTCTACAGCTACACCTCGAACCCCGCCGACCCGCGCGACCCCGACGAACTCGTCATCACCTTCGACTGCGGCGTCCCCGTCGCGATCGACGGCGAGACCGTCACCGTCCTGCAGGCCATCCGCGAGCTGAACCGGCGCGCGGGCGCCCAGGGCGTCGGCCGCCTCGACCTCGTCGAGGACCGCCTGGTCGGCATCAAGAGCCGCGAGATCTACGAGGCCCCCGGCGCCCTCGCGCTGATCACCGCGCACCAGGAGCTGGAGAACGTCACCGTCGAACGCGACCTCGCCCGGTTCAAGCGCACCGCCGAGCAGCGCTGGACCGAACTGGTCTACGACGGGCTCTGGTTCTCCCCGCTCAAGGACGCGCTCGACGCGTTCATCGCCCATACTCAGGCGCACGTCACCGGCGAGGTGCGGCTCGTGCTGCACGCGGGCCGCGCGGTCGTCAACGGCCGCCGCTCCGAGCAGTCCCTCTACGACTTCAACCTCGCCACCTACGACGAGGGCGACACCTTCGACCAGTCGCTCGCCAAGGGCTTCGTGCAGCTCTGGGGCCTGCCGTCGAAGATCGCCGCGCGCCGTGCGGCCAAGCTCTGAACAAACCACTAGAGAGGAATCTCCGTTGAGCGAGCAGGAACCCACCGCGTTGTGGGGTGGGCGGTTCAGTTCCGGACCGGCCGAGGCCATGGCCGCGCTGAGCCTGTCGACCCACTTCGACTGGCGACTCGCCCGCCACGACATCGCCGGGTCCCGCGCCCACGCGCTCGTGCTGCACAACGCGGGCCTGCTCACCGAGGTCGAGCTGCGCGGCATGCTCACCGCCCTGGACACCCTGGAGGCCGACGTGGTCTCCGGGGCGTTCACCCCCGTCCCCGCCGACGAGGACGTGCACACCGCCCTCGAACGCGGCCTGCTCGACCGGGCGGGCGCCGAACTCGGCGGCAAGCTGCGCGCGGGCCGCTCCCGCAACGACCAGATCGCCACCCTGTTCCGCATGTACCTGCGCGAGGCCGCGCGCACCGTCGCGGGCGGCACCCTCGACGTCGTCACCGCGCTGCTGGCCCAGGCCGGGCGCCACCCCGAGGCAGCCATGCCCGGCCGCACCCACCTGCAGCACGCCCAGCCGGTCCTGCTGGCCCACCACCTCCTCGCGCACGCCCAGTCGCTGCTGCGCGACGTCGACCGCCTCCGCGACTGGGACAAGCGCGCGGCCGTGTCCCCCTACGGCTCCGGCGCCCTCGCGGGCTCGTCGCTCGGCCTGGACCCGGACGCGGTCGCCAAGGAACTGGGCTTCGACGCCCCCGTCGAGAACTCCATCGACGGCACCGCCTCCCGCGACTTCGCCGCCGAGTTCGCGTTCGTCGTGGCCATGCTCGGGGTCAACCTGTCCCGGATTGCCGAAGAGGTGATCATCTGGACCACCGCCGAGTTCGGCTACGCGACCCTGCACGACGCCTGGGCCACCGGCAGCTCGATCATGCCGCAGAAGAAGAACCCCGACGTCGCCGAGCTGACCCGGGGCAAGTCCGGCCGCATGATCGGCAACCTGGCCGGCCTGCTGGCCACGCTCAAGGCCCAGCCGCTGGCCTACAACCGGGACCTGCAGGAGGACAAGGAGCCGGTCTTCGACTCCATCGCCCAGCTCGAACTGCTGCTCCCCGCGCTCGCGGGCATGCTCGACACGCTCACCTTCGACACCGACCGCCTCGCCGCGCTGGCCCCGGCCGGGTTCACCCTGGCCACCGACATCGCCGAGTGGCTGGTCCGCCAGGGCGTGCCGTTCCGCGTCGCGCACGAGGCGGCGGGGGAGTGCGTGCGCCGCGCCGAGGCCAAGGGGATCGGCCTCGACGAGCTGACCGACGCGGAGTTCGCCGAGGTCGACCCGGCGCTCACGGCCGCCGTCCGGGACGTGCTCACGGTGGCGGGCTCGATCGCCTCCCGCGACGCGTACGGTGGGACCGCCCCGCGCCGCGTCGCGGAGCAGCGCGACCGTGTGGTGACCCGAGTCGAGGAGTACCGGACGTGGGCGGAGCAAACCCTGCGGAAGTGACCGGCGGGGCGGCGGGCGAGGTGCTGACACGCGACGAGCTCGCGGTAGACCCTGTCGACGCCGCCAAGCTCCTCTTAGGGGCTGTGCTGGAGTCCGACAGTCCGCAGGGCACCGTGCGCGTGCGCATCGTGGAGGTCGAGGCTTACCGCGGCGGGGACGACCCCGCGTCGCACTGCTACCGCGGTAAGACCCCTCGCAACGAAGTCATGTTCGGGCCCGCCGGGTACCTCTACGTGTACTTCGTCTACGGGATGCACTTCTGCGCGAACGTGGTCGCTCTTACCGACGGTGTGCCGGGTGCCGTCCTCCTCCGCGCGGGAGAGGTCGTTGACGGCATCGACCTGGCGAGGTCCCGTCGACCGGCTTCGCGTTCCGACGCCGAGCTGGCCAAGGGGCCCGCACGGCTCACCGGCGTCCTGGGGCTCACCCGCGACGACAACGGCGTCGACCTCACCGACCTGGCATCTCCCGTGCGCCTCTTGGCCGGTGAACGCGTACCTGCCGAATCCGTGCGCGTAGGGCCGCGGGTGGGCGTGGCTGTCGCGATGGACGTGCCCTGGCGGTTCTGGGTAGACGGCTCCAGGGCGGTCAGTGCCTACCGCCGCGGCGGTAAGCGCACCCGCGTCGTACCAACCCTCTAGGCCTGCTGAGCCCATCCGAGTGGTCCTCCCGTGGCCGTCGACCCCACAAGGTCGGCGGCCACTGTCGTTTCCGCAGGTCGTGGGCCTGCGAGCGGCCTAGGACGGCGACCTGCAAAGAAAGTTGATGTGACTGCCATCACATACCCACCGGCTTCGGGGTGGGTTACGTTGGTTTCAAGACCTTCCACAAGGGTTCTGACCTGCGGTTTTGCCGCGTGGAAGGGGCCTGGGGGCGCGATTTGACCCCGGGTTTGAAGCCGTGTAACTTTCTCTCTGTCAGCGCGACACGGGCCGGGAAAACCGGAACGAGCGCCAGACTCCAGAGGGGCCGCGAACCAAGCTCCCGCCGCGAGGTGGTAGAGTGGGCGACCTTGGAGTCCGAGACAAAAGCCAAGAAGTACCAGCCTCTGGCTAGGCCGCTCAGCGCGGTCGACCCGGATGTGCGTGTGTTGTTTGAGAACTCAACAGTGTGCCGATTTAAGCCAGTAGAGCTTGAATGATAGAACCCCGATGTGGGT
The DNA here is from genome assembly GCF_041897805.1 of Actinokineospora auranticolor. Lineage (GTDB taxonomy): Bacteria > Actinomycetota > Actinomycetes > Mycobacteriales > Pseudonocardiaceae > Actinokineospora > Actinokineospora auranticolor. The sequence goes on from NZ_CP154825.1 coordinate 2,031,698, forward strand.
TCCTTTGAGATGAATTGATGCCAGTTTTGGTGTCTGTTTGTCAGGCAGCACTCTAAATCATCTTTGGAGAGTTTGATCCTGGCTCAGGACGAACGCTGGCGGCGTGCTTAACACATGCAAGTCGAGCGGTAAGGCCCTTCGGGGTACACGAGCGGCGAACGGGTGAGTAACACGTGGGTAATCTGCCCTATACTCTGGGATAAGCCTTGGAAACGAGGTCTAATACCGGATATGACTCCTCTCCGCATGGTGGGGGGTGGAAAGTTCCGGCGGTATGGGATGAACCCGCGGCCTATCAGCTTGTTGGTGGGGTAGTGGCCTACCAAGGCGACGACGGGTAGCCGGCCTGAGAGGGCGACCGGCCACACTGGGACTGAGACACGGCCCAGACTCCTACGGGAGGCAGCAGTGGGGAATATTGCACAATGGGCGCAAGCCTGATGCAGCGACGCCGCGTGAGGGATGACGGCCTTCGGGTTGTAAACCTCTTTCAGCAGGGACGAAGCGCAAGTGACGGTACCTGCAGAAGAAGCACCGGCTAACTACGTGCCAGCAGCCGCGGTAATACGTAGGGTGCGAGCGTTGTCCGGAATTATTGGGCGTAAAGAGCTCGTAGGCGGTTTGTCGCGTCGGCCGTGAAAACCTGCAGCTTAACTGTGGGCCTGCGGTCGATACGGGCAGACTTGAGTTCGGTAGGGGAGACTGGAATTCCTGGTGTAGCGGTGAAATGCGCAGATATCAGGAGGAACACCGGTGGCGAAGGCGGGTCTCTGGGCCGATACTGACGCTGAGGAGCGAAAGCGTGGGGAGCGAACAGGATTAGATACCCTGGTAGTCCACGCCGTAAACGGTGGGTGCTAGGTGTGGGGACCATTCCACGGTTTCCGTGCCGTAGCTAACGCATTAAGCACCCCGCCTGGGGAGTACGGCCGCAAGGCTAAAACTCAAAGGAATTGACGGGGGCCCGCACAAGCGGCGGAGCATGTGGATTAATTCGATGCAACGCGAAGAACCTTACCTGGGCTTGACATGCACTGGAAACCGGTAGAGATATCGGCCCCCTTGTGGCCGGTGTACAGGTGGTGCATGGCTGTCGTCAGCTCGTGTCGTGAGATGTTGGGTTAAGTCCCGCAACGAGCGCAACCCTCGTTCCATGTTGCCAGCGCGTAATGGCGGGGACTCATGGGAGACTGCCGGGGTCAACTCGGAGGAAGGTGGGGATGACGTCAAGTCATCATGCCCCTTATGTCCAGGGCTTCACACATGCTACAATGGCCGGTACAGAGGGCTGCGAGACCGTGAGGTGGAGCGAATCCCTTAAAGCCGGTCTCAGTTCGGATCGGGGTCTGCAACTCGACCCCGTGAAGTCGGAGTCGCTAGTAATCGCAGATCAGCAACGCTGCGGTGAATACGTTCCCGGGCCTTGTACACACCGCCCGTCACGTCACGAAAGTCGGTAACACCCGAAGCCCATGGCCCAACCCGCAAGGGGGGGAGTGGTCGAAGGTGGGACTGGCGATTGGGACGAAGTCGTAACAAGGTAGCCGTACCGGAAGGTGCGGCTGGATCACCTCCTTTCTAAGGAGCACCTGCCATCACCTTCGGGTGGTGGGAGACCACGCTGCCAGCGAATGCCTGGTGGGTGGCGCTCATATGCTGTGGAACTACTGGACGAGCGAACGCTCCTCGGTGTCGGTCAGGGCTGCCAGTACTGCCGCTGTTCTTCGGAACGGTGTGCGTGGAACGCGGATGGTCGATGGTGGTGAGTGGTGAGTGTGTCGGTACACTGTTGGGTCCTGAGACAACACCCGTGAGGGTTTGCTCAGTGTCAGGGCCAGGGCGTCGATCAGACCGCCGCGTGGTGCGCGGGTCCGGTGGTCGTGGATGTGTTCTGGTGTCTGGTTGGTGTTTGAGAACTGTACAGTGGATGCGAGCATCTTTGTTGTAAGTGTGTAAGGGCATACGGTGGATGTCTAGGCATCAGGGGCCGATGAAGGACGTGGGAGACTGCGAAATGCCTCGGGGAGCTGTCAACCGAGCTGTGATCCGAGGATGTCCGAATGGGGAAACCCGGCACCAGTCATGTGGTGTCACCCGCACCTGAATATATAGGGTGTTGGGGGGGAACGCGGGGAAGTGAAACATCTCAGTACCCGTAGGAAGAGAAAACAACCGTGATTCCGTGAGTAGTGGCGAGCGAAAGCGGAAGAGGCTAAACCGTCGTCGTGTGATACCCGGCAGGGGTTGCGGTGGCGGGGTCGTGGGACCTTTCGGTCGGTTCTGCCGGACTGGCGCAGAGTAAGAAAACCATGTGTTAGGTGAACGTCTTGGAACGGGCGGCCGTAGAGGGTGAGAGCCCCGTAAGCGAAAACATGTGGTCTCTGGAGAGTGTTCCCAAGTAGCAGCGTACTCGTGAAATTCGCTGTGAATCTGGCGGGACCACCCGCTAAGCCTGAATACTTCCTGATGACCGATAGCGGACTAGTACCGTGAGGGAAAGATGAAAAGTACCCCGGGAGGGGAGTGAAAGAGTACCTGAAACCGTGTGCCTACAAGCCGTCAGAGCCTTGAGGGGTGATGGCGTGCCTTTTGAAGAATGAGCCTGCGAGTTAGTGCTGCGTGGCGAGGTTAACCCGTGTGGGGTAGCCGTAGCGAAAGCGAGTCCGAAGAGGGCGGTTGAGTCGCGTGGTCTAGACCCGAAGCGGAGTGATCTACCCATGGCCAGGGTGAAGCGACGGTAAGACGTCGTGGAGGCCCGAACCCACCAGGGTTGAAAACCTGGGGGATGAGCTGTGGGTAGGGGTGAAAGGCCAATCAAACTCCGTGATAGCTGGTTCTCCCCGAAATGCATTTAGGTGCAGCGTCGTGTGTTTCACCTCGGGGGTAGAGCACTGGATGGTCTAGGGGGCCTACAAGCTTACCGAAATCAACCAAACTCCGAATACCGGGGTGTGAGAGCGCGGCAGTGAGACTGCGGGCGATAAGGTTCGTAGTCGAGAGGGAAACAGCCCAGAACACCAGCTAAGGCCCCTAAGTGTGCGCTAAGTGGGAAAGGATGTGGGGTCGCCCAGACAACCAGGAGGTTGGCTTAGAAGCAGCCACCCTTGAAAGAGTGCGTAATAGCTCACTGGTCAAGTGGTCCTGCGCCGACAATGTAGCGGGGCTGAAGCGCACCGCCGAAGCTGTGTCACTCACACAAATACATCGCTGTCGTCCTTGAGATGACAGCCAGTGGTGTGGGTGGGTAGGGGAGCGTCGTGCAGCCGTGGAAGCCGCGGAGTGATCCAGTGGTGGAGGCTGTGCGAGTGAGAATGCAGGCATGAGTAGCGATAGGCGAGTGAGAATCTCGTCCGCCGAATGACCAAGGGTTCCTGGGCCAGGCTGTTCCGCCCAGGGTAAGTCGGGACCTAAGGCGAGGCCGACAGGCGTAGTCGATGGACAACGGGTTGATATTCCCGTACCCGTGTGGACGCGTCCCTGGTGAGGCCGGTGATACTAACCGCCCAAGGGTGTGGATGTCTTCGGACTGAATCATCTGAGCGCGGGATCTGATCCGGTAGTAGCCAAGCGATGGGGTGACGCAGGAGGGTAGCTCCGCCAGCAGTTGGTGTCTGGTGTAAGCGTGTGGCCCGAGCGATAGGCAAATCCGTCGCTCATGAGGGTGAGGCGTGATGCGTAGCCGAGTGAGGCGAAGTAGAGTGATCCCATGCTGCCGAGAAAAGCCTCTAGCGAGTGTCCGTGCGGCCCGTACCCCAAACCGACACAGGTGGTCAGGTAGAGAATACCGAGGCGTTCGGGTGAACTGTGGTTAAGGAACTCGGCAAAATGCCCCCGTAACTTCGGGAGAAGGGGGGCCGTCTGGCTTGAAGCTCCGTTGCGGGCTAGGGCTGGGTGGCCGCAGAGACCAGCGAGAAGCGACTGTTTACTAAAAACACAGGTCCGTGCGAAGTCGCAAGACGATGTATACGGACTGACGCCTGCCCGGTGCTGGAACGTTAAGAGGACGGGTTAGCTCTTCGGGGCGAAGCTCAGAATTTAAGCGCCAGTAAACGGCGGTGGTAACTATAACCATCCTAAGGTAGCGAAATTCCTTGTCGGGTAAGTTCCGACCTGCACGAATGGCGTAACGACTTCTCGACTGTCTCAACCACAGGCCCGGCGAAATTGCACTACGAGTAAAGATGCTCGTTACGCGCGGCAGGACGGAAAGACCCCGGGACCTTTACTATAGCTTGGTATTGGTGCTTGGTTCGGTTTGTGTAGGATAGGTGGGAGACTGTGAAGCGCTCACGCCAGTGGGTGTGGAGTCGTTGTTGAAATACCACTCTGATCGTACTGAGTGTCTAACCTCGGACCGTGATCCGGTTCAGGGACAGTGCCTGGTGGGTAGTTTAACTGGGGCGGTTGCCTCCCAAAGGGTAACGGAGGCGCCCAAAGGTTCCCTCAGCCTGGTTGGCAATCAGGTGTTGAGTGCAAGTGCACAAGGGGGCTTGACTGTGAGACTGACAGGTCGAGCAGGGACGAAAGTCGGGACTAGTGATCCGGCACTGGCTGGTGGAAGCGGTGTCGCTCAACGGATAAAAGGTACCCCGGGGATAACAGGCTGATCTTGCCCAAGAGTCCATATCGACGGCATGGTTTGGCACCTCGATGTCGGCTCGTCGCATCCTGGGGCCGGAGTAGGTCCCAAGGGTTGGGCTGTTCGCCCATTAAAGCGGTACGCGAGCTGGGTTTAGAACGTCGTGAGACAGTTCGGTCCCTATCCGCCGCGCGCGTTGGAGACTTGAGGAAGGCTGTCCCTAGTACGAGAGGACCGGGACGGACGAACCTCTGGTGTGCCAGTTGTCCCGCCAGGGGCATGGCTGGTTGGCTACGTTCGGAAGGGATAACCGCTGAAGGCATCTAAGCGGGAAGCTCGTTCCAAGATGAGGTCTCCCGCCCCCTTTGAGGGGTTAAGGCCCCCAGCTAGACCACTGGGTTGATAGGCCAGAGATGGAAGCCTCGTGAGGGGTGGAGTTGACTGGTACTAATAGGCCGAGGGCTTACAACGAAGAGGCTACGCATCCACTGTACGGTGTCTGAGACACCAACCACCCCCACCCCCCAGACCATGTCATGTGTGGTCTTGGTTGTGGTGGGGTCGAGGTTGATGATGTGTTTCATAGTGTTACGGCGGTCATAGCGGTGGGGAAACGCCCGGTCCCATCCCGAACCCGGAAGCTAAGCCCACCAGCGCCGATGGTACTGCACTCGTGAGGGTGTGGGAGAGTAGGACGCCGCCGGACTCACATTCCCGAAAGGGCCTGTGGTGGGGCACGTGTAAAACGTGCGTCAACCACAGGCCCTTTTCGGCGTCGGTCGTGTGGTCGTGTAGGTGCGGGTGGTCCCGCGTTCGGGAGGATGCAAGTGTCGGAGTTCGGGCGACAGGGTGACCGTGACCGCGGTGACGCGGGCGGCGACAACTCACGCGGTCACAACTCGGGCGGCCGTTCCGACCGCCGCGACGACCGCCCCAGGGGCAAGCACGACTCGGACCGCGGCGGCTACCGCTCGGACCGGGGCCAGGGCGGCTACCGCAATGACCGCGACAACCGCAGCTCCGACCGTGGTGGCTACCGCGACAACCGTGGCTCGGACCGTGGCAGTTTCCGTTCCGACCGCGATGGCGGAAACCGTTCCCGCGACGACCGCCCGGGTTCGGATCGGGGCGGCTACCGCTCGACGAACCGCGACGACCGCGGCGGCTCCGGCAGTTTCCGCCGTGACGACCGCCCCTCGGGTGGCGGCTTCCGCGGCGGCGACCGCGACTCCCGCTCGTCAGGTGACCGCGGCGGGTTCCGTTCCGATCGACCCAGCTCCGACCGGGGTGGGTTCAAGTCCGATCGACCCGGCGCCGACCGGGGCGGCTTCAAGTCGGACCGTTCGGGTTCCGACCGTGGCGGCTTCCGCTCGGACCGCGGCGGCTCCGACCGCGGTGGTTTCCGGTCCAACCGTGATGACCGGGGCGGTTCGGATCGCGGTGGTTTCAAATCCGACCGGGGTTTCAGCCGCGACGACCGAGGCGGTTCGGACCGGGGCGGCTTCAAGTCGGATCGGTCGGATCGCGGGTTCAATCGTGACGACCGGGGTGGCTCGGATCGCGGTGGTTTCAAATCCGACCGCGGCTTCGGCCGCGATGACCGGTCTGGGTCGGGTTCCGGTGGTTTCAGGTCCGATCGCCCGGGCTCGGACCGTGGTGGCTTCCGCTCGGACCGCGGTCGTGATGACCGGCCTGGGTCGGGCGGTGGGGGCTTCAGGTCCGATCGTGGCTACAACCGCGACGACCGCAGCGGTTCGGATCGCGGTGGTTTCAAGTCGGACCGTTCGGGCTCCGATCGCGGTGGTTTCCGCTCGGACCGTGGGTTCAACCGTGACGATCGCGCTGGCTCGGACCGAGGCGGCTTCAAGTCCGACCGTGGCCCCAGCCGTGACGACCGGGGTGGGTCGGACCGGGGTGGGTTCAAGTCTGATCGCTCGGGCTCGGACCGTGGTGGTTTCCGCTCGGACCGTGGCGGTTCGGACCGTTCGGGTTCCGACCGGGGTGGTTTCCGGTCCGACCGTGGGTTCAACCGCGATGACCGGGGTGGCTCGGACCGGGGCGGCTTCAAGTCCGACCGTGGGTTCAACCGTGACGACCGTGGCGGTTCGGATCGCGGTGGTTTCAAGTCCGACCGTGGTGGTTTCCGCTCGGACCGCGGCCCCAGTCGTGATGACCGGGGTGGCTCGGATCGCGGTGGGTTCCGCTCTGACCGGCCTGCTTCCGACCGTGGCGGCTACAGGTCCGACCGCTCGGACCGCGGTTTCAACCGCGACGACCGTTCGGGTTCCGACCGGGGTGGTTTCCGGTCCGACCGTGGCTCCAGCCGCGACGACCGGGGCGGTTCGGACCGGGGTGGCTTCAAGTCCGACCGTGGGTTCAGCCGCGATGACCGGGGCAGCTCCGACCGTGGCGGGTTCCGGTCGGATCGGTCCTTTGGGCGCGGCGACCGCCCGGGTTCGGACCGCGACGAGCGTGGTGGGGCCGGTCGTGGTGACGACCGCGACGAGTCGCGTGAGCGTCGTTCGCCGTTCGCGGCGTCCGATCGCGGTGGGCGGTTCCGCGAGGACGCCCCCGTCGAGGACACCCAGGCCGACACCGACGACGACTTCAGCGTCGAGGAGCAGCTGGCGGGCGCCAAGACCGAGCGCGAGGACGACGACAGCGCTGCGGACCGGGACGCGGACCGGGACACCGAAGACGACGACCTGACCCCCGACGCCCGTCCCAGCGCGGACGAGCCGTCGGAGCGGCGGGCGTACACGGAGGTCGCGGCCGGTGAGCGGCGGCCTCGGCGGTTCGACCGGGACGAGGACACCCGCGAGGAGCGCTACGAGGGCGGTGGCCCCCGGGTTCCGGAGGGCGCCGACTACTCCGCCCTCGACGTCGAGGCCCGCGCCGGGCTGCGCAGCCTGCCCAAGTCGCTGGCCGAAATGGTCGGCCGCCACCTGGTCGCGGCCGGGATGCTGATCGACGAGGACCCGGAGCGGGCCCTGGTGCACGCGCGGTACGCGCGGGAGCGGGCGGCGCGGGTGCCGGTCGTGCGCGAGGCCGCCGGGCTGACCGCCTACCACGCGGGTGAGTGGGCCGAGGCGCTGTCCGAGCTGCGGGCCGTGCGGCGGATGAGCGGCGGCAACGCGCACGTGGCCGTGATGGCCGACTGCGAGCGCGCCCTCGGCCGCCCGGAGCGGGCGCTGGAACTGGCCAAGGAAGCGGGGCGCGACCTGCCCCCCGAGGTCTCGGTGGAGCTGCGGATCGTCAGCGCGGGCGCGCGCCGCGACATGGGCCAGCTCGACGCGGCCGTCGTCGGCCTGCAGGGCCCCGACCTCGACCCCAAGCGCCGCGACCCGTGGAGCGCGCGCCTGTTCTACGCCTACGCCGACAACCTGGCCGCCGCGGGCCGCGCCGAGGAGGCCATCACCTGGTTCCTCAACGCCGCCCAGGCCGACGACGACGAGGACACCGACGCCGCCGAGCGCGCCTTCGAACTCGGCGCCGACGAGTCCGAGATCGCCGCCGCCCTCCCCGGCGACACCCTGGAGATCGAAGACGACGAGGACACCGACGCCGACGAGCCCACCGAGGACACCGCCGCGGACGAGACCTCCGAACCCGAGCTCGCAGGCACCACCGAGGAGAAGACCGCCGGCGCTGCGGCGAGCGAGTCCACTCAGGTCACCGAGGCAGGCGAGGAAACCGCCAAGTCCGCCGCGACCGAGGGTGCCCAGACGGCTGCTGGGGCCGACCAGTCCGCTGGCGAACCCACGCCGACCGCCGTGGCTCGCGAGGAATCCGCCGTGGCAGAGGGCTCGCAGACCACCGCGGAGTCCGACCGGTCCGCCGGTGGGTCCACTCGGGTCGCCGAGGCCGGAACCGCCGGGTCCGCTGCCACCGACAAGTCCCCCGAGGACGGTGGCGGTTCGCGTGGGTGAGCGGCTGCTCGACCTCTACGACGCCCTCCTGCTCGACCTCGACGGCACCGTTTACCGCGGTAAGCAAGCCGTCGAGGGGGCGGCGGGCGCCGTGGAGGCCGCGCGGGACCACGGCACGACCGTGCGGTTCGTGACCAACAACGCCTCCCGCTCACCCCGTGACGTCGCCGCGCACCTCACCGAACTCGGGGTGTCAGCGGAACCGGCCGAGGTCAGCACGAGCGCGCAGGCCGGGGCCGCGGTCCTCGCCGAGCGCCTCGACGGGGGCAGCGAGGTCCTGGTACTCGGGACCGCCGCGTTGGCCGCCGAGGTCACCGCGGTCGGGCTGAAACCCGTGCGGGAGGCCACTTCCACCACGCGGGCCGTCGTCCAGGGGCTTTCGCCGGACCTGGCCTGGCGGGACCTCGCCGAGGCCGCCGTCGCGATCCGCGGCGGCGCCCTCTGGGTGGCCTGCAACGTCGACGTGACCCTGCCCGCGGAGCGCGGGCTCCTGCCCGGCAACGGCGCGCTCGTGCACGCCCTGCGCGTCGCCACCGACCGGGAGCCCGTGGTCGCCGGGAAGCCCGCGACCCCGCTCATGGCGGAGTCCGTGCGGTCCGCGGGGGCCGTCAAGCCGCTCGTCGTCGGTGATCGGCTCGACACCGACATCGAGGGCGCGGCCAACGCCGACCTCGACTCCCTGCTCGTCCTCACCGGTGTCTGCACGCCCCACGACGTGCTGACCGCCGGGCCGGGGAGCAGGCCCACCTACCTCGCCGCCGACATCACCGCCGTCACCCAGGGCGCCGACGCGCTGCGGCCCGGCCCCAAGTCCGGCTGGGACGTCCGCGCGGACGGCGGCAAGGTGCGCGTCAGCGGTGACGGCGACCCGCTCGACCTGCTGCGCGCCCTGTGCGCGGTGAGCTGGGCCGCCGACGGGCCCCTCGACCTCGGGGATGACCACCCCGCCATGGAAACCCTCGGGCTCACCGACCCGCGGTGATCCGCGCGGGCAGGCGCATCGGATAGCGTGGAGGAGTGCAGGTGGAAGTCACCCCAGTCCCCGGCCCGCCCCGGGAGCCCGCCCGGGACGAGGCCATCGCCGCGGCCGTCGCGGGGCTCGAAGGGCTCGACGGCCTGCCCGTTGCCGAGCACGTGGAGCGGTTCGACACGGTGCACATCGCGCTGACGGCCGCCCTGGCCACCATCGACAAGGTGTGACCCGGTGCCCCGCAGGGCGCGGCTGGACGCCGAACTGGTCCGGCGGGGGCTGGCCCGCTCCCGCGACCACGCCAGCGAGCTGATCTCCGAGGGCCGGGTCACCGTGCGCGGCACGGTCGCCACCAAACCGGCCACGGGCGTCGAGACCGACGCCCCGGTCGTGGTCAAGGACCTCGTCGACGACCCCGGCTGGGCCTCGCGCGGCGCGCACAAGCTCATCGGCGCCCTCGACGCCTTCGACGTCCCCGTCGACGGCAAGCGCTGCCTCGACGCGGGTGCCTCGACCGGCGGCTTCACCGACGTCCTGCTGCGCCGCGGCGCCACCGGGGTCGTCGCCGCCGACGTCGGGCGCGGCCAGCTCGTGTGGCGGCTGCAGAACGACGACCGCGTCACCGTCCTCGACAAGACCAACGTGCGGTCGCTGACCCCCGAGGACATCGGCGGTCCCGTCGACCTGGTGGTCGCCGACCTGTCGTTCATCTCGCTGCGCCTGGTGCTGCCCGCCCTGGCCGCGTGCGCCGGTCCGGAAGCCGACCTGCTGCCCATGGTCAAACCGCAGTTCGAGGTCGGCAAGGAACGGCTCGGCGCGGGCGGTGTCGTGCGCGACCCCGAGCTGCGCGCCGAGGTCGTCACCCGGCTGCTGCGCGCCGCCGGTGAGCTTGGGCTGCGCACGCACGGCGTGGTGGCCAGCCCGTTGCCCGGCCCGTCCGGCAACGTCGAGTACTTCGCGTGGTTGCGGCGCGGCTCCGCGCTGCCGGAGGACGAGGCCGCGGCGCTGGTCCGGCGCGCCGTCGAGGAGGGGCCGCGATGAGGGAGATCCTGCTGGTCGTGCACACCGGCCGGGCGGACAACCGGCGGGTGGCGGAGAAGGTGGCCACCTGGTTCGCCGCCGCCGGGGTGCGGTTGCGCGTGGTCGACGAGGAGGCGCCCGACCTCGACCCGTCCTGCTACGCCGGGGTGGTGCCGCTGGGCCCGACCGCCGCCGAGGGCACCGAGCTGGTGTTCGTGCTCGGTGGCGACGGCACCCTGCTGCGCGCCGCCGAACTGGCCCGGCCCGCCGGGGTGCCGGTGCTGGGCGTCAACCTGGGTCGGGTCGGGTTCCTCGCGGAAGCCGAGTCCGACGCGCTGGCCGAGGCCGTGGAGCTGGTGGTCGAGCAGGGGTACCTGGTCGAGGACCGGATGACCATCGACGTCACCGCCACGCTCGCCGGCGAGGTCATCGCCGACACCTGGGCGCTCAACGAGGCCAGTCTGGAGAAGAGCAGCCGCGAGCGGATCCTGGACGTGACCATCGACGTCGACCGGCGGCCGGTGTCGTCGTTCGGCTGCGACGGTGTGCTGTGCGCCACACCCACGGGGTCGACCGCGTACGCGTACTCGGCGGGCGGGCCGATCGTGTGGCCGGACGTGCAGGCCATGCTGGTGGTGCCGAGCAACGCGCACGCCATGTTCTCCCGGCCGCTGGTCGTGTCGCCGCGCTCGGTCGTCGGGGTGTCGATCGACACCGACGGGCAGTCCGGGGTGCTGTGCTGCGACGGCAGGCGCACCTTCGAGGTCCCGCCCGGCGCGCGGGTCGAGGTGCGCGGCGGCAGGCTGCCGATCAAGCTGGCCCGGCTGCGTGACGACCCGTTCACCGACCGTTTGGTGGACAAGTTCGCCCTGCCCGTGCACGGCTGGCGGTCCCGGTGATCAACAAGTCGAACCTGTGGACGGGCGCTGACCGTGGTCGGCGCGAGACGCTAGGGTGCGCCCTGTGCTAGCCGAGATGCGCATCCAGGACCTCGGCGTCATCGACGAGGCCACGCTCGAGCTCCACCGCGGCTTCACCGTGGTGACCGGGGAGACCGGTGCGGGCAAGACGATGGTCGTCACCGGACTGCACCTGCTGTCCGGTGGCAGGGGCGAGGCGTCGCGGGTCCGCAGCGGTAAGTCCAAGGCCGTGGTCGAGGGCCGGTTCGAGGGCCTGGACGGGTCCCCGGCGGCCCGGGTGGCCACCGACGCGGGCGCCGAGCCGGAGGACGACGGCTCGCTGATCACGCTGCGCAGCGTCAGCACCGACGGCCGCTCCCGCGCGCACGTCGGCGGCCGGTCGGTGCCCGTCGGGGTGCTGTCGGACCTCGCCGAGCAGCTGATCGCGGTGCACGGCCAGAACGACCAGCTCCGGCTGCTGCGGCCCGCCGAGCAGCGCGCGGTGATCGACCGGTTCGCCGGTGGCGCGGTCACGGGCGTACTCGCCGAGTACCGCGAGGTCCGCGCCGAGTGGCTGGCGGTGTCCGCCGAGCTCGACGACCGCACCCGCCGCGCCAAGGAGATGGCCCGCGAGGCCGACATCCTGCGGCTGGGACTGGAGGAGATCAGCGGGGCCGACCCGCAGCCCGGCGAGGACACCGAGCTGGTCGAGCGGGCCCGCAGGCTCGCCGACGCCGACCAGCTGCGCGAGGCCGCCACCGCGGCGGCCTACGCGGTCTCCGGTTCCCCCGACGGCGACCCGGACGCCCCCGGCGCGCTCGGCCTGATCGGCGAGGCGCAGCGCCGGGTGGGCGGCGCGGACGACCCGCGGCTGCGCGACCTGGAGTCCCGGCTCACCGAGGCCGCCGTGCTGCTCACCGACGTGGGCGCCGAGCTGACCGCGTACCTCGACGCCCTCGACGCCGACCCGGCCGCCCTGGAGCGGGTGCTGGCCCGGCAGGCCGAGCTGAAGTCGCTGACCCGCAAGTACGCCGCCGACGTGGACGGTGTGCTGGCGTGGGCGCGCGAGGCCGCGGACAAGCTGATCGGCCTGGACACCTCCGAGGAGGCCCTCGGCGAGCTGGCCGCGCGCAAGGCGGAGTTGGCCGCGCGGCTCGGCGAGATCGCCGCCCGGCTGACCGCGGCCCGCGCCGAGGCGGCCGACGAGCTGGCCAAGGCGGTCACCGACGAACTCGGCGGCCTGGCGATGGGCCAGTCGAGCGTGCAGATCAGCGTCCGGCCGCGCCCGGCGGAGGACGGCGACCCGCTGGCCCTCGCGGTCGCGGGCGCGTCGCTGCACGCGGGCGCCGACGGCGTCGACGACGTGGAACTGCTGCTGGTCGCGCACGACGGCGCGCAGCCGCTGCCGGTGCACAAGGGCGCGTCCGGTGGTGAGCTGTCGCGGGTGATGCTGGCCATCGAGGTCGTGCTGGCCCACTCGGACCCGGTGCCGACCCTGGTGTTCGACGAGGTGGACGCGGGCGTGGGTGGTCGGGCGGCGGTCGAGATCGGCCGCAGGCTGGCCCGGCTGGCCCGCAGCCACCAGGTCATCGTGGTGACCCACCTGGCCCAGGTGGCCGCCTTCGCGGACCGCCACCTCATCGTCGACAAGGGCATGCACGGCGGTGTGACCCGCTCGGACGTCCGCACCCTCGACGAAACCCAGCGGGTCGTCGAACTGGCCCGGATGCTCGCGGGCATGGAGTCCACGGAGACAGGCCGCGCGCACGCGGAGGAACTCCTCGCCCTGGCCGAGAACGAAAAACACGACTGGGACCTGACCGGCAAACCCCGCCCCAAGCGCAAGAAGCGCTGACCGTCCCGGACTCTCGGGCTCCCGCTGCGGGGTCCTCGGCGCGAGGACGTCCGCTTGCTGCCGCGACGCGTCCCGCTCCGACCTGTGGCCCGCCGCCTGGATGTCGGCGAGTGAGCGTGTCGCGGTCGCCCCGGGCAGGTGCGGTGGCGGGGTGCACGGCGCGGGCGAGGCCGTGACCGCCGGTGTGGCCTCGGCGGTGGCGACCCGACGATCGCTGATGACGCCCTCGAGGACCTGGATCCGGGAGCCCACGGCACCACCGGCGCATCGGCGCTGCGGGCAGGCACCGAGCCGCCCTCGCGTTCCGGCGTGGGCGGGACTGCCTGTCGCCGTCATCTCCATCGCCTAGCCCCAATGCCGGTCGGTTAGGTCATGGCGGGGCTGTAGCCTGCGGTGGTGGATCTTGGGTTGGGTGTGCGCGAGGGCGGCGGTCTGGCCGACCGGGCTGCGGTTGGTGTGCTGACTCGGACGTTTCCGGTGGAGTTGGTCGATCGGGTCATTGACCAGTATTGGCGTCGGGAACAGCGGACCCGCGCATTGCCTGCTCGGTTGGTCTTCTATTTCACGCTTGCTTTGTGTCTTTTCCCGAATGAGTCGTACCGGTCGACGATGAAGATTCTCATGTCGGCGTTCGGTCGTGGAGGGCAGGGCTATCGGGTACCGACGACCGGTTCGATCGGTGATGCTCGTCGTCGTCTGGGTTCGGAGCCGATGGAGACCGCGGTGCGGGCGGTGATACGACCGAGAGCGTGCCGGGAGACGATAGGCGCGTGGTATGGGGATTGGTTGTTGACGGCGGTTGACGGGACGACGTTCACGGTGCCGGATACCGAGGAGAACGATCGCGAGTTCGGGCGACCCGGTTCAGGGCGCGGCGAGGGAAAGACGGCGTATCCTCAGATTCAAGCGGCGTGTGTGGTCGAGTTGGGAACCCACGCGGTATTCGATGCCCGGATGGATGGCTATGCCGCCGCGGAAACGATGTTGATCGAGGAGATGTTCTCTTCATTGCGGCCGGGCATGCTGGTGTTGGCCGACCGGCACATCTACTCGTCCCGTCGCTGGGCCAAGGCCGTGGATACCGGCGCCGACCTGCTGTGGAGAGTGACCGCGAACCTCGCCCCACGGCCGGTGGAGAGACTATCGGACGGTTCCTGTATCGCCGAGATCACCCCGCCGAGGAGTTCGGGCCAACCATCTTTCCGGCTACGGCTGATCGAGTACCGATTGCCGTGGACGGAGGAGGTGTATCGGTTGGTGACCACGATCCTGGACCCGCTTCTGGCGCCCGCGAAGGAACTGGCCGCGCTCTATCACGAACGGTGGGACATCGAGGGCTTCCTCAAACAGATCAAGAGTGTCCAACTCAATACCGAGAAGATCTTCCGGTCGAAATCACCTGACGGGGTACGGCAGGAGTTCTGGGCGCATCTGGCGGTGCACTACGCCACGATGTGTGTGCAGGTCGACGCCGCCGATCACGCGAAGCTCGATCCTGATCGGATCTCACACAAAAACACGGTACGCGTCATCCGGTCCCGTATCTGGGCGCCGGGATCTTTCCCCCCTCACGCACAGCGATGACCACTATCGGATGTTGCTGATCGAGGTCGGCAGCGAGATCAACCCGGAACGCCGCCACCGGAGCTACCCGCGGGTGATCAAACGGAAAATGAGCAACTTCCCGGTCAAACGCGCACGACACCGACAACAACTCCGAAACAGCCGACCACCTCACTCGAACATCACCCTCACCCCGCCCAGCACGACCCGACACCGCCGCCGACCAGCCGAAACCACCTAACCGACCGGCATTGCGCCTAGCCCCGCCGCGCGGCTCCTGCCTCGCCTCGCGGCCCGCCGCTCGAACGCCCGCGAGGGGTCCCCCGCAATAGGGGAACCCCTATTTTCCATTCTATCGCGGGTTGACCAGCGGGTGGAATCGTTACTGCTGGCCTGTGGACAACTCCAGGGTATGTGGGGGGCCGTGACCGAGGCGTGACCCAAGATCGATATTGGGCCATTTGGTCCAACACGGCGTGGCAAACGGACTAGCGCTCGTCGGTTTGTCACTATCGGGCGCATGAAGCTCCCCGGTTTGCTCAGCCGATCACAGCCGCCGCAGCCCGGGACCACCGGGATCGCCCGGGTCGACCGGCGGACCCCGGACCTGCTGCGCCGGGTCTCGCACGGCGACGTCGCGGTGCTCGACCAACTCGACCTCGACCGGGCCACCGCGTACGCGCTCGTGCAGGCGGGGGTGGCGGGGGTGGTCAACGCGTCACCGTCGATTTCGGGGCGGTTCCCGAACCTGGGGCCGGAGATCCTGGTCAACTCCGGCATCCCGCTGATCGACGGGGTCGGGCAGGAGGCGCTGCGGGCGATCAAGGACGGCAGCCGGGTGCGGCTGCACGAGGGGTCGGTGTTCATCGGCGACAAGGAGGTCGCCAAGGGCAGCAAGCAGACGCCGGAGTCGGTGGCCGACCAGATCATCGAGGCCAAGGCGGGGATGTCCGCGCAGCTGGAGGCGTTCTCCGCCAACACCATCGAGTTCCTGCGCCGCGAGCGCACGATGGTCCTCGACGGGGTCGGGGTGCCGGAGTTGGGGGTGCCGATCCGCGGCAGGCAGGTCCTGGTCGTGGCGCCCGGTGCCGACCACGTGGACGACCTGCGCAGGCTGCGCCACTACATCGGCGAGCACCGGCCCGTGCTCATCGGCGTCGACACCGGCGCGGACGCGCTGCGCGACGCCGGGCACCGGCCGGATGTGATCGTCGGCGACCCCGACGGCATCTCCACCGAGACCCTGCGCGGCGGCGCCCAGGTCGTGGTGCCCGCGCACGGCGACGGCCACGCCCCGGGCCTGGGGCGGGTGCAGGACCTGGGGATCACCGCGGTCACCTTCGCGTCGACCGGGAACTCCGAGGACCTGGCGCTGCTGCTGGCCGACTCGCACGAACCGAGCCTGGTGGTCACCGTCGGGTTCCAGGCCACGTTGCGCGAGTTCCTCGACCGCGGCCGCTCCGGGTCCAACCCGTCCACCTTCCTCACCCGGCTGAAGCTGGGCAGCAAGCTCGTCGACGGCAAGGCGGTCGCGACGCTGCACCGCAGCCGGGTCTCCGCGTCGGCCGTCGTGCTGCTCGTGCTGGCCGCCGCCGTCACCATCTCCGCCGCCGTCGCGGTCTCCGGCGTCGGCGACGCCTACGGCTCGTGGGTCGCCGACGCCTGGCGCGCCTGCGTTTCCTGGATCGGGGGACTCTTCTCGTGATCTCCTTGCGCTACCACATCATCTCGATCGCCGCGGTGTTCCTCGCGCTGGCCGTCGGGGTCGTGCTCGGTTCGACGACGCTGAGCCGGTCGCTGCTCTCGGGGCTCAACGACGAGAACACCGACCTCGGCACCCAGGTCACCTCCCTGGAGACCGAGCGCAACGCGCTCACCGCCCGCCTCGGCGACGCCGACGCGTTCGCGGCCACCGTCGGCCCGCTCGCGGTGCGCGGTGTGCTGGACAAGCGGACCGTCGTGCTGATCACCACCGCCGACGCCCGACCCGCCGACCGCGACGCGGTCAAGGGCGTGATTGGCGCCGCGGGCGCGTCGGTCACCGGTGAGTTGCAGCTCACCGACGCCTTCGTCGACAACTCCCGCGCCGACCAGCTCAAGGACATCGTCACCCGGCTGCTGCCCGCGGGCGTGCAGCTGCCGATGGCGACCGACCCGGGCACCCTCGCGGGCGGCCTGCTCGGCCCGATCCTGCTGATCTCCAAGGCGGACAACAAGCCCCAGGTCTCGCCGGAGGAGTCCGCCGCCGCGCTCGCGGGCCTGTCCGAGGGCGGTTTCGTCAAGGTGGGCGCGGACCTCAAACCCGCCCAGCTGGCCGTCGTGCTGACCGGCGGCGCCAGCACCGGTCAGGGCGCGGGCGACCAGGCCGCCACCATCGCCCGCTTCGCCACCCAGGTCGACCGCTCGGGCGCGGGCACCGTGCTCGCGGGCGGCGCCGGGTCGGCGGCGGGTACGGGGGCGGTGGGCGTGGTCCGGGCCGACACGGCCGCGACCGCTATTTTGTCCACTGTGGACAATGTGGACGTGCCCGCCGGTCGGGTGGTCGCGGTGTTGGCGTTGGCGGAGCAGTTGGCGGAGAAGTCGGGTCGCTACGGCAGCGGCGGCAACGCCCAGGCCGCCGCCCCCGGCCCACCCACCGGCTGACGCTCTCGTTCCGCTGGGGGTTCACGGACTTCGCGCTGGGCCGGGTCGTCGAGGGCGGCGTGTTGGCGGCGGTGCTGCCTGCCGTGGAGGTGGACGCGGTGCCGGTCGTGCGTTGCCGACATCGACGCGGTCCGGCGTCCGCTCTCGCTCCAGGGTTTGTCGCCACGCCCGCTGCTGCCCTGGGGTCGCCGGCATCGGCCGCCGTCCCCGGCCTCGCCGTCCGGCCGGACGCCGCCGGTTGCGTTCGACTGCTCGCCCGCTCGCCGACCGGCATCGGACCGCCCGCGGTTTGCTGCCTAGCCGACTCCGCCGCTCCCAGTGGCGTCGCGGCGTTCCGCTGCTTGGCCGACTACCGCTCCGGTCCGTTGGGCATGGGGCCGCCCGGCTGCGCCCGTTGACGGCTCGCCTCTTCGGTTGAGGCCTTCCGGTTGGCCGACGCGACCGAGTCCGCGGGGCGCGTTCGGCTACGCCGTTGCCCGCCGCCGCTCTCGGTCTGTAGGCCTGGTTGGTGACCAACTGGCCGCCGTTCCCCTCATGCTGGTTCGGTTCGCCGCGCGGCAGTCCGCTGGTGTCGGCCGGCCATGCGGCTCTTCGCCCCACCCTGTCGCTCACCCTTTTCGATCTTGCTCTAGGGCGCGGTTTCGCTATCGCTCCACATATGTCGAAGTTGTCCACAGGAGCGGTCTTGGCCCGCCATCTGCCCGCCATCCTCGAATAGGATCAAAACAAGGGGTTCCCCTTGGCGGGGGACCCCTTGGGGGCGTTGGGGCGATGTGGTTCCGGGGTGGTTTCCGCGCCGCAGCGAGGTGCGGGTGGGGCGAAACCCTTTCGCGTTACCGAGAGTGTGGCGTGCGGGGGTCCAGCGACCGTCGTTCGGGTGATGGGGTAGCCCTCTGTCGGGGTGTGTTGCCACGGATGGGGGAAACTGCTGCACGGTCAGGTGGGCGGGGGTGGTGCTTGCTCATTTTCGGACCGTCGGAACCGATGTCGCCCGTGGTGGAAGTCCGTTTCCGCCTGGGAGGCAAAGGGAGTGAAGATGGGCCACTACAAGAGATCTCGGGTCGCGCTCACCACGGCGGTCTCCGCCGTCACGGCGGCGGTGGCGCTCGTCGCGGGGGCCACGCCCGCGCTCGCGCTCACGTCCGCCGGGCTCGCGAACGCGGGGTCGGCCAGCTACAACAGCGGCGGTCCGGTGACCATCGCGCCGATCGCGCAGTGCCGCGTCGAGGGACCCACCTCGGCCAGCTCGAACCTGATCTCGGCGAACGGTGTCCGCTTCGGTGCGGCCCAGTCGAAGTGCACCACCACGGTCATTGACCCGCAGCAGAGTCTCACCCGGACCAAGTCGGAGACCAACGGCTCCTCCTTCGAGCTGTCCGCCCTGGTCCTGCTCGGCGGTCCGCGGGTCAAGATCGGCGCCTACCGGGCCACCTGCACCGCCGACAACGACGGCACCACGGCCGGGTGGTCCTTCGCCAACATCTCCGGCGTCGGCACGCTGCCCAACCCGCTGCCGAACGACTACGTCGTGCAGCTCAAGAGCCTGGTCGGCGTCAGCCTCGCCACGATCACCTTTAACGAGGTGGACTTCCCCGAGCCGAACGACGGCAGCATCACCCTCAACATCGCCCACATCCGCTTCCTGCCCGCCTCGGGCATCACCGGCGAGGTCGTCGTGGGCTCGACGGCCTGCTCGCCCACGCCGTGACCGCACGGCCACACCCGGTACCGAGGTGACCCGTCGGTGACGGCGCCGTGACCCGGTAGTGATTCACCGGCCCCGCCGTGTCCGCGACCTGACACGGCGGGGCCGCGCGCCGGGGGCGGGGCGGGTTCGCCCGCCCGGGTCTGGTGTTAGGATGGAACCCCGTGGACCGGTGCGGTGTTTCCGCCGCCGACAGCGCGATTTTCGACCACGGGAGACTCGTTGGTGCAGCACGCTCGGACGACCAAGCACGTCTTCGTCACCGGAGGGGTCGCCTCCTCTCTGGGCAAGGGGCTCACCGCCTCCAGTCTTGGCCAGCTCCTCACAGCCCGTGGCCTGCGGGTCACGATGCAGAAGTTGGACCCGTACCTCAACGTCGACCCCGGGACGATGAACCCGTTCCAGCACGGCGAGGTCTTCGTGACCGAGGACGGCGCCGAAACCGACCTCGACATCGGCCACTACGAGCGCTTCCTGGACCGGAGCCTGTCCGGTAGCGCGAACGTGACGACCGGTCAGGTCTACTCCGCGGTCATCGCCAAGGAGCGCCGCGGCGAGTACCTCGGCGACACCGTCCAGGTGATCCCGCACATCACCGACGAGATCAAGGCCCGGATCCGGGCCATGGCCGAGCCGGACGACGTCGGCCGGGCCCCGGACGTGGTCATCACCGAGGTGGGCGGCACCGTCGGCGACATCGAGTCGCTGCCGTTCCTGGAGGCCGCCCGCCAGGTGCGCCACGACGTGGGCCGCGACAACGTGTTCTTCCTGCACGTCTCGCTCGTGCCCTACCTGGCGCCCTCCGGTGAGCTCAAGACCAAGCCCACCCAGCACTCGGTGGCCGCGCTGCGCAACATCGGCATCCAGCCGGACGCCATCGTCTGCCGCGCCGATCGCGAGATCCCCGACGGGCTCAAGCGCAAGATCGCGCTGATGTGCGATGTGGACACCGAGGCCGTGGTCGCCGCCCCGGACGCGCCGTCCATCTACGACATCCCCAAGGTCCTGCACGGCGAGGGCCTCGACGCCTACGTGGTGCGCAGGCTCGGCCTGCCCTTCCGCGACGTCGACTGGACGGTGTGGGGCAAGCTGCTGGACCGGGTGCACAGCCCCAAGGAAACGGTGCGCATCGCGCTGGTCGGCAAGTACGTCGACCTGCCCGACGCCTACCTGTCGGTCACCGAGGCGCTGCGCGCGGGCGGGTTCGCCAACCAGGCCAAGGTCGAGGTCGTCTGGGTGCCGTCGGACAGCTGCGAGACCCCGTCCGCCGCGGCCGCCGCGCTGTCCGGCGTGGACGGTGTGCTGGTCCCCGGCGGGTTCGGCGTGCGCGGCATCGAGGGCAAGATCGGCGCCATCACCCACGCCCGGGTGAACCGCGTCCCCCTGCTGGGGCTGTGCCTGGGCCTGCAGTGCATGGTCATCGAGACCGCGCGCAACCTCGCGGGCATCACCGGCGCGGGGTCCGCCGAGTTCGACGACACCACCGTCGACCCGGTGATCTCCACCATGGCCGACCAGCAGGACGTGGTCGCGGGCGAGCGCGACATGGGCGGCACCATGCGCCTGGGCTCCTACCCGGCGACCCTGGCCGCGGGCTCGGTCGTCGCGGGCGTCTACGGCGACCGGCACGTCACCGAGCGCCACCGGCACCGCTACGAGGTCAACAACGCCTACCGCGACCGGCTCACCAAGGCGGGCGTGGTGTTCTCCGGCACCTCCCCGGACAACAGGCTCGTCGAGTTCGTCGAGCTGCCCGCGGACGTGCACCCGTTCTTCGTCGGCACCCAGGCGCACCCGGAGCTCAAGAGCAGGCCGACCCGCCCGCACCCGCTGTTCGCCGGGTTCGTCCGCGCGGCCGTGGACTACCTGCGCGCCGAGCGGCTGCCCGTCGAGCTCGACGAGCCCGTGGCGGTGCAGGCGTGACCGAGCGGCACAGCTTCGAGGTGGTGTCCACCCGCGACATCCACGTGGGCCGGATCCTGGCCCTGCGCCTCGACGAGGTCAGCATGCCCGGCGGCGGCACGGCGGACCGCGAGGTCGTCGAGCACCTGGGCGCGGTCGCCGTCGCGGCGGTCGACGAAGACGGCTCCCTCGTGCTGATCCACCAGTACCGGCACCCGGTGGGGGCGCGGCTGTGGGAGCTGCCCGCCGGGCTGATCGACCACGCCGACGAGGACCCGCTGGAGGCGGCCCGCCGCGAGCTGGTCGAGGAGGTGGGGTTGGCCGCCGAGCACTGGTCGGTGCTGGTCGACCTCGCCGTCTCGCCCGGGTTCACCGACGAGGCCGTCCGGGTCTACCTGGCCACCGGCCTGTCCACTGTGGAACGCGTGGAGATGGGCGAGGAGGAGGCGGACCTGACCACCAGCCGGGTCCCGCTGGCCGAGGCGGTGCGCATGGCGCTGGCGGGGGAGATCGTCAACGCCGCCGCCGTCGCGGGCGTGCTGGCCGCGGCCGCCGCGGCGAACGCGACCGTCCGCCCGGCCGACGCACCGTGGCCGGGCAGGCCGACGGCCTTCGCCGACCGCAGGAGCTGACCCGCGACACCGGTGACCGGGACCCGCGCGGTGTCCGGTCACCGGTGTCGTGGTGATCCCCTAGGCTCCCGGGCATGGGCCGGAGCGGGGGCGGTGTCGACGCCGTGGTGCGCACCTACCTGGACCACCTCGCGGTGGAACGGGGAACCTCGCCCAACACCCTCGACGGCTACACCCGGGACCTGCGGCGCTACCTCGACCACCTGGCCGCCGCGGGCGTCGGGGACCTCACCGAGGTGGGGGAGCGGCACGTGTCGGCGTTCCTCGCCGTGCTGCGGGAAGGCAGCGCCGACCACCCGCCGCTGGCCGCGTCGTCGGCGGCGCGCGCCCTGGTCGCGGTGCGCGGGCTGCACCGGTTCGCCGTCCGGGAAGGGCTGACCGAGCACGACGTGGCCCGCGCGGTGAAACCGCCGACACCGCCGCGCAGGCTGCCGAAGGCGCTGCCGGTCGACGACGTGCTCAAGCTGCTGGAAACCCCGCTCGGGGAAGGCCCGGGGACGCTGCGCGACCGGGCGCTGCTGGAAGTCCTCTACTCGACCGGTGCCCGCATCTCCGAGGCCGTCGGGCTCGACCTCGACGACATCGACGTCGTGGAGCGGACCGTGCTGCTCGACGGCAAGGGCGGCAAGCAGCGGCTCGTCCCGATCGGGCGACCCGCGTTGGCGGCCGTCGACGCCTACCTGGTGCGCGCGCGGCCCGCGCTCGCGGCGAACGGCCGCGGCACGCCCGCGGTGTTCCTCAACGTGCGCGGCGGCAGGCTGTCGCGGCAGAGCGCGTGGAACGTCCTGAAGGTCGCCGCCGAGCAGGCAGGGATCCGGGTCCCGGTGTCGCCGCACACGCTGCGGCACTCCTTCGCCACGCACCTGCTCGAAGGTGGCGCGGACGTGCGGGTCGTGCAGGAACTGCTGGGCCACGCCTCGGTGACCACCACCCAGATCTACACGCTCGTCACCGTCACGACCCTCCGCGAGGTCTACGCCACCGCCCATCCCAGGGCCTTGGGGTAGAAAATCGGGTCCTTAGGCGAGGAAAACTCCCGAGTCAAGTGATTTGGCGACCGACTGTCGCCTACGCTGGTCGCCCGGAGGTGGGTGATGGGTGAGCTGGATGAACCGGGTGCCGACGCGCTGGCGCTGCCGGAGGTGCTGCACGCCCTGAGCGACCCGACCCGGCTGGCGGTGATCACGCAGCTGGCCGACGCGGGTGAGCTGTCGTGCGGCACCCTCGACGTGTCGGTGGCCAAGTCGACCCTGTCGCAGCACCTGCGGGTGCTGCGACAGGCGGGCGTCACGCACACCCGCCGCGACGGCAACCAGCGCTGGCTCTCGCTGCGCCGCGTCGACCTGGACCTTCGATTTCCCGGTCTGCTCGACTCCGTTCTCGGCGCCGTGGTCCGGGTCGACAACTAGTCCCCCGCGTTTTTCTCGGTCGAAGCGTTTGCGGCGAGCCGCGTTGGTAGACAAACGTGACCCGCTTAGTCTGCGCTTGACAGGTTCGCAGGCGACAAGGAGCTAGATCGCCATGTCGACACTTCCCCACGGGGGTGCGGTCGAGCTGAGCATCGCGCCGCGCGCGGCCAGTGACGACGACGAGGCGCACGAGGAGGTCAACGGCCAGGGCCTCGGCCCCACCGGGCGGCCCAAGCGGCACATCCCCGAGCCCTCGCTGATCGAGCACCACGGCCCCGCGCGCGTGCTGGCGATGTGCAACCAGAAGGGCGGCGTCGGCAAGACCACGTCGACGATAAACCTCGGCGCCGCGCTGACCGAGTTCGGCCGCCGCGTGCTGCTGGTCGACTTCGACCCGCAGGGCGCGCTGTCGGTCGGCCTGGGCATCCCCGCGCACACGCTGGACCAGACCATCTACAACGTGCTCATCGAGCGCTCGGTCGGCATCCGCGACGTCGTCATCCGCACCTGCGTCGACAACATGGACCTGCTGCCCAGCAACATCGACCTGTCCGCGGCCGAGGTGCAGCTGGTGTCCGAGGTCGGCCGCGAGCACTCGCTGCTGCGCACCCTGCGCCCGGTGCTCGACGACTACGACTACATCTTGGTCGACTGCCAGCCCTCGCTCGGCCTGCTCACCGTCAACGCCCTGGCCGCCGCCGACGGCGTGCTGATCCCGCTGGAGTGCGAGTTCTTCAGCCTGCGCGGGGTCGCGCTGCTCATCGACACCATCGACAAGGTCCGGGACCGGCTCAACCCCAAGCTGGAGATCACCGGCATCCTGGCCACCATGTTCGACCCGCGCACCCTGCACTCCCGCGAGGTGATGGCGCGCGTGGTCGAGGCGTTCAAGGAGACCGTGTTCGACACCGTGATCAACCGGACCGTGCGCTTCCCGGAGACCACCGTCGCCGGGGAGCCCATCACCACCTGGGCGCCGCGCTCGGCGGGGGCCAAGGCCTACCGCCAGCTCGCCCGCGAGGTGATCGCCAGGTGACCCAGCTGTTCGACCCGGTCCCCCGCGGCACGCCCCGCCAGAAGCACAGCTCGAAGATCACGGTCTACGTGTCGGACGAGGAACTGCTCGCCCTGGAGCAGGCCCGGCTGACGCTGCGCGCCGGGTTCGGCGTGGCCGTCGACCGCGGCCGCGTGGTGCGCGAGGCCATCGCGGTGGTGCTGGCCGACCTCGCCGAGCACGGCGCCGACTCCGTCCTGGTGCGCAGGCTGCGCCAGGACGGCGCGTCGTGACCGTGGCCGACACCGCCGCCCCGGAGGGCGGCCCGAGCCGGTTCACCGTGCGGCTGTCGAACTTCGAGGGCCCGTTCGACCTGCTGCTGCAGCTGATCTCGCAGCACCAGATGGACGTCACCGAGGTGGCGCTGCACCGGGTCACCGACGATTTCATCGCGCACATCAAGTCCCTCGGCGACGACTGGGACCTCGACGAGACCACCGAGTTCCTGGTGGTCGCCGCGACCCTGCTGGACCTGAAGGCGGCCCGGCTGCTGCCTGCGGGCGACGTGGAGGACGAGGAGGACCTGGCGCTGCTGGAGGCCCGCGACCTGCTCTTCGCCCGGTTGCTGCAGTACCGGGCGTACAAGCAGGTGGCGGCGCTGTTCGGCGAGCTGGAGGCGGGCGCGCTGCGGCGCTACCCGCGCTCGGTGGCGCTGGAGGACCGGTACCAGGAGCTGCTGCCGGAGGTCATGCTCGGCGTCGACCCGGCCCGCTTCGCCCAGATCGCGGCGGCCGTGTTCCGGCCCAAGCCGCCGCCGACGGTGTCGATCGACCACCTGCACATGGGCCGGGTGTCGGTCCGCGAGACGGCCGCCATCCTGCGGGCCCGGCTGGCGGAACTGGGCACGGCCACCTTCGGCGACCTGGTCGCCGACTGCGAGCACACGATCGAGGTCGTCGCCCGGTTCCTGGCCCTGCTGGAGCTGTACCGGGAGGCGACGGTCCTGTTCGAACAGGCCGAACCGCTGGGCGAGCTGCGCGTGGAGTGGACGGGCGGCGCGCTGTCGGAGGTGGCCGCCGCGCCGGTCGACGCGGGCGACGAGGACTACGGCTGAGTTGCCGGGGCAGGCCGGGCGGTGGTTCGCCGGTCTGCGATCGTGTGCGGTGCATCGCGAACTGCGTACTTCTCGGAGAGGGAAACTCGATGGCGGCCGGGGACCTGGAACAGACGGAACCGGAGACGGCGGGCGAGCCCGCGCCGTCCCCGGCCGCGGACACGGGTGACCAGGGCGCGGACGCCGCCGGCGGGTCGGTGGTCGACGCGGGGCCGGACGGCGGTAGCTCGGCGGCTGCTGGGGGTGCGGCGAGCGCTGCGTCGGTGGATGCCGAGCCGGACGGTGCCGGTGACTCTGCGAGTGGTGTCGCGAGCGCTGGGCCCGAGGACCCGGTGGGCGCTGAGCCGGGGAGTGCCTTGGTGGATGGCGAGTCGGTAGGTGCTGGTGTCTCGATGAGTGGCGTGGCAGGTCTTGGTGCCGAGGTCGACGGCGCTGGGGCAGAGGACCCGACGACTGTCGCGGCGGACGGTGCCGATGGCTCGGCGGCGGATCCTGGTGCCGAGGCTGGGGGCCCGGTGTCTGTCGCGGCGGATGCCGACCTGGACGGTGCCGGCGGTGCTGCGGAGGCCGGAGCGAGTGGTGACTCGGCCGGGGCCGAGGAGGCCGCGTCGGGTGCTGAACCGGAGGGTGACCTCGTCGCGGTCGGCGCGTCCGCGTTCCCCGACCTGACCGAGGACGCCGACCTCGACGCGGCGCTGGAGTCGCTGCTGCTGGTGGTGGACTCGCCTGCCGAGGTGGAGGTGCTGGCCACCGCTGTCGACCAGGGGGTCCGGCGGGTGCGTGAGGCGCTGCGGCGGATCTCCGCCCGCTACACCGAGCAGGGCAGCGGCATCGACCTGCGGCGCGTGGGGGAGGGGTGGCGGTTCTTCACCCGCGACAAGTACGCGCCCGTGGTGGAGAAGCTACTGCTCGACGGCCAGCGGGCCAAGCTGACCCGGGCCGCTTTGGAGACCCTGGCCGTCATCGCCTACCGTCAACCGGTCACCCGGTCGCGGGTGGCGGCGGTGCGCGGGGTCAACGTCGACGGCGTCATCCGCACCCTCGTGGTGCGCGGGCTGATCGAGGAGACCGGCACCGACCCGGAGACAGGTGGGATCCTGTACCGGACGACCGAGTTGTTCCTGGAGCGGTTGGGGCTGGCCTCGCTGGAGGACCTGCCACCGATCGCGCCGTTGCTGCCAGAAGTGGATGCGATCGACGATGTCAAGTAGCCCGGAGGGCATCCGGCTGCAGAAGGTCCTCTCCAACGCCGGGGTCGCCTCGCGGCGGGCCGCCGAGGACCTGATCGACCAGGGCCGGGTCAGCGTCGACGGCCAGGTCGTGCGCGAGCAGGGCAAGCGCGTGGACCCGGAGAACGTGGTCATCCACGTCGACGGCGTGCGGGTCGTGGTGCGCGAGGACCGGCTGTACCTGGCGCTGAACAAGCCGCGCGGCGTGCACAGCACGATGGAGGACGACCGCGGTCGCCCCTGCGTCGGCGACTACCTGCGCGACCGCGGCGAACGCCTGTTCCACGTCGGCAGGCTCGACGCCGAGACCGAGGGCCTGCTGCTGTTCACCAACGACGGCGACCTGGCCCACCGGCTGATGCACCCGTCGTACAAGGTGATGAAGACGTACCTGGCCGAGGTCCCCGGCCCGGTGGCCCGCGACGTGGGCAAGCGCCTGCGCCAGGGCGTCGAGTTGGAGGACGGCCCGGCCCGCGTGGACTCCTTCCGCCTGGTCGACTCGTACGGCGGGAAGGCCCTGGTGGAGGTCATCATCCACGAGGGCCGCAAGCACATCGTCCGCCGCCTGCTCGACGAGGTCGGCTACCCGGTGCTGAGCCTGGTCCGCACCCAGATCGCCGACGTGCGGCTGGGCAACCAGCGCCCCGGCTCGCTGCGGGCGCTGAACCGGCCGGAGGTCGGGGGGCTCTACTCGGCCGTGGGGCTCTGAGGCGGTAGTTCGTCGAGCTGCCGCAGCACCCGGTCGGCGTCGTCGCCGCGGCCTTGCTCCCGGTACAGGGCCAGCGCCTGGAGCCACACCGTCCGCGACTGCTCGTGCCGCCCCAACGCGGCGTACGGGTGGCCGAGACCGTCGAGGCTGTCGGCGACCTCGTGGCTGTTGCCCAGGTCCCGGAACATCGCGAGGGCCCGGCGGTAGTGGTCGACGGCCTCGTGGTGGTGGCCCCGGTGGTGCTCGATCCACCCGAGGCTGTCGTGGGCTGCCGCTTCGCCGTCCGGGTTGTCGTGCCGCTGGTACAGGGTGAGGGCCGCACGGCAGTGCTCGCCGCCCGCGTCGTAGTGCCCCAAGCGGTCCTCGCACCAACCGACCGCGTTGAGCGCGTCGGCCACCCAACCCGGCTGACCGAGGCTCCGGTACCGGCCCAGGGCGTGGACGGCGTGCTCCAGCGCGCGTTGGTCGTCCCCCCGCTGCCCCCAGGCCCGCGCGAGCGCCCGCTGCGTGCGGGCCTGCTGGGTGGCGTCGCCGAGCTGCTCGGCCAAGGCGAGCGCCTGGTGCAGGTGGGCGATCGCGCCGTCGTGGTCGCCCAGTTCGGCGTGGGCGAGCCCGAGGAACCGGTGGGCGCGCGGAGGGGCGGCCGGGTCGGGCAGGTGGGCGGCGGCGTCGGTGGCGAGCTGCCACGTGACCAGCCGGTCGTGCCGGTGCCCGCGCCGGTACTGGTAGGTGTAGAGGCCCCACGCGAGGTGCCAGACAGCGGGGTACCAGGTGCGGGTGGCCGCGGTGTGCTGTGCCGCGAGCAGGCAGGTGCACTCGGCGTCGAACCAGGCCCAGGCGGCCGCGGCGTCGGGCACCGGCTGGGGGTCGGCGCCGGGCACGGGTGGATCCGGGCGCGGGAGGTCGTGGTGGGGATCCAGGCGCAGGGCGGCGGCGTGCGCGGTGTGGGTGTAGAAGTCGACGACTCTCCGCACCGCGGCGTCGCGGATGTCCGCCGGGAGGTCGTCGGCGATGGTCATGGCGTAGGCGCGGATCAGGTCGTGCATCCCGTGGCGGTTGCCGGGGACGCGGTTGACCAACGACACCTCGGTCAGGGCGCGCAGTGCCGCGCGCGCTTCCCGCTCGGGTAAGCCGGTCAGGCGGGCGACGGCGGCCGTGCCGGTGTCCGAACCCGGGGCTATCCCCAACAGCGCGAACACCAGCCGCCTGCGATCGGTGAGGCGGTGCAGAGACTAGGACAGCACCGTGGACAGGCCCGAGTTGGGCGCCTCGGAGTCCAAGGCGGCCAGGCCGAGGGCGCGCAGTTCGGCGACGCTGTCCCGCAGCGGCGCGGGCGGCGGTAATCCCCAGGGCCAGTGGGAAGCCGCCGCACAGGCTGACCAACCCCGCCACGGCGCGCTCGTCGGAGGGGCCGAGGGCGGTGGTGAGCAGGTGGTGGGCCTCGGCGTCGGTGAGGACGTCCAAGCGCACCGGCTGGGCGCCGTGGCGGGCGACGAGGTCGTGGAGGGGGTCGCGGCTGGTGACCAGCACGGCGCACCGGCCACCGCCGGGGAGCAACGGGGTGACCTGGTCCGCCGTGGCGGCGTTGTCCAGCACCACCAGCACCCGCTTGTCCGCGACCAGGCTGCGGTACAGCTCGGTGCGGCGGTCCTGGTCGGTGGGCGGGCGGTCGACGCCCAGCGCGTCGAGGAAACCGGCGAGCACGTCGGTGGGGCGCGCCGGTCGGCCGGTCGGGCTGAAGCCGCGGAGGTCGACGAACAGGTGGCCGTCGGGGAATCGGTGCGCGTTGTGGTGTGCCCAGGTCAGGGCGAGCCAGGTCTTGCCGATTCCCCCGGTCCCGCTGATCACCGAGATCGGCGCGGCCGCCGAGTCGAGGGTGGCCAGGTGCGCGACCCGTCCGACGAAGCCGCGCGGTACCGGTGGCAGCTGGCGTGGCACCGGGCGGTGCGGTGGGAGGTGGATATCGCCGTGGATCGTGTGCTTGGACGACGTTCGTGGCCGAGATGACGGTGTTGCGCGTGCCGTCCTGCTGGTCCGCCATCGCGCACCCCCGCCGACTCGGGACATCGACGGTACCGGGTGCTCCCGCCGTCCGGTATCCGCTTGTGCGTGCCCGGTGATCACCCAGGGGGCAGGATGACCTCCATGAGCGAGTGGATCCGGCCGATCAGGCGGGGGTGGGTGGTCCGGAGCGAGGTGCCCGGGCCGGACGTCGACGAGTTCGCCGACGCGCATCGGGTTGTGGGGGCGTTGGCGCGGCCTGGGGCGGCCGAGGGGACTTTGCTCGCTGTGCAGCACCCGCATCGGACGCCTGCGGCGTTGGCGGCCGGGAAGGGGTTGTTGGACGCTCTGCCCGAGGCTCGGCGGACGTTGCGGGGGCTTGAGCGGACCGCCTATAGGCCGGTCACCGACGTCGTGGCGCCCTATAGGGTCGATGGGCCCGACGGGTCCGCGACGGGGGTCTTGTGCCTGGTCGACCCGGCCGCGGTCGGGGCGGACGGCGAGTCGTGGGTGCGGCACAGCGAACAGGTCTACCCCGAGGTGGTGGCCGAGCGCGCCATGGTGCTCACCGGGCTCGGCTGCCTCACCAGCGCCGCCCTGCTCGTCCCGGTGTCCGAAGGGGACGTCCTCACCGCGACCGTCGAGCAGGCCATCGCCGCCGCCGGGCCGCCCGTCGCGGCGACGGTGGACACGGGTGGGCGCCGTCACCAGCTCTGGCTGCTGGGGCCCGGTCCCATCCGGGACGCGGTGATGACCGTGGTCGGCGCGCAGCCGCTGTTGATCGCGGATGGGAACCACCGGGTCGCCGCGGCGGCGGCGGCCGAGTTGAGCGGCATGCTCGCGCTGGTCACGGCCGGGCCCGGGCTGCGCATCGGTGCCTTCCACCGGGTCCTCACCGGCACCGGCCTCGACGCCACGGCCATGGCCGACGCCTGGCGCGCGCGGGGGCTGGACGTCCGCGAGGTCGACGAGCCCGGGACCCCGCCGTCCGCACCGGGCACCGTCCTGGTGCGCACGCCGACCAAGACCCTGGTCGTGCACCTCGCGTCGTCGCGGGCGATCGACCACGGTGTTGTCGAGACGCTGCTGCTGCGTGACGCGCTGGGCATCGATCCGGAGAGCCCGAAGGTGCGCCCGTTGCCCGACGGTCGCGACCCGGGGCCGGATTTCGACGCGCTGCTCATGCTCGCACCGGTGCCGCTGTCCGACGTTCTCGCCGTGCACGCGGCCGGTGGGCGTATGCCGCGTAAGAGCACCTATTTCACGCCAAAGCCCCGTAGTGGTCTCTTGCTCGCCGATCTCTAAGCGGGAGTACGGCTCAACGACCGCGCCACCGGCTCCACTACGCGGGCGGCGACCGGGCCGAGGATGGCCATCAGCAGCACGTACGCGGTGGCCAACGCGGCGAGCCGCTCGTCCACCACACCCGCGCTGACCGCCAGGCCCGCGATGACGATGGAGAACTCGCCGCGCGCGACCAGCGCCGCGCCCGCGCGGGCCCGGCCCATCCTCGCGATGCCCTGCCGGGACGCGGCGAACCAGCCGGTGGCGATCTTGGTCACCGTGGTGACCACGGCCAGCGCGACGGCGTAGCCGAGCACGGGCGGGATGGAGCGCGGGTCGGTGTTGAGGCCGAACACCACGAAGAACACCGCGGCGAACAGGTCGCGCAGCGGCTCCAGCAGCTTGGTGGCGTTCTCCGCCGTCGACCCGGAGATGGCGATGCCCAGCAGGAACGCGCCGACCGCGGCGGAGACCTGCAGCTGCGACGCCACGCCCGCGACCAGCAGCGCCGCGCCGAGCACGCGCAGCAGGAAGACCTCGGGTTCCGGGCTGTCGACGAGCATCGATACGTACCGGCCGAACTTCAGCGCGATGACCAGCACGACCGTGATCGCGATCAGCGACACGCCGACCGCGGTCAGCCCGCCCGCGAGCGTCGCCCCGCCCAGCAGGCCGGTGAGGATCGGCAGGTAGACGGCCATCGCGAGGTCCTCGAACACCAGGATCGACAGGACCACCGGGGTTTCCCGGTTGCCCAGCCTGCCCAGGTCGCCGAGCACCTTCGCGACGATGCCCGACGACGAGATGTAGGTGACGCCCGCCATCGCCAGCGCGCCGATCGGCCCCCAGCCGAGCACCAGCGCGACGGCCGCCCCGGGCAGCGCGTTGAGGACGATGTCGACCAGGCCCGCGACCCACGAACGGCGCAGGCCGGTGACGAGTTCGGCGGCGGAGTACTCCAGGCCCAGGAGCAGCAGCAGGAGCACCACCCCGATCTCGCCCGCGAGCTCGGTGAACCCCTCGATGCCCTCCAGCGGGACCAGCCCACCCGCGCCGAAGGCCAAGCCGCCGATCAGGTACAGCGGGATCGGGGACAGCCCGATGCGCCACGCGAGACGGCCGAGCAGGCCGAGGCCGAAGAAGACAGCGCCCAGCTCGATGAGGGAGATGGCGGAACCGTGCAAAAGACGTTTTCCCGTCGATCAGCCGCGGTCGAGCACGTCCGAAGCCCGCGCGAGGCCGTCGGGGGTACCGACCGTGATGAGCATGTCGCCCCCACCGAGGGCGAAGTCCGGCCGCGGTGACGGGTGGATCGACCCCGCCCGCACGACCGCGACCACCGACACCCCGGTCCGGGTGCGCAGGGCCGTGTCACCCAGGGTCCGCCCGTCGAACGGCGACCCCGGCACCACCGGCAGCTGCCGGGTGTGCACCCCGGCCGCCTGCTCCTGGAGCTGGGCGACGAGGTTGGGCGCGCCCAGTAAATTCGCCAGCGCGGCGGACTCCTCGACGGTCAGCGGGATGGACGCCACGCAGGAATCGGGGTCGTCCCGCTTGGACACGATCAGCTCGAAGTGCCCGTCGCGGTGGTTCACCACCCCTATCCGGCGGCCGGACTTGGCCAGGAAGTCCTGCCGGGTCCCTATGCCCGGTAGTGGAGTCACCTCGACGTTCACCACACCACGGTAACAAGGCGAAGTGTCCGGTTGTCCCGGCCGGGTTAGCGTGGGCGTTGGAGGTCGCCATGGAGGACGACGCGGGGGTCGCCGGGTTCGTCGCGGCTAGGTGTACTGACCCGAGACGTTGCGAACGGTCCGACACGTGATCGGATGATCTTGAAATGAGGGAGGGCCTCCGGGTTCGGTGTGGATTGCGACATCTGCACCGGCTACCCAGGAGGCCCTCCATTCCTCACGCTAACGCACCACTGACCGAGCTGGGCAGGCTGCGCCTGGCCCGGTGTGTCGTGGACGACGGGTGGCCGCTGCGGCGGGCCGCGGAGCGGTTCCAGGTCTCGGTGAGCACCGCGAAACGCTGGGCCGGGCGCTACCGCGCCGAAGGTGCCGCGGGCATGGCCGACCGCTCGTCACGCCCGCACACCAGCCCTGCTCGCACCTGCGCCCGCCAGGAACGCCGGATCATCAAGGTTCGGCTGGATCGGCGGTGGGGACCCGCCCGGATCGCGTTCCTGCTGGAGCTGAACCCCTCAACCGTGCACCGGGTCCTGCGCCGCTACAACCTGGCCCGGCTGCGGCACCTGGACCGGGCCACCGGAGCACCGATCCGCCGCTACGAGCACGCCGCCCCCGGCGACCTCGTACACGTCGACATCAAGAAGCTGGGCAACATCCCCGACGGCGGCGGCCACAAAATCCACGGACGGACAATCGGCACGCGCAACAGCTCCGCCCACCGCGACACCACCCGCCCCCGCACCACCCACGGCCGCCCGAATCTGGGCTACAGCTTCCTGCACAACGCCGTCGACGACCACAGCCGACTTGCCTACACCGAGATCCTCGCCGACGAGACCAAGGAGACCGCGGCCGCGTTCTGGTCACGGGCCCAGACCTTCTTCAACACCAACGGGATCACTGTCACGCGAGTGCTCACCGACAACGGATCCTGCTACCGATCCCGGCTTTGGCGCGACACCCTCACCGCAGCCGGAATCACCCACAAACGCACACGCCCACACCGACCCCAGACCAACGGAAAAGTAGAGCGGTTCAATCGCACCCTGCTCGACGAATGGGCCTACGCCCGCCCCTATCTCAGCGAAACCGAACGCCGTGAGGCGTTGCCGCGCTGGCTGCATCTCTACAATCACCACCGCGGACACACCGCACTCGCAGGCCAGCCACCCGCCACCCGCGTTCCTAACCTCTCAGGGCACTATGGGGTGCCTCGAAGTCTCCGGACAGCGGCTAAACAACGGTCGGTATCGCTGACTTTCGAGCGTGGTATGCGTGGTGCACTTCTCGTGGCGTGCGGTATCCGAGTGCGGAGTGTCTCCGTCGCGAATTGTAGCGGAGTTCGATATAGCGGGCAATGTCTCGGCGGGCGTGTTCGCGGGTCGGGTATCGGGTGCGGTGAACGAGTTCGTTCTTGAGAGTGGCGAAGAACGATTCCGCCGGTGCGTTGTCGTAGCAGATACCGGTGCGGCCCACGGACTGTCGGATGTGTAGGGACGCGAGAGTGGCGGCGAAGGTGGCGGAGGTGTAGTTGCTGCCGCGATCGGAGTGGAATATCGCGTTGTCGGTGAGATGGCCGTTCCGAACGGCGCGATGGATGGCCGTCTCGATCAACGGTGTCTTGTAGTTGTCGTCCATCGCCCACCCGGTGACCGCCTTGGTGTGACAGTCGATCACGGTCGCGAGGTAGAGCCATCCCTCATCCGTCGGAATATAGGTGATGTCACCCACCGCTTTTCGACCGGGTTCGGCGGCGGTGAAATCGCGGCGGACGAGGTCGGGGACGTCATGGACCTGGCCGTCGCCGGCGGTGAGGACGAACCGCCACGGCCGGGGCTGACACGGACGCAGCCCCAGCTCACGCATGACCTGACGCACCAACTCCGGCCCGCACTCCACGCCCTGGGCGACGAGATCGGCGTGGATCCGCCGATACCCGTACGTGCCGTCGGACGCCTCGAAAAACCCGACAACCAACCGTGACAGCTCACCCCGCCGCGCCGCGGTGCCCGACATCGGGCGAGTCCTCCATTCGTAGAACCCCGATCGGGAGACATCGAGAATCCGGCACATCCGTGTCACCGGCAACGATGTCGAGACGTCCACGTCCTTATCTGCGGCAGCGTGCTGTGCGTCGATGAACTCGAACCGGTCGCTCACCGATGATCCTTGGCAAAGTACGCGGCAGCTTTTTTCAGGAACTCGTTCTCCAACCGCAGATCACGCGCTTCCCGCTCCAACTCACGCAGCCTCGCCCGCTCCGACACATCCAACGGCGACTCGTCGCCGCCCTGCGCCGCCCGATAATCCTTGACCCACTTCCCTAGACTCACCTCACCGACACCAAGTTCCTTCGCCACCTGAGCGATCGGACGCCCGGTCTCGATCACCAACTTCGCCGCTTCCTCCCGATACTCCCGAGAGAAACTCCTCCTTGATCCCGCCAAAACCGTCTCCTTCCAGAGAACCCAATTCTACTTGGTCCACTGTCCGGAAACTTCGAAGCACCTCACTACAGCTAGGCAGCGGGTGTTGGCTGAGCTGCGTGGTGAGGGGTGGGAGTTGGAGCTGACCTCGCCTGGGGCGCCGTTCCAGCTTGAGGGGCGTGCTCCATCGGGGGAGGAGTTCTACTTTCGGTGTCGGTGGAGTACGTGCTCGCTGGAGTTCGGTGACTTTGACGATCCAGCCTGGTATGGCGAGTATGAGATTGAGGACGGCGGTGAGTACGCGGCCAGCAATATCGAGCCGGATGAGGCGGTTCGTGTTCTGAGGTTGCTCCATGAGCGGTGGTTGGCGGAGTCTGGGCGCTGATCTTCCGGTCCGTGCTCGTTCGCGGTGCGGGGTGCTGCTTGGGGCGGTGGCTGGGGTGATCGGTCTGGCTGTTCGCGGGGAGCTGTGTGGCCTTGATCGGGTGAACTTGCTCTGCGGGGCCTGCGGTGGGCTGCTGGGCGTGGGTGGGCTGGGCGCGTTGGGTTTGTCCGGCTGTTCGCGGAAAGATGGGCGGCCTTGATTGAGTGAACTTGCTTTGCGCGGGGCCCCTACGAACCTGCGGTGAGGAAGAGCGGTGGGGAGGGGCAAGCCCACCCCACCCGCGGGAGAGCTTGGCAGGCTCGTCCCCCCACGCAAAGCAAGTCCACCCAATCAAGGCGTATGACGGGGGCGCGTCGCGTTCGGTGGGGGCTGGGATTCTGCGCGGTCTTGGGGTGGGTCCGGTACTGCCGTGTTGTGTTGGGTTGGGGTTGGGATCCTGCGGTGGTTATGGGGCGGGTTCGGTAGGGCCGTGTTGGGTTGGGTGGGGGCTAGGACTCTGCTGCGGCTTCTGGGGGTGGCTGGGGAGAGAGGTGGTTGGGGAGAGGGAATGCTGGGGAGAGGGAAGGGGCGCCCGGCATGCGGTGAGGGCCGTGAGGTCGTTGGTGAGCGGGTGGAGCGCTGGTGCGATGCGGTGGGAGAGCGGTTGTGCGGTGGGGGTGCGGGGCTTAGTCGCCGCGTAGGGAGGTTTGGGAGTGGGCGAAGAGGGTGGAAAGGTGGGGGAGGCGGGCCTGTAGTTGGGCTGGGTCGGCCAGGTCCCACGGGGCGTCTTGGGGGTTTGGGGCCGTGGGGAGGTCCAGGGACTCCAGGCCGCACTCCTGGCCGGTGGCCTCTTGGTGGGCCTCGTGGGCCGCGTAGTCCAGGCTCTCCCACTCCGGCCAGTCGCGGTCTGCCCATTCCTTCATCGGTTTGGCCGCGAGGACGCGGATGCTTTCCACCTCCGCCAACGTGTCCGGGTCGTCCACCGCCCTCTCGAACGTGTCGCGGCCCAGGGTCAGCAGCCACAGCTGGAAGGACCAGAAGCTGTCGTCCGAGCACCAGCCGTCGTGGATGAGTCTGGCGGCGGCGCGCATGGTCCAGGTGTCGGCTTTGTGGTGGACGGTGGCGAGGCGTTGGGCGAAGTCGATGATCTGGGGGACGGGGAGGCGGGTCAGCTCCTCCGTGAGCCACTCCGTGCGCTCGTCGCGGTCGCCGGGTTGTTCCGCCGTTCGGCCTATCAGTTGCCAGAACGCCTCGTCGGTCATGTACCGATCATGGCAGGCCGGGGTGACAGTTCAGCGGAACAGGTTGCGGGCGATGATCTCCCGCTGGATCTCCGAGGCGCCTTCGTAGATGCGCGGGGCGCGTACTTCCCGGTAGAGGTGCTCCAGCAGGTGTCCGCGTTCCAGGGCTCGGGCGCCGTGGACCTGCACGGCCAAGTCGACGGCCACCTGGGCGGTTTCGGTGGCGAAGAGCTTGGCCATGGCGGAGAGGTGGCCGGTTTCGCCGGGGCGCTCGTCGTAGGCGCACGCCGCGTCGTGGACCATGAGGCGGGCGGCGTGCAGGCGGGTCGCGACGTCGGCCAGTTGGTGGGACACGCCCTGGAACGCAGACAGGGCGCGGCCGAAGGCCTGGCGCTGGGCGGCGTGGGCGACGGCTGCGTCCAACGCGGCCTGGGCCATGCCGACGGCGAAGGCGCCGACGCTGGGGCGGAACATGTCGAGGGTGCGCATCGCGACGGACCAGCCGCCGTCGACCTCGCCGAGGACCTGGTCGGGGTCGACGCGCACGGCGTCGAAGCGCAAGCGGCCGATCGGGTGGGGTGCGAGCAGGTCGATGTGGTCGCCGTCGAGGCCGGGGGAGTCGCGGGGGACGGCGAACGCGGTGATGCCCTTGGCGCCGTTGTCGGTCGTGCGGGCGAAAACCGAGTAGACATCGGCTTCGGGGGCGTGGGAGATGTAGGTCTTCTCGCCGGTCAGCCGGAAGCCGTCGCCGTCGCGGTCGGCGCGCAGGCGCAGGCGGGCGGCGTCCGAGCCCGCTTCCGGTTCGGTGAGGGCGAAGCCCACGGCGGCCTCGCCCCGGGCGATCCGCGGGAGCCACCGGGTCCGGACCGGATCGGTGCCCGCCAGCAGGATGGGGTACGCGCCGAGGCCCTGGAGGGCGAACGCGGTCTCCGCCTCGGTGCAGTGCCGGGCCAGGGCTTCCCGGATCACGCACAGGACAAGCGCTTTCGTCGTGGTTCCGTCGGCGGGGAACAGGTGGGCGAGGAGGCCGTGGGTCGCCAGGGAGCGGAGCAGGTCGCGGTTCAGTCGACCGGGCTCGCCCTGGTGTGCTCGGGTCGCTAGTGGACCTTTGGCGAGGTGTTCGGCGTGTTGCCGTAGTTCCTGGTACTCGGTGGGGAGGTTCATGTCGGGATCACCGCCGTGGCCACCAACTCGATCATCGCCTCGGTGTCG
This sequence comes from Actinokineospora auranticolor, assembly GCF_041897805.1. GTDB lineage: Bacteria > Actinomycetota > Actinomycetes > Mycobacteriales > Pseudonocardiaceae > Actinokineospora > Actinokineospora auranticolor. The sequence continues at coordinate 2,069,072 of NZ_CP154825.1, forward strand.
AACAACTCCGCCACGCCCAGCAGCGCGACGGCCGGGTAGTGCTTTCCGAAGTGCTTGCGCCACAACGGGCCCAGTTCCGGCAGGGCAGCCTTGTACGCGGCCACACTCGTGACGTAGATGATCACGGACACCAGGTGGGGCGCCTCCGACCCGGCCGCGGTCAGTGTCGAGACGACGTTTCCCGCCGCCCGGTCGAACTGCTCGGCCATCGTCTCCCCGACGATCGCGCCGGTCGGGTCCTGCGCCGTTTGGCCGCCGAGGTGCACGGTCCGCCCCGGTGCGGCGACGACGGCGTGCGCGAACCCGACCGGCGGCGCGAGGTCGGGTGCGGTGACGATCCGGTGCGGGGTCATTTCCCCCGCCAAACCGGGGAGACCCCCGCTTTCCACGCGTCGTAGAACTCGGCGTGGTCGTCGGACTTCATCAGCAGCGCCTGGGTGATGGCCTCGAGTTCGATCGACGCGCCCAGGTCCATGTCCTGCTCGCGGGTCAGCAGCACCTTCGTCGTCGAGTAGGCCAGCGCCGGGCCGTCGGCCAGCCGCCGGGCCAGTGCCTCGGTGGCGGCGGGCAGGTCGTCGACGGTGGTGCCCAACCCCAGCCACTCGGCGCGCTTCGCGTCGACCTTGTCGCCGAGGATGAGCAGTTCGGTCGCCCGCCCCAGCCCGATGAGCCGGGGCAGCAGGTACGCCGACCCCATGTCCGCCCCGGCCAAGCCGACGCGGGTGAACAGGAACGCGAAGGACGCCTTCTGGTCCAGCAGCCGGAAGTCCGACGCCAGGGCCAGCACCGCGCCCGCCCCGGCCGCCACCCCGTTGACCGACGCGACGACCGGCAGCGGGCACTCCCGCAGCGCCTTGACGACCGCGCCGGTCAGCCGGGTGAACTCCAGCAACTCCACCGGTTTCATCGCGCGCAGCGCCCCGATGATCTCCTCGACGTCGCCGCCGGAGCAGAAGCCGCGCCCGGTGCCGCGCAGCACCAGCACCTTCGCGTCGCCCCGGTGCGGCAACTCGGCGACCAGGTCGCGCAGGTCGGCGTAGACCTCGAAGGTCAACGCGTTCAGCTTCTCCGGCCGGTCCAGCGTCACCGTCGCGACCCCGTCGGCGACGGTGACGCCGAAGTGCTCCCACGCCGAGGTGAACCCGGCGGACGCCCGAAACGGACTCAACTCCCGTCCCCTCTCCCGAACTGGTGGCTCCGGCGGCCCGTCGAGCGCCGCCGGAGCCGGTGAACCGCGCCGGTCACGGCGAACCACCGCCGTCCAGCACGAGCGTTTGACCATTTACCGCGCCCGCTTCGGGTGCGGCGAGGAACAGCACCGCGAAGGCCACCTCGTCCGGTTCCAGGAGTCTGCCCAGCGGGGACGCGGAGGCCAGCGCGGACTCGGCCTCCTCCGGGGTGCGGCCGGTGCGGTCGACTATGGCGCGGATCGACTCCGCCGTCAGGTCCGTGCGCACGAAGGTCGGGCACACGGCGTTCGAGGTCACGCCGGTGCCCGCCACCTCGGCCGCGACCGCGCGCATCAGACCGACGGCGCTGTGTTTGGCGGCGGTGTAGGCGGAGGTGTAGCGCGAGCCGACGCGGCCCGCTGTGGAGGCGACCGTGACGACCCGGCCCATGTTGCGTTCCAGCATGCTGGGGATCACGGCGCGGGTGCAGAGGAAGGCGCCCAAGGCGTTGACGTTGTGGTGGTCCTGCCATTGGTCGACGGTTGTCCGGGCCAGGGGTGCGCTCGCGGCCATGCCCGCGTTGTTCACCAGGACGTCGACAGGTCCCAAGCCCGCGAACAGGTCGACCACGGCGGACTCGTCGGTCACGTCGCAGTCGGCTCGGCCCAGGGCGACCACCTCGTCACCCGCCGCGTGGAAACGGGCCGCGATCGCGGCGCCGATGCCGCGCGTGCCGCCGGTCACCACAACCCGCCTCATGACGCGTCCAGGGTGCGGAGGGCTCGGCGATCGAGTTTTCCGTTGGTGGTGCGTGGAAGTTCGTCGACGAAGACGACGCGCTCCGGTGTCTTGTGTGGGGACAGTCGCTCGCGCACGTATCGGCGCAGGTCGTCGGGGTCGATCCCGGGGGCGGACACCACCACGAACGCGTACGGCCGCACCAAGCCGTCCCGCTCGCGCCCCAGCACCGCGCACTCGACCACATCCGGGTGGCCGATCAGGCAGTGCTCGATCTCGCTCGGCGCCACCCAGATCCCGCTCACCTTCAGCAGGTCGTCCGCCCGCCCCCGGTACCGGAAGGTGCCATCCGGGTCGCGGCTCACCAGGTCTCCCGTGTGGACGGTCCCATCACCGAGGAACGTGGTGGCGGACTTCTCCGCGTCGCCGACGTACTCCAGCGCGGCCGTCGACCCCGTGACCTCCAACGTGCCGATCTCACCGTCCGGCACGTCTTGGCCGTCCGGGTCGACGACGCGCGCGGTGTAGCCGGGTACCAGGGAACCGATGCTGCCCGTGCGGGTCGAGCCCGGGCGGTTGGAGATGTAGATGTGGTACAGCTCCGACGACCCGATCCCGTCGACCACCTCGACACCGAAAGTGTTGTGCCACTTGCGGTGCAACTCCGGGGGTAGCGCCTCGCCCGCCGACGTGCACAGTCGCAGGCAGCTCAGGTCCTGGTCGTCCGCGAGGGGGTGGGCGACCATCGCCGCCATCATCGTCGGCACGTTCACCAGCACTGTCGGCCGGTGTTCGGCGATCAGCGCGAACACCCGCTCCGGCGTCGTGCGCTCCGGGAACACGATCCCGGCACCGCCGACGCCGAACGGGTACAGCGCGGCGAGGTCCCGGGCGTAGCCGAAGAACAGCTTCGGCACCGGCAGCACGACGTCGTCCGGCCCGAGCCCCAGGACCCCGCGCGCGTACCCGTCGAAGCCCGCCAGGGGGCTGCGCGCGGTGTGCGGGCAGGCTTTTGGCGCACCGGTGCTGCCGGTCGTGAACTTCCACAGCACCACGTCGTCCGGGCCGACCGGCGCCGAGTCCAAAGAGGACGAAGCGGCGGCGGCCAGGGCGTCCAGGTCGTGCTCGCCGTCGCGCAGGTCGGCGGGGCCGACGACGAGCCGGGCGCGGTCCCGCGCGCCCGCCTCGCGGAGCCGGTCGAGGGTGATCGAGTCGGCGATGACCGCGGTGGCGTCGGTGTAGTTGAGGTAGTAGGCGTAGTCCTTGACCGTCAAGAACGTGTACGTCTCGGCCGTCACCGCGCCGATCTTCTGCGCCGCGAACCAGGCGGCCACGAACTCCACGCCGTCGGCCAGGGCCAGCAGCACCCGGTCGCCCGGTCGCACGCCGACGTCGAGCAGGACGTTGCCGATGCGGTTGGTCAGCGCGGTGAGTTCGCCGTAGGTCAAGGGGCCGGTCGGGCCGAGCAGGGCTGTGCGGTCGGGGTCTTGGTCGAGGAAGCGGGTGGCGAGGTTGTACGCCCCGCGGTCACGGTGCACCTTCTCTCCTCTCTCGCCGGTGCGCGGCTTGGTCGCGGATCGCCTCGACCAGCAGCGCGGTGAGCTGCGTGAACGTGTCCGTACCCTCGTCGGCGGTGGCCTCGGCGGGTGCCCCGCAGTAGGCCTGGGACATGCCCATCGCGAGGAAGTCCCGACGTCCCGCGCCCATCTCGGCGGGCAGGTCGACGGGGACGGCGGGCAGCGCGGACATGGCCGCGGTGTCGACGAGGTCGGGCCGCTCGGCGAGGACCAGCGAGGTTTCGTAGCGGCCCGCGTGGCAGGAGCCCGACCGGAACTCCGCGGTCAGCCGCGCGACGGCCGCGCGGCGCAGCAGGTCCAGGTATCCCGTGCGGACACCGCGCTCGGCGAGCGTGTCGACCGCGCGGCGCAGTGTCCGGACGTGCGCGGGTTCGAAGTGGTTGTTGACCACGACGACGTCCGGGAACCCTTGTGCGTCGAGGGAAAGGCAGATCTCGACGACGACGTTGTGCACGGTCTCCGCGCCCACGCTGATCGCCCCGGGGAAGCCCGCCGCGAAATCCGTTACGCCGTAAGGCAAGGCGGGCAGAACCAGCACGTGGACCTCGGGATCGTCGGCCAGCCGCGCGGCGGCCCGGGCGCACATGCCCGCCGAGATGATCGGGTCGGTGTCCAGCGGCGCGTGCGGGCCGTGCGGTTCGATCGCGCCGACCGGGAGCAGCAGGACCGGCGTGCGCGGGCCGTCCCGCAGGGCCGCGACCTGGGGCGAGGTGAGGTCGGCGAACCGGGTCACGGCTTCGCCCCGGGACGCGGGTCGGCGAGCAGGCACAGGTCGGCCCGACCCGCCGCGACCACGGTGTTCACCTCGTCGAGCGTCGTCAGGTAGCCGCCGACCATGGTGCGCACGCCCGCTCCGTTGCGCACGCGGTCCGACAGCGTGGTCAGGTAGCCACGTCGGTACTCGGGGTGGAAGTCCGGGCGCGTGTGGCCCGCGCGGATGTGCACCAGGTCCACGCCGTGCTCGCGCAGCAGTCGCGCGAAGGCGGTGCCGTCCTCGATCGTGGCGCCCTTGGGGGACCAGTCGGTGACGGTCAACCGCGCCGACAGCGTGCCTGGCCACGCGGCCCGGACGGCGTCGAACACGGCCAAGGGGAAGGCGTGCGGCTTGGCCCACTCGTCGGACCGGCGGTTGGTCAGCGGGGAACGGAACCCTGCCAGCAGGTGCCCGTCGGCGATATCGAGTTCCAGCAGGTCAATGCCGGTCCCGGCGGCGCGCGCGGCGGTGTCGGCGAAGGCCCGGAGGACCCCGTCGAGGTCGGTCAGCTCGGTCGGGACGGGCGCGAACGGACCGTAGGGAACGGGCGAAGCCGCGACGAGCGGTCCCTGCGTGCCGCGCGCGCCCGCGTGCGTCAGCCGCAGACCCAGCCGGGCGCCCGCCTCGCGCACCTTCTCCGCATACGCCCGCCACGCGGCTTCCTCGAACAGCGGCGTGTCCGGGGTGAGCCTGCCCTCGGGCGTGACCGCGACCGGTTCGCCCAGCACCAGCCCGATCCCCGCCTCCGCGCGCGCGACTGCGGAGTCCACATCGGACACTTCGGCGGCCAGCCGGTTCGGCAGCCCCAGCAGCGGCGCGAACAGCGGCGGCGGCGCGACCGCGTCCGGCCCGCGCCCGGCGAACCACGCGTCGACCGACCGCACCAGCGCCGGGTCGCGCTGGGCGAGCGTGCCGTGGGTGATCCGGCCGCTGCGGGTGAGGAGGTTGAACGCGAACTGGACCGGCTCGAACCCCGTGTAGTGCCCGGTCCGGCCGAAGTACGCCGCGCTGTCGCCCGCCGCCTGCTGGAACCGGTCGACGACCGGTTGCCGCTCCAGTTCGTAGTCGGTCAGCGCCGCGGCCAGGTCGGTGCCGTGCCGGTCCAGCGCGGCGGCCAAGGCGATCGAGTCCTCCATCGCCAGTTTCGTGCCGGAGCCGATGGAGAAGTGCGCGGTGTGCGCGGCGTCGCCGAGCAGCACCAGGTTCCCCCGGTGCCAACTCGGGCACCGCACCAGCGGGAAGTCCAGCCACAGCGACCGGTTCGACCGCAGCCGGTGCCCGGCCAGGTCGTCGGCGAACAGGCGCTCGCAGAACGCGATGCTGTCCTCTTCGGACATCTCGGCCAGCCCGGCCCGCCGCCACACCGGCTCCGCGCACTCCACGATCCACGTGCTGGTGTGCTCGTCGAACGGGTACGCGTGCGCCTGGAACAGGCCGAACTCCGTCGGCCGGAACGCGAAGGTGAACGAGTCCAGCACCAGGTCGGTGCCGAACCACACGTACTTCCCGCCCTGCGGCACCACCTTCGCCTTGAAGCGCGCCGACCGCACCCGGCTGTTCGCGCCGTCGGCCGCGACCCGCAGGTCGGCCTCCGGTGGCTCGTCGACCTCGCTGTGGAACCGCAGGTCTGCGCCCAGTTCGGCGGCGCGGCGCTGGAGGATGCCCAGAAGGTGGCGACGGGAGATCGCGGTGAACGAGTGGCCGGTCGAGCGCAGCACCTCGCCCCGGTAGCGGATGTCGATCGTGGACCAGCGGGCGAACGAGTCGGTGATCTCCAGGTGGGTGCGGGGGTCGGCGTCGCGCAGCGCGCCCATGGTCTCCTCGGAGAACACCACGCCCCAGCCGAAGGTGGCGTCCGGGGCGTTGCGCTCGTGCACCACGACGTCGTGGCCCGCCTTACGCAGCAGGATCGCCAGGTACAGCCCGGCGGGCCCGGCGCCCGCGATCGACACCTCCATCAGGCGGACCCCCCGTCGACGACCTCGGCGATCCGGTTGAGGTCGCCCGCGTCGGCGCTGGTCGGGAAGAGGACCAGCTCGTCGCAGCCCGCTTCGGCGTACCCGCGGATGACGTCCCGGACCGCGCGCACCGACGTCAGGGCGCCCGCCGCGATCTTGTCGGCGAACGGGCCGGTGAAGGCGTAGTAGTCGCGCAGGTAGTCCCGGCCCGCGTCCGGGTCGCCGATCGCCAGGTACGCCTGCCCCCACAGCAGCGGCTCACCCGCGCGACCCAGGTCCTGCCAGGCCGCGCGCGCCTTCGCCGCCGCCGACGCGAACGCGCGGGGCGGGCCGCCGCCGTGCGCGTAGCCGTCGCCGTAGCGGGCCATGCGGGCCAGGGCCGAGCCGCTGGTGCCGCCGACCAGCAGCGGGATGCCGGGGGCGCCGAACGGGGCCGCCGGGCCGACACCGGACTCCGCGACCGGACCGCGCAAGTACGCCAGCTGCCGCGACAGCGCGGCGCCCCGGGTGCGGTGGTCGACCTCGGCGGCGGCGTAGTCGTCGAGCCGCGCGCCGATGCCCAGGCCGAGGGTGAGCCTGCCGCCGGAGAGCGCCTGCACGGACAGGGCCTGCTTGGCCAGCGCGGCCGGGGTCCGCAGCGGGCCGATGGCGATCATCGTGGCCAGCCGTACCCGGCTGGTCACCGCCGCGGCCGCGGCGAGGGCGGCGAACGGCTCGATCGAGTCGTAGCGCAGCCGGTCCAGCACGGCGACCGCGTCGAACGGGCCCGCGTCGGCCAGCCGCGCCCAGTCGAGCAGGGCGGAGCCGTCGCACCCGGGGACCGTGTTGGGGAGTCCGATTCCGATCCGCACCAGCGTCACACCCTTGTGGCCGGGGTCACTGCGGAAAAACGTTACGGTTGACCTCGCTCAGGTGTCAACTAAGCTCGGCGAGGTGTTCGACCCCGCACCCCAGGACCTCGTGCTGACGATTCTCGGCGCGCACCTGCGTCCCCGCGACCGCACCACGGTGTGGTCCGGCGGGCTGGTCTCGCTGCTGGTCGAGTTCGGTTTCACCCCCGGCGCCGCGCGCGTGGCCCTGACCCGCCTCGTCCAGCGCGACCTGCTGGAACGCGTCCGCGACGGCCGCATGGTGCACTACCGGCTCACCGACCGCGCGGCCGCCGTGCTGGTCGACGGCGACCGCCGGATCTTCACCGTCGGCACCGGCGTCGACCCGGCGCGCGGCCAGTGGACCGTGCTCTGGCACGCCATCCCCGAGGAGCAGCGCGTCGCCCGCACCCGGCTGGTGCGCAGGCTGCGGTTCCTCGGCTTCGGACCGGTGCAGGACGGCACCTGGCTGGCGCCGCGCGACCGGGTCGCCGAGGTCGACGCGCTGCTCGCCGACCTGGGGGTGACCGCGCACGCCGGTGTGCTGCTCGGCGCGCCCGCCGGGGCGGGCGACTTCGCCGACTTCGCGCGCCGGGTCTGGGACCTGGCCGCGCTGGCGGCCCGGTACGAGGCGTTCGTGGCGGAGTTCGCGCCCGCCAGGGAACCGGTCGACGACCCGCGCACCGCGTTCCACTTACGGGTGCGGCTCATCCACGTCTACCGGCAGTTCGCCACCCTCGACCCCGAACTGCCCGAGGACCTGGTGCCCGCGCCGCCGCACCGCGCCGCGGCCGTCGCCCTGTTCCACGACGCCTACCCCGTACTGGCCGCACCCGCCCAGCACCACTTCGACGAAGCGATGAAGCCGTGAGCGAAACGAACCCCGCCGACACCCAGGCGGCGTTGACCTACACCTCCTACCTGTCCCTCGACGAGGTGCTCACCGCGCAGCACCCGCGCTCGGACGAGCACGACGAACTGCTGTTCATCGTCATCCACCAGGTCTACGAGCTGTGGTTCAAGCAGCTGCTGCACGAACTCGGCCTGGTGCAGAACGTCCTGGAACGCGGCGACACCGCGCACGCGGTCCGCACGCTGCGCCGGGTGCTGACGATCCTCAAGGTGAACGTGGCCCAGATCGACGTGCTGGAAACCATGACGCCCCGGCAGTTCACCAGTTTCCGCGCCCGGCTGGACGCCTCCAGCGGGTTCCAGTCCGCGCAGTTCCGCGAGCTGGAAGCGGTGCTGGGGCGGCGGGACCGGCGGGCGTTCGCGCACTACCCGGAGGGCGGGGAGCAGCGGGCGCGGATCGCGGCGGCGATGGACCGGCGGTCGCTGTACGACTCCTTCCTGCGGTACCTGGTCTCGCACGGGTACGAGGTCCCGGCTTCCCTGCTGAAGCGGGATGTGGCAGAGCCCGCCGAGGCTTCGCCCGAACTGCAAGAGGTTCTGCTCGCGGTGTACGCGGACGACTCGGGGCCGTCGACGGTGGCCGAGCACCTGGTCGACCTCGACGAAGGGTTGCAGGAGTGGCGGTACCGGCACGTGAAGATGGTCGAGCGGACGATCGGGGCCAAGCCGGGGACCGGCGGGTCGGCGGGGGCGGCGTACCTGCGGGGGACGCTGTTCGAGGCCGCGTTCCCGGACCTGTGGGCCGTGCGGAGCAGGCTGTGAGGGCGGAGGAGCTGGCGCCGCGCTACGCGCGGTTCGGGGTCGGCTCGCGGCTGCTGCTGACCGGGCACTCGCACCAGGCGTGGCCGGACGTCGCGCTGGAGGGCCAGATCGCGGCCTTCGACGACGCGGCGCTGGCGGTGGACGAGAAGTGGTCGCGGGCGTTCGCGAAGGCCGACCGGGTGCGCGCCGGGTTCGCGTCGTGGCTGGGCGAGCCGGGAGCGGACATCGCGCTGGGGGCGAACACGCACGAGCTGGTGGTGCGGTTCCTGTCCGCTGTGGACTTGACCGGTCGGCCGAAGTTGGTGACCACCGACGGCGAGTTCCACACGCTGCGGCGGCAGCTGGGTCGGTTGGCCGAGGAGTTCGTGCGGATCGTGCGGGTGCCCGCCGAGCCGGTGGCGACGCTCGCCGAGCGGCTCGCGTCCGAAGTGGACGACCGGACAGCGGCCGTGCTGGTGTCGGCGGTGCTGTTCGAGACGTCGCGGATCGTGCCGGGGCTGGCCGCGGTGGCCGCGGCGTGCGAACGGCACGGGGTGGAGCTGCTGGTCGACGCCTACCACACGCTGGGGGTCGTGCCGTTCGACACGGCGGGGCTGTCGGACGCGTGGATCGTCGGCGGCGGGTACAAGTACTTGCAGTTGGGGGAGGGGAACTGCTTCCTCCGGCTGCCGCCGCACGCGCAGGAGCTGCGCCCGCTCGTGACGGGCTGGTTCGCCGAGTTCGACGCGTTGGCCGACGAGCGCGACCCGACGCTGGTGGCGTACGGGCCGGGGGCGACGCGGTTCGCGGGGTCGACGTACGACCCGACGAGCCACTACCGGGCGGCCAGGGTGATGGACTTCTTCGTCGACCTCGGACTCGACGCCCCGCTGCTGCGGGAGATCTCCCTGCTGCAGACCGGGTTGATCGTCGAGGCGTTCGACGCGTTGGGGCTGCCGGAGTCGGTGATCACGCTGGACCGGGCGGATCGCGTGGAGTTCGGGGGGTTTGTCGCCTTTCACGCCGAACGGGCCGGGGAGTTCCAGCGGGCACTGGCCGAACGCGGTGTGCTGTCGGACAGCCGGGGGAGCTACCTGCGGTTCGGGCCCGCGCCCTATTTGCGTGATTCGCAACTGCTGGACGCCGTGGCGGCGCTGGGCGAGGTCGCGCGCTGAGCCGTCCGCGCACCTACGATCGTTTTCGTGGCGGAGAAAGAGGGAAGCACCCTGACGGTGGTGCTCGCTGGGTCGGTGAACCTGCTGATCGCGATCCTGAAACTGGTCGCGGGCCTGATCACCGGCTCGGCGGCGATGCTGTCGGAGGCGGCGCACTCGGTGGCGGACACGTTCACCGAGATCCTGCTGCTGACCGCGCTGCGCGTGTCGCGCAAACCGGCGGACCGCGCGCACCCGTTCGGATACGGGAAAGCGCGGTACTTCTGGTCGCTGCTGGCCGCGGTATCGATCTTCGCGTCGGGCTCGATGTTCGCCTTGTACGAGGGTTTCTCGACGATCTTCGGTGCGGCGGGGGAACAGACGTCCCCCTTGGTCGCGTACCTGGTGCTGGCGGGCGCTTTCGCGCTGGAGTCGGTGTCCTGGGCCCAGGCCCTGCGCCAGGTCCGGCGGGACGCGGCGGACCAGCACCGCACCTTCCGGGCCCAACTCCGCCACGGCGACGACCCGACCGCCACCACGGTGTTCTACGAGGACTCGGCGGCGTTGTGCGGCCTGCTCCTGGCGTTCGCCGGGGTGGGTCTGCACCAGCTCACCGGCGCCGCCGTGTGGGACGGCGTGGCGTCGGTGGCCATCGGCGTCCTGCTGGCGTGCGTGGCGTTCCTGCTGGGCCGCGCCAACGCGGCGCTGCTGATCGGCCGCCAAGCCCCACCGGACCTCGTCTACGGCATCCGCGACACGCTGGCGGCGGCGCGGGAGGTGGACGCGGTGGTGGACCTCCAGACGATGCTCATCGGTACCGACAGCGTCCTGGTCTGCGCCCGCGTGGACTTCGACGACACCATCACGGCGGGCGAGCTGGAGCGGGTGTGCGTGCGGCTGGCGGGGGAGTTGCAGGCGAAGTTCAACGACGTGACCGAGGTGTTCATCGAACCGGTGCCGCGCAGCGACGAGGACCTGCGGGCGGCGGTGCTGGCCCGGTACGGGGAGGAACCCCGGGTGTGAACCCAGGTGATTGAACAGCCTGACTCGGCTGAACATTCCGCCAAGTCCGTCGGCCATGTTCTGTGACCGGCTCTGAAGGGGGCGCGCACTGAGCTCACACGACCTTGTCGAGCGGATCGGGCCCGCGTTGAGCGGTGCCGGAGGTGTTGGAGACCCGGAGCGTACTTGCTGGCGGTGACGGCGCGTGGAGGTGGGATTTCGCCACAACAGGAAGGGTGTCCGAGTTTTCCGTCCTCTACGGCGGACGTTGGGTGAGCCGGAGACGGAATCGAGCGAGCGGGTGCGATGGTCGCTGGACCTACCGGAGCCGTTGACTGATGGTGAAGGGCACGAGTTCGCGGTGCGAGTTCTGGCGGCGGATTCGCCCCTGCACCACTATGTCTGCGTGCCGCAGATCCCGTGTGCTGCCTTCGATCTCCGCGTGCGGTTCGGTCCGGAGATGCCCGAGAAGGTTGTTGCGCTTCAACGCGCATTCCAGCTTGGTGCGGAAGACGAGTTGACCAGTGGAAGTGCAGTCGTGCCGGATTTGGCGGGTGAAGTGAGGGTGCGGTTCCGCGATCTGGTGCCCGGGTTCGCCTATGGTCTGCGCTGAGGCGTGGGTAGAGGGTTGCAGAACCACTGATCAGTCCACTGTGGTCAGCGGAGGAACCACGCCGTGAAGGTGGTGCGGCCGTCCGCGACGGCGAGGTTGACCTGTTCCGCCAACGCCCGGACGATGGCCATGCCGCGGCCCGCCAGGACCACACCCGAGGCCGGGACGCGCCAGCCGCTCTCGTCGATGACGGTGATGACGACGGCCTCGTCGTCGACGTGGGCGTTGAGCCCCAGGACGGTGGACTCCGGGCCGCTCTGGTTGGCGTTCGCGATGGCGTTGCTCATCGCCTCGTCGGCGGACCAGACGGCGTCGTCGAGGGCGGGGGGTGCGACGCCCACCCGGGTGAGCCAGCCGCGCAGGGCGCGACGGGCCAGGTGCAGGTGACCGGGCTCGGCGGGGACCGTCACCGCCCAGACCTCCACCACCGACATCTCGCTCATGCGCTGGGAATACCCCTCGCCGGGCGGGGGTGAAACATGACCGGTCAGGCGACGCTGGCGATGGGGGTGGGCTTGCGGTCCATCAGGGTGAGCAGCAGGCCCTCCTTGGTCGACCACGGGCTGATCTCCACCCGGTCGTGGCCGGTCGCCACCATCAGGGCCCGCGCCGCGACCGCGCCCGCCAGCGACTGCTCGGCCCGGTGCCGCGAGATCCCCGGCAGCTTCGCCCGGCGCCGCGCCGAGAGCCGGGCCAGGCGGGGGATCCAGCGGTCGAGGTCCTCGACCTGGAGTGAGCTCGTGTCGGCCAGGCGGGCCAGGCCCTGGAAGACCTTGGAGCAGCCGACCGCGTGGCCCGCGTGCAGCGCGACCAGGTCGTCGGGGGCCAGGGCGTCGCGGATGAGTTCCTCGACCTCGTCCTCGTGCCCGACCGCCAGCCCCAGCCGGGTCAGAGTCCGTGCGCCGTACGGCAAAGAGCGCGCCACCGACGGGGTGTCGGACTCGCCGACGGCGACCTCGACCGTGCCGCCGCCGACGTCGAGCACCGTCAGCGCGCCCGCCGCCCGGCCGTACCACCGGCGCGCGGCGAGGTAGGCCAGCCGCGCCTCCTGGCGGCCGCTGAACCGGCGCAGCGTGACCCCGGTGCGCCGCGCGACCTGCCGCACGATCTCGTCGGCGTTGACCGCGTCGCGCACCGACGACGTCGCGAACGGGACGATGTCGGCCAGGGGGAGCCCCGCCTTGCGCGCGTACCTCCGGACGGTCGCGACCGCCCCCGCGACCTGCTCGATGCCCTCCCGCCGCAGACAGCCTTTGCCGTCGTACGCTCGGTCGAGGCGGAGTCTGACCTTGCGGGAGAGCAGCGCGTCGGTGGGTGAGCCCCGGTCCGCGTCGACGACGACGAGGTGCGCGCTGAAGCAACCCACGTCCAGCACCCCCACGGCGTTGCGCATGTCTTCGTCCTCGTGCTTCCTCTCGGCAATGTCTGGTACCCGCTGGGTGTATCGGGCAAACCCGGCGGTCTTGTACAAATCCTGCCGAAAAAATGTTCAGCCTGGTGGACACTTTCCCGCCAGAGCACTTTGGGGTGACTCTTGGCTGTACACAGTGGACGTATACGGCCGGATGGTGCCGTGCCGCTCACCCGTGTGGCAGAGTTCGCCGGGTGAGCAGCGACGAGGTCCGCGACTCGGTGTCACTGACCAACCTCGACCAGCCCCTGTTCGACGACGCGTCCGCCACCAAGCGCGACCTCGTCGACTACCTGGACGCGGTACACACCCGCGTGCTCCCCGGGCTGCGGGACCGACCGCTGTCGGTGGTGCGGATCCGCCCGGGACAGGGGCGGTTCATGCAGAAGAACGTGCCGAAGTACACCCCGGACTGGGTGCGCACGGAGACCATGTGGGCGGAGACCTCCAAGCGCGACATCTCCTACGCCGTGTGCGACGACCGCCGGACCCTGCTGTGGTTCGCCAACCAGCGCGCGGTCGAGTACCACGTCCCCCTGTGGCGACTCGGTTCCCCGGCGCCGACCCACCTGGTGCTCGACCTGGACCCACCGGAGGGCGCGGACTTCGCCGCGGTGGTGGCGGCCGCCCTGCTGGTGCGGCAGGCACTGGCCGCCGACGGGCTGGCCGCGGCGGTGAAGACGAGCGGCGCCAAGGGACTGCACGTGCTGGTACCGGTCGCGGAAGCGTCCATGGACGACATGGCGGCGGCGACGCGGGCGGTGGCGGTCCGGACGGAGCGGCTGGACCCGGCGTTGGCGACCACGGCGTACATCATCGATGACCGGGGCGGGAAGGTGTTCCTGGACTCCACTCGGGCTTATGGCGCGACGTTGGTGGCGGCGTACAGCCCACGGATCCGGCCGGGGACGCCGGTGTCGTTCCCGGTTCGGTGGGGGGAGCTGGAGAGCGTGCGGCCGGGGGACTTCACGCTGCGGACGGCGGTGGAGCGGTTGGGGGACGGGGATCCTTGGGCGGAGTCGATGCCTGAGCCGCAGGTGCTGCCGGAGGATCTGGTGGCGGAGGGGCGGACGATTCCGGTGGCGCGGGTGCAGGCGATGCACGAGGGCAAGCGGCGCAAGGCGAAGGCGGCGCGGCAGGCGGAGGGGACGGAGTAGCCTTCTCGGCTCGGCTCGGCTCGGCTCGGCTCGGCTCGGCTCGGCTCGGCTCGGCTCGGCTCGGGTGGGTTTGGGGTGGGGCATGCCTCCGCCCCAATGCCACTAACTTAGCGCGTTTTCGCTGGCCAGTATCGGTCTAAGCGATTGGCGATCGACCTCTGGCACACTCGGATCAAGTCCACTTGCGACAGTGGGTTGCGTGTTCGCTCGATGCCCCAATGCGGGCCATGGAACTATGGTGTGCCGCAGGGCGTCGTCGCACGTGCCGCCCGCCTCTCGCACGGCACCCTCAAGATGCCGTTGACCTGCAACGATGCTCCGTAAGTTAGTGGCATTGTGCCTCCGCCCCCCGGTATCAATTCTACCGGCGCGCACCGACAGTTCCGGCCGAAGACGATCAAGCCTGTGGACAACTCTCGAAGGGGTCAGGACATGGCACCACCCCGCCTGCCGAGGGGGCGGGCGGGGCGGTGGGTCGGAGCTACTGGGTCCACTCCCGATCCGGCGGGAACGGGTCGTAGTAGTGGCGCCAGAACGTATGCGCGTCCAACACGTGCAAGCCTTCTCGGTCGTAGACCAGGAACTCGGTCTGGACCAGGGCGTGGTGGACGGCTCCGTTCGTCAGCACGCCGACCGGGGGTTCGCCTCCGTCGATGGTGAACGAGACCTGGGGTGCGACCCGCCCCTGTTGGCGCAGGGAGGTCACCCACTGGCCTATCGCGGGCAGGGTGCCCGGTTCGGTGTAGTGCGCGGCCTGGACCGGCGTGGGCCAGGGCTGGTAGTACCTGGCCACGGTGTCCCTCGTGCGTCCCCTGGATTCCCCTTCCACACCACCGATACTACCACAGCGTTCGAACACGTGTTCGAACGCTAGGCCAACTTGCGTACCGATGTCACCAGTTCGGGTAGCGCCGGGTCGTCCTCCCGCCGGTGCGGGTGCAGGGCCGCTCGGCCCACCGCTCCGCGCAGGGTGGTGGCGAGGCGGGCTGGGACGGCGATGGTGAGGAGGGTTCCGCTGCCGTGGAAGCCTTCCACCAGCCAGGCGACCCAGGGGAGTTGCAGGTTCGACGTCGGGCTGAAGAACGCCGGGCGGGCGCCCTCGAACGCGACGTCGTAGATGCCGAAGCGGCTCCAGTTGGTGATGGTCAGGGTTTTGCGTTCCGGGTCGAAGCCGCAGGGGATGCACTCGTTGAGGCGGTCGCGGCCGATCGACTCCAGGAAGGCGCGGTTGGCGCGCAGCTTGAGGTGGGCGGTGGGGAACTCCTCGACGGCCTCGCGGATGCGGGTCGCGATCTCGGCCGCGGTCGCCGCGGGCGGGGTGGTCAGGAAGATCTCGCTGACCAGGTTGCCCACCACCCCCGGCTCGATCCCCAGGAACCGGCGGACGTTCACCGGCAGCGCCATCGACCTCGGCTCCTCGGTGTCGCCGTCGAGGGCGCGGAGGGTGTGGGCCAGGTGGGCGCACAGCACGTCGTTGGCCGACAGGCTCCGGCCCGCCGCCGCGCTGGTCTCCGCCCGCAGGCGGCTGACCTCCTCGTCGGTGAAGTACACCTGCACCGTGCGGTTGGCGCGCACCGCGGACTCGAACTCGGTGGCCAAGCGCTTGGCGTCTTCGGTGGTCGGCAGGCGGAACCCCGGGGTGCCCGAGTCCGCCGCGGGCAGCGAGGCGTCGAGGAACGCGTCCGGGTCGGTCAGCTGGGTGATCTCCGGCGCGGTGGTCGACTCGACGGCCGCGGACCAGGCGCGCACCAGCAGCATGAAGCTCGCCAGGTCGCCCACCGAGTGGTGGAACGAGCACCCCAGGGCGCTGCTGCCGTCGGAGAGCAGGGTCAACCGCACGGTCAGCAGCGGCAGCCCGCCGACCCGCGCGGCGTTGGCCTGCACGTGGTCGACGAACCCGCCACCCGGCAGGGTCACCCGGCCGATCGCCTTGGGCAGCGTGTCGTCCACGTCGTAGGTCTCGAACGGCACACCCGAGTCGTCGCAGACGATCTCCAGTTGGTCGCCGACCGTGCGCAGCCTGCCCGCGAAGGCGGGTACCGCGGCCAGGGCCGTGGAAAGGCCGTCCGCCAGGCGTTCCGCGGAAAGCGCGCGCTGGTAGAAAAACACCACCGACACCGGCACGTCGGCGATGACCGTGTCGGTCACCCCGCACCTGATCACCGTGCCGGGGGCGTGCCCCGCGCGGACGGTCCGGCTCGAGCGCAGTTCCGGCCAGCCGCTCATCCGCTGGTCCGTTCGGGGGAGATCGGGGCCATGACTAGTCCTTTCCCTGCTGGTTGGCGTCACCGTAAGCCAGGGCGGACGGGCGGAGAAGACTCCATTCGCAGCCAAAAGCGGGGGCCCGGGCGGAAATCCGCCCGGGCCCCGTGCCACCGGAGTGACCGTCCTAACGGGACGTGAGCTCCCGGTGCAGCGACTTGATCAGCTCACCGTCGGCGGTGTCCGCGTCGAGCGACCAGATCATCGCGCCGCCGAGGCAGCGGTCCTTGATGTAGCGGGCCTTGCGCCGCATCTCGGTCGGGTCGTCGTAGGTCCAGAACGTGGTGCCGTTGAAGATCCACGAGAAACCCGCGCGGTCGTCGCGGTAGATCTTGAAACCGTCCTTGCCGACCTTGGCCTTGAGCTCCTTGTAGTCCTCGCCGCCCGCTTCCCACTTGCCGGGAGCGGCCGCCGTGGCCTTCTGGAACAGACCGCGGTTGGCGTTGGTGACGCCGGTCCAGCCGCGCCCGAAGAACGGCACGCCGAGCACGAGCTTGTTGCGCGGGGCGCCACGCGACAGGTAGCTGTCGATGGTGACCTCGGTGCTGTAGCCCGGCGCGGGCGTCGGGTCGCCCTTCGGGGTGCGCAGCGCGGACTGCTGGTTGGTCTCCAGGTCCCAGGCGCCGTGCAGGTCGTAGCCCTGCACCGTGCCGAAGTCCAGGTACTTGAAGACCTTCGAGACCTCGAAGCCCTTGTCGATCTCGCGGGAGTTCGCGGGCAGGTACGCGGTCAGCTCCGGCTTGTGCCGACCGGGGAACTTGTCGAGCTGCGTGCGGTACTCCTTCACCAGGGCGGTGAAGTTCACCTTGTCCTCGGGGCGCACGACGTTGCCCGGGGCACCCGCGGTGCTCGCGGGCCACTCCCAGTCCAGGTCGACGCCGTCGATGATGCCCGCGGCCAGGCCCTTGCCGTTGGCGTCGGTGCCCGCGATGGTGCCCTTGAGCCAGCCGTCGAGGCAGGACTTGACGTGGTTGGCGCGCGACTGCGGGGTCAGGGCCGCGTTGGAGAAGTACTTCGAACCCGACCAACCGCCGAGCGAGATGTGCACCTTCAGGTTGGGGTACTTGACCTTCAGCTTGCGCAGCTGGTTCAGGTTGCCCGACACCGGCTGACCGGCCACGTCGGCGACGCCGTCCACGCTCTGCTCGGCCGGGACCGGGCGCTGGAAGTCCGCCCACGCGTCGGCGCTGACGCAGTTGCCCTGCTCGTCGAGCGAGCCGAACGCGTAGTTGAGGTGGGTGAGCCGCGCCGCGGTGCCGCTGGTGACCAGGTTGGCCGCGTGGTAGTCGCGGGCGTAGATCCCCCACTGGATGAAGTAGCCGACGGTCCGCACCTGCGAGCCGTGGTCGTGCCCGTGGCCGCGGTCGGGCTGGTGCGCCTGCGCGGGCGGCACGGCCACGGTCGCCGCGGCGGCGACCAGCCCGGTGAGCAGCGTGGCCGCCCGCCATTTCCTAGCCGACATAGTTCTCCCTCTGGAGGTGGGACATGTCGCCGCCTCCCGGCGGTGACCCTCTGGTCTGGACCAAACTAGGCGGAGGTCTAAACCACATCTACGCCCGAACGGCGCAATTCGGGCGCTATCCGGGTGATCCACTGTGGACCCTGAGAGGTCTTTCAGGGTGCGGTACCCCCGTCGGGGTATGCCCGGCGACCTCGTCGGAGGGACGAGCGGGCAAGCCGGAATCCCTACCTTTGCCCCTATCGGTGCTCAAGAGGGGGTAGGGATGGTTCGGCAGGTGTGGGCGGCGATGCGCCCGGCCGGCGCGGCGCAGTGGCTGCTGTGGTGCTGCGGGACGCTGCTGCTGGCGTCGGCGGGGTTCCACGGGGTGGTCGCGCTGGTCGACGGCGGGCCGTGGGTCGGTCCGGTGACCTGGCGCAAGCCGGTGGTCTTCGCGGTGTCGTTCGGGGCGTTCTGCTGGTCGGCGGTGTGGGTGCTGCGGCACCTGCCCAAGCGGGTCTGGCGCGGCGCGCTGGCCGGGCTGCTGGGGCTCAGCTCGGTGCTCGAGGTCGGCGTGATCACCACGCAGCGCTGGCGCGGGGTGCCGTCGCACTTCAACGCCGCGACCGAGTTCGACGACAACATGTTCAGCGTCATGGGGATGACGGTCGTGCTGATCGTCCTGGGCATGGTGCTGCTGGCGGTGTGGACCGCGGTCGACTTCCGCGGCCCCGGCCACGCGCGGATCGCCGCGCTGGTGGGCCTGGGCGGCCTGCTCGTGGCCGGGTACATCGGCAGCGACCTGATCGCCGAGGGCGACGCGGTGGTCGCCGCGACCGGGCACGTGCCCTACGACCTCACCTTCGGCGCGGACGGCGCGGCGAAGTTCGCCCACGCCGCGGGCATCCACGGCATCCAGGTCCTGGGTGTGCTCGCCATCCTGCTCGACGGCAGCGCCGTGGCGGCGCGCAAGCGGACCGGGGTCGTGGCCGTGGCCGCGATCGGCTACACCGCCGCGTTCACCTCGATCACGCTGACCGCGTACGCGGGTCGCGCGTGGACGGACCCCGTCCTGCCGCTGGCCGTGCTCGGTGTCGCGGGCGTCGCCCTCATCGGCTACGCCTACCTGCGGGCACTGCCGCGCGCCGAGCCGGGTGAGCGGGCTGGACGTGGGCCGGTGAGGTCGGGTGAGGTGGTGGGGTGAGAGCGCGCGAGTGGATCCGGTCGGTCGACCGCCGAGCAGGGTCGGCGGTCGACGGGTCCGTCGCGGTGCTGGCGTTCGCCGCCATGGTGGTGGTGGACCCGTGGTCGTGGCGGGCGATCGGGCTCAGCGCGGTGGTCGCGGCGGGCGTGGCGCTGCGCAGGCGCACGCCCGTCGCGGGCTACCTGCTGGGGTCGCTGGGGTTGATCGCGCAGAGCCTGCTCGCGACGGCGAATCCCGTTGCGCCCTACGCAAACCTGCTGGGTCTCTACAGTGTCGGCCTGCACGCGGCGCCGCGCCGGGCGTTGTGGGGACCGGTGATCCTGCTCCCCGGGATCCTCGCCTACTTCGTCGCCGACCCGGTGCCCGCGCCCGCCGCGGCGGGCACGGTGTTCACGTGGTTGCTCGGCTGGGCACTGGGTTACGTGGGCGCGCGCAGCCGGGACCGGCAGGAGGTCGAGCGGGAACTGGCCCGCCGCGCCGCGGTCGCCGAGGAACGCGCCAGGATGGCCCGGGAGCTGCACGACCTCGTCGGGCACACGGTCAACGTGATGCTGGTGCAGGCGGGTGCGAGCAGGCTCGTGCTCGACTCCGATCCGGACCAGGCCAGGGAACTGCTGTCCGGAGTGGAGCGCACCGGCCGGGAGGCGCTGGACGAGCTCGACCGGGTGCTCGGCGGCCTGCGCCAGGACGTCCCCGAGGCCGGGCTGGACCGGCTGGTGGCGCGGATGACGGAGGCGGGCATGCGGGTCGACCTGCGGGTGACGGCGCCGCCGCTGCCCGGCGCGGTCGAGCAGGCGGTGTACCGGATCGTGCAGGAGGCGCTGACCAACGCCCTCACCCACGGCGAGGCGCGGTCCGCGACGGTCGCGATCGCCGCGGACGAGTGCGGGGTGGTGGTGGAGATCCACGACCACGGCAGCGGACCGGAGTCCGGATACCGGCCGGGGCGCGGGCTGACCGGTATCGGGGAACGCGTGTCCGTGCTCGGCGGCACGGTCGTCCACGGGGGCGGTGAAGGAGGCGGCTTCCGGCTGCGGGTCGTCCTCCCGCTCGGGTGAGCGCTGTGATTGGGTTCGCGCCGTGATCCGCGTACTGCTCGCCGACGACGACTCCCTGCTGCGCGCCGGGGTCCGCGTGGTGCTCGGCGCCGCCGGGGACATCGAGGTCGCCGGTGAGGCCGGTGACGGGCTGCGCGCGGTGGAGTTGGCCGCGACGCTCAACCCGGACGTCGTGCTGATGGACGTCCGCATGCCCGGCGTCGACGGCGTCGAGGCGACCCGCCGCGTGGTCGCCGCCCGCCCCGACGCCCGCGTGCTGGTGCTGACCACTTTCCGCCACGACGAGTACGTCTGGGGCGCGCTGCGCGCGGGCGCCAGCGGCTTCCTGCTCAAGCGGGCCAGCCCGGAGCGGCTCATCGACGCCGTGCGGGTGGTGGCGGCCGGGGACACGCTGCTCGACCCGGCGATCACCCGCGACCTCGTCGAGCACTTCGTCCGCCGTGTCCCCGGCGCGGGCGACGACCCCCGGCTGGCCCGGCTGACCGACCGCGAGACCCAGGTGCTGCGGCTGGTCGCGCAGGGGCTGTCCAACGCCGAGATCGCGGAGTTGCTGGTCATCGCCGAGTCCACGGCCAAGACGCACGTCAAGCGGGTGCTGGCCAAGGTCGACGCGCGGGACCGGGCGCAGGCCGTGGTGATCGCCTACCGCAGCGGGCTGGTCACCGCGGACTGAGTTCGGCGTAGCGGTCCAGGATCTCCCGCTTGCGGCGGAAGAACTCGGCGCTGCCGGTGTGCCCGGAGTCCTCGACGACGACCAACTCCGCGTCCGGCCAGGCGTGGACCAGTTCCCAGGCGACGCTGACCGGGCCGCCGAGGTCGTGGCGGCCGTGCAGGATCGTGCCGGGGATGCCGCGCAGCTTGTGCGCGTCGCGGAGGATCTCGTCCTCTTCGAGCCAGGCGTGGTTGCCCCAGTAGTGGGTGACCGTGCGGACCATGGCGGCGAGGTTGCGGGGCGGTCGGCCGCTGTAGGCCTGGGGGTCGCCGTTGGGTTCGAGGGAGACGACCGTGTCCTCCCAGGTCGTCCAGTCCCTGATGGCCTTGTCGCGCACGGCCTGGTCGGGGTCCTCCATCAGGCGCGAGTAGGCGGCGGCGACGTTCGTGTCGTCGGGGGCCAGGTCGGGGGCGCCCGCGCGGAAGCGGGCCAGGGCCTCCGGGAAGAACCGGCCGACACCGCCGGTGATCCACTCGAAGTCGGCGCGGCGGGCGTTGGTGGCGCCGGAGAGCACCATTGCGCGGACCCGGTGCGGGTTGCGCTCGGCGTAGGCCAGCGCCAGTGTCGAGCCCCACGAGCCGCCCGCGACCAGCCAGCGGTCGATGCCGAGGTGTTCGCGCAGGAGTTCCACGTCGGCGATGAGGTGGTGGGTGGTGTTGTGCCGCATGTCGGTGTCCGGGTCGGCGGCGTGCGGTTCGCTGCGCCCGCAGCCGCGCTGGTCGAAGGAGACCAGCCGGTAGCGGTCCGGGTCGAAGAACTCGCGGCTGCGGGGGTTGCTGCCGGCGCCGGGGCCGCCGTGCACGAGCAGTGCGGGTAGGCCGTCGGGGTTGCCGGAGACCTCCCAGTGCACGCGGTTGCCTTGACCGACGTCGAGCAGGCCTTGGTCGTGGGGTTCACCGTGGTCGTAGGTCACGGGTCGAACTTAGGGGCCCGGTCACCGATCGACGAAGACGTGCACGCGGGATCGCGCCGGTTTCTGGACTGAGCGGTTTCGCGCGGCCCCCGGCCGCGCGAAACCGGGAGGGAAGAAATCGGCTGAAGGGCGATCTCGCCGCCTCGGCGGAGCCGAGGCCGTGTCACTGGAAGGCGTGGGAGCGGCGGCGGCCGTCGGGGGTGTCGCCGAAGAGGCGGTCGGGTTCGCCGTGGCCGTCCTGGGTCGGGATGTGGCGGACGTGCTCGGTGCGCAGCCGGGGGACCGCGTACGGGTGGTTGTCGTTGATCCACGCGACCAGCTTCTCCCGCACCAGGCAGCGCAGGTCGAACAGCGTCGGCGCGTCCACGGCGCTGACCAGGGCGCGGACGCGGACCACGCTGTGCACGGCCTCGGTCACCTGGAGGACGCAGACGCGGCGGTCCCACAGGTCGGTCTCGTCGACCATCCGGCGGAGCTCCTCGCGCATCCGCTCGATCGGCATGGCCCAGTCGACGTCGAGCTCGACCGTGCCCAGCAGCGCCGCCTCGCGGCGGGTCCAGTTCTCGAAGGGCCTGGCCATGAAGTGCGCGGTCGGGATGACGAGCCTGCGGTCGTCCCAGACGTGCACCACGAGGTAGGTGAGGGTGATGTCCTCGACGCGTCCCCACTCGCCCTCGGCGATGACCACGTCGTCCAGCCGGATGGCGTCGCTGAACGCGATCTGCAGGCCCGCGATGACGTTGCTGAGCAGCGACTGGGCGGCGAACGCGGCGATGGCGCCGATGACGCCCGCGGAGGCCAGGAGGCTGGTGCCCGCTGCTCTTGCCGCGGGGAAGGTCATGAGCATGGTGCCGAGGGCTACTACGGCTACTGCGGCGACGGTGACGCGGCGGACGAGGGTGATCTGGGTTTGCATGCGGCGGGCGTGGCGGTTGTCCCGCTCGTCGACCCGCAGGCGGGAGAGGACGGAGTGCTCGACGGCGATGAGGATGCCCGCGAGCAGCCAGGCGCCGGTGCCGATCAGGGCGAGGGTGAGCAGGTGCGCGGCCGGGCCGGGCAGGACACCGCCGACGGCGAACCGGAGCACGATCATCGCGGCGAACCAGCGGAGCGGGGTGCGGGTGCACTCCCGGAGCGATGCTTGCAGGGCGGACCGGCCGAGGCCGCTTAGCGTGCGCCGGATCGTCCACTCGACCAGTAGGAACACCGCGTACGCGCCGATCGCGGTGGCTATTCGGACCCACGTCTCGGACACGCTGCGTCCCCTTCGGTTGGCTGTTGCCCTATGGGGGCGTACCCGGGGGTGTCGGGGGTCGGAACGTGAGCGTGGGTCGGTTCACACGAGAGAGGCGGGTTGGTGCGGTTCCAGCGGGGTTGGGTTCTCTCGTGGTCTGGGTGCGAGTTTTTCGAGCGTTGCTCGATGGGGTGAATCGTCTTTGCGCGGGGCCCCTACGAGCCTGCGGTGGGGCAAGAGCGGTGGGATGGGCAAGCCCACCCCACCCGCGGGCGAGCTTGGCAGGCTCGTCCCCCACACAAAGACAATCCACACCCATCGAGCAGAAGGTGGGGGCGCGGTGGGTTCAGTGGGGGTCGGGCTGGCAGACGTCGAGGGCCGGCGGGTTCGGCCTGGCGGGGTGGGGGAAGTTACGGGGCGGCTGCGGTGGGTGGGGGAGTGCCGCTTGAGTGGGCCGGTGGGTTCGGCCTGGCGGGGTGGGAGAGGTTGCCGGGGCGGCTGAGGTAGGTGGGCGAGCGCGGCTTGGGCGGGGGCCGGTGAGCTCGGCCTGGCCGGGTGGGGAAGTCGCGGGTGGGCCCGAGTGCGGCTTGGCGGGGTGCGCCGCCTTCAGGCGGGGTGCGCATGAGCGGGCTTGGTGGCCCGGCAAGGTGCGGCTGAGGCGGTATCCGGCTTGGTCGACTTCTTGATCACCCCGCCCGGACCCAGGACAGCCCCCGCCCTCCTCTGGGGGGACAGGTGATGTCCCCGACCGATTTGTGCCCGGGACGGTCCGCGGTGAAATCGCGGCGGACGAGGTCCGGCGTGATGTGGATGTCGGGTGCCGGCACGGTCGTGAGCGGCCGGCGACGTCGTCCGGTCGGGGCCAGGTGAAGCTCGCGCATCATCATCCGTACGAGCTCCGGCCTGCGGGCCACACCCTGACGAGCCAACGCCGCGTGCACACGACGGTATCCGTAGGTGCGTCGGGATTCGGCGAACACCGTCTCGATCCCGCCCTTGAGCGATTCCCGACGCTCGACGGTGAACGATGTCGGCCTCAACCGCCAGTCATGGAAGCCGGAGCGTGACACCCAGCCATTCGCACATCGCCGTCACGGGATATCTGCCTCGTTCGCCGTCGATGAACTCGTCGATCTCGGTCACGATAGTCGCGGGCGAAGAAGGCCGCGGCTTTTCCCAGGAACTCGTTCTTCATGCGGAATTCCTGGTTCTCCCGCTCCAACTCCCGCAACCGGGCACGCTCGTCCACACTCAACGGAGCGACCGTACCCTGGTTTTACGGCGCGTCTCGACCCAGTTCCGCAGAGTCTGCTCAAGCAGACCCAACTGGCACGCCGCCTCCGCAACAGACACCCTGGACTCGACCAATTTCACGGCCTCGTCCTTGAACTCCGGCGAGAAACGATGACGACGATGAACCATGACATTTCCGATCATCCAAGACCTATTCTACTTGGGTCCGACGTCCGAGAAATCCATGGCACTCCAATCGGCGATGGGGCAGCCGGGAGGGGGTGGCGAAACTCTGTGGATGGGTTGGGTGGATGTGGGCAACTTGGTAACCGGACGGGAGGGATCGGCGGTTAGTGCACAAGGGGGGCGGATCGGGCGAGGGTGGAGTGGGGTCACATGAGGGAGGTGCCCTCGAGGGTGAGCAGGTGCTGTTTGCGGGGGAGGCCGCCGCCGTAGCCGATGAGGGAGCCGTTGGTGCCGATGACGCGGTGGCACGGGACGATGATGGAGATCGGGTTCCGGCCGTTGGCCATGCCCACCGCGCGCGAGGCGGTGGGGCGGCCCAGTTGGTGGGCGAGGCCGCCGTAGGTGGTGGTGTGGCCCCACGTGATGGTGGTCAGCGCGGTCCACACCGTGCGCTGGAAAGGGGTGCCGGTGGGGGCCAGGGGGAGGTCGAAGTCCCGCAGCTCCCCGGCGAAGTAGGCGGCCAGTTGGCGGCGGGCTTCGGGGAACGGGCCGCCGGTGTCGGTGACCCAATCTGCGCCCACACCGGTGAAGTGGCGGTGGCTCGGGGTCGTGTACAGGCCGGTGATCGACTCGCCGTCGCCTACCAGGAGCAGGTCGTCGATGGGGGACTCGACCAGTGTGTACCTGGTGGGGCCGGTGGCCCGGTCGGTGAAGGTGACCGGGGCGGGTGCGCTCTGCACGAACTTCCTTTCGGGAGGGCTCAACCCGCGGGCAGCAGGTTGATGGGGTGGTCGCCGGTGGCCCACAGGTACTGGACCGCGTACGCCCGCCACGGGCGCCACGCCGTCGCGTGGGTGGTGAGGGCGGTGGGGGAGGCGGGGAGTCCGAGTCCCTCGGCGGCCAGGCGGACGCCCAGGTCGGTGGGCAGGAACGCGTCCGGGTCGCCGAGGGCGCGCATGGCGATGGTGTCCACCGTCCACGGACCGATGCCGGGCAACGCCGCCAGCGCCGCGCGCGCCGATTCCCAGTCGCCGCCCACTGACAGGTCGATGGTGGGTAGGGCGGCGATCAGGCCGGTCAGGGTGGCGCGCCGGGACCGCGGCAGCGCCAGCGACTCGGGGTCCAGGTCGGCCAGGGCCTCGGTGCTGGGGAACAGGTGCGTCAGGCCGCCGACGGGGTCGACGACCGGCTCGCCGTGCGCCTGCACGAGCCGACCCGCGTGGGTGCGGGCCGCTTTCGTCGAGACCTGCTGGCCCAGCACCGCGCGCACCGCCATCTCCGCGCCGTCGACGGTGCGCGGGACGCGCCTGCCCGGGTTCTTGGCGACCAGTGGGGCCAGCACCCGGTCGGCGGAGAGGGCCTCGTCCACCGCGACCGGGTCGGCGTCCAGGTCGAGCATCCGCCTGCACCGGCTGATCGCCACCGACAGGTCCCGCAGGTCGGTCAGCGACAGGTCGCAGCGGATGTGGTCGGGCAGCGGGCGCAGGCTGACGATGCCGGGTCCGCCGGGGAGCCGCAGCGTGCGCCGGTACGCGCCGTCGCGCCACTCCTCCACCCCGGGGACGGCCGTGGCGGCGAGGTGGCCGAACAGGTTGTCCGGGCACAGCGGCGCGCGGAACGGCAGCCGCACGGTCAGCACGCCGAGGCGGTCGACGACGGGTTTGGCCGCGCGCCTGCGCAGCTCCGTCGGCGATAGCGCGAACACGTCGCGCACGGTGTCGTTGAACGCGCGGATGCTGCCGAACCCGGCCGCCATGGCCACGTCCGACATCGACAGCGCGCTGGTCTCGATCAGCACCCGCGCGGTCTGCGCGCGCTGCGCCCGGGCCAGGGCCAGCGGACCCGCGCCGAGTTCCGCGCGCAGCGCCCGCTCGACCTGCCGGACGCTGTAGCCGAGCCGGGCGGCCAGCGCGGGCACGCCTCCGGAGTCCACGACCCCGTCGGCGATCAGCCGCATGGCGCGGCCGACCAGGTCGGCGCGCTCGTTCCACTGCGGCGACCCGGGTGTGGCGTCCGGCCTGCACCGCTTGCACGCGCGGAAACCGGCCTGCTGGGCCGCCGCCGCGCTCGGGTAGAAGCGCATGTTGCGCGGCTTGGGCGGCACCACCGGGCAACTGGGCCTGCAGTAGACGCGCGTGGTCACCACGGCGGTGAAGAACCAGCCGTCGAACCGCGCGTCGCGGGACCGCACGGCGCGGACGCAGGCCTCGGTGTCGGAGTGCACGCCGTCCAGCATCGCCGGTTCGCCCGCCGCGTACCAGCGAGAAAACGACACGATCCTCGGCGGGGTCGGGCAAGGTCGGCGGCCCGCTCGGGAAATGCGTTTTGCCTACCCGCGGTGACGATTGTCGGCTGCCTTTCCCTCGATTTCACCCTATCGTGGAGGAAACGTGTCGGTGGCATTGCTCGAACCCGGGACGGGGTAACGCGAGCCGCATTCGCCGCGATGCCCGGTCGAGGGGGAAGGGAGACGCGGTGACGCGCGAGCAGGTGCTGCTGGTCCATCCGGGAATCTACGACGACAGCGATCCGCGGGCGTTTCCGCCGTGGGGCGCACTCGCCGTCGGGCACGCGCTGCGCGCCGCCGGTCACGACGTCGTGGTGCTCGACCTCAACGGGGCCGACGTGGTCGCCGCGCTCGACGCGGCGCTGGCCGCGCACCGGCCGACGGTCGTCGGGTTCACCGCCAAGCAGGGCGTCGGCGCCCGCCGGTTCCGGGCGGCCGTCGACCACCTCGGCGCCGTCGCCCCGGACCTCCCCGTCGTCGCGGGTGGCCCCCTGGTCAGCACCTTCCCCGATCCGCGCGCCCCGCTCTGGCGCGGTGTGCACACCCTCTTCCGCGGCGACGGCGAGCAGGCGATGGTGTCGTGGCTGGCCGACCGGCCCCGCCCCGGCACCCTCGTGCACGGCCACGAGCCACCCGACCTCGACGCCGTCGGCGTGCCGTCGTGGTGGCCCGACCTCCCCGAGTACGTGCACCCGGCGAGCGCGTGGCCGAACATGGCCGTGCCCGGTATCCACGTCGCCGCTGCCCGGGGGTGCACCCGCCGCTGCACATTCTGCTATCTCAACGCGCACCACCCCGGCGCGCGGTTCCGGTTCGTCACCGCGCCGAAACTGCACACCGATCTGCACGCGCTCAACGCGGCCACCGGCGCGCGCGGCTTCTACTTCGTCGACGATTGTTTCATCGACGCCCGGCAACACCGGGTGCGCGAGTTCTGCGCCCGGCTCATCGCGGAGGGCAGTCCATTCCGATTCGGCTGCGACGTCCAGTTGACCGATCTGGACCGGCACCCCGACCTGCTCGCGCTGATGCACCGCGCGGGTTTCCGCGCGCTCTACGTCGGCGTCGAGTCGGCCGCCCCCACCACCCGCGGCAGGTTGGCCAAGGGCACCGTGCGCGACGTCGCGGGCGCGCTGAACCGGGCCATCGACCTCGGGTTCGCGCTGCGCGCCTCGATCGGCATCGGCTGGCCCGGCGAGGACGGCGCCGACGCCCGCCGCACGCTGGCCCTGGTCGACGAGGTCCCCCGGCTCGCCTTCGACGCCTACCGCTACTACCCGTTGCCCGGCACCCCGCTCGGCGAGGAGAGCCACTGGGCGAAGGCGCGCGCGGCGCTGTCGCCGGAGCGGTTGCGCGACGCGGCTTTCCAGGACTTCTCCGACCACAACGACAACTACTCGCAGATCCCCACCGCCGAGTACGACGCGCTGTGGGCGGAGCTGCGGGGCCGCGAGCGCGAGCGGTTGTCCGCCTACTTCGCGGTTGGGAGCTGAACCCCGGACGTGTCCGCTTCCCCGATCACCGCGACGACCGCGGTCACCAGCCCCACCGTGCTCATCACCGGCGTGCACAGCGGCCCCAACCCGTCACCCGGCCTCGGCCTGGCCCGATCCCTGCGGCGGGCCTGGCCGGGGCTGCGGCTGGAGGCCGTGGACTACTCGCCGCGGGCCACCGGGCTCAGCGCGCCGGAGTTCGACCGCGCGCACGTCCACCCCGACTGGCACGGCGCCGACCTCGACGCCCAGTGCGCGGCGCTGGTGTCGATGGTCGAGTCCACCGGCGGCGTGCTGGTGCCCGGCCTGGACCTGGAGGCCGAACTGCTCGCCGCCCGCCACCCCGGGCACCCCGGCGTGCTGGCGCCGCCGCCCGCGGCGTTCGCGCTGGTGGCCAAGCCCGCCGAGCGCGCCGCGGAGGTACTGGGGCTCGCCGTGCCGGAGCACCGCCGGGTCGAGGGCATCGAGGACGCCGCCGACTTCGCCGCCGCGCACGGCTGGCGGGTCTGGGTCAAGGGACCGCGGCACGACGCGGTGCCCGTGACCACGCTGCCGGAGCTGGCCACCGCGCTGCACCGCGTCCGCGCCACCTGGGGCGGTCCGGCCCTGGCGCAGCGGCACGTCGACGGCGTCGAGGAGTCGATCGTGTTCGCCGCGCTCGACGGCGAGCTGCTCGGCGCGTGCGCGATGCGCAAGACGATGCTCACCGCCGAGGGCAAGACCTGGGCGGGCACCGTCGAACCGGTCCGGGGCGGGCGGCTGGCGGAGTTCGTCCGGGTGACCCGCTGGACCGGGGGCGGCGAGGTCGAGGTGATCCGCGAGGCCCGCACGGGGGAGCGGTACCTGCTGGAGGTGAACCCCCGCTTCCCGGCCTGGGTGCACGGCGCCACGCTCACCGGCCCGAACCTGCCCGCCCGGCTCGTCACCGCCGCCACCGGCCTGCCCCCGCACCTGCCGGAACGCGCGGAGGCGGACGGGTTCGTCCGGGTCGTCGAGGAGATCCCCGCCGACCCGCTGCCCGCTCCCGAGCACCGCGCGTTCCCCGGGTCGGCCGCCGCCAAGCACCCGTCGGCGATGCCCGCGCTGTCCCGGCGCCTGGCGCCCGCGCGCCCCCGGCCCGCACCGGGTGAGCCGGACGCGGCGCTGGCGCGCGACGTCGCCGCCGCGCTGCCCGTGCCGCCGGGGGAGTCGCCGTGCCGGGTGCTGCTGCGCGGCGCCCTGGAAAGCGGGCTCGACCTGCTGGGCGGGGTGTGCCGGGACGTGGCGGTGGCGACGGGGGTGGCCACCCGGTTCGCCTACTCGGTCAAGACCAACCCCGACCGCCGGGTGCTCGGCGCCGTGCAGCGCCGCGGCGCGATGGCGGAGACGGTGTCGCTGTCCGAGGTCCGCGCCTGCCTCGACGCCGGGTTCACCGGCGACCGGGTGGTCCTCGGCGGTCCCGCCAAGTGGTGGCGCCACGACGGCGCGCCGGTCGACGTCGGTGCCCTGTTCTGCGACTCGGTGTCCGATTTCGAGCGCACGGTCGCCGTGGTCGAGCAGGGCTTGGCGCACACCGACATCCTGGGTCTACGCCTGTCGACGATCGGCGTCCCCACCCGCTTCGGCATCGACCTCAGCCACCCGCCGACCGCGCGCGCCGTGGCGAAAGCCCTGCGCACCGCGGGGATCCGGCGGATCGGCCTGCACTTCCACCACGCCGCCAGCCGGATCGGCGCGGTCGCCTGGCTGCGCGAGTTCACCGACGCCATCTCCGCCGCGGCCGACCTCTGCGCGCGCACCGGGGTCCGCGTGCGCTGCGTCGACCTCGGCGGCGGCTGGCGCCCGGGGACCTCGCGCGCCGAACTGGCCGGTGTGCTGACCAGGGCCGTGCGGGTCGCCACCCGGGCGCTGGGGCGGCCGGAGCAGGTGCTGTTCGAGCCGGGCAAGGTGTTGGCGCAGCCCGCGATGGCGGTGTTCAGCACGGTGCTGGACGTGCGCGACGGGCCCGACGGCCGGGCCGCCGTGGTCGACGCGTCGGTGGCCGAACTGCCCGACTGGGCGGGCCACCCGCACCGCGTGCTGTGGCGGCGGCCCGGCGCGGACTGGCGCGTCCTGGGACCGGGCGACGAGGCCGTGCTCGGTCGGCTGTGCATGGAGCACGACCGCCCGCGCGACGGCTTGGCCCTGCCCGCCGACCTGGCCGCGGGTGACCACCTGCTGTTCCTCGACGCGGGCGCCTACGACGCGAGCATGAGCTACCGCTTCGGCACCTGACTCCGGCGACCGTCCGGTTCGGACGCGACGTCATCGGTGGCAGAAAAGGTGGGAAACGCGTCATTGCGCCACTCCCGCGCGCGCCACCAGCATGGAGCCATGCGCACGGTGCTGGTTCTGCTCTTCGAAGGTGTCCAGGGCCTGGACGCGACCGGCCCGATGGACGTCTTCGCGGGCGCCAACACCCGCCTGGAGCGCACCGGTCACGCCCCCGGCTACGACGTGGTCACCGCGAGCCTGGGCGGTATGCCGGTCACGGCGGCGAACGGGCTGCGCCTGCTGCCCGACCGAGACCTCGCCATCGCGCCGCGCCCCGACGTGCTGGTCGTCCCCGGCGGCATCATCCCCGACCCGGAGCACTCCGACGAGCACGCGCGCCTGATCCGCTGGCTGGCCGCGCACGCGCCCGGCGTACCGCGCCTCGTGTCGGTGTGCACGGGCGCGTTCCTGCTCGCCGACGCGGGTCTGCTGGCGGGCCGCCGGGCCACCACCCACTGGGCCTACTGCGCCCAGCTCGCCCGACGGCACCCCGACATCGCCGTCGACCCCGAGCCGATCTTCGTGCGGGACGGGCACGTGGCCACCTCGGCGGGCGTCACCGCGGGCATCGACCTGGCGCTCGCGCTGGTCGAGGACGACCACGGCCGCGACGTCGCGCTCGCCATCGCCCGCCACCTCGTGGTCTTCCTGCGCCGACCCGGCGACCAGGCCCAGTTCAGCGCGCACCTGGCCGCGCAGGTCGCCACCCGGCAGCCGCTGCGCGAGCTGCAGAGCTGGATCGCCGAGCACCCGGACGCGGACCTGTCGGTGCCCGCGCTGGCCGGGCGGTGCGGGCTCTCGCCCCGGCACTTCGCGCGGGCGTTCGCCAGGGAGGTCGGCGTGGCCCCGGGCCGCTACGTCGACCAGGTGCGGCTGGAGGCGGCCCGGCTCCGGTTGCAGGACAGCGCCGACAGCGTCGAACGGGTGGCGCGGGCGTGCGGGTACGGCAGCACCGAAGCCATGCGGCGCGCGTTCCAGCGCGCGCTGTCGGTCGGACCGGCGGAGTACCGGCGCCGGTTCACGTCCACTGTGGAGGTCACGGGATGAGGATCGCGATCCTGCTCTTCGAACGCTTCACCGCGTTGGACGCGGTGGGTCCCTACGAGATCCTGGCGCACGCACCGGGCAACGAGGTGGTGTTCGTCGCCGAACGGGAAGGGCCGGTGGTCGCCGACTCCGGCAGCCTGCGCCTGGTGGCCGAGTCGACCCTGGACCAGGTGCCCGACCCGGACATGCTGCTGGTGCCCGGCGGACCCGGGCAGGAGGAACACATGACAGATGGCCCTATCCACGAGTGGCTGCGGCAGGCCGACGAATCCACCGCGTGGACCACCTCGGTGTGCACCGGATCGCTGATCCTGGCCGCCGCGGGTCTGCTGACCGGACGCAAGGCCACCTCGCATTGGGCGCTGGCACACCGACTTCCGGAGTACGGGGCCACCCAGGTGGACGAACGCGTGGTGTTCGATGGGAAGTACGTCACCGCCGCGGGTGTATCCGCCGGTATCGATATGGGTCTGGCGCTGCTCGACCGGATCGCCGGACCCCTTGTGGCGCAGACGATGCAGCTCGTGCACGAGTACGACCCGCAGCCACCGCACAACACCGGTTCCCCGCGCACGGCGCCGCCGGAACTGGTCGAACACGTGCGCGGCCGGTTGCTGAAGTCCTTTTCCGGCTAGGGATTCCGCGCGTTCGCACACCGGGGGTACGGCCGCCCGGACCTGGGAATTCCCGGATCCGGGCGGCCGTTGCGCGCTTTCCCTTGCGTGTGCGTCTGTCCAGTCTGTCACCAGTTGTCTCGGATCGATCACTCCGCGATCACGCGCCGGTCGCGGCTTAGGCCGTTCGGAGGTACCTGCCCCCGGCGGCTTCTTCTAGCGTTGCCCGCGTTCGACGGCGCGCGCGCCGCGCCACCGCGGCGGGTCCAGGCCGCGGTAGGGGAAAACATCTGGGATGCGAGGGTGGTTTATGCCCAGACCACCCTCGCACCACCCCCTCCCGAATGCGCATTCCGCGGCCTCGCGGAAATGAATGCCACCGCCGTGGTGGAAATAGCCGCGGTGTCGAACGCTGACCGTGACCGACCTGCACGAACGGCTGAGCCGCGGCGGATTCCGGTGTGAACCACCGGCTTCACCGGGCCGGGTGAGTCCACTGGCGCGGTTGCCGGGGGCGACGGTACGACTCATCCGGAACTTCTCTGTTCCGCCCACCTCGCCCGGAGGAGCCAGCTCATGCGCCGTGCCCGAGTTCCCGCGTTGGTCGCCGTCGTCTGCACGGCGTTGGGCGCGCTCGCCGCGCCCGCCGCGGCGGAGTCCGCGGACGTCATCCAGTGGGTCGCGATGGGCGATTCCTACGCCGCGGGCGTGATCCCGGCCGCCGGGGTGGAGGTCACCGGCGGCGGCCAGCGCGACGGGTGCGCGCGCACCGCCGGGTCGTATCCCGAGGTGCTGCGCACGCGCCTGGGCGACGCCATCGACCTGACCAACGTCAGCTGCGGCGGCGCCACCATCGCCGAGGTCGTCTCCGATCCGCAGTCCCCCAACGGGTACAACCTGCCGTTCTTCGAGGTCTACGACCCCGGCTACCCGTTCTCCCCGGTCGATCCCCAGGTGTCGGCGATCCCGGAGAGCGCGAACGTGGTCAGCGTGCAGGTCGGCGGCAACACCCTCGGCTTCGCCGAGCTGATCTACGTCTGCCTGCAGCTGGGTTCGTCGGCGGACAAGGACACCGACCACCCGTGCGCGGACTACTTCACCAGCGGCGGCGACGGCGTGCCGACGATCACCGAGCGGCTCACCGAGGTGAGCAGGCAGTACGGCGAGATGCTGGGCACCATCCAGGCCGTCGCGCCCAACGCCAAGGTGCTCGCCCTCGGCTACCCGGCGATCATCCCGGAGGACCCGTCGACCTGCGCCTACGGCTTCGACGCGGCGGGTCTGCGCAACTTCGCGACCGCCACCTACCCGGACCTGGACTTCCTGCGCACCGAGGTGCTGGAGCGGTTCAACGCCACCATCGCCCAGCAGGCCGCCACGCACAACGTCACCTACGTCGACGTCTACACCCCGACCGTCGGCCACGACGTGTGCTCGTCCGACAAGTGGATCGAGGGCCTGGCCGACCGCTCCGGCGGCTGGGCGCTGGTGCACCCGAACGCCGCGGGCCACGCCCGGATCGCCGACCTGCTGGAGGCCGCGGTCGGTCTCGGCTGAGGTACCCGTCCGGCCCAACCGGGGTTGACCTGGCCCGGCGCGCGCCCGAATCCTTGACCCGGTGTCCGTCGGCGAGAGGGGTGAACGGGTGCGCGCCGTGGTGTTCGAGCAGTTCGGGCAGGACCCCAAGGTGGAAACCGTGCCGGACCCCGCGCCGTCCACCGGGGGCGTGGTGATCCGGGTGGCGGCGACGGGCCTGTGCCGCAGCGACTGGCACGGGTGGATAGGTCACGACCCGGACATCCGCCTGCCGCACGTGCCGGGGCACGAGCTGGCGGGCACCATCGCCGCGGTGGGCCCGGGCGTCACCAGGTGGCGGGAGGGCGACCGGGTCACGGTGCCGTTCGTGTGCGCCTGCGGTCGCTGCCCCGCCTGCGCGGCGGGCGACCAGCAGGTCTGCGAGCGCCAGACCCAGCCGGGTTTCACGCACTGGGGTTCCTTCGCCGAGTACGTGGCGGTGGAGGACGCGGAGGTGAACCTGGTCGGCCTGGCGGCCGACATCCCCTTCGCCACGGCGGCGGGCCTGGGCTGCCGGGTGGCCACCGCGTTCCGGGCGGTCCTCGCCCAGGGCCGGGTGGCGGCGGGGGAGTGGGTCGCCGTGCACGGCTGCGGCGGTGTCGGCCTGTCGTCGGTGGCCGTCGCGATCGCCGCGGGCGCCCGGGTGGTTGCCGTCGACATCTCGCAGACCGCGCTGGACCTCGCGGCGGGTCTGGGCGCGGTCTGCCTGAACCCGGTGACCACAGTGGACATCCCGGCGGCGGTCCGGGACCTGACGGGCGGCGGCGCGCACGTGTCCCTCGACTGCCTCGGCAGCCCGGCGACGTGCGCCGCCTCGATCCTGTCCCTGCGGCGGCGCGGTCGGCACGTCCAGGTCGGGCTGCTGCCGAAGGACCCACTGGTCCCGATGGCCAGGGTGATCGCGTACGAGCTGTCGGTGCTGGGCAGCCACGGCATGCCCGCCCACGCCTACCCCGAGATGATGGCGATGGTCAGCGCGGGCACCCTGCGTCCGGCCGACCTCATCACCCGCACCATCGCACTGGACGACGCGCCCAACGCCCTGACGGCCATGGGCAACGCCCCGGGCACCGGCGTCACCATGATCACCCCGTAGCCGTCCCGACCCGGTCCGATCGACCCGGCCGGGCTTGATCGACCCGGCCCGGGCCCACTCGGCCCTGGTCGAACCGACCCCGATCACCCAAGCCGGTCCCGGAGAAACGCGACGCTCTCCGCGACCAGCGGCCCGACGTCGCGCACCCCCATGAAGATGTGGTCCGCGCCCGGTACCGAGTGCAGCTCCACCTCCGTCCCCGAATCCCGCAGCCGATCCGCCAGCACCTCGCTCTGCGAGTGCGGCACGATCGTGTCGGCCAGCCCGTGGATCAGCAGGAACGGCGGTCCCACCCGATCCGCGTACGCCACCGGACTGGCCGCCAACGCCAACTCCGGCCACTCCTCCTCCGACCCGCCCACCAACTGCCGCTCGGGAACCGGCCGACCGGGCGGCGCCGGTCGGTCCAGCTTCCCCATCGCGGGCAGGTCGGACACGCCGTACCAATCCACGACCGCCGAAACCGTGCTGTCCTCACCCGGCACGCCTTCCGTGCCCTCCAACCGGCCCGGCCCCGTCAACGCCAGCAACGCGGCCAAGTGCCCGCCCGCCGACTCGCCCCACACGCCGATCCGGCTCCCGTCCACCCCGAACGGGTCCGCGAAGCGCCGTAGGTACCGCACCGCCGCCTTCACGTCGTGCAGCTGGGCCGGGAAGTGGGCTTCGCGCGAGTGCCGGTAGTCCACCGTCGCCACGGCGAGCCCGGCCGCCAACAACCCGCCGAACAGCTGCTGCTCCGTCACGGTCGGCGGCGGGAACCGCCGGTCGCCCTCCAGCCACGCGCCACCGTGGATCCACACCACCACCGGCGGCGGCGTGTCGGCGGCGGGCACGTGCAGGTCGAGCAGGACCGGCCGGTACCCCGGTGTCCGCGCGTAGGTCAGCCCTTCGAAGTGGCTGGTGCCGGTCTCGCCCCGGCGGGCGCGGGTGGGCGGGACGTAGGGCGGGGGCCAGGTCAGGTCCATCGGAAGAACTCCTTGCCTTGGCGTCGAGGTGGCCTACAGTAGAAAAACGACCGAGCGATCAGTAGGTTTGTTATGTCTACGTTATCTTTCACTCTCCGGTTAGGCTGCCGACGTGGGTGCACGCGCTCGTCGGGGGGACGCTCGACGCGATCGGATCATCGCCGTCGCGTTCCAGGAGTTCGCGGCCAACGGGTACCGCGGCGCCTCCCTCGCGCGCATCGCGGAGGGCGCCGGGCTGACCCAGGCCGGGCTGCTGCACCACTTCAAGGGCAAGGCGGACCTGCTCATCGAGGTTCTGCGGGAACGCGACGAACGGGATGGTGCCAGGGTCGGCATCGATCTCGAAGGGGTCACGCCGTGGCGGCGGGTCCTCGACGACCTGCGCGCCCTGGTCGAGTACAACTCCCGCGCCCCTGGGCTGGTCCAGCTGTTCACCGTGCTCAACGGGGAGGCGGTGACCGACGACCACCCGGCCCGGGAGTGGGCGCGCGAGCGCTACCGGCGGTTGGTCGACCACGCCGACCGCTCGTTCAAGGCCGGGGTCGAGGCGGGCGAACTGCGTCCCGACCTGGACACCCTCGCCTGCGCGCAACGCCTCTTCGCCGTCATGGACGGCCTCCAGCAGCAGTGGCTGCTCGACCTGGAACGCGTGGACATGCCGCACGCCTTCGGGCAGTTCCTGGCCGAGGTGGAGCGCTCGATCACGGCCTGATCCCGCTGTTGAGCGGCTCTTGCGCCGCTTGTCCACGGCTTGTATACATCTCGGCTATGAGTGGTTCACGAGCGTCCGCGCAGGACACGACCTACGACTGGCTCAAGCGGCACATCGCCACGCTGCCGCGCGACGACGGCACGTTCCTCACCGAGTCGGGCGTCGCCGAGGCGGCGGGCACGTCGCGGACCCCGGTGCGCGAAGCCCTGCTGCGGCTGGAGGCCGAGGGCTTCTTGCGGATCCTGCCCAAGAAGGGCGCGTTCGTGCCGCCGATCTCCGACGCCGAGGTGCGGGCGGTGATGCAGGCCCGCGAGCTGATCGAGGACTGGGCCGTGCGCCGGGCGGCGGAGGCGCCCGAGGGACTGGTGGAGGAACTGGAGGCGCTGGTGGCCGAGCAGGAAGCGCTGGTCGGCGACCCGGTCGGCTTCATCGACCGCGACCGCGCGTTCCACCGGACGATCGTGGGCGCGGCGGGCAACCCGGTCCTGGGCGAGTTCTACGAAACCCTGCGCGAACGCCAGGTGCGCATGGGTCTGCGCGCGGTCACCGGCAACGCGGGCCGCTTCCGCACGGTCCTCGACGAACACGCCACCATCGTCACCGCGCTGCGCACCGGCGATCCCGAGCACGCCGCCGCCGCGCTCGCCGAACACCTGTCGAGCACGATGACGGCTCTGGGCCTACCTTCCGGCGCTCAGGCATGAGGATCGCTCTTGTCCAGGTAGCCAGCCCTGACGATGAAACGCCGCAGCGGCGCCGTGAGCGCGTGGGTCGGATGGTCGCCGACGCGCGCGGTGCGGACCTGGTTGTCTTACCGGAGCTGTGGGCGGTCGGGTACTTCTCCTTCGACTCTTACCCGGAAGCCGCCGAATCCCTCGACGGCCCCACCGTCACCCTCGCCCGTGAGTGGGCACGCGCGCTCGACGCGCACGTCCACCTCGGTAGCGTTATCGAGCGCGACGCGCGTGGCCGCCTGTTCAACACGGCTGTTCTCCTGGCCCCGGACGGCACCGTCGCGCAGACCTACCGCAAGATCCACGTTTTCGGCCACGCCTCCCGCGAGGCTGAGTTGCTTACCCCCGGCGACCGCGTGGCCGTCGCGGGCACGGTCGGCATGACCACCTGCTACGACCTGCGCTTCCCCGAACTCTGGCGGGCCATGGTCGACCACGGCGCGGAATCGGCCATCGTCCCCGCGGCCTGGCCCGCGGCGCGCCGGGAGCACTGGCGGCTGTTCACCTCGTGCCGCGCGGTCGAGGAGCAACTGCTCCTCATCGCCTGCAACGCCGTCGGCACCCAGGCGGGCGTCGAACTCGCGGGCACCAGCCGGGTCGTGGACCCGTGGGGCACCGTGCTGGTCGAGGCGGGCGTCGACGAGGGCGTCACCACCTGCGAGGTCGACCCGGCGGTGGTCGCCAAGACCCGCGCCGAGTTCGCCGTCCTCAAGGACCGCGTGCTGCCCATGCCGCTCGCGGGAGGTGCGCGGTGAGCCCGCTCAAGCTGCGCGTCCTGGGGACCGACGAGGTGCTTTCCGTGACACCGACACGTCTTGTCGTTGCCGGGTACACCGCGCGCGACGAGGACGTAGTGGCCGCGCACATCGCCGAGCTGGCCGCGATCGGTGTCCCACCGCCGACGTCCGTCCCCGCCTACTACGACCTGGATCCCGCACTGCTGACCACCGACGCCGTAGTGGCGGTATCGGGACCCGTGACCTCCGGCGAGGTCGAGCCAGTCATCCTCCGGCACGCCGGGCAGTACTACCTCGGCGTCGGGTCCGACCACACCGACCGCGAGCTGGAACGGGCCGACATCGCCACGAGCAAGGCCGCCTGCCCCAAACCGCTGGGCGACAGCGTCGTCCGCATCGGCACCGACCTGTCCGACCTGGACTGGGACAACGCCACCGCCGACTCCAGCGTGGACGGCTGGCCCTACCAGCGCGGCGGCCTGTCCGCGCTGCGCCACCCCGCCGACATCCTCACCCGGATGACCGCCGCGCTCGGCCCGGTCGACGGCGACCTGGCCCTCTTCTGCGGCACCCTGCCGCTGCTCACCGGCGAGTTCACCCCCGGCGCGTACTGGCGGGTGCACCTGGAGCTCCCCGCCGGTCACGTGCTCACCCACGCCTACGAGACGAAACCGAGGAACCCGTGACAAGAACCGGACCCGAATACCTGGCGGCGCTCAAGGACGACCGCCGGGTCTACCTGGACGGCGAGGTTGTCGCCGATGTCGGCAGTCATCCTGCCTTCGCGCCGGTGGCCACCACCATCGCCGAGCTGTACGACCTCGCCGCCGACCCGGCCGCCGGGTTCCTCCGCGAGGACCCCGCCACCGGCCGGACCGTGAACCGGATGTTCGTCGCGCCGCGCACCCGCGACGAACTCACCGCGTTCCGCGTGTCCGCCGAGAAGTGGGCCCGCCACACGCGCGGCTGGGTCGGCCGCAGTCCGGACCACGTCGGCGCCTTCGTCGCGGCGTTCGGGGCTCATCCGGAGGCCTTCGCGTCCGACGAACGCGACTACGCGGGCAACGTCACCGCCTTCTGCGACCGGGTTGCCCGGGAGAGCCTGTACGTCTCGTACGCGATCATTCCTCCCCAGGTCTCCCGCGCCACTACGGCGCACGGATGGGACGGTGACCTCATCCAGGTGGGGGTAGCCGAAGAACGCGCGGACGGCATTGTCGTGCGGGGCGCGCAAATGCTGGCCACCGGCGGTGCGGTCGCCGACGAGATCTTCGTGTCCTGCATCAAGCCCCTCGGCCCGGAGGACGCCGACTTCGCACTCGGTTTCGCGGTCCCGGTCGCGGCACCCGGCCTGAAGCTGTACTGCCGTCGCCCCTATGCACCGGCCGCGACAAGCTCTTACGACTATCCGCTCACTACGCGCTATGACGAGACAGACGCGCTCTTGGTGTTCGAGGACGTCTTCATCCCGTGGGAACGTGTCTTCGTCTACCGGGATATCGCGGGACTGCGCAGGCAGTTCTTCGACACCGGCGCGCACCAGCTCGGCAATTGGCAGGCGCAGATCCGGTTCTCGGTGAAGCTCCAGTTCCTGCTCGGCATCGCGCGCAAGGTCGCGGCGGTCAACGGCGTGGACCGGCTGCCGGGCGTAGTGGAGAAGCTGGGGGAGTTGGCCGCGCTGGCGTCCGTTGTGGAGTCGGCGGTGCTCGCGGCGGAATACACCGCGGCGCCGGACGACCAGGGCTTGTGGCGCCCCGGCGCGCGGGCCCTCTACGGCGCCATGGGGTTGCAGGCGGAGCTGTACCCACGCGTGCTGGCCATCCTTCGTGACCTCGTCGGCGGTGGGGTTCTCCAGGTCCCTTCGAGCGTGGCGGACATGACCAGTCCCACTACGCGTCCCGACATCGATCGGTACGTGCAAAGCCCCAACACGCCCGCCGAGGAGCGGGTGAAGCTGTTCAAGCTCGCCTGGGACGCGGTCGGCAGCGAGTTCGCCGGCCGCCACCACCAGTACGAGATGTTCTACGCGGGAGCGCCCTTCGTGGTTAAGGGGTACGCGTTCCGCAACTACGGGTTCGACGAGCCGCTGGCCGAGGTCGAGCGGTTCCTGGCTGAATACGGGGTCCCCGCGTGAAACCGGAATACGAGTTCTTCCCAGTCGCCGACGTCGAGTTCACCACCGTCATCCCCGGCGGCGACCCGCTGATCACCCACAAGGTGCTGGCCGCCGACCCGGAGAGCGGCGTCGGCACCCGGCTGCTGCGCTACGCGCCCGGCGCGGACTCCAGCCCGATGGGCGTGCAGCGGCACGACTTCTGGGAGGAGGTGTACATCCTGGAGGGTTCCTTCACCGACCTCACGCTGAACGAGACGTTCACCGCGGGCATGTACGCCTGCCGCCCGCCGGGCATGGCGCACGGGCCGTGGCGCAGCGACGAGGGCGTGCTGACCTTCGAGGTGCGGTACCGGCTGGACGAGCCGTGATCGGCACGCGCGGTTCCGTCGACCCGGTGGCGATGCGGCGCACCATGGGCCGTTTCGCCACCGGGGTCGCGGTGGTCACCACGCGCGACCTGGACGGTGTGCCGCACGGGATGACGGTGAACTCGTTGACGTCAGTGTCGTTGGAACCGCCGTTGTTGTTGGTGTGCCTGACGACCGGTGCGCGCAGCACGGATGCCATCACGTCGTCGGGGCGGTTCGTGGTCAACATCCTGTCCGCGCGGCAGGAGCACATCGCGCTCCGGTTCGCGCGTCGCGGCGAGGACCACTTCGCCGGGTTGGCGGTCACGCAGGGGCGGCACCGGGTGCCCGCGGTGCCGGACGCCTTCGCGCACCTGGAGTGCGATGTGGAGCGCGCTTTCGAGGCGGGCGACCACGTCGTGGTGATCGGGCGCGTGCGCGAGACCTGCGAACGCGAGGGCGAACCCCTGGCGTTCCTCCGCGGCCGCTTCGGCGACGTGGTCGACCGCGGCCACGAACCGGTGTCCTGGTTCTTCTGAGTTCTCTGATCAACTATCCGGATACCGCTTTCCGGCTCACCCAGGTGCGCGGGTAGCTCGCCGCGCGCGCCAGGTCGCGCGTTGCCCGAGGTCGAGCGCCGCCCCGCGCGTGCGGCGGCCCAGGTGATGTTCCGATCGGGCGCGGCCGGTCCCGTCGACGGCCCGCCCGATCGCCACCCCGCGCATCGCGGTTTCCCCTAATTCGTCGCACTTTCGGGTGATCCGTGTCCGCGTTCGTCGCGGCCCCCGCTCTCTCCATGCGACAGCCCTTCTCCAGCATTCGAGGTCCCAGCCATGTCCGTTTTCCCCGAACCCCCGTCCTTGCCCGTACCCGAACCGCTCGACATCCCGGTGAGCGACGGCGCCCTGCTCTCCGCCCTGCGCTACCCGGCGGGCGGCGCGCCCGGGCCGGTCGTCGTCGTGATCACGCCCTACCGCAAGGAATCCCCGCAGCAGGCCCCGCTCGTCGACCTGGTGCTGCGGGCCGGGTTCGACGCGGTCGTCGTGGACGCGCGCGGCTTCGGCGGGTCCACCGGGCCGTACGCCGGTGTGCTGTCCCCGCGCGAGATCGCCGACGGCGCCGAACTCCTGGAGTGGATCGCCGCGCAGCCGTTCTGCGACGGCCGGACCGCGCTCGCGGGCGGCTCGTACTCCGGCATCAACCAACTGCTCATCGCGGCCCGCAAGCCCCGTGGGCTCAGGTGCGTCGCGCCGTGGATCGCCCCGATCGACACGTACCGGGACATGTGGAAGCGCGGGGGCATCCCCTCGCACACCGCGTGGGGCGCGCGGGCGCTGCTGTCCGCGCAGCGGCGCGCGACCCGGCGCGACGGTCTGCGGTACTTCTACCTCGGTCTGCTGGAAGAGGACTTCGACGTCACGCCCTTCGAGCGGGTCGACTTCGCGGCCGTCGACGTGCCGGTGCTGTTCCTCGCGGGCTGGACCGACTACTTCCTGCGCGGTGGCGTGCGCGGGTTCGAGCAGTGCGCGGCGCCGAAGCGGCTCGTGGTCGGCAACTGGACCCACGAACCGTTCACCACCCCGGAACTGGGCGCCGAGCTGACGGCGTGGCTGCGGCACTGGTTGGCCGGTGCCGGCGATGACCCGACTCGGCCCGAGGCGAACGTCGCGCTGTCCCGGCTGGGCAGCGACGAGTGGGAGACGCTGCCCGGCTTGCCCGAACCGCAGTGGCGGCGGTGGCGGCCCGTAGCGGAGCCGGTGACCGTCCCGGTGCTGCCGAACCTGGCCACCGCGCCACTCGCGGCGCCGACGGACGTCAACCTGATGGT
Organism: Actinokineospora auranticolor; assembly: GCF_041897805.1. Lineage (GTDB taxonomy): Bacteria > Actinomycetota > Actinomycetes > Mycobacteriales > Pseudonocardiaceae > Actinokineospora > Actinokineospora auranticolor. The sequence goes on from NZ_CP154825.1 coordinate 2,111,210, forward strand.
CGACCTGGTCACCGAGTCCGGCATGCGGTTGTGGGGCGAGACGACGTGGTTCGACCTGCCCGTCGGGGAACCGCTGCGGCTGCTCGGGCAGATCGGTCTCACGGCGGCGGTCACCATCGACGACTGCGACGACGTCGACCTGCACGCGCGGGTCTCGGTGGTCGCCGTCGACGGAGCGGTCCGGCAGATCACCGAGGGCAGGTTGCGCGCGTCGCACCGCGAACTGGACCCCGACCGGTCGGTCCGCACGCCGGATGGCGACGTCGCGGTCCCGTGGCACCCGCACACCGGCGCTTCGCCGCTGCCGCAGGGCGAGCCCGTCGACCTGCACGTGGAGATCTACCCCGTCCACCTGCACCTGGCGCCGGGGGAGCGGCTGCGGCTGGGGCTCACGGTGGTGCGCGCGGACGAGGCCGCGACCCCGGCCCGGCTCACCGTGCTGCCGGAGACGGTCGTGGTGCTGCCGGTCGTGCCCGACTGCGCGGGAGGGCGGTGATGGCCCGGCTGGTCGGCGGTCGGGTGCTGTGGTCGCTCCCGCTCCTGCTCGCGCTGTCCGCGTTGACGTTCGTGCTCGCCTGGCTCACCCCGGGCGACGCGGCCCGCACCATCCTGGGCACCAACACCGACCCGGTGGCCTACGCCGAGGTCCGCGCCCGGCTCGGCCTCGACCGACCGCTGGTGGAGCAGTACTGGCACTGGCTCACCGGCGTCGTCCGCGGCGACCTGGGCGGCTCGGTGTTCACCGGTGAGCCGGTCTCGGCGATCGTCGGCGACCGGCTGCCGGTCACGTTGTCCCTGCTCGGCCTGTCCGCCCTGGTGATCGCGGCCGTCGGCACCGGCATCGGCCTGGTCGGCGCCCTGCGCGGCGGCCTCGCGGGCAGGCTGCTCGACGGGGTGGCCGTGGTCGGCATGAGCGTGCCCGCGCCGTGGCTGGGGCTCGTGCTGATCGTGGTGTTCGCCGTCGACCTGGCCCTGTTCCCGGTCACCGGCTACGTCGCCTTCGCCGACGCCCCTGCCGACTGGGCGCTGTCACTGGTGCTGCCAGTGGTGTGCCTGTCGGTCGGCGGGATAGCGGTGGTGGCCAAACAGGTGCGCGGGGCGCTGGCGGACGTGCTCGGCCGCGGCTACATCCGCGCGCTGCGCGCCAACGGCATGCCAACCCGCTCGGTCGTGTTCCGCCACGCGACCCGCAACGCCGCCCTCCCGGTGGTCAACGTCTTCGGCGTGGTGCTGATCGGGTTGCTGGGCGGGTCGATCGTGGTGGAGCAGTTGTTCGCCTTACCGGGACTCGGTCAGCTCACCGTGACCGCCACCGCCCAACACGACCTGCCGGTCCTGGAAGGCGTCGTCCTGTGCTTCACGATCCTGGTCGTAGTGGTCAACCTCGTGACGGACGTGATCTCCGGCAAACTCACCCCCCGCGCGGTGACCCCGTGAGCGCGGGGAGCGCCGTGACGGGCGTTGGCAGCACGGGCCGCGCGGGTGGCGGTGTGGTGCGCGCGGTGGCGCGGCGGCCGTTGGGTGTCGTGTGCGTGGCGTGGTTGGGTCTTCTGGTCCTGGCGTGCCTGCTGGCGGGGTGGCTAGGCTCTTCGCCGCAGGAGCAGGATCTCGAAGCGGTCTACAGTGGACCGTCCGCGGCCCATTGGTTGGGCACCGACCAGTTGGGCCGCGATCTCCTCAGCCGCGTCCTGCACGGCGGGCGGGTCAGCCTGCTCGTCGTGGGTGTGGCGTTGGCGGTCCACGTCGTGCTCGGTGTGGTCCTGGGTCTCGTCGCGGGTTACCGGCGGGGCTTGGTCGACCGGATCGTGTCCCGGCTGGCCGACCTGCTGCTGTCCGCGCCCGCCGTGGTCATCCTGCTGGTGGTGCTCGCCGTGTTCCCGCACAACGAGGCCGCCGCGATGACCACCCTCGGCGTGCTGTCCTCGGCCGGGCTGGCGCGGGTGGTGCGCGCGTCCGCGATCCGGGTGCGGGAGGAACCGTACGTGGCGGCCGCGACGGTGGCGGGTCTGGGGACGGTTCGGATCCTGGTGCGGCACGTCCTGCCCGCGGTGGCCGGTCCGGTGATCTCGCTGGTGTCGCTGGTGGCGGGCTCGGCGCTGCTGGTGGAGGCGTCCCTGGGCTTCCTCGGCCTGGGGACGCAGCCACCGGAGCCGAGCTGGGGCGGGCTGATCGCGGACGCCTCCCAGGCCATCTACCGGCAGCCGTGGATGCTCGTCCCGACCGGCGGTGTCGTCGCGGTGACGGCCGTGGCGTGCGCGCTGCTCGGCGACGTGGTCCGCGACGCGACCGACGACCGCGCGACCGGTGAACCGCTGTCCTGGCGGCGCATGCGGACCCGCGTGGTCGCCAGGGAGAGCCGGGAGCCCGCCGCGCTGTGCCTGCTGTCCGTGCGCGACCTGACGGTCCGGTTGGCGGACGGCACACCGGTCGTCGACGGTGTCGACTTCGACGTCGCGGCCGGGCAGGCGCTGGGACTGGTGGGTGAGTCCGGGTGCGGCAAGACCATGGCGGTCTCGGGAGTCCTGCGGCTCCTCCCACCGGGCGCGACCGTCGACGCGGCGACGATCACCTTCGACGGTCGGGAGACGCTGGGGCTGACCGAACGCGAGATGGTCGGGGTCCGCGGTCGCGGCATCGGCTACATCGGACAGGACCCGGTCGCCTCGCTCGACCCGCTGTTCACCGTCGGCGACCAGCTCGTCGAGGCCGTCCGCCACCACACCGGCGCGACTCGACGGCAGGCGCGGGCCAAGGCGCTGGAGCTGCTGGCGGCCGTGCGGCTGCCGGACCCGGCGGCGGTCGCGGCCAGGTACCCGCACGAGCTGTCCGGCGGCATGGCGCAGCGGGTGTCCATCGCGCGGGCGCTGGCGGGCGAACCCCGCCTGCTGATCGCCGACGAACCCACGACCGCGTTGGACGTCACCGTGCAGGCCGAGATCCTCGACCTGCTGCGGGACCTGCGCTCCCGCACCGGCATGGCGCTCGTCCTCGTCACCCACGACTGGGGCGTCGTCGCCGACACCTGCGACACGGCCGTGGTCATGTACGCGGGCCAGGTCGTCGAGAACACCGGCGTCGCCGAGGTCTTCGCGGCCCCGCGCCACCCGTACACCGAGGCTCTGCTGGCCGCCAACCCCGCGGCCGCCGAACCCGGGTCCCGGCTCCCGGTCCTCCCCGGTGCGGTCCCGGCCCCCGGCCACTGGCCCACCGGGTGCCGCTTCGCCCTCCGCTGCCCCCACGTCACAACGGAATGCGTGGCGGCGCCGATCCAGTCCACATCAGACACAGCGGGCGCGGTGTCGCGCTGCCTGCACCCCCGCGCAGGAGCCCGCACATGAACCTGCTGGAGATAGCGGGACTCGGTGTGCGCTACCGAGACCACCAAGCGCTCACCGGGGTCTCGCTCGCCGTGCCGCCCAACACGACCGTCGGTTTGGTGGGGGAGTCCGGCTCCGGCAAGACCACGCTGGGCCGCGCGGTGCTCGGGCTCGTGCCCGTCGCCGAAGGCGTGATCAGGTTGGCGGGCCGCGACATCACGCACCTGCGCGGCCGGGCCCGGCGCGGGCTCAGCGGTCAGGTGCAGGTCGTGTTCCAGAACCCGTACCTGTCCTTCAACCCCAGCCGCACCATCGGCCAGGCCGTCGCCGAACCGCTGACCCTGGCCGGGTTGCGGCCCGCGCAACTGCGCGGGCGGGTCGACGCCATGCTCGACCGGGTCGGCCTCGACCGGTCGGCGGCCGACCGCTACCCGTCGCGGTTCTCCGGCGGGCAGTTGCAGCGCATCGCCATCGCGCGGGCGCTCATGCCCGGGCCCCGGCTGCTCATCTGCGACGAGGCGGTCAGCGCGCTGGACCTGTCGGTGCAGGCGCACGTGCTCAACCTGCTCGCCGACCTCCAGGCCGAGCAGGGCCTGTCGTACCTGTTCATCACCCACGACCTCGCGGTGGTCCGGCACATCGCCGACCGGGTGGTGGTGCTGCGCCGGGGCGAGGTCGTCGAGGCGGGACCGGTCGAGCAGGTCTGCTCGACCGACCCGGACGTACCGCGCCACCCCTACACGCGCGCCCTGCTGGCCGCCGCCCCCGTCCCCGACCCCGCTGAGCAGGCCCGCCGCCGCGCGCTGCGGGCCGCCCCAGCCCAGGAAGGACCCGTCCCGTGCGAATCATGAAGAGAGCCGCCGCCCTGGTGGCCGCGGTGGTGTTGGCCGCCGCGCTGCCCGCCTGCTCGTCCTCGCGCGGCGCGACCGCCGACGACACGCTGGTCGTGGCGTTGCCCGCGCCACCGGAAAGCCTCAACCCCGCGCACAACGGCTCCGGCGCGCAGGGGATCGTGCACTGGCTCAGCTACGAACCGCTGATCCGCGCGAAGTCCGACGGCTCCTTCGCCCCGGCCCTGGCCACCGAGTGGGGGTACGTCGGCACCGGCAACACCGAGTTCGCCATGACCATCCGCGACGGCGTCGACTACGCGGACGGTACCCGCGTCGAGGTCGCGCACGTCGTCGACACGATCAAGTACTACCTGGGCAGCCCCGGCCCGATGAAGCCGTTCCTCACCGGCATCACCGACGTCACCGCGTCCGGCAGACAGGTCACGGTGAAGCTGTCCACACCGAACCCGATCCTGCCGTACGTGTTTAGCCAACTGGTCAACTGGGGCGATGTCATCAGCCCCGCCGGACTGTCCATGCCGGACAGGCTAACCACCCAGACCTTCGGCGCGGGCCCGTACACCCTCGACACCGCAACGACCGTCGCGGGCGACCATTACACGTTCGTCAAGAACGCGCACTACTGGAACCCGTCCGCGCAGCGGTTCGCCAAGGTCGTCGTCCGCGTCATCCCGGACCCGAACACCGCGACGCAGGCGTTGGCGAGCGGCCAGGTCGACGTCAACCTCAACGCCACGGCCACGCTCGCCGACCAGGCGCGGGGCATGGGTGCGCGGGTACTGGAGGGCAACCCCGGTGTGCTGGCCCTGTACCTGGTCGATCGCGCGGGTGAGACGACCCCGGCCATGGGGGATGTGCGGGTCCGCCAGGCGCTCAACCACGCTGTCGACCGCGCCGCCATCGCTAAGGCGCTCGGCGCCGGGTTCAGCCCCGTCGGCCAGATCGCGGCGGACGGCACCGACGGCTACGACCCCGCCTTGGAGAGCCGCTACCCCTACGACCCGGACAAGGCGCGGAGCCTGCTGGGTGGGGAGGTCCGGTTCGACCTGGTCGACCTGCTGACGTTCGGCATGAACACCGCCTCCCAGGCCGTTTCCGCCCAACTGGCCAAGGTCGGTGTCACCGCGACCATCCACACCGACGGCAACGACCTCAACAGGTTCGTCGCCGACCTGACTTCGCGCGAGTTCGCGGCGGTCACCTTCCGGCTCAACACCCCGCTGTTCGCCAGCGCGCTGTTCAACATCACCGGCACCACCTCGCCGCTGAACCCGTTCCAGAGCCGCGATCCCGAGGTCGAAGCGGCCTTCCACGCGTTGGCGTCGGCACCGGCCGAAGGGCAGGAAGCGGCGGCGAAGGCGTTCAACCGGGTGGTGGTCGAGAAGGCCTGGTTCTTACCGGTGGCGACCGTGCAGAACTACGCCTTCGCCAAGGGCGTCGCCAACCTGGGCGAGTTCGCCCCGAACGGTGCCCTGGACGTCCTCGACTGGGCGCCGGAAGCCGGTAGGTAGTGGGCTGACCTGACCGGCGCGCCCCCTGATCGCGCCGGTCAGGAGCCGGGGAGGTCAGCCGAGTTCCTTGCGGACCTGCGGCAGCACCTCGGTACCCAGCAGTTCGATGCCTGCCATGACGGTCTTGTGCGGCACGCCCGACCAGTCCATCTGCATGGCGTAGCGGTCGGCGCCGACCAGCCTGCCGACGCTGATCATCCGGTCGGCGACCTCGTCCGGGCTGCCCGCGAAGATCGACTGGGCGCCCCGGGCGTAGCCGTCGTAGTCCGCGCGCGACGGCACGGTCCAGCCCCGGGCCCGGGCGCCGTACTCCATGGTCTCCAGCCAGTACGGGAAGAAGGCTTCCTTGGCGTCCTGGGACTTCTTCGCGACCAGCCCGATGGCGCCCATGGTCACGTGCAGGTCCTCCGGCGCGTGACCGCCCTGCTCGCCCGCGTGCCGGTACAGCTGCACGAGCGGCGCGAAGCGCTCCGGCTGGCCGCCGATCACCGCGTACACCACGGGCAGGCCCAGCAGGCCCGCGCGCGCCGACGACTGCGGGTTGCCGCCGGTGCCGACGGAGATGCGCAGCCGACGCCCGTACGGCCGGGGCAGCACCTCGGCGTTCTCCAGCGGCGGGCGGAAGCGGCCGGACCAGGTGATCGGCGACTCGCGGTCCAAGCGCAGCAGCAGGGCCAGCTTCTCGTCGAACAGGTCGTCGTAGTCGCCGAGGTCGGCGCCGAAGAGCGGGAAGGACTCGGTGAACGAGCCGCGGCCCGCGAGCAGTTCGGCGCGGCCCCGGCTGAGCTGGTCGAGGGTGGTGAACTGCTGGTAGAGCCGGACCGGGTCCTCGGTGCTGAGCACGGTGACCGCGCTGGAGAGCGTGATCCGCTCGGTCACCGACGCCGCCGCGGCCAGCACCGTGCCGGGGTTGGAGATCGCGTAGGTGTCCAGGTGGTGTTCGCCGAGGCCGTAGAACGACAGGCCCAGTTCATCGGCGAGCCGGATCCGCTCCAGCGTGTTCGCCAGCGCGTCCGCGACCGAAACCCGCGCACCGGTGACCGGATCGGGGTGTCGATCCGCGAAGCTGTAGATCCCGAGTTCCATCACGCCTCCCGAGGTAATGATGACACATCAACAAAGCTGTCGAGTAGGGTCTTCCCGGTGACCGCCGCCACCCCACGCTGGCTCGACGAGCGGGAGGCCCGGGTGTGGATGGCCTACCTGGCGCTGCAACGCGAGCTGCACGCCGCCCAGGAGCGCCAACTCTCCCGCGACAGCGGCCTCTCCATCGCCGACTACGCCCTGCTCGTCCCGCTCTCGGAGGCGGGCGACGGCCTCGTCCGCTCCCGTGACCTCGGTGCCGCGGTCGGCTGGGAGCGCAGCAGGCTCTCCCACCAGATCAGCCGCATGGAGAAGCGCGGCCTGGTGCGCCGGGAGAACTGCCCCGACGACGCCCGCGGCTGCATGGTCCGGCTCACCGACGAGGGCCGCGCCGCGATCACCGCCGCCGCGCCCGCGCACGTGGACACGGTCCGCCACTTCTTCTTCGACTCCCTCACCGATACCGAGATCGATACGTTGGACTCGGTGTTCACCAGGCTGCTTGACCGGCTGACCACCGGACCGTGAACGGACGCTGAAGGGCCTCGACGCCGGGCCCGCGCCTCGCCATGCTGGGGATGGCGACGATTTTCCCCCCGGCCCGGGAGTTGGTGTGAGCGAACAAGCGCGGCAGTTGGTCGAGCGCGCCCGCGCGGTGGTGTTCGACCTCGACGACACCCTGGTCATGACCCGGGTCGTGAAGTGGGCGCAACACCAGGCCGTGGCCGCCCGGTTCTACGGCATCACCCTCACCGAGGTCGAGCTGGCCGCGCACTGGGGCAAGCCGTTCGACGAGCTGATCTCCTTGCTGTACCGCGATTCCGCGCCGCTGGAGGAGATGCGGGCGGCCAACCTGACGCTGGAGCCGCGCTACCGCAAGCCGGTCATGGACGGCGCCCGCGACGTGGTCGACGGGCTGCTGGACCGGGGCGCGCACGTCGGCGTGGTCACCTCGGCCAACACCGGTCCCACGCTGTCGGACCTGGACTGGGTCGGGTTCCCGACCGGCCGCCTGCGGTTCGTGCACGGCGCCGACGCCACCGCCGCGCACAAGCCGGACCCGGCGGTGTTCGACGACGCGATCCGGCTGCTGGCCGCGCACGGCGTCGGACCGGCGGAGACCGTCTACGTCGGCGACTCGATCATGGACCTGCACGCCGCCCGCGGCGCCGGGCTCGGCTTCGTCGGGGTGACCACCGGTCAGGTGCGCGGCGCCCGGTTCGCCGAGGAGGGCGCCTGCTGGGTGGCGGGTCTGGCCGAGTTGGTGGGGTAGCCCGACCGCGCGCGGCGGTTACCGGGTTAAGGTGAGCCTAACTTAACCGGCAGTGGAGAGGGGCCCGCCGTGGAGCAGACCGTCACGCGGCGGGAGACCACCGAGGCCAGGCCCCGGTCGTGGGGCGCGCGGCCCGCGTGGCTGGTGGTCGCGGTCGCCGCGCTCGTCGTGATCTGCGCGCTCAGCGTCGCCATCGGCTCGCGCACCATCCCGTTCGGCACCGTCTGGGACGTGCTGACCGGCGCGCTCAAGACCGGCGACGAGGCCACGATCATCTGGGACCGCCGGGTGCCCCGCACGCTCATCGGCCTGCTCGTCGGCACCGCGCTCGGCGTCGCGGGCGCGTTGATGCAGTCGCTGACCCGCAACCCGCTCGCCGACCCGGCCCTGCTCGGCGTGGACATCGGCGCCTCCACCGCGGTCGTGGCGTCGATCGCGTTCTTCGGCATCACCACCGTCGGCGGCTACATCTGGTTCGCCTTCCTCGGCGCCGCCGCCGCGTCGGTCGTCGTCTACGTGCTCGGCTCGACCGGTCGCCAGGTGACGCCCGAGCGCATGGTCCTCGCGGGCGCGGCGATCAGCGCCTCGCTCGGCGCGTTCGTCGCCGCGACGCTGGTGCTCGACCCGGCCGCGTTCCAGCAGTTCCGGTTCTGGCAGATCGGCTCGCTGGACAACCGGGACATGGCCGTGGTGCTCCAGGTGCTGCCGTTCATCCTGGCCGGGCTGCTGGTAGCGGCCACGCTCGCGTCACCGCTCAACGCGCTCGCGCTCGGCGACGAGACCGGCCGCGCGCTCGGGGTGAACCTCACGCTGGTCCGGCTCGGCTGCGCGCTGGCGATCACCCTGCTGTGCGGGGCGGCCACGGCGGCGGTGGGGCCGATCGCGTTCATCGGGCTGACCGTGCCGCACATGGCCCGCGCGCTCACCGGCCCCGACCAGCGCTGGGTGCTGCCGTTCAGCGCGGTGCTGGCGCCGGTGCTGCTGCTCGGCGCCGACGTGGTCGGCCGGGTGATCATCTCGCCGCGGGAGATGGAGGTCGGGATCATCACCGCCTTCGTCGGCGCGCCCGTGTTCATCGCGCTGTGCAGGCGCAGGAAGCTGGCCCACCTGTGAGCACCGCTACCACCGAGGACGCCAGGCCGGTGACGGGCGTCCCCGTCCGCGTCGGTCGGATGTCCCTGCGCGCCCACCCGCGCGCGATCGTCGTGGTCGTCGCGCTGCTGGCGGCCACCTCCGGCCTGGCCGTGCTGGAGATGCTCACCGGCGACTTCCCCCTCACCTACACCCAACTCGTGGACACCCTCGGCGGCGCGGGCACGGGCGGGCAGAAGTACGTGGTGTTCGACCTGCGCCTGCCCCGGGTCGCGGTCGCGGTGCTGGTCGGGGCCGCGCTGGGGATCAGCGGCGCCATCTTCCAGAGCCTGTCGCGCAACCCGCTGGGCAGCCCGGACATCATCGGCTTCGCCAGCGGCTCGGCGACCGGCGCGATCCTGGTGCTGGTCGTCTTCGGCGGCGGCATCACGCAGATCGCGCTCGGCTCGATCCTCGGCGGCATCGCCGCGGCGGTGGCCGTCTACGGGCTGGCCCACCGCACCGGCGTGCAGGGCTACCGGCTGATCCTGATCGGCATCGGCGTCACCGCCGTGCTCGGGTCGCTCAACACCTACATCCTGACCCGCGCCGGGTTGCGCCAGGCGCAGGCCGCGCAGGTGTGGCTGGTCGGCAGCCTCAACGGGCGCGGCTGGAGCGAGGTGCTGCCGGTCGCCGTCGCGCTGGTCCTGCTGCTGCCCGCGGGCGTGGTGCTGGGTCGGAAGCTGAACCTGCTGGAGATGGGCGACGAGACCGCGACCATGCTCGGCGTGCGGGTCGAGTCGACGCGGTTGCTGCTGGTCGTGGTCAGCGTCGCGCTCACCGCCGTGGCCACCGCGTGCGCGGGCCCGATCGCCTTCGTGGCACTGGCCGCGCCACAACTGGCCCGCAGGCTCGCGGGCTCCTCCGGTCCCGCGCTGCTGCCCGCCGCCGCGATGGGCGCGGCGCTGCTGCTCGGCGGCGACGTGCTCTCCCAGCGCGCGTTCGGCCAGAACGCGTTGCCGGTCGGGGTGGCCACGGCCGCGCTCGGCGGCGTCTACCTGGCCTGGCTGCTGGCCACGGAATGGCGCTCCGGCCGCCGCTGAGCCCGCCGCCGACCCGGTCACATTGACACCCGACCGGGCCGCAAGTAAGGATTGCCTAACTTCAGTTGTAGGCACTTTGGGGCGGCTGGCGACTGGCCGCGGGCGAGGGAGGACACCGCGGTGGAACTGCTGCGCGGCGCGCTGCGGCGGGAACGGGTCGTGCTCGGGGCCGGACTGGCCGCCACGGTGGTGCAGCAGATCGCGTTCCTGGCCATGCCGTGGTGCGTCCAGCACGGCCTCGACGAGGGCATCACCCCCGGTGACAGCGGTCGCACGCTGTTCTGGTCGAGCACGACGGCCGTCGTCGCGGTCGTGATGATGGTCTCCGCCGCGGCGGGCAAGTGGTGGTCCGGCCTGGCCGCGCACCGCGTCGCGCACCGGCTGCGCGCCGACCTCGCGGCCCGGGCTGGCACCCTCGACCGGGCCGCCATCGCACCCTTCGGCCAGGGCGACCTGGCCATGCGGGTCACCCGGGACACCGAGATGATCAACGCCTGGGTGCAGGGGCTGACCCGGTGGGCGCGGGTGGTGGTCACGGTCGCGCTGGTGCTGCCCGCGGTCGGCGCGATGGACCCGCCGCTGCTACTCGTCCTGGTGCTGGCCATGCCGGTGCTGGGCCTGGTCAACGCCCAGTTCCCGGGCCGCTACCGCCGTGCCAACGAGCGGCTGTCCACCGCGCACGGCAAGCGCGCCGACGCGGTGGAGGACCTGCTCTCGGCCAGCGCGGCCGTGCGCGGGCTCGGCGGCGAGCAGGTGCTGGTGCGCAGGCACGACGAGGTGAGCGCGCACGTCACCCGGCACACAATGGGTGTCGCGCGGGTCTCCGCGTGGTGGGTCTCGGCGCCGCCCGCGGTGCTGCGCGTCGCGGTGGCGATCGGGCTGGCCGTCGGCGGGCTCGCGGCGATCGACGGGCGGATCACCGTCGGCTCCCTGGTCGCCTTCACCTCGTGGATGATCACCATGACGGTCGCCGTGACGGTCCTGGTCGACCTGCTGGTCAACCGCGGTCAGGCCAGGGTCGCGGCGGGTCGGGTGGCGGAGGTGCTGGCGGCGAAGCCCGCGGTGGCCGCGCCCGCGGACCCGCGGCCGCTGCCGGAGTCCGGGATGCTCGCCGCGGTCGGGGTGCGCGCGGTGCGCGACGGCCGCGCGGTCGTCGGCCCTGTCGACCTGATGGCCGCGCCGGGGGAACTGGTCGTGGTGACCGGTCCGACCGGCTCGGGCAAGTCGGTGCTCGTGCGGTTGCTGTGCAGGCTCGACGATCCTGACAGCGGAACTGTCCACTTCGGTGGGGTCGACCTGCGGTTGGCCGACCCGGAACAGGTGTGGCGCCGGATCGGGGTGGTGCCGCAGCGGCCGGTGGTGCTCTCCGGCACGATCCGCGACAACGTGACCCTCGACCGCGACGTCGACCTGGACCTGGTGCGCGAGGCGTGCCGGGTGGCCGCGCTGGACGAGTTCATCGACGGCCTGCCCGGCGGCTACGACACCGTCGTCGGCGAACGCGGCGAGACCCTGTCCGGCGGGCAGGTGCAGCGCTTGGCGTTGGCCCGGGGGCTGCTGGCGAAACCGCCGGTGCTGGTCCTCGACGACGTCACCTCGGCAGTCGACGCCGACACCGAGCAGACCATCCTGCGGCGCCTGCGCGAGTGGTCGCCCGAGACCGCGGTCGTGTTCGTCTCGCACCGCTCGGCCGTGGTCGCCGCCGCGGACCGGCTGATCCGCCTCGACGAGCAGGCGCGCATGGAGGTCGTCGGTGGCTGAGATCCGGACCCTCGACGAGTCCCCCGCGACCAAGGGCGTCATCCGCCGCTTCTGGCCGCACCTGCGCCCGTACCGCTGGCGCATCGCCGCCGCCCTGCTCACCACGGCCGTGGCCACCGCCGCCGTCGTCGGCATCGCGCCGGTCATCGGCGCGGGCGTGGACGCGGTGCTGGACCGCGACCGCGGCGCGCTGTGGACGGCCGTCTTCGTCCTCGTCGGACTCACGCTCATCCGGCTGGTGCTCTTGGCCGCCGCCGAACTCCAGCTCACCTCGGTCGGCGAGCAGGTCGTGCGCGGGGTGCGGGAGTTGGTCGTCGCTCGGCTGGCGGGCGCGCCGTTGCGGTTCATCGAGGCGCACCGCACCGGCGACCTGTTGCGGCGCAGCACCGGCGAGGTCGCCGAGCTGGCCCAGTTCGTCCGCGCCAGCCTGCCCGACCTGCTCGGCGCGCTCATCTCGCTGACCATGACCGTGGTCGTGCTGCTGGTCTACTCCTGGCTGCTGACCGTGATCCTGCTCGCGCTGTTCGTGCCCGCCACGATCCTGGTGCTGCGCTGGTTCGACCGCGACGCCGACGACGCCTTCGGCGACCAGGCCGCCGCCGAGGCCACCATGGCCGCCCAGTTCAACGAGTTCGTCTCGGCGGGGGAGACCCTGCGGCTCGGCGGCGGGATCGCGGCCCGGCTCGAGCGGTTCGGCAAGTCCAACGACGGCGCCCTGCGCGCGGCGAACCGGACCGTGGCCGTGCAGAACCGCCTGGAGACGATGAACCTGCTGGAGGGCCTGTCCACCGCCGCGCTGCTGCTGCTCGGCGTGTGGCTGGTGACGGCCGACCAGATCAGCGTCGGCACCGTCGTGGTGTTCGTGCTGGCCACCCGCAACCTGTTCGAGGGCATGCTCAACCTGTCCGAGCTGCTGGCCGAGTTCCAGCTGGCCCGCGTCGGCTTGGCCCGGCTGCTCGACCTGCTCGGGGCCACCGAGCCGCGCGCGTCCCGGGGCACCCGCGTCGAGCTGCCGCCCCGCGCCGAACTGTCCACATCGGACCTCGGCTACGCCTACGTGGACGGCGCCGACGTGCTGCACCGGGTCTCCGTCACCTTCACCGAGGGGGACCGCGCGGGCCTGGTCGGGCAGACCGGGTCCGGCAAGACCACGCTGGCCAAGCTGCTCAGCGGCCTCTACGCCCCCGACCGCGGCGCCGTGTTCTACGGCGGCCACGACCTCGCCGACCTCGACGAGGCCGACCTGCGCGGTAGGCTCGTCCTGGTGCCCCAACAGGTCCACCTCGTCGACGGCACCGTCGCCGACAACCTCGCCTTGGCGCCGACCGGCCCGACCCGCGCCGACATGGACACCGCCGTGACCGCCCTCGGCCTCGACGACTGGGGGGCCGCGCTGCCCGATGGCCTCGACACCCAGGTCGGCAGGCGCGGCGACCGGCTCTCCGCCGGGGAACGCCAGATCGTCGGGCTGGTGCGGGCCGCGCTGGTCGACCCGGCGGTGCTGATCCTCGACGAGGCCACCGCCGACATCGACCCCGAGACCGCGGCCCGGCTGGAACGCGCGGTCGACCGGCTGCACGAGGACCGCACGCTCATCGTCATCGCGCACCGGCAGGCCACCATCGAGCGGTTGCCCCGGGTCGTCCGGCTCGCGGAAGGGCGGGTGGTCTGACGTGCCGGTCGTCGACCTCAACGGGATCAGCCTGAGCTACCAGGACAAGGGCGCGGGCAGGCCCGTCGTGATGCTGATGGGGATGGGCAGCTCCGGTCGGGTGTGGCACCTGCACCAGCAGCCCGCGCTCATCGCCGCCGGGCACCGGGTGATCACCGTGGACAATCGGGGCGTCCCACCGACCTCCGAGTGCGCCGACGGCATCACCGTCGCCGACATGGCCGCCGACGTCATCGCCCTCGCCGCGCACCTCGGCCTCGACCGCTTCGACCTGGTCGGCACCTCGCTGGGCGCGCGGATCGCCATCGACGTGGCCGCGACCAAACCGGACCTCGTGGGCCGCGTAGTGCTGCTCGCGGCCCGGTCGCGGGCAGGCCGGCTGCACGCGACGTTCGACGCGGGGGAGCGGGACCTGGTCGACGAAGGCGTTGTGCTGCCGTCGCGCTACTACGCCGCCACCACCGCGATGTGGAACCTCTCCCCGCACACCCTGTTCGACCGCGACAAGGTCGGCGAGTGGCTGGACATCCTCGAGTTCGCCACCCAGCCGCCCGGACCGGGGATCCGCGCGCAGATGGACATCGGCGACGACCCGGACCTGTCCGGGCTGTGCGCCCGGGTCACCGCGCCGACGCTGGTGGTCTCGTTCACCGACGACCTCGTCGCCCCGCCGCACCTGGGCCGGGAGATCGCGGACTGGCTGCCCGACGCCTGGTTCACCCAGGTCGACGGCGGCGGCCACTACGGCTACCTGGAGCGGCCCGAGGTGGTGAACGGCCTGCTCACCGAGTTCCTGGCGGTCCCGCCGAGGCCACCTGTGACGGACCCCGCAGCCGGGGAGTCTGGCCCTTCTCGTGTCGTCCGAATTAGGTTAGCCTAACCAACGAAAATGTCGGACCCGAGGAGCACCGCGATGTCGACCAACCCCTTCGACGACGAGAACGGCACCTTCCAGGCCCTGGTCAACGACGAGGGCCAGTACTCGCTGTGGCCGACGTTCCTCGAGGTGCCCGCCGGGTGGACCGTCGCCTTCGGACCGGACAGCCGCGCCGCCGTCCTCGCCTACGTCGAGGACACCTGGACCGACATGCGCCCCCGCAGCCTCGCCGAGCGGATGGACGCCGACCGGACGAGCGCCTGACGGTGAGCGTCACGCAGAGCCCCCGCCCGACCCCCGCCGGCCGCGACTCGCTGCGCCCCTACCGGCTCACCGTCGCGGCCAAGGCGCTGGTCACCCCGCACCTGGCGCGGATCACCCTCACCGGCCCGGACCTGGCCCACTTCACCGAGGTGGGCCCCGAGCCGCGATGCAAGGTGCTGCTGCCGCCCAGGCCCGGCGCGGAGGTCGTGGTGCCGGACGCCGTCCCGTTCTGGGACGAGGTCCGCGCGCTGCCGGAGAGCCTGCGGCCGATCGTGCGCACCTACACCGTGCGCGCGGCCCGGCCCGCGGACCTCGAACTGGACATCGACTTCGTGCTGCACGGCGACACCGGCCCGGCGTCGGCCTGGGCGGGCGCCGCCGCGGTCGGCGACCCGGTGGGCCTCTACGGCTGCCTGAGCAGCTTCGCCCCGCCCGCCGACACGTCGGCGTACCTGGTCGTCGGCGACGAGACCGCGCTGCCCGCGATCAGCGGCATCGTCGGGAGCCTGTCCGTCGGGGCGCGCGCCCGGGTGCTGCTGGAAGTGGACGGGGCCGCCGACGAGCAGCCCCTGGCGTCCGCCGCCGACCTCGACGTCACCTGGCTGCACCGCGACGGCGCCGAACCCGGCACGACCACGCTGCTGCACGACGCCGTGACCGCCGTCGGCGCCGTCGACCCGCGCACCTACGCCTGGGTCGCCGGGGAATCGGCGATGGCCCAGGCCGTGCGCGCGACCCTGGTGCTCGACCACGACCTGACCCGCCAGCGCGTCTACTTCAGCGGCTACTGGCGCAGAGGCCACGCCGAAGACGACTGAGACATTCTCTCCCACCACCCACTCCCTCGTCCCCGCCCGGCACCGTCCCCGACCTGGCGCGCGGACCGTGAACTTGGTCAACAGCAGAATCCCGTTTCTCCCACAGGGTTTGACGGGCGAGCGGCCACGGCCGTGGAAGGTTGCGCAGGATGTCCGAGCCGCTAAGTCCGCTCACCCCCGCCCAGCAGGCGCTGTGGTTCGCCCAACGGCTCGACGCCTCCGGGACCGCGTACCACACCGCCGAGGCGGTCGAGCTGCGCGGTGTGCTCGAAGTGGACGTGTTCCGGCGCGCACTGTCCGTCGTGGTCGGTGAGGCCACCGCGCTCGGCACGGTGTTCACCGTGGACGGTGACGACGTCCGGCAGCGGCCCGGCGCGCTGGAAATCCCGGTCCAGGTGGTGGATCTGCGTGACGCGGCCGATCCGATGGCGGCGGCGCGGCGGTGGATGGACGCCGACCTCGCGCGACCGGTCGAGCTGACCGTGGGCCCGTTGGCGGCTGAAGCGTTGCTCGTGGTCGGTGTGGACCACCACCTGTGGTACCAGCGTGCGCACCACATCGTGCTCGACGGATACGGCTTCTCCCTTGTCGCGTCGCGACTCGCGGAGGTCTACCGGAACCTGGTCGGCGGTGGGGAGCCGGGGCCGAGCCCGTTCGCGCCGGTCGGCGCTTATGTTGAGGAGCAGGAGCTCTACCGCGCGTCGGAGCGGTTCGCCCAGGACAAGGACTGGTGGGCCGAGCGCGTCGCCGACCTTCCCGAGGTGGTGTCGCCGTCGACGGTGGGGGAGTCGTCGCTGGGGTTCCGCCGCGTGCGCGGGACCGTGCGCGACCTCCGGTTGGCGGCGTTGACCGCGCCCGCGGTGGTCTCCGCTGCCGTGGCGTTGTTCACGCGCCGGGTTACCGGGGCGGACGAGGTTGTGCTGGGACTGCCGATGATGGGCAGGCTCGGCTCGGTGTCGGCGCGGATCCCGACCACTGCGGTGAACGTGCTGCCGCTGCGGGTCGCGGTTCGTCCGGGGATGACCGTCGGCGAGTTGATCGGCGCGGTCCGGGCCGAGATCCGGGCTGTCGGCTCGCACCAGCGGTACCGCGGCGAGGATGTCCGGCGCGCCGCGCATCTGCTCGCCGCGCAACGACGTCTGGTCGGGCCGTGGGTGAACCTCAAGCCCTACCGCGCGCCACTGGACTTCGGCGGCCCGTCGGCCGAGGTGCGCTACCTCGCCGCCGGTCCGGCCGAGGACCTGTCGTTCACCGTCTACGGCGGCCAGAACGGCGTCCCGCTGGAGATCGAGCTGGACGGCGATCCCGTGCGGTACACCGAGGACGACCTGACGAGTCATCTCCGGTCGTTCACCGCGCTGCTCCGAGGGCTGGTCGAGGCAGGCTCGGAGACACCGACCGGGCAGCTGGGGCTGTCGGAAGGACCGGCAGGCATCATCGGACCGGAACGCATCCGGCCGGGACGCGGACTGGCCGCGCTGGTGCGGGACCGCGCGGTGGACACACCGGATCGGGTCGCGGTGCGCGACGGTGTGCGGGAACTGACCTACGGCGAGCTGGTGGGCCGCGTCGGCGGGCTCGCGGCCGTGCTGTGCGAGCGGGGCGTCACGCCGGATTCCGTTGTGGCGGTGGCGTTGCCCCGCACGGTCGACCTCGTCGTCACCCTGCTGGCCGTCGCCGCCACCGGTGCCGCGTACCTGCCACTGGACCCCGGATTCCCGGCGGACCGGCTCGACCACATGCTCGCCGACGCCGCGCCCGCCCTGCTGGTGACCGCGCCCGGCATGGTCAAGCCCCTCGACGGCCTCGACGTCCTGCACCTCGACGACGTGCCCACGGCCGACCTCGACCCGGCCCCGGTACACGCCGACCAAGCCGCCTACATCCTGTACACCTCGGGATCCACCGGCCGCCCCAAGGGTGTCGTCGTGCCTTCCGGTGCGTTGGTGAACTTCCTGCTCGACATGGTCGACCGGTTCGCCCTCACCGCCGCCGACACCCTCCTCGCGGTGACCACGGTCGGCTTCGACATCTCCGGACTGGAGCTGTTCACACCACTGCTCTCCGGCGCTGCCGTGTACCTCGTGGACGGTGACACGGCGCGCGACCCGGCACTGCTGGAGTCCGCGATCACGGCGAGCGGCGCCACGGTCATGCAGGCCACGCCGTCGCTGTGGCAGGCGCTGCTGGCCGCTCGCCCCGATGCCGCGCGCGACCTGCGCGCCCTGGTCGGCGGCGAGGCCCTGCCCGCCGACTTGGCCGCCGACATGCTCGCCCGCACCCGTGGCGCCACCAACCTCTACGGCCCCACCGAGACCACGATCTGGTCCACCGCGCACGTCCTGACCGACGCGCTGACCGTCCCGATCGGACTGCCGATCGCCAACACCACGGTGTACGTGCTGGATTCCGCGCTGCGCCCGGTCCCCGCCGGTGTCGCGGGCGAGCTGTACATCGCGGGCGACGGCTTGGCGCGCGGCTACCACGACCGCCCGTCCCTGAGCGCCGAACGCTTCACCGCCGACCCCTTCGGCGCCCCCGGCACCCGCATGTACCGCACCGGCGACCTGGCCCGCACCCGCGCGGACGGCCTGCTGGAGGTCCTGGGCCGGGTCGACCACCAGGTGAAGATCCGCGGCTTCCGCATCGAACTCGGTGAGATCGAAGCGGTTCTGACCAGGCACGACGCCGTCGAGCGGGCCGTGGTCGTCGCGCACGGCACGGGCCTGGCCGAGCAGCGGCTGGTCGCGTACGTGGTCCCGGCCGTCCCCGACGACCTGGTCGAGTGGGCGCGGGCCGCGTTGCCCGACTACATGGTCCCGTCGGCGGTCATCGGCCTCGACGCGATCCCGTTGACCCCCAACGGGAAGGTCGACCGCCGCGCCCTGCCCGCCCCCGACCTCGCGGGCTCCTCGGGTGGCCGCGCGCCGCGCAACCCGCGTGAACGGGCGCTGTGCGAGCTGGTCGGCGAGGTCCTGGGCGTTCGCGCGGTCGGCATCGACGACGACTTCTTCACCCTGGGCGGCACCTCGCTGCTGGCCACCCGGCTGAGCGTGCGGGCCCGCGTCGAACTGGGTGTCGAGCTGTCGATCCGCGCCATCTTCGACGCGCCGACCGTCGCGGGCCTGATCGACCGGCTCACGGCCGCCGCCGCCATCGACGGGCCCCGCGCGGGGGAGCGGCCGGAGCGCGTGCCGCTGTCGTTCGCGCAGCGCCGCCTGTGGTTCGTGCACGAGCTGGATGGCCCGGACCCGACCTACAACATCCCGTTGGTCCTGACTTTCGACGGCCTGCTCGACGTGCGTGCGCTGCGCGCGGCCGTCGCGGATGTTGTGGCACGTCATGAGGTCCTGCGCACCACGGTCGCCACGGACGCGGACGGTATCGCCTACCAGGTGATCGGTTCCGCCATGCCGGAGGTCGTCGAGGCGCGGTACTCCGACTCCGCCGTGGCGGACGCGGCGAAGGCGGCGTTCGACCTGCGCGCCGACTCGCCGCTGCGGGTCACGCTGCTGCGCGACGGTGACCGGCACGTGCTTCTGCTTGTCCTGCACCACATCGCGGGCGACGAGTGGTCACTCGGCCCGCTGGTCACCGACCTCGCCGCCGCCTACTCCGCGCGCCTGGCCGGTCGATCCCCGGAGTACGCGCCGCTCGCCCTGCAGTACGCAGACTTCGCCGTGTGGCAACGGGCTTTGCCCGAGTCCGGCGCCGACTTCTGGGCATCCGCGCTCGGTGGCTTGCCCGACGAGGTCACGGTGCGCCCCGACCGGCCCCGCCCGACCCGCGCCTCGCACCGTGGCGGCAGCGTCCCCCTCGACATCCCGGCGGACCTGCACGCCGCCATCCGCGTTCTCGCCGCGAACACGGGCACCAGCGCGTTCATGGTCCTGCACGCCGCCATCGCCGCGCTGCTGTCGCGCCACGGCGCGGGCGACGACATCGTCATCGGCACTCCCACTGCGGGCCGCGTCGACCCGGCTGTCGACCCGCTGGTCGGCTTCTTCGTCAACACGGTCGTCCTGCGCACCGACGCCTCCGGTGACCCGACGTTCCGCGACCTGCTCTCCCGGGTCCGCGCCGCCGACCTCGCCGCGTTCGACCACCAGAACACGCCCTTCGACCGGCTGGTCGAGACCCTGGCGCCGCGCCGCTCCGCCGCCCGGCACCCGCTGTTCCAGGTCCTGTTCGCGTACCACCCGGCCCTGCCGGAGGTCTCCGGCTTCCCCGGCCTGACCGGCGCCGCCGATCTCGTCCACACCGACACCGCGAAGTTCGACCTCACCGTCGACCTGGCCGAACTGCCCACAGGTGACGGCTTGACCGGATTTGTCGAGTTCGCCACCGACCTGTACGAGCCCTCGACCATCGAACGGTTCGCCGCCCGGCTCACCCGCTTCCTGAGCGCCGTTGTGGCCGAACCAGGTCTGCCGCTCGGCTCGATCGACCTGCTGACCGACGACGAGCGCGAGCGAGTTCTGTCGTCGTGGCAGGGGAAGTCGGTGCCAGTCACGCCCGCGACGATCCCGTCGCTGTTCGCTGCGCGGGTCGCGGCGGCGCCGGACTCGACGGCGGTCGTGGTCGACGGTGGCGAGGAGCTGACCTACGCGGAACTGGACGCCGCGGTGTCCGCTCTCGCGGCGGAGCTGCGCGCGCACGGTGTGGGGGTCGGCTCGATCGTCGGGGTCATGCTGGAGCGCTCGACGGCGTTGGTGGTGGCGCTGCTGGCTGTCCAGCGCGCGGGCGGCGCGTACCTGCCGCTGGACCCCGAGTACCCGGCAGAGCGCCTGCGCGTGATGGTCGAGGACGCGGCGCCCGCGGTCGTTATCGCGCCACGTGGAACCGAATTGCCCGGCGATGCCGTCCTAGTGCCGGATGAGCTTGGGGGAGCCGGTTCGGCGGCCTTCGAGGGGGAGGCCGCCGAACCGGGCGCACCCGCGTACGTCATCTTCACGTCCGGCTCGACCGGGCGGCCCAAGGGCGTCGTGGTGCCGCAGTCCGGCATCGTGAACCGGCTGCTGTGGATGCAATCGGCCTACGGGCTCGAACCGGGGGAGCGGGTACTGCAGAAGACCCCGGCCGGGTTCGACGTGTCGGTGTGGGAGTTCTTCTGGCCGCTGGTGGTTGGCGCCACCGTGGTCTTCGCCCGCCCGGGTGGCCACCGGGACGCGGCTTACCTCGCCGAGGTGGTCGAGCGGCAACGCGTCACGACTGTCCACTTCGTCCCATCGATGCTGCGCGCCTTCGTCGCCGAGCCGAAGGCGCGGGAGGTGCGGTCGCTTCGGCGCGTGCTGTGCTCCGGTGAGGCACTGCCCGTTGACCTGCGTGACGAGTTCTTCGCTGTCTCGGACGCCGAGCTGCACAACCTCTACGGGCCGACTGAGGCGTCCGTGGACGTCACCGCCGTTCGGGTGCGTGCCGACGAGCCAACCGTCCCTATCGGACACCCGGTCTGGAACACCCAGGCATACGTGCTGGACGGCGACCTCAACCCCGCCGGGGTCGGCGTTGTCGGGGAGCTTTACCTGGCCGGTGCTCAGCTCGCGCATGGGTACCTCAACCGGCCCGGGTTGACCGCGACCCGGTTCGTGGCAGGCCCGTTCGGCGGTCGGCTCTACCGGACCGGCGACCTCGCGTGCTGGAACGCCGACGGCGCGCTTGAATACTTGGGCCGCGTCGACGACCAGGTGAAGCTGCGCGGCTTCCGGATCGAACTCGGCGAAGTCGAAGCCGCGATGAGCGCCTTGCCCGGCGTCACGCACGCCGTCGCGACCGTCCGCGACGACCGGCTTCTCGGCTACGTCGTCCCCGCCGAGGCCGCTGACGGCGTCCGCGACGCGCTGGGGGCGACCCTGCCCGCGCACCTGGTGCCGTCCGTGGTCGTGGGGCTCGATCGAATCCCACTGTCCCCCAGCGGGAAGACCGATCGCAAGGCGCTCCCGGAGCCGCGAGTCAGTGCCACTCGCGCACTGCCGCGCAACTCCACGGAAGAGTTCCTGTGCGCCGCCTTCGCGCACCTGCTGGGACTGGATGAAGTCGGTGTCGACGACGACTTCTTCGCCCTCGGCGGCCACTCGCTGCTGGCGACCCGCCTGGTCAACCGCGCCCGCACCGGCCTCGGGGCGGAGCTGTCGGTGCGGGACGTTTTCGAAGCGTCCACAGTGGCCGGTCTCGCGGCACGGGTGAGGGTCGCGCCGACCGTGCGACCCGTGCCGGGTGAGCTGGAGCGGCCCGAGCGGCCACCGCTTTCCGCCGCGCAGCAACGACTGTGGTTCGCCTTCCGGATCGAAGGACCGTCGCCGACCTACAACATCCCGTTCACCGCCCGGCTCACCGGCGCCGTCGACGTCACGGCCCTGCGCGCGGCGCTCGCCGACCTCGCCGTGCGCCACGAGAGCCTGCGCACGGTCCTGCGCGACACCCACCAGGAGATCACCGACGCCACACCGGAACTGCTGGTCGTCGACCTCACCGAGGACGAACTCCCCGCTCGCCTCACCGATGCGGCCGAGCACGCCTTCGACTTGGCCAACGACATCCCCGTGCGCGCCTGGCTGCTGCGCACCGGCCCGTCGGCGTCGGTGCTGCTCGTCCTCGTGCACCACATCGCGGCTGACGAGTGGTCGGAGGCGACCCTCTGGGCCGAACTCGGGACCGCCTACGGGGCGAGGTTTGTCGGTGTCGAGCCGACGTTCGCGACGCTGCCGGTGCAGTACGCCGACTACGCGGTCTGGCAGAACGCGCTGCTCGACGCCGTCGCCGACACCCAACTCGCGCACTGGCGCCGCGCGCTCGACGGGTTGCCGGAGGAGATCCCGCTGCCACTCGACCGCCCCCGGCAGGCCGCCGCCGACCACCGGGGCGCCCGCGTGCGGGCGTCGGTCGGCGCGGACACGCACCGCGCGCTCGCCGAGTTGGCGGGCAGGCACGGGGCTTCGCTGTTCATGGTCGGCCACGCAGCCGTCTCCGCCCTGCTGACCGCTTTGGGCGCGGGCACGGACATCCCGCTCGGCGCGCCCGTCGCGGGCCGCGTCGACGACCGGCTCGACGGGCTGATCGGGTTCCTGGTCAACACCGTCGTGCTGCGCGCGAACACCGCGGGTGACCCGACGTTCGCCGAGCTGCTGGACCGGGTCCGGGTCTCGGACCTGGCCGCGTACGCGAACCAGGACGTGCCGTTCGACCGGGTGGTCGAGGATCTCGCGCCGAGCAGGCGCCTCGGCCGCAACCCGTTGTTCCAGACCATGGTGGTGCACCGGACCGCGCCCACCGCGAAGCCCGGCCTGCCCGGCCACGACGGCGTGTTCGAACCGGTCGAGCTGACCACCGCGAAGTTCGACCTCACCATCACCCTGGCCGAACGCGCCGAGGGCGGCATCGACCTCTCGGTCGACTACGCGACGGCGTTGTTCGACCACGAGACAGCCGTCGACCTCGCCTGGCGCCTCGCCACCCTCCTGGACGCCGTCGCCGCCGCTCCGTCCGCACCGCTGTCCTCGGTAGACCTACGAACTCCTCGGGAACGCGCCTGGCCCGCCACGCCGGTCCCAGCGCCCTCGGGTCCGCAAACGCTGCCGGAGTTGTTCGCGGTACAGGTTTCCTCCCGGCCCAACGACACCGCCCTGGTCGCGGGCGGCGAATCCCTGACGTTCGCCGAACTGGGCAGCCGCGTTCGCCGCCTGGCGCGCCACATCGTCGACCTCGGGGTCGCCACGGAGGACGTCGTTGCCGTCGCGCTGCCACGGTCCGCCGACCTCATCGTCGCCCTGCTCGCGGTCGTCGAGGCGGGTGCGGTCTACCTGCCCCTCGACCCCGACTACCCGCGGACACGCCTCGACCACATCCTCTCCGACGCGCGACCGGTGCTCGTCATCACCGACCGCCTGGAGACCTCACTGCGAACCGTCCGACCCGACGCGGGCGACTCGGACGCCCCTCTCGGCCGCCTGCCGCACCCGGACTCGACCGCGTACGTCATCTACACCTCGGGCTCCACCGGCCTGCCCAAGGGCGTCGCGGTGGCACACCGGCAGATCACGACTCTCTTCCACACCAACCACTCCGCCGTCTTCGAGCCGGTCTCGCGCGGCCGCCGCCTACGCGTGTCCCACGGCTTCTCCTTCGCCTTCGACGCGTCGTGGCAGCAGGTCCTGTGGCTGCTCGACGGCCACGAACTGCACCTGCTCGACCGCGACCAGTACGCCGACCCGGCCGCCTACGTCGCTGCCATCACCGCCCAGGGGATCGACTTCGTCGAGGCGACTCCCGGCACGGTCTCGATGCTGGTGGACCACGGCCTCCTCGACACGTCCGTCTCCGGCCTCGCAATGGGCGGCGAATCCGTACCCGCCGCGTTGTGGGAGCGCCTGGCGTCGTCGAACGTGGTCGCCTTCGACGTGTACGGCCCAACGGAGACCACCGTCATGGTCACCATGGCCCGAATCTCCGGTGACTCCGTCACCATCGGCGCTCCCGTCGCCGGGACCTCCGCCCACGTACTGGACCCGCTGCTCCGCCCCGTCCCCACCGGCGTAGTAGGCGAGCTCTACATCGGTGGCGCACAAGTCGCTCGCGGCTACCTAGGCCAACCCGCCCTCACCGCGTCCCGCTTCGTGGCCAACCCCTTCGGCCCCGGCCGCCTCTACCGCACCGGCGACCTCGTACGCCGCTCCCGCGACGGCTCCCTCCAGTTCGGCGGCCGCGACGACCACCAGGTCAAGATCCGCGGCTTCCGCGTAGAACTAGGCGAAGTCGAGTCCGCGCTATCCGCGGTAGACGGTGTCCGCTCTGCCGCCGCAATCCTCCGCGACCAACGCCTGATCGCCTACGTCACCCCCGCCGACCTCTCCACGGAAGCCATCCGCACCACCCTGATCGCAACGTTGCCAGAGCAGGCTGTCCCAGCCGCAATCGTTCCCCTAGCCACCTTCCCACTCACCCCCAACGGCAAAATCGATCGCAACAACCTCCCGTCCCCCGACTTCAGTGCACTGACCACCACCCGCGACCCCAACACCCCAGCCGAACTCGCACTGGCCAAGATCTTCGCCGCGGTCCTCAACCTCCCCACCGTAGGACCAGACGACGACTTCTTCGCCATCGGCGGCGACAGCATCGTCTCCATCCAACTGGTCACCGCCGCCCGAACCGCAGGCTTCGCCCTAACCCCCCGCGACGTCTTCGAACTCCGCACCGTAGCCGCGCTGGCCGCCCACGCCCCCGCCACCGTGACGGGCTTGACCGGTTCACCCAACGGGGAGGTGACCCCCACCCCCGTCATCCGCAACCTTTTCGCCCTCGGCGGCCCCATCCGCCGATTCGCGCAAACCACAATCCTCACCACCCCCCAAGACCTCACCACCGGAACCCTCACCACCGCCATCCAACGGGTCCTCGACACCCACGGCATGCTGCGCTCCCGCCTGATCGGCGGCACCCCGGCCACCAACCCCTCGAACTCCACCCAGCCCGCCCCGAGCGCCGTCAACGCATACGGTGCTCACCAGGTCGATGGCAGGATCGTCGCTGCGTCTCCGGAGTCCGACGAGCCTGCCCCGGGCGTCATCGGCGCATCGAGTTCTTCGCCGGTCGGTGGCAGGATCGCGGCAGAACCTTCTGCGTCCGGCCAGTCCATCCCGGATGTCGTGGACACACCGGTTGCCCGTTCCTCGGAGCCCGGCGAGCCAGCCTCGGGTGTCGCCGACGCGTCCCGCCGCCACCTGGCTGATGGCGGGTTGGTCGTCGACCCCGCGGAGACCTACGCCCGCCGCTTGGTCGTAGAGCCGTCCAGGTCCGCTGCCGATGTGCTCAAGGTCGGCGAATTCACCGTCGACGAGGCCCTGGACTCGTTGGATCCGTGGCGGGGTTCGATGATCGCCTTCCGCTGGCACGGCGACCGCCTCCTCATCGCCGCCCACCACCTCGTCATCGACGGCGTCTCCTGGCGGGTGCTGGCCGCCGACCTGGCCGCCGCGTGCGCCGGTGACCTCGCCCCCGAGTCGACGCCGTTCCGGTTGTGGGCGCGTGAGCTCATGACCCGCCCCCGCACCGACGGCGACCACTGGCGCGCCCTGCTCGCCAAGCCCGTCCGCCCCTGGGGGACCGCCCCGCTCGACCCGACCCGGGACACCGCGGGCAACACCCGCACCGAACGCGTCGAGATCGACGCCGCCGACCTGCTCACCGTCCTCCCGCGCCGCTTCCGCGCGGGTGTCCGGGAGGCCGTCCTCACCGCCCTGGCCATCACCGCCGACGGCCCCACCCGGGTCGACGTCGAGGGCCACGGCCGCGCCGAACACGCCGTCCCCGGCGCCGACCTGACCCGCACCATCGGCTGGTTCACCAACGTCTACCCGATGTACCTCGACGCCCAAGGCCGCGAGGGAACCGCCGCGCTCAAACTCGTCAAGGAACAGGCGCACCAGACCCCCGACAACGGCATCGGCTACGGCCTCGTCGCCACCCCCACCGCCGAGGTCCTGGTCAACTACCTGGGCCGATTCACCACCGACGGTTCCCCCTGGTCCCCGGCCGTCGAAGGCAACGCCCTGGGCGCCGGCGTCGACCCGGAACTCCCGGTCACCCACCCCATCACCATCAACGCGGCCCTCGAAGACCGCCCCACCGGCCCCACCCTGGTCGCCGAATGGACCTACACACCCGCCGCGGGCACCACCACCCCCACCCTCGCCGCGCGCTGGGCCGCAGCCCTGCGGAACCTGACCGCCGAAGCCGCGTCGGCCACCGCGACCGAGCACACCCCGTCCGACTTCCCCTTGGTCACCCTGCCGCAGAGCGACATCGACGCCCTCGCCCAGTCCCACCCAGACCTCACCGACATCTGGCCGGTCTCACCCCTGCAAGCCGGACTCCTCTACCTGTCCACAGAGGACGAAGACAACGCCTACACGGTCCAACTGGTCCTGGACCTGGAGGGCCCCCTCGACCCCACCCGCCTGGAGACGGCGGTCGCCGCCCTCCTCGACAACCACCCCAACCTCCGCGCCACCTTCCACCTGACCCCGAGCGGCACTCCGGTCCAACTGATCACCCCCGCCACCACCACCCCCTTCACCTACCACCCCACCCTCCACGCACCACACTCCACCTCCGGCGCTCCCACCGGCCCGGCTCACCCCGCTCCGGGCGCCCCCAACCCGGGCGCGCGTCCGGCCTCGCCGACTGAGGCCGCGCGGCCCACGACCGCACCGCCCGCCCACGCGCCGGAATCCACCGACCGGCGGTCGGCCGTCCCGCTTTCCGCCGCGCCGGACCCCGTCAGTGCGCGCCTCAACCCGGCGGGCCCGACTGCCCAGGGTTCGCCCGGCTCACGTCTCGCCCCGCTGGGCCCGACCGCCCAGGGATCGCCGGACGGTCATCCCACCCGTCCGCATCTCAACTCGCCGGACACCGCTACCCAGGAATCGTCGGACAGGCACCCCACCCACCCGCCGCGCAACTCATCGAACGCGGCTGCCCACAACTTCATGAAGCCGAGAGCCACCTCTCCGGCCACCCTCGACCCGCACCCCACGGCGTCGGACTCGGCCACGCACGGCACTGCCGCCCCGCGCCCCACCGCGCCGGACTCGACAACTCACGGCACCGGCAACTCGACCCCGCTGGACCCCGGCACCCGAGACCCCCTCGACCCGAATCTCGGCAACGCCCAAACCCACCCCGGTTTTGAAGATCACCCCACCGGACCCCAACACACACCCCCGCCCTCCTCTGGGGGGCGTCCCCTGCCCATTTTATCGGCGGGGGAGGGGGAATTGGGGGGCGGTGCGGATGCTGTGGATGGATTCCCGGCATGGGGACAAGGTGAGTGGGACGCGTTTTTGGGGACGGACCGGGGGGTTAAATTTGATCTTGAGCGGGGGCCGTTGGTTCGATTCGGCCTGGTCAAGGTGGGGAGCGAGCGGCATCGGCTGGTGGTGACCAATCATCATCTTGTGCTTGATGGGTGGTCTGGTCCATTGCTTGTTCGGGAGCTGCTTTCGCTTTACGCGAACGGGGAGGCCACTCGGACGGGTGATTACCGGAACTACCTCGCCTCGCTCGAAAACGCGAATCCCGAACCGTGGGCGCGGGCCCTCGAGGGGTTCGGGGAACCGACGCTGTTGGCTCCCGGGGTGAAGGGTGGGTTGCCGGATGAGGTTGAGGTCCCGGTAACCACCAACCTCGAGGAGCTGGCCAAGCGCTACAGGGTCACGGTCAACACCGTGGTCCAGGCGGCGTGGGGGTTGGTGCTCGGGCGGGTGCTCGGGCGGGACGACGTCGTCTTCGGCGCGACGGTTTCCGGGCGCTCGCCGAAGGTGGCGGGGATCGCCGGGATGATCGGGCTGTTCATCAACACCGTCCCCGTCCGCGTCCGGTTGCGGCCGCACGAGCGGCCGGGTGACCTGCTGCGGCGGCTCCAGGCCGAGCAGGCGGAGCTGATCGATCACCAAGACGTCGGGCTGGTCGACATCCAGCGGGCGGCGGGCATCGGCGAGCTGTTCGACACGCTCGTGGTCTTTGAGAGCTACCCCATCCCCGAGCAGCGGGAAGACCAGGAGATCAGGGTCGTCGGCGTCGAGGGTCGGGACGCCACCCACTACCCGTTCGCGCTCGTGGCGCACGACAGCGGCGACATCCGCCTCCGCTACCAGGTCGAGCACCGCGCAACGGCCCGGGACCTGGCGACGAGGCTTGCGACGGCGCTCGTCGAGCTGGGCAACGACAGCACGGTCGGCAGCATCGATGTCCTTACCGACGCCGAGCGGCGCACCATCCTGCGTACCTTCAACAACACCGCCGAGCCCGAGGTCACCCGCACCCTGACCGACATGCTCGTCGCACGCATGGCGCAAACCCCCGACGCCATCGCAATCGTGGACGGCGAGCGCACCCTCACCTACCGCGAGCTGGACCAGCGCACCGCTGCGCTCGCGGCCGTGCTCCAGAGCAACGGTGCGAAGCCGGAGACCACCATCGGCATCGCCCTCCCGCGCTCCGCCGAGATGGTCGTCGCCCTCGTCGCGACGCTGCGGGCCGGGGCCGCGTTCGTCCCCGTCGACCCGGCCTGGCCGCAGGACCGGCGGGACCGGGTCGTGGCCGACTCCCGCGCACTCCTCCTGCTCGGCCCCGAAGACGTCGACCTCGACAACTGGACCCGAGCCGAACCGACGCCGGTCGCGGTCGACGGCACCAACCTCGCGTACGTCATCTTCACCTCCGGCTCCACCGGCACGCCCAAGGGCGCCATGATCCGCCACGAAGCCATCTGCGCCCGCCTGCACTGGCAGCTCGGACTCCTCGGCTTCGGCCCGGACGACGCCACCCTCTTCAAAGCACCCCTCGCCTTCGACATCTCCATCAACGAGATCTTCCTGCCGCTGGTCGCGGGCGGCCGGGTCGTCATCGCCGAGCAGGACGGCGAACGAGACCCCAACTACCTCCTCGACACGATCGACACCCACCGCATCACGTTCGTCTACCTGCCGTCCTCGATGCTCGACGCGCTGCTCACCGTCGCGACCGAACCCGGGACGCTGCGCGACCTCAAGCACGTCTGGTGCGGCGGTGAAGTCCTCACCCCCGATCTCTTCGACCGCTTCCGCCGCAGGTTGACCACGACGATGTACCACGGCTACGGCCCCGCCGAGGCCACGATCGGCGTCTCGCACGTCGTCTACCGCGACGCGGCCGAGCGGCCCGCGACCTCGATCGGCAAGCCCAATCCCAACACCCAGCTGTACGTGCTCGACCCGCACCTGCGCCCGGTCCCCGTCGACCGCACCGGCGAGCTGTACGCGGGCGGCTACCTCCTCGGCCGCGGCTACGTCAACGCGCCCAGCCTGACCGCGTCCCGCTTCATCGCCAACCCCTTCGGCGACGGCAGGCTCTACCGCACCGGCGATCTCGCGCGCTGGAACGGCGATGGCACACTGGACTTCGTCGGCCGGGCCGACAACCAGGTCAAGATCCGCGGCATGCGCCTTGAGCTGGAGGAGGTCGAGGCCGCGCTTTCCGCGCACCCGGCCGTCCGCCGCGCGGTCGTCACCGTCCGCAAGAACCCGTCGCCGTACCTGGCGGGCTACATCGTCCCCGAGAACCCCGTCACCGCGACGGAAATCACCGACTGGGCGCGGTCCGTCCTCCCCGACTACATGGTCCCCTCGGCGTTCGTGCTGATGGACGCCCTGCCGACCACCGTCAACGGCAAGGTCGACCGCGCCGCGCTGCCCGAGCCCGAACGCGCCAGCGGCGGCGGTCGCGGGCCCGAGACCCCGGCGGAGGCGGCGCTCGTCAGCCTCGTCGGTGACATCCTCGGCATGACCGTGACGGTCGAAGACGACTTCTTCGCCCTCGGCGGTGACAGCATCATCTCGATGCAGCTCGTCGCCCGGGCGAAGGCCGCGGGCATCCGCTTCTCCACCCGGCAGGTGTTCGAGACCCGCACGATCGCCACGCTGGCCGCTGTCGCGGAGATCGTCGAGGCCGTGGCCGCGCGCCCCAAGGACATCGCCACCGGTGAGATCCCGCTGACACCGGTCATGCGCGAGCACCTCGACCGCGGCGGCCCCCTCAACCGCTTCCACCAGTCGCGCCTGCTCACCACCCCGGCGAACCTGACCCTCGACCAGATCACCCGGGCCGTTGCCGCACTCGCCGACGCTCATGTGATCCTTCGCGCCCGCCTCACCGACAACGCGCTCGTCATCCCCGACGAGGCAACGGAACCGTCGGTATCCCGCGTCGACGCAAAAAATCCACAATGGACCAGCGAACTCGACTACCACACCGAACAGGCCATCGCGGACCTAGACCCCGCGCGGGGCCGCGTGCTCCGTGTCGTCTGGTTCGACCGGGGTTCCGAAGAAGGCAGGCTCCTGATCGTCGCCCACCACTTCGTGGTCGACGGCGTCTCCTGGCGAGTCCTGGTCCCCGCGCTGGCCGCCGCGATCGGGGGCGAAACCCCGCAACCGCCGGACACGAGCTTCCGGACCTGGGCAATCGCCACGACGAACCAGGACCGAACGCCGGAACTCCCGCTGTGGCAAGAAATCCTCGCCCCCGCGCACACCCTGGTCACCCGCCCGCTGAACGCGGACGACACCGTCGCGACAGCACGCGAACTGACGGTCAGCGTCCCCAACGCCGACCGCCTGCTCGGCCCGGTCCCCGCGCTCTTCCACACCGGCCCGACCGAAGTCCTCCTCGCCGCCCTCGCCCAAGCCGTCGGCGAACCGATCGTCGTCGACGTCGAAGGCCACGGCCGCTCCGACGACGTCACCGACACCGTCGGCTGGTTCACCGACATCCACCCCGTCCGCCTCACCCCCGGACCCGACGCCGCCGCGACCCTCAAGCTCGTCAAGGGCAGCGTCAAGAACACCCCAGGCGACGGCCTCGGCTACGGCCTCCTCCGCGACCAGCTCGCCGACGCCCCCCGACGCGACATCCTGGTCAACTACCTGGGACGCATGGGATCCGAGACCGCGCAGACCTGGTCGACCGCCCCCGAAGCGGCCACCCTGGCAGGCGGTGCCGACGCGGAACTCCCCGTCGGCCACCCCATCGCGCTCAACATCATCGCCGAAGGCGCCACCCTCACCGCCCACTTCGCCTGGGTCGCCGCCGTCCCCGACGCCGTGGTCCACGCCGTCAAGGACCGCTGGGTCGCCGCTCTGAACGCTATCGCGGCACTGGAAACCGGCGGCCACTCCCCAGCGGACTGGCCCATCGCGAACCTGACCCAGTCCGAAGTGGATGAGATCGACACCGCTTACCCGGATGTCGCGGACGTCTGGCCGACCTCCCCGCTGCAAGAAGGCCTGCTGTTCCTCTCCCGCTTCGACGAGTCCGGTGTAGACGTCTACACCACCCAGCAGGTCCTTTCCCTGCAAGGCGACGTCGACAGCACTCGCCTCCGCGCCGCCGCGCAAGCCTTGGTCGACCGCCACGAGATCCTGCGAGCAGGATTCCCCACCCTCGCGACAGGCCGACTGGCCCAGGTCATCACCCGCCGAGTCGAGGTCCCCTGGCGCGAGGTGACCAGCGCCTCCGAAGCCGAGACCGCCCGGATCATCGACGCCGAACGCGCCACCCGCTTCGACCTCGCCCGACCCCCGCTGGTCCGCTTCCTCCTGGTACGCGCGGAAACCGACGCGACGCTCGTCCTGACCAACCACCACGCGATCCTCGACGGCTGGTCGACCCCGCTCCTCGCCCGGGAGCTGTTCGCGCGCTACGCGGGCGAAACCCTGCCCCCGGTCCGCTCCTACCGCGACCACCTAGCCGACTTGGCCGACCGCGACACCGACGCGGCCCGCGACGCTTGGCGCACCGCGCTCACCGGCCTCGACGAGCCGACCCTGGTCGCCCCCGGAGCCCCCCACGGCGGCGTCCTCCCCGGCCAACTCGACGTCCACCTCCCGGAACCGGTCGTCACCAGGCTCACCGCCGCCGTCCGCGCGGTCGGCGTGACACTCAACGCCGCCGTGCAAGCCGCGTGGGGACTCGTTCTGGCGCAACGGACCGGCCGCACCGACGTCGTGTTCGGCGCCACGGTCTCCGGCCGCGACGGCGACCTCGACGGCATCACGGGCATGATCGGCCTGTTCATCAACACCGTTCCCGTCCGCGTCCGCCTCGACCCGGCCGAGTCCTTGGCCGAGCTGCTGACCAAGCTGCACGGCGAACAGGCCGCCCTGCTTGACCACCAGCACCTCGGCCTCGCCGACATCCAGCGCGCGGCGGGCATCGGCGACCTGTTCGACACCCTCACCGTCTTCGAGAGCTACCCGGTCGACACCGACGCCCTCGAACGCGCCGAGACCGCCGCCGGGCTGCGCGTCACCGAGGCCGTCGGCCGCGACGCCACCCACTACCCGCTGACCCTGCTGGTCCTGCCCGGCGCGACCACGACCCTGACCCTGCGATACCGCCCGGACGTCATCGACGAGCCCGAGGCCCACACCCTCCTCGCTCGCGTCGTCAAAGCCCTCACCGCGGTGGCCGACACGCCGCACAAGCCCGTCGGCAACGTCACCCTGCTGTCTGAAGTGGACGCAAAGAGCGTCCTGAAGACTTGGCAGGGTCAGGCGATTCCCGTCGAGCGGACGACCATCCCAGCCTTGTTCGCCCGCCAGGTCGCACAAACCCCCGACGCGACGGCTGTGGTCGTCGACGGCGGCGAAACCCTGACCTACAAGCAACTCGACCACGCGACCAAGGTCCTCGCAGGCGAACTCCGGAGCCGGGGCGCGGGCGTCGGTGACATCGTCGGCGTGATGCTGGAACGCTCGGCGGACCTCATCGTCGCGCTCCTCGCGGTCCAGCGAGCAGGCGCCGCCTACCTTCCGCTCGACCCCGACTATCCCGCCGACCGCCTTCGCATGATGGTCGAGGACGCGGCCCCGGTCGTCGTCATCGCACCGGAAAACGCCACTCTCCCCGGTGTCACCGTGCTCCCGCCGCAAGCCACCGGTCCGGAAGCCGACGACAACAGCGACCCCAACGCGCCCGCGTACGTCATCTTCACCTCGGGCTCGACCGGCAGGCCCAAGGGCGTGCGGGTACCGCACGAGGGCATCGTCAACCGCCTGCTGTGGATGCAGTCCGAATACGGCCTCCAGCCGGGCGAGCGGGTCCTGCAGAAGACCCCGGCCGGGTTCGACGTGTCGGTGTGGGAGTTCTTCTGGCCGCTCATCACCGGCGCCACCCTGGTGTTCGCCAAGCCCGGCGGCCACCGCGACCCCGCTTACCTCGCGGACGCCATCGAACGCAACAACATCACCACTGTCCACTTCGTCCCATCCATGCTCCGCGCGTTCGTCGCCGAGCCCGAAGCGCGGACCATCACTACCCTCCGCCGAGTCCTCTGCTCCGGCGAAGCCCTCCCCGTCGACCTGCGCGACGAGTTCCTGAACGTCTCCGACGCGCAACTGCACAACCTCTACGGCCCCACCGAAGCCTCCGTTGACGTCACCGCCATCCAGCTCCACCGCGAAGACCTGACCGTCCCTATCGGACACCCGGTATGGAACACCCAGACCTACGTGCTGGACCCGTTCCTCAACCCCGTCTCCGCAGGCGTCCCCGGAGAGCTGTACCTCGCGGGCGCCCAACTCGCCCAGGGCTACCTCAACCGCCCGGGCCTGACCGCGACCCGGTTCGTGGCCAACCCGTTCGGCGACGGCCGCCTCTACCGCACCGGCGACATCGCCGCGTGGAACCCCGAAGGCGCGCTGGAGTACCTGGGCCGCGCCGACGACCAGGTCAAACTCCGCGGCCAGCGCGTCGAGCTCGGCGAGATCGAGGCCGCCATGGCCGCGCTCCCCGGCGTCGAGCACGCCGTGACCCTCGTCCGCGACGACCGCCTCATCGGCTACCTCGTCGGCGAAACCCCCCACGACGATCTCCGCGCCGAACTCGCCCGCACCCTCCCCGACCACATGGTCCCGTCCGCTTTCGTGACGCTGGACGCCATCCCGCTCACCCCCAGCGGCAAGACCGACCGCAAGGCCCTGCCCGACCCCGACTTCGCCGCGCTGGTCACCGACCGCGAAGCCGGGAACGACCTGGAACGCGTCCTCGTCGACCTGACCGCCGCCGTCCTCGGCCTGCCGACCGTCGGCGTGGACGACGACTTCTTCACCCTCGGCGGCGACAGCATCGTCTCCATCCAGCTCGTCGGCCGGGCGCGAGCGGCGGGCATCCGCTTCTCCCCGCGAGACGTCTTCGAACGCCGCACGGTCGCCGGACTGGCCATGGTCGCCGACACCGACACCCGGGCCGCCGAAGCCGAAGGCGAAGGCATCGGCGAGGTCCCGTTCACCCCGATCATGCGCGACGCGCTGGCCCGGGGCGGTCCGATCGACCGCTTCTCCCAGTCCCGCCTGCTCCGCGCCCCCGCCGACCTCGACCTCGACCGGCTCACCAAGGCCGTCGAAGCGCTCATCGCCCGCCACCACGTCCTCCGCGCCCGCCTCACCGACGACGGCCTCCACATCCCGGAGACCGCGCAGGCGAGCGTCCGGCGCGTCGACGCCACCGGGATCAACGACCTCGCGCCAGCGGCACAAGCGGTCGCGGACGAACTCGATCCCCGAGCGGGCGAGATGTTCCGCGTCGTCTGGTTCGACCGGGGCGCGGACGAAGGCAGGCTGCTGCTCGTCGCCCACCACCTCGTGGTCGACGGCGTCTCGTGGCGCGTCATCGAACCCGACCTGCGCGCCGCCTACGAAGGCGCCGACATCGACCCCGTCGGCACGTCCTTCCGCCGCTGGGCCAAGAGCCTGACCGAACTCGACCGCGGCGCCGAGACCGCGCACTGGACCGGCCTCGCCGACTCCCGGGGCGACCTGCTCACCACCCGCCCCCTGCGCTCGACCGACACCATCCACACCGGACGAGAGCTGCGCCTGACCCTCACCCCCGAGGAAACCGGGCCGCTGCTCACCACCGTGCCCGACCTGTTCCACGGCACCGTCAACGACGTCCTCCTCACCGCCCTCGCCATCGCCGCCGCGGCCACCGGCGGCAACACCGCGCGCCTGGTCGACGTGGAGGGCCACGGCCGCGAAGAGCAGGTCATCCCCGGCGCGGACCTGTCCCGCACGGTCGGCTGGTTCACCACCGCCTACCCTGTCCGCCTCGACCTCACCGGCATCGACGCCGCCGAGGCGCTGGCGGGCGGCGATGCGGCCGGGCGGGCTGTCAAACGGGTCAAGGAACACCTGCGGGCCATCCCCGACAACGGCATCGGCTTCGGTCTCCTGGCTCCCCCCGTGCCCGCGCGGGAAATCCTGTTCAACTACCTCGGCCGCTTCGGCACCGACGCGGCCACCGGGGCTTGGCAAGGCGCCCCCGAGGCCGCCGCGCTCGACGGCGGCGTCGACCCGGGAATGCCCATCTCCCATGCCATCCAGGTCAACGCCCTCACCCAGGACGGGCCCGGCGGCCCGCGCCTGACCGCGAACTGGGCGTGGGGCGGCGAGGTGGTCGCCGAGTCGGCGGTGCGGGACCTGGCCGAGAAGTGGTTCGCCGCGCTGCGGGCGCTCGTCGCGCACGCGGACGGTGGAGGCGGCGGCCACACGCCGTCGGATCTGACCCTCAGCGACCTGTCGCAGGACGAGCTGGACGAGTTCGAGTCGGAGTGGAGTTAGGTGAACGCGCGCAAGTCCGGGCTGGAAGACGTCCTGCCCCTCGCCCCGCTACAGCAGGGCCTCCTCTTCCACAGCGAGTACTCCGGCGGCACCGAGCCGGAGGACCCGTACGTGGTCCAGTTCGCCCTCGACCTCGACGGCCCGCTGGATGCCGCCGTGCTGCGGACGGCCGCGCAGGCGCTGATCGACCGGCACGCCAACCTGCGCGCCTGCTTCCGCCGCCGCAAGACCGGGGAGGTCGTCGCGCCCGTGCCGCGCGACGTCGAACTCCCCTGGCGCGAGGTCGATGTCGACAACTGGGACGTGCTGCTCGCCGAGGACCGCGCCGAACGGTTCGACCTCACCCAGCCGCCGCTGCTGCGCGTGCTCCTCGGCAGGCTCGGCCCCGAGCGGCACCGCCTGCTGATCACGTACCACCACATCCTCCTCGACGGCTGGTCCACGCCACTGCTGGCCCGCGAGCTGTTCCAGCTCTACACCGCCAAGGGCGACGCGTCCGCGCTGCCGACCGTCCGGCCCTACAAGGACTACCTGTCCTGGCTCCGCGCCAAGGACGCCGACGCCTCCCGCGCCGCCTGGGCCGAAGCCCTCGCCGGCTTCGAGGAACCCACCCTGCTCGCCGCCGGCGCCGACCCGTCCGGATCCGCCGAACAGCAACCGATCCCGCTCCCCGACGGCCTCACCGACACCCTCGCCGCGCTCGCCCGCGCACACGGCGTCACGCTCAACACCGTCGTACAGACCGCATGGGCGCTGCTGCTCGCCCGCACCCTCGGCCGCGACGACGTCGTCTTCGGCGCCACCGTATCCGGTAGGCCACCGGAGCTGCCGGGCGTCGACAGCATGATCGGGCTGTTCATCAACACCGTGCCCGTGCGGGTGCGACTCGACCCGGCCGAGACCGTGGCCGCGCTGCTCACCCGGGTGCAGGCAGAGCAGGCGCGGGTGATGGACCACCAGCACGTCGGCCTGGCGGACATCCAGCGCGCGGCAGGCGTGGGGGAGCTGTTCGACACACTGACAGTGTTCGAGAGCTACTTCGTGGACACCGCCGCCCTGGAGAGCGCCGAAGCCGCCACCGGGCTGCGCGTGCGCGCGGGGGAGACCCGCGACGCCACCCACTACCCGGCCACCCTCGTCGCCACCGGCCCCGACCTGCTGCTCAAGTACCGTCCCGGGCTGGTGGACCCGGTCGAGCTGTCCGAGCGCCTGGTCCGCGTCCTCACCGCCTTGGCGGCGGATCCGAGCGTTCCGGTGTCGCGTGTGGATGGTCTGGCGGCGGATGAGCGCGAGAACCTGTTGCGCACGTGGAACCCGACCGGCGAAGCTGGGGAGCAGGCCACCATCCCGGCCCGTTTCGCCGAACAGGTCGCCGCCAACCCGGACGGCATCGCGCTGGTCTCAGGCGACACCCGGCTCACCTACGCCGAACTCGACGCCCGCTCGACGGGCCTCGCCAGGGTCCTGCGAAACCAGGGCGCCCAAGGCTTTGTCGCGATCGCCCTGCCCCGGTCGGCCGAACTGGTCGTCGCGGTGCTGGCCGTGCTCAAGGCCGGGGCCGCGTACCTGCCGCTCGACCCGGACTACCCGGCCGCGCGCCTGGAGCTGATGCTCACCGACGCCGCGCCCACCCTGCTGATCACGACCCCGGACCTGCACGACCGCTTCGGCGACATCGCCACGGTCAACCCGCACGACACCGCCGACGGACCGGTAAGCACCGCCCTCACCCCGGACCACCCGGCCTACGTCATCTACACCTCGGGCTCCACCGGAACCCCCAAGGGCGTCGTCGTCCCACACCGGGCCGTGGACCGGCTGCTCACCGCCACCGACCACTGGTTCGGCTTCGGCCCCGACGACGTGTGGACGCTGTTCCACTCCTACGCCTTCGACTTCTCCGTCTGGGAGCTGTGGGGCGCCCTGCTGCGCGGCGGCACGCTGGTCGTCGTCGACCACGCCACCAGCCGCTCCCCGGAGGCGTTCCTCGACCTGCTGGCGAACGAACGCGTCACCGTCCTCAACCAGACCCCGTCCGCGTTCTACCAGCTCGACGCGGTCGACAGCGGCGCGGACCTAGCCCTGCGGTACGTGATCTTCGGCGGCGAGGCGCTGGACCCGCGCAGGCTCGCGGGCTGGTACACCCGGCACGCCGAGGACGCGCCCCGGCTGGTCAACATGTACGGGATCACCGAGACCACCGTCCACGTGACCTACCTGCCGCTCACGGCCGCCGACGCCAACCCCGGCATCGGCGTTCCCATCC
Source organism: Actinokineospora auranticolor (assembly GCF_041897805.1). Taxonomy (GTDB): domain Bacteria; phylum Actinomycetota; class Actinomycetes; order Mycobacteriales; family Pseudonocardiaceae; genus Actinokineospora; species Actinokineospora auranticolor. Next base: position 2,149,236 of record NZ_CP154825.1, read on the forward strand.
CCGACCTGCGCGCCTACGTCCTCGACTCCGGCCTCGGCCTCTGCGCCCCTGGTGTCGTCGGCGAGCTGTACGTCGCGGGCGCCGGTCTCGCCGACGGCTACCTCAACCGCCCCGGCCTCACCTCGACCCGCTTCGTCGCGAACCCCTTCGGCTCCGGCCGCCTCTACCGCTCCGGCGACCTCGCGCGCTGGAGCAACGGCGGACTGGAGTACTTCGGTCGCGCCGACGGCCAGGTCAAGCTGCGCGGCTTCCGCATCGAACTCGGCGAGGTCGAGGCGGTCCTCGCCGCGCACCCGGCGGTCTCCGAGGCCGTCGCGGTTGTCCGCGAGGACAAGACCACCCGGCTCGTCGGCTACGTCACGGGCACAGTGGACAGTGCGGAGCTGCGGGACTGGGCCGCGCGGGACCTGCCCGAGCACATGGTCCCGGCCGCCATCGTCGTCCTCGACCGCATTCCCCTGACGGTCAACGGGAAGGTCGACCGCAAGGCCCTGCCCGCACCCGATTTCGCCGGTCTGACCACCACCCGCCAGCCCGAGACCGACGCCGAGCGCGCGCTGGCCGCTGTGTTCGCCGAGGTCCTGGGTGTGCCGTCGGTCGGGTTGGACGACGACTTCTTCGCCCTCGGCGGCGACAGCATCGTGTCGATCCAGCTCGTCAGCCGCGCCCGCGCCGAGGACCTCAAGTTCTCCCCGCGTGATGTCTTCGAGCGCCGCACGGTCGCCCGCATCGCCGAGATCGCCACCGAACCCGTTCCCGTGCCGACCTCCACCGGCTCCGGCGCCCTGCCGCTCACCCCGATCATGCGCGACCTGGTTGGCCGGGGTGGCCCGGTCAACCGCGTCTCCCAGGCCCGCCTGCTGATCGCCCCGACCGGCCTCACCCAGGAACGCCTCACCGCCGCCGTCCAGTCCGTTGTGGACACCCATGACGTGCTGCGGGCCCGCCTCGCCGGGGACCAGCTCGACGTCCGACCGGTCGGCGCGGTCGACGCCGCGAAGCTCGTCCGCCGCGTCGACAACACCGACTACCAGGCCGAAGCCGCCCGCGCGTACGGCGAACTCGATCCAGCTGAGGGCGAGGTGGTCCGCGTGGTCTGGTTCGCCCCGGACCGGCTGCTGATCGTCGCGCACCACCTCGTCGTCGACGGCGTGTCGTGGCGGATCATCGTCCCCGACCTCGCCGCCGCCGTCGCCGGAGAGGCCCTCGCACCCGTCGGCACCTCCTTCCGCGACTGGGCCCTCGCCCTGCGCGCCCAAGACCGCACCACCGAACTGGACCACTGGCGCACAACCCTGGACGCCGTTGACGGCCGCACCCCCGTGGCCGCCCGCGACACCGTCTCGACCGTCCGCACGGTCAAGGTCGCCCTCTCCGCCGAGACCACGACCAGGCTGCTCGGCGACATCCCCGCCGCCTTCCACGCGGGCGTCGAAGACGTCCTGCTCACCGCGCTCGCCCTCGCCGTCGCCCGCGCGCGCGGCACCGCGACGGGAGTCGTCGACCTCGAAGGCCACGGCCGTGAAGAGGACGCCGTCCCCGGAGCCGACCTGGCCCGCACGGTCGGCTGGTTCACCACCCTCTACCCGGTCCGCTTCGACCTGACCGGCGTTGACATCGCCGACGCCTTCGCGGGCGGACCCGCCGCGGGCACCGCGCTCAAGCTCGTCAAGGAACAACTCCGAGCCGTACCCGGCGACGGCATCGGCTTCGGCCTGCTGCGCGCCGAACTCCCGGCCGCCACACCGGAGATCCTGTTCAACTACCTCGGCCGCTTCGGCACCGCGGCCACCACCGGCGACGCCTGGTCCGGCGCCCCGGAGGCGGGCGCGCTCGGCGGCGACGCCGACCCCGGCCTGCCCGTCGGGCACGCGCTCGACATCAACGCCGTCACCGCCGACGGCGTCCTCTCCGCCACCTTCGCCTGGCCTGCCGCCCTGTTCACCGAGGCCGAGGTCAGCGACCTCGCCGCCCACTGGGTCAACGCCCTGCACGCCATCGAGCGGCACAGCGAACCGGGTTCCGGCGGCCACACGCCGTCGGACTTCCCGCTGGCGCGCCTCACCCAGTCCGATGTGGATGCCCTGGCCGAACGCCACGCCGGGCTCGTCGACGTGTGGCAGCCGACCGCGCTCCAGCAGGGCATCGCGTTCCTGTCGCGGTTCGACGACACCGGGACCGACGTCTACACCGTCCAGTTCTCCTGCGAGCTGACCGGCGACCTCGACCCGGCCCGCCTCCGCGCCGCCGCCGCGACCCTCCTCGACCGGCACGACACCCTCCGCGCCGCCGTCGACCACCTGATCTCCGGCGATCCCGTCCTGGTCATCGCCGACACCGTCCCGTTGCCGTGGCGCGAGGTCGACGTGGACGAGTCCGAATGGGACCGGTTGGTCGCGGAAGACCGCGAGACCCGGTTCGCCGTCGACGAGGCACCGCTCGTCCGGTTCCACCTCGGCAGGCTCGCGGACGACCGGCACCGACTGCTGATCACCTTCCACCACGTGCTGCTCGACGGCTGGTCCACGCCCCTGCTGGTGCGCGAGCTGTTCGAGACCTACGCGGGCAACACCCTCCCGCCCGTGCGCCCCTACCGCGACTTCCTCACCTGGCTGTCCACGCGCGACACCGGTGTCGACGTCTGGTCGCAAGCGCTTGCGGGCATCACCGAGCCGACCCTGGTCGCCCCGGCAGGCGCTTCCCGCGCAGCCGTCCTCCCGCGCCGCGTCGACATCACCCTCCCCGACGGGCTCCCGGCCATCGCTCGCGAACGCGGCGTCACCGTCAACACGCTCGTCCAAGCCGCCTGGGGCCTCACCCTGGCCCGCGGACTCGGCCGCGGCGACGTCGTCTTCGGCGCGACGGTCTCCGGGCGGCCGCCGGAGGTCGCCGGCGTCGAGACGATGATCGGCCTGTTCATCAACACCCTGCCCGTGCGGGTGCGGCTCGACCCGGCCGAGACCGTGGCCGACCTGCTGACCCGCGTGCAGGCCGAGCAGGCCGCGGTGCTCGACCACCAGCACGTCGGCCTAGCCGACATCCAGCGGGCGCTCGGCGTGGCGGAGCTGTTCGACACGCTTACCGTCTTCGAGAGCTTCCCCATCGACACAGGAGCCCTCGACCGCGCCGAGGCCGCCGCCGGGTTCACCGTCAGCGCGGTCGACGGCGCCGACGCCACGAACTACCCGATCACGCTGACCGTCGGCGCCGGGCTCGCGGCCTGGCTGGATGTCCGGGACGACCTCATCGACCCGGACACCGCCCAGATCTGGGCGGCCAGGTTCGCCCGGGCGCTAACGGCTTTCGCGAACCCGAGCACCCCGGTCCGCGCGCTCGACCTCATCACCGACACCGAGCGCGCCGACCTGCTCGCCGCCGGACAAGGTCCGCGCGTCCCGGTCGTCGAGCGCACCGTGCTCGACGTCGTGGACGCCCAAGACCCGGCGGCCACCGCGGTCGTCGGGTCGGACACCACGCTCACCTACGGCGAACTGGCCGACCGCTCCGCGCGGATCGCGGGCCTGCTGGTGTCGCGCGGTGTGGCGCCAGGAGACGTGGTGGCGCTGGCGCTGCCGCCGTCGGCAGGCCTGGTCGCGGCGATCCTCGGCGTGTGGCGGGCGGGCGCGGCGTATGTCGTGCTCGACCCCGAGTACCCGGCGGATCGCTTGCGGTACATGGTCGAGCAGGCCAACCCCAAGGTCACCCTCACCATCGCGGCCGTCGACCACGACGGCATCGACCTCGACGCGATCGACCTCTCGACCCAGGAGTTCACCCCCGGCCCGGTCGGCGGCGCCGCGTACGTGATCTTCACATCCGGCTCGACCGGACGGCCCAAGGGCGTCGTGGTCGAGCACGCGGGGCTGGTGAACCTCCTCGCGTCGCACCACGCGTCGGTCATGCGGCCTGGCAAGGCGCTGCAACTGTCGTCGTTCTCCTTCGACGCCTCCCTCGACCCGCTGCTCTGGTTGCTGGCCGGACACGAGACGCATGTCGCCGGACCGGACCTGACCGGCGACTCCCGCGCCATCGTCGACTACACCCGCGCCCACGGGATCGGCTACGTCGACGCCGCCCCCGCGCTGCTGACCCAGCTCGTCGACGACGGCCTCCTGGACACCGGCGTGACCGTCGTCGGCACCGGCGGTGAGGCCGTGAGCCCCGCGCTCTGGTCGCGGCTCGCGGCGGCGGACGTCGCGGCGTTCAACTTCTACGGCCCCACCGAGTCCACAGTGGACGCACTGGTCGCGCCGATCGCGGGAGGCGCGGTCGTCATCGGACGCCCGGTCGCCAACACGGTCGTCCACGTGCTCGACGCGACCCTCGGGCTCGTCCCGCCGGGTGCCGTCGGCGAGCTGTACGTCGGCGGGCCCGGTCTGGCGCGCGGCTACCTCAACCAGCCCGGCCAGACCGCGTCCCGGTTCGTCGCCAACCCCTTCGGCGACGGCCGCCTGTACCGCACCGGCGACCTCGCCCGCTGGGCCGACGACGGCCTGGAGTTCCTCGGCCGCGCGGACAACCAGGTCAAGATCCGCGGGTTCCGCGTCGAACTCGGCGAGATCGAGACCGTCCTGGGGCACGCGGTCGTCGTCGTGCGCGACGGCCGGTTGGTCGCCTACGTCACCGAAGGCGACACCGAGTCCGTCCGCGCGAAGGCCGCCGCCGCGCTGCCCGACCACATGGTGCCCGCCGCCGTGGTCGTCCTCGACGAGTTCCCGACCCTGCCCAGCGGCAAGGTCGACCGCACCGCCCTGCCCGCCCCGGACTTCGCCGCCCTGGTCTCCGACCGCGCGGCCACGACCGAGTCCGAGTCCGTGCTGCGACGCCTGTTCCTCGCCGTGCTCGGCCTGCCGTCGGTCGGCGTGGACGACGACTTCTTCGCCCTCGGTGGCGACAGCATCGTGTCGATCCAGCTCGTCAGCCGGGCCCGCGCGGAAGGGCTCCGGTTCTCCCCGCGCGATGTGTTCGAGCAGCGGACCGTGGCCGCGCTCGCGCTGGTCGCCGAGACCGACAAGCCCACCGCCGAGGCCGCGGGCGCGGGCGTCGGCCTGGTGCCGCTCACCCCGATCATGCGCGACCTGCTCGACGCGGGCGGCCCGATCACCCGCTACGCCCAGGTCCAGGTCGTCACCGCACCTGCGGACCTGGCGGTCGACCGGCTGACCGCGGCGGTCGGGAAGCTCCTCGACACCCACGACATCCTACGCGCCCGCCTCACCGGGGACGGCCTGCTCGTCGGCGAGCCCGGGGCGGTCACCCCCGAGGTCCGCGTGGTCGAGTCCGACACCCTTGACGTCGACTCGGTGCTCGACGACCTCGACCCCCGCGCGGGCAGCGTCTTCCGCGTCGCCTGGTTCCCCAAGACCGGATCGCTCGTCCTCGCCGCCCACCACCTCGTGGTCGACGGCGTCTCCTGGCGGATCCTGCTGCCGGACCTGGCCGCCGCCTACGAGGGCCGCGATCTGGAACCGGTCGGCACCTCGTTCCGCCGCTGGGCCGAAGGGCTGGTCGAGAACGCCCGCAGCGCCGAGCGGCTGGCCGAACTCGCGCACTGGACCGCCGCCGTCGCGGGCGCGGACGCCCCGCTCGGCGCCCGGCCGCTCGACCCGCGCGTCGACACCGTGTCCACGCTGCGCCGCGTCACCACGACCGTCGACGCCGACACCGCCGAGCCGCTGCTCGGCCCCGTCCCGGACCTCTTCCACGCCGAGGTCGACGACGTCCTGCTCACCGGGCTCGCGCTCGGCCTCGCCCGCTGGTCCAAGCGCTACCACGGCCTCGACCGGCCCGCGGTCACCATCGACCTCGAGTCGCACGGCCGCGACGAGGACGCCGTGCCCGGCGCCGACCTGCACCGCACGGTCGGCTGGTTCACCAGCGTGCACCCCGTCCGCCTCGACGTCGGCGAGGTCGACCTCGCCGACGCGCTCGCGGGTGGCCCCGAGGCGGGCACCGCGCTCAAGCTCGTCAAGGAGCAGGTCCGGGCCGTCCCCGGCGAGGGCACCGGCTTCGGCCTGCTGCGCCACCTCAACCCCGACACCGCCCCGGCCCTCACCGGCCGCAGGCAGCTCCTGTTCAACTACCTGGGCCGCTTCGACTCCCGCACCGCGGACGGCGCCTGGTCCGTGCGGCCGGGCATCGGCGGCGGCGCCGACGCCGACCTGCCCGCCGACCACGCCCTCCAGGTCGACGTGACCACAGTGGACGGGCTGGAACTGCGCTTCGACTGGACCTTCCCCGACGCGCTGTTCGACGAGCGCGACGTCCGCGACCTGGCCGTGTGCGTGGCCGGGGCGCTGCGCGCGCTCGCCGACCACGGCGCCGAGTCCGGCGCGGGCGGACTCACCCCATCGGACCTGCTGATCCCGGGGCTCGCCCAGGAGCAGATCGACCGCTTCGAGGCGAAATGGAGGACCCCGTGAGCCGCGCGGGTCTACAGGACATCTGGCCGCTCTCCCCGTTGCAGGAGGGGATGCTGTTCCTCTCCGGCTACGACGAGTCCGGAGTGGACATCTACACCGTGCAGACGGTGCTGGCCATCGAAGGCGACCTCGACGCCGAGCTGATGCGCGAGTCCGCCACCGCGTTGCTGCGCCGCCACCCGGGCCTGCGCGCGTGCTTCTCCACCGAGGAGGCCGACCAGCCGGTCCAGCTCATCGTGGCGCGCGCGCCGCTGCCGTGGACCGAGATCGACCTCACCGGTTCCGACGACGTGGAGCGGGACTGGGCGGCGGTGCTGGAGCGCGACCGCGCCACCCGGTTCGACCTCGCGGTGCCGCCGCTGGTCCGGTTCCTGCTGGCCGAGGTCGGCGACGGCAGGCACCGGCTGCTGGTTACCAACCACCACATCCTGCTCGACGGCTGGTCCACCCCGCTGCTGCTCGGCGAGCTGTTCGAGATCTACGGCGCCCGCGGCGACGCCTCCGGTCTGCGCCGCGTCCGCTCCTTCCGCGACTACCTGGTCTGGCTGTCCAAACAGGACAAGGAGGTCGCGGAGAAGACCTGGGCCCAGGCGCTGGACGGCGTCACCGAGCCGACGCTGGTCGGCCCGCCGGGGGCGTCGAACTCCGGGTCGCTGACCGCGCGGGTGCCGGTCGAGATCTCCGCCGACCTGGCGGCGCGGTTGAGCGCGGTGGCCCGTGAACTGCGGGTCACGGTCAACACCCTGGTGCAGGCGGCCTGGGGGCTCGCCCTCGCCCGCCAACTGGGCCGCGACGACGTGGTGTTCGGCGCGACCGTGTCCGGCCGCCCGGCGGACCTGCCCGGGGTCGAGTCGATGATCGGGCTGTTCATCAACACCCTGCCCGTGCGGATCCGGCTCGACCCGGCCGAGTCCGTGGGGCAGTTCCTCGCGCGCGTGCAGGCCGAACAGGCGCGGGTCATGGACCACCAGTACGTCGGCCTGTCCCGCGTGCAGCGGCACACCGGCCTGACCGAGCTGTTCGACACCATCACCGTGTTCGAGAGCTACCCGGTCGACACCGAGGCGCTGGGCCGCGCGGAAAGCGCCGCCGGACTGCGCGTGCTGGGCGCGGACGGCACCGACGACACCAACTACCCGATCACCCTGACCGCCGAGGCGTCCCAAGGCCTTGAGGTGTGGCTCGACCACCGGCCCGACGTCGTCGACGCCGCGACCGCGACCCGGATCGCCGAACGCCTCGTCACCGCCCTCACCGCGTTCACCGCCGACGCCTCCGTCCCGGTCCGCGCCCTCGACCTCCAGTCCGATGTGGAGCGCGCGGCGGTCCGCGCGGCCGAGCGGGGGCCGGTCCTCGCGGTGCCGGAAACCTCGGTGCTGGACACCTTCGCCGCCGCCGTCGCGGCCGACCCGCACGGACTCGCGGTGACCGACGGCACCCGCGCGCTGACCTTCGCCGAACTCGACGAGCGCGCTGACCACCTCGCCGGGTGGCTGCGCGCCCAGGGGGTCGCGCGGGAACGCGTTGTGGTGTCGAAGCTGCCGCGCTCGGTCGACGTTTTCGTTGCCATGCTGGGGATCTGGAAGGCCGGAGGCGTCTACCTGCCGGTCGACCCGACCTACCCCGCGGAGCGGCTGCGGCTCATGCTCGAGGACGCCGACCCGGTCGTCGTGCTGGACGCGGTCGAACCGCACATGTCCGCGCCGTTCACCCCCGCGCCGGTCGACGGCGCCGCGTACATGATCTTCACCTCGGGGTCGACCGGACGGCCCAAGGGCGTGGTCGTCGAGCACCGGAGCCTGCTGAACCTGCTGGCCGCGCACCGCGCCACGGTCATGCGGCCGGTGTCGGCGCTGCACACCGCGTCGTTCTCCTTCGACGGCTCGCTCGACCCGATCGTCTGGTTCCTGGCCGGGCACCCCGCGCACATCGTCTCCGCCGAGCTGGTGCGCGATTCCGCCGCGCTGGTCGAGTACATCCGCGCGAACGGCGTCGGCTTCATCGACACCACACCCACGCTGCTGACCCAACTCGTCGAGGACGGGCTCCTGGAGTCCGGGATCCGGGTCGTCGGCACCGGAGCGGAGGCCATCGGGCCCGCGCTGTGGGCGCGGCTCGCGGAGGCACCGGTCGAGGCGTTCAACGCCTACGGCCCGACCGAGTTCACCGTGGACGGTGTGGCGGGCGAGGTCCGGGGGACCGACGTCGTCATCGGCACGCCACTGGCCAACTGCGCCGCGTACGTGCTCGACACCGCGCTGTCGCGGGTCGCGCCCGGTGTGGCGGGAGAACTGTACCTGGCCGGGCCGCACGTGGCGCGCGGCTACCTCAACCGACCTGGCCTGACCGCGACCCGGCTCGTGGCCAACCCGTTCGGCGACGGCAGGCTCTACCGCACCGGCGACCTCGTGCGCTGGACCGCCGCGGGCGAGCTGGAGTACCTGGGGCGCGCCGACGACCAGGTCAAGATCCGCGGTTTCCGGGTGGAACTCGGCGAGGTCGAGGCCGTGCTGGCGGAGATCTCGCGGCACGCGGTCGTCGTGGTCCGCGACGGCAGGCTCGTCGCGTACCTCGTGGGCGCCGACGCCGACCATGCGCGGTCGCACGCGGCGGCCGTGCTGCCCGACCACATGGTGCCCGCCGCGTTCGTCGTACTCGACGAGCTGCCGACCCTGCCCAGCGGCAAGGTCAACCGCAAGGCCCTGCCCGCCCCCGACTTCGCCGGTCTCGCCACCGCGGGCCGCGCCGCGCGGACCCCCGCCGAGTCGGTCCTGCTCGACCTCGTCGCCCGCGTCCTCGGTCTGCCCGCGGTCGGGGTCGACGACGACTTCTTCACCCTCGGCGGCGACAGCATCGTGTCAATCCAGCTCGTCAGCCGCGCCCGCGCGGCCGGGCTCCGGCTGTCCCCGCGTGACGTGTTCGAGCAGCGCACGGTCGCCGCGCTGGCCGCGATCGCCGCCCCCGACACGGCCCCGGTCGTCGAGGAGGCGGGGGCGGCCATCGGGCTCGTGCCGTTCACCCCGATCATGCGGGAACTGCTCGACGCGGGCGGCCCGATCAACCGGTACGCCCAGGTCCAGGTGCTGACCGCGGCTGCCGACCTCACCGCGGACCGCTTGGCCGCCGCGGTGGCCAAGCTCGTCGACACCCACGACGTCCTGCGCGCCCGACTCACCGACGACGGGCTGCTCATCGCCCCGCCAGGCGCCGCCGACGTCGTCCGAGTCGTCGACGACGGTGACGTCGACGCCGTGCTGGACGAACTGGACCCAAGCGCCGGGGTCGTGTTCCGCGTGGTGTGGCTGCGGCAGCGCGGAGTCGTCGCTGTGGTCGCGCACCACCTGGTCGTCGACGGCGTGTCCTGGCGGATCCTGCTACCCGACCTCGTCGCCGCCTACCGGGGCGAAGACCTCCAGCCGGTCGGCACGTCGTTCCGGCGCTGGGCCACCGGGCTGGTCGAGGCGGCCGAGAACACCGCCGAACTCGACCACTGGCTCGCGGTGCTCACCGAGGAGGAGCCGCTCGGCGCCCGTCGGCTCGACCCGCGCACCGACGTCATCGCCACCGCGCGCACCCACCGCGCCGAACTGCCGCCCGCAGTCACCGGGCCGCTGCTCACCACCGTGCTCGACCGGTTCCGCGCCCGCGTCGACGACGTCCTGCTCGCCGGGCTCGCCGTCGCCGTCGCCCGGCTGCACCCCGGCCGCACCGCGCTGCTGGTCGACCGCGAAGGCCACGGTCGCGACGAGACCCGGGTAGACGGCGCCGACCTGCACCGCACGGTCGGCTGGTTCACCAGCACGCACCCGGTCCGGCTCGCCGGCATCGTCCCGACCGACCCGGCCGCGACCCTCAAGCGGGTCAAGGAAACCCTGCGCGCCACCCCGGGCGACGGCACCGGCTTCGGCCTGCTGCGCCACCTCAACCCGGACACCGCCGCGCGCCTGGCCACGCGGGGCGGGCCCGAGGTCGTGCTGAACTACCTCGGCCGGTTCGGCACCGGCGAGGCCGCGCCCGGCCCGTGGGAACCGGTCGACGCGGGGATCGGCGGCGGCGCGGACCCCGGCCTGCCGCTCGACCACGCGCTCCAGATCGACGTGACCACAGTGGACGGTGTCGGCGGTCCGGTGCTGACCGTCGACTGGACGTGGCCGGACGGCGTCTTCACCGAGGCGGACATCCGCGCGCTCGGCGACCACTGGTTCGCCGCGCTGACCGACCTCGTCGGCGCCCGGGGCGGGCGCACGCCGTCGGACTTCCCGCTGGTCGCGCTGGAGCAGGCCGAGGTCGACGCGCTCCAGGCCGCCGAGCCCGCGCTGGCCGACGTCTGGCCGCTGTCGCCGTTGCAGCAGGGGCTGCTGTTCCTCGCCGGCCTCGACGACTCCGACGAGGACGTGTACACCGTCCAGACCGTCCTGCACCTCGACGGACCGGTCGACGCCGCACGCCTGCGCGCCGCCGCCGACGCGCTGCTCGACCGGCACCCCGGCCTGCGGGTCCGCTTCCACACGCTGTCGTCCGGCCGGTCGGCGCAACTCGTGCTCGACGATGTGCGCGCGCCGTGGCGGGAGGCGTCCGGTGACCTCGACGCGCTGGTGGCGCAGGACCGCGACACCCGGTTCGACCCGCTGGCCGCACCGCTGATCCGGTTCCTGCTCGTGCGCACCGACGACGGCGCGCACCACCTGGTGATCACCAACCACCACGTGCTGCTCGACGGCTGGTCCACCCCGCTGCTGGGGCAGGAACTCCTCCAGCTCTACGGCGGCGTCCGGCTGCCCAGGGCCAAGCCGTTCTCCGACTACCTGTCCTGGTTGTCCACTCAGGACAGCCAGGCCGCCGGGGCCGCCTGGGGCGCGGCGTTGGCCGGTGTCGACGAGCCGACGCTCGTCGCGGGCGCGGCGGCCAAGACGACCGCCGTGCGGCCGGAGAACGTCGACGTCGAGACCGGCCGGGAGCTGTCCGAGGCGCTGGTCGCGACCATCCGCGCGCTGGGCATCACGCTGAACACGGCCATCCAGTTCGCCTGGGGCCTCACCCTGGCCCGGATGTCGGGCCGCGAGGACGTGGTGTTCGGCGCGACCGTGTCCGGTCGACCGGCGGACCTGCCCGGTGTCGAGTCGATGATCGGGCTGTTCATCAACACCGTGCCCGTGCGGGTGCGGCTGGACCCCCGCGAAAGCCTGGGCCAGGCCGCGCGGCGGGTGCAGACCGAGCAGTCCGCGCTGCTCGACCACCAGCACCTCGGGCTCACCGACATCACCCGGGGCACGGGGCTGCCCGAGCTGTTCGACAGCCTGACCGTGTTCGAGAGCTTCCCCGTGGACACCGACGCGCTCGGTGCCGCCGAGGCGGCGGCGGGCCTGCGGGTCAAGGGTGTCTCCGGCACGGACGCCACCGACTTCCCCCTGACGCTCACCGCCGACTTCGGCGAGGTCCTCGACCTGTCCCTGGAGTACCGACCGGACGCGCTCGACCGGGACCTGGTCACCCGGCTCGCGGACGGGCTGCGGACCGCGTTGCGCGCCCTGGCAACGGACCCCGACTCCTCGGTGCGCGGCCTGTGGCTGGCCGGCGGTGGCGGGCTGGAGGGCCGGGAAGTCCCGGTCGAGCCCGTGCTGGAGGTGTTCGCGCGGCAGGCCGCCGCGACGCCCGACGCGGTCGCGGTGGTCGGGCCGGACGGGTCGCTGACGTTCGCGGAACTGGTCGCGCGGTCCGGCGAGATCGCGGCTCACCTCGTGGGACAAGGGGTGCGCGCCGGGGACGTCGTCGGGTTGGCGTTGCCCTCGTCGGCCGAACTGGTCGCGGCGATCCTCGCGACCTGGCGGGCGGGCGCGGCATACCTCGTGCTGGACCCGGGCTACCCGGCCGAGCGCATCGCGTTCATGGTCGAGGACGCGGCGCCCGGGGTCGTCCTGGGGCCGGACGGCCTGCCGGGTGCGACCGGGGAGACGTTCGCGCTCGAAGGCACTTCCGGCGCCGCGTACGTCATCTACACCTCCGGTTCGACGGGCAGGCCGAAGGGGGTTGTCGTCGAGCACAGCGGTGTGGCCAACCTTCTCGCTTCGCATCGCGCTGCTGTCATGCCGTCCGAACGGCTGCGGGTGCTCAACGCCGCGTCCTTCTCGTTCGACGCTTCGGTCGACGGGTTGCTCTGGCTGCTGGCCGGACACGAACTGCACTTGGCGGGCCCCGACCTCACCACCGACCCGGCCGCGCTCGTCGCGCACGTCCGGTCGCGGGGGATCGGGTACGTCGACGCCGCGCCCGCCCTGCTGACCCGGCTGGTCGACGAAGGTCTTCTGGAGACCGGACTCACGGTCGTGGGAACCGGCGGCGAGGCCGTGGGAGCCGCGCTGTGGGCGCGGTTGGCCGCCGCGGACGTGGCGGCGTTCAACTTCTACGGCCCGACCGAGTCCACTGTGGATGCCGTGTTCGCACCCGTGGTGGGTGCCGAGGTCGTCATCGGTGACCCGGTGGCGAACTCGACCGCCTACGTCGTCAACCGGACGCTCGGGCTGGTGCCCGCCGGTGTGCCGGGCGAGCTGTACCTGGGTGGGCCCGGGTTGGCGCGCGGGTACCTCGGTCAGCCCGGGCTGACCGCGTCCCGGTTCGTCGCCAACCCGTTCGGCGGCGGACGGCTCTACCGCACCGGCGACCTGGTGCGCCGGACCCCGGGCGGGCTGGAGTTCCTGGGGCGCGTCGACGACCAGGTGAAGGTGCGCGGGTTCCGGATCGAGCCGGGCGAGGTCGAAGCGGCGCTGACCGCAGAGGAGTCGGTGGCCGCCGCGGTCGTCGTGGTGCGCGACGAGCAACTCGTCGGCTACGTGGTGGCCGCGCCCGACACGGCACCGGATGGCCGGGCGCTGCGGGCACGGCTGGCGGAACGCCTGCCCGAACACATGGTCCCGGCGGTCGTGGTGGTCCTCGCGGAGTTCCCGACACTGCCCAACGGCAAGGTCGACCGGAAGGCGTTGCCCGCACCGGACCTCGCCGCGCTCGCGGGCGGCCGGGTGCGCACACCCGCCGAGGAGATCGTCGCCGCGCTGTTCGCCGAGGTGCTGGGGCTGCCCGAGGTCGGGGCCGACGCCGACTTCTTCGCCGTCGGCGGGCACTCGCTGCTGGCCACCCGGCTCGTCTCCCGCGTCCGCGCCACGCTCGGCGCCGAGCTGGCGATCCGGGACGTGTTCACGGCCCGCACGGTCGCGGGCATCGCCGCCCTCGTCACGGCGGGCGACGACGAGGTCCGGGCCGCCCTGGTCAGGCGGGCGCGGCCGGAGCGGCTGCCGCTGTCGTTCGCGCAGCAGCGGCTGTGGTTCCTGTTCCGCATGGAAGGCCCCAGCGCCACCAACAACATCCCGTTCGTCGCACGGCTCAGGGGCGCGGTCGACGCGGACGCCCTGCGGCTCGCGCTGCGGGACGTCGTGGGGCGGCACGAGAGCCTGCGCACGGTGTTCCCCGACCACGACGGTGTGGCCTACCAGCGGATCTTGTCCGATGTGGACGTCGAGCTGACCGAGATCGGCACCACCGCCGACAAGGTCGGTGCGGAAGTCCAGGACGCCACCGGGTACGCGTTCGACCTGGCCACCGAGATCCCCGTGCGGGCCTGGCTGTTCCGGGTGTCCGCGGACGACTCGGTCGTCGTGCTGCTCGTGCACCACATCGCCGCGGACGAGTGGTCGACCGCGCCGCTGCTGGGCGGCCTGGGCGAGGCGTACTCGGCGCGCAAGCGGGGCGTCGGTCCCGACTGGGCTGACCTTCCCGTGCAGTACGGCGATTACGCCCTGTGGCAGCGGGAACTGCTGGGTTCCGAGGACAACCCCGCGAGCCTGGTGTCCCGGCAGGTCGCCTACTGGCGGGACGCGCTCGCCGGCGCGCCGGACGAGATCGCGCTCCCGCTGGACCGGCCCCGACCCGCCGTGGCTTCCTACCGGGGCGACGACGTCCGGTTCGAGGTGCCGTCCGACGTCGCTTCGTCGTTGCGCGAGGTGGCGCGGGACCACGGCGTCACGGTGTTCATGGTCGTGCAGGCCGCTGTCGCCGCGTTGCTGTCCCGGCTCGGGGGTGGGGACGACATCCCGCTCGGCACGCCGATCGCGGGGCGCACCGACCAGAACCTCGACCGGCTCGTGGGCTTCTTCGTGAACACGTTGGTGCTGCGGACGGACGTCTCCGGTGACCCGTCGTTCGTGGAGTTGCTGGGCCGCGTCCGGGAGACCGACCTGGCGGCCTACGCGCACCAAGACGTGCCGTTCGAGCGGCTGGTGGAGATCCTGAACCCGACCCGGTCGATGGCTCGCCACCCGCTGTTCCACGTCATGGTCACGCACACCGGCCTGGAGGAGGCCGACCTGGGCCTGCCCGGCACCCGGACCGAGGCCGCGGACGTCGCGACCACCACCGCCACGTTCGACCTGTCCTTCGGGCTGGCGGACGTGCCCGGCGGCATGGTCGGCGCGATCGAGTACGCCACGGACCTGTTCGACCGGGCGACGATCGTCGACCTCGCGGACCGCCTGGTGCGGCTGCTCGCGGCCGTCGCCGCCGACCCCGGTCGGCCGATCCGGCGCGTGGAACTGCTGTCCGAGGACGAGCGCGAACTGGTGCTGCGGACGTGGAACGACACGGCGGAACCGGAAGTCGAGCGGTCCCTGCCGGAACTGCTCGCGTCCGCGTTCGCCGAGTTCCCCCACGAGATCGCGCTGGTGTCCGGCCACGCCCGTCTGTCCTACCGGGACTTGGACGTGCTGGTGGGACAGCTTGCCGGGGAACTGCGGGAGCGCGGCGTCGGGGCCGAGCGGGTCGTCGCCATCGGGCTGCCGCGTGGTGCGGAAATGGTCGTGTCGCTGCTGGCCATCCTGCGCGCGGGCGGCGCGTTCGTGCCGCTCGACCCGACTTGGCCGCGGGCTCGACGCGAGAGCGTGCTGCGCGATTCGGGTGCGGTGCTGACCGTGACCGGTCCTGGCGGGGTGCCGGAATCCGCGGACACTCTGGCCGTCGACCTGGGACGCTGGGCTTTCGGCGGGAACCCCGTTGCCCCAGCGGTTCCGGCGCTGGGCACGCAGCTCGCCTACGTCATGTTCACCTCCGGGTCGACCGGCGCGCCGAAGGGCGCGATGATCCGCCACGAGGCCATCTGCGCGCGCCTGGTGTGGCAGAGCGGGCTGCTCGGCTTCGGCCGGGGTGACGCGTCGCTGTTCAAGGCGCCGCTGTCGTTCGACATCTCGGTCAACGAGATCCTGCTGCCGCTGGTCACCGGCGGTCGCGTGGTGATCGCCGAACCGGGCGGCGAACGCGACCCCCGCTACCTGCTCGACCTCATCGACGACGAGGGCATCACCTTCGTCTACCTGCCGTCCTCGATGCTCGACGCGCTGCTCGAACTCGGCCGCGGCACCGATTCCCTGCGCGGCCTGCGGCACGTCTGGTGCGGTGGCGAAGTGCTGACCCCGGAGCTGTTCGACCGGTTCCGCGCCGCGCTCGACACCACGATGTACCACGGTTACGGTCCCGCCGAGACCACCATCGGCGTCTCGCACGTGGTCTACCGTGAGGGTTCCGACCGCATGGCCACCTCGATCGGCGGTCCCAACCCGAACACCCGGCTCTACGTGCTCGACGACGCGCTCAACCCGGTTCCCCCGGGTGTCGCGGGCGAACTGTACGTCGGCGGGTACCTGCTCGGTCGGGGCTATGTGAACCGCCCGGACCTGACCGCCGCGCGCTTCGTCGCGAACCCGTTCGGTGACGGACGGCTCTACCGCACCGGCGACCTGGTGCGCTGGGCGGGGGATGGCACGCTCGACTTCGTCGGGCGCGCGGACAACCAGGTCAAGATCCGGGGAATGCGGCTCGAACTGGAAGAAGTCGAGGCCGCGCTCCTGTCGCACCCTGGCGTCCGTTCGGCGGTGGTGACCACCCGGCACACACCCACCGGAAGCGCTTACCTTGCCGCGTATGTGGTTCCCGAGGGTCCGGTCGCGGACCTGGGGGAGTGGGCGAAGAACACGCTGCCGGAATACATGGTGCCTTCGGCGTTCGTGGAACTGGACGCGTTGCCCATCACCGCCAACGGGAAGGTGGACCGGCGGGCGCTGCCCGAGCCGGTGCTGGAGACAGGTGACCGGCGGGCGCCGCGCTCGCCGCGCGAGGAGCTGGTCGCGGGGATCTTCGCGGACCTGCTCGGGGTGGACTCCGTCGGCTCCGACGACAACTTCTTCGCGCTGGGCGGCCATTCGCTGCTGGCGACGAAGCTGGTGAGTCGTGTGCGGACGGTTCTCGGTGTCGAGCCGACCATTCGGGACGTGTTCGAGGCGCCGACCGTCGCGGGTCTGGTGTCGCGGCTTCCCCTGTCCGGGGTCGCGCGGCCCGCGCTGACCCGGCGGGAGCGGCCGGAGCGGTTGCCGCTGTCGTTCGCGCAGCAGCGGCTGTGGTTCCTGTTCCGGATGGAAGGGCCGAGTTCGACCTACAACATCCCGCTGACCGCGCGGCTGCGCGGCGAGGTCGATGCCGACGCGTTCCGGTTGGCGCTGCGGGATATCGCGGGGCGGCACGAGAGCCTGCGGACGGTGTTCCCGGTGTGGGACGGCGTGCCGTACCAGCGGATTTTGTCTGATGTAGACGTTCCGTTCGAGGTGGCGGACGCGGGCTCGGACGTGGATTCCCTGGTCGCGGCGGCGGTCGAGTACGGATTCGACCTGTCCGCCGAGATTCCCCTGCGGGTGTGGCTGTTCCGGCTCTCCGCCGAGGAGTCCGTGGTGGTGCTGCTGGTGCACCACATCGCGGCCGACGAGTGGTCGACCGCGCCGCTGTTGGGCGACCTGGCGTCCGCGTACTCGGCTCGACGGTCCGGCACGCGTCCGGAGTGGACACCGCTGCCCGTGCAGTACGCCGATTACGCGCTGTGGCAGCGGGAACTCCTCGGCTCGGAAGACGACCCGACGAGCGTCGTGTCGACCCAGGTCGACCACTGGCGCTCGGCGCTCGCGGGCATGCCGGAGGAGCTGGCACTGCCCGCCGACCGACCACGTCCGGCCATCGCCTCCTACCGTGGCGGCGAGGTGCGGTTCGACCTGAGCGGCGACGCGCTGCGCGGGCTCCGATCGGCGGCCCGCGCCTCTGGCGCGACCCTGTTCATGACCGCCCAAGCCGCCGTCGCAGCCCTGCTCTCGCGACTGGGCGCGGGCACGGACATCCCGCTCGGTTCCCCCATCGCGGGCCGCACCGACGAGGCGCTGGATGAGCTGGTCGGGTTCTTCCTGAACACGCTGGTGCTGCGGACGGACGTCTCCGGTGACCCGTCGTTCGCCGAGCTGCTCGGCCGTGTCCGGGAGACCGACCTGGCCGCCTACGCGCACCAGGACGTGCCGTTCGAGCGCCTTGTGGAGATCCTCAACCCGACCCGGTCGATGGGGCGGCACCCGCTGTTCCAGACGCTGGTCGTGTTCCACGACGCCGATGACCGCGACCTCGGCCTGCCCGGCGTCTCGACCGCGGCGCAGGTCGCCGAGGTGACGACGGCTCGCTTCGACCTGACGTTCACCTTCACCGAACTGGCCGACGGCATCTCCGGCACCGTCGAGTACGCCGACGACCTGTTCGACCGTGCCACGGCATCCCTGCTGGCCACCCGCCTCGTGCGGCTGGTGGAGGCGGTCGCGGCCGACCCCGCGCTGCCGGTCTCCGCCGTCGACCTGCTGTCGGCGGGGGAGCGGCGGGACCTGCTGGCGTTCCCCGACGCACCCGCCGTGGCCACCACGGTCATCGAGTCGATCTTCGCCCAGGCCGCGCGCACCCCCACGGCCGTCGCGGTCACCGCCGCCGACGGCTCGGTGACCTACGCCGAGCTGGTGGCCCGCGCCTCCGCGCTGGCCGGGGAGCTGACCAGGCGCGGCGCGGGCCCGGAGCGGATCGTGGCGCTGGCGTTGCCCCGGTCGACGGACATGGTCGTCGCGATGCTGGCCGTGCTGCGGTCGGGGGCGGCGTACCTGCCGCTGGACCCGGAGTACCCGGCGGACCGGTTGGCGTACATGGTCGAGGACGCCTCGCCCGCGCTCTTGGTGACCACCCCCGCGTTGCGCGCGGTGCTGCCCCCGGTCGCGGAAACGGTGACGTTCGACGACTCGTGGTCCGGGGACGTCCCGGTCGCGTGGCCCGCTCCGGCGAGCCCGGCGTACGTGATCTACACGTCCGGGTCGACCGGGCGGCCCAAGGGCGTGGTCGTGCCCCATGGTGCCGTGGCGAACTTCGCGGAGGCCATGGGCGCGGTCGTCGGGTTCGGGGCGGGGGACCGGTTGCTGGCGGTCACGACGCTGTCGTTCGACATCGCCGTGTTGGAGCTGCTGGTGCCGTTGACGCGCGGGGTGACCGTGCGGGTGGCGTCCAGGGACGAGGTCCTCGACCCCCGGCTGCTGGTACCGCACCTGTCCGGGTACGTGCAGGCCACGCCTTCTTTGTGGCAGGCCGTCGTCGACGCGGGTGCCGGCTTGGGCGACACGACCGCGTTGGTCGGTGGCGAGGCCCTGCCTTCCGCTCTGGCCAGCGCCCTCGCTACCCGCGCACATCGGGTCGTGAACCTCTACGGGCCAACGGAAACCACGGTCTGGTCGACCACCGCCGAGGTCACCGACGAGCGCGTGGTGATCGGTGCGCCTATTCGGGCCACGCAGGCCCATGTTCTTGACGGTGGGCTCGGACTGGTGCCCGCGGGAGTTGTCGGTGAGCTTTACCTGGCCGGTGAGGGAGTCGTCCGCGGCTACCACCGGCGTCCGGGTTTGACGTCCACCCGTTTCGTGGCCAACCCCTTCGGCGCGGGGCGCCTCTACCGAACCGGCGACCTGGCCCGGTGGAACGCCGCGGGCGAACTCGAGTACCTGGGCCGGGCCGACGACCAGGTCAAGGTGCGCGGGTTCCGCATCGAACTGGGCGAGGTCGAGTCTGCTTTGTCCGAAGTGGACTCCGTGGGGCGGGCGGTCGTGGTCGCCCGCGACGCGCGCCTGGTCGGGTATGTGGTCCCCGCGCCCGGCCGGTCCATCGACACCGCGACCCTGCGTTCCGCCGCGTCTTCTCGCCTGCCGGACTACATGGTCCCGTCGGCCTTCGTCGTACTCGACGCGTTTCCCTTGACCGACAACGGAAAGGTCAACCGCCGCGCTTTGCCTGCCCCGGACTTCGGTTCCCGGTCCGAGGGTCGTGCGCCCCAGACCCCCACCGAGGAAGCCCTTTGCTCGCTCTTCGCTGAGGTCCTGGGTGTGGCCTCGGTAGGCGTGGACGACGACTTCTTCATGCTGGGCGGCCATTCGCTGCTCCTCGTGCGCCTCAGCGCCGCCATCGAGTCGCGTCTCGGGGTCACCCTCCCCATCACGGCCTTGTTCACCGCCTCCACCGTCGCCGCCCTGGCCCGTCGGGTCGCGGAGGCCGGTCCGGATGAGGGCCTGTCCCCGGTCCTGCCGCTCCGCGCGGGCACCGGGACCCCGGTCTTCTTCCTCCACCCGGCGAGTGGCTTGGCCTGGCAATTCGCGGCCCTGAAACCCCACCTCCCCGACGGCGTACCCCTGTACGGCTTGCAGTCGCCGCTGCTGACCACCCCGACCGAGCGTTTCGACACCTTGGCGGACCTGGCCGAGCGCTACGTGGCGGAGATCATCCACCTGCACCCCACCGGCCCGTACCGGTTGGTGGGCTGGTCCTTCGGCGGCAACCTGGCCCACCTCGTCGCCTGCGCCCTCCAGCGGCGGGGCCTGACCGTCGACCTGCTGGCACTGCTCGACTCCCGCCAGTTCGACCCGGCGTTGGACGAGGTTCCGGCCGACGCGACCGCCGCCTTGGAAGGCCTGCTCGCGGACCTCGACTACCCGGTCCCCGCCGACCTGACAATGGAATCGGCCGTCGAGGTCATCCGCGCTCGGGGCGACATCATGGCGTCCTTCACCCCGGAGACAATCGCGGCGGTGGTGATCAGCTACCTGACCGGCCAACAGCTACTCGCCACCGCTGAATACCCCGTCTTCAACGGCGACATCCTCGTGGTCGACGCCACCACCCCGGAACCCGGCTTCGAACTGACCCACACCCCTGCCTCGGACGAATGGCGCGACTTCGCCACGGGCACCGTCACCGCCGTCCCGTTCGACTGCCGACACGCCCAAGTGCTGTCTCCCCGGATGACTCCCACACTGGGCGCGGTCCTGGGAGACGCGTTGCGCCCGCGGTGATCGGACCGCGCTCCTCGACCGGGTACCGACCGGTCGAGGAGCCTGCTTGTCGCGTAGAAGTGGTCCTTGTTCCCGTTTCCGGAGCGGCCAACAACTCGGACACCACTCAGAGGTCCTTTCCCGCGGCGCGGGAATCGCCGTTCGCGGAACCGGCGAGTGTGGCATGCCTGCTGCACCCGCCTGGGGTATCCGGTGTCGCCCGCAAGTACGGGTGCGGCGCGGGGGGCTGGCGGTGGAATCTCGGACATGACCGTGGAATGCGGTGCCGCCTGCCCGGCCGGGGCGGGCTGGACAACGGAAACAGGCGGTGAATACGGTGTCGTCTGCTCGACCGTGACCGGCTGGGTGCCGGATATGGCAGGCGGGTTCGACACTCCGGGTGTCGTCGGGTCGGCCGAACGGGAAGGGGGAACTTGTCCAGGCGACTCGCTGACCAAAGGGGGAATTGGTGCCACCGCGGACGATTCGGTCGCCTTCTAGGTGAAGAGCGCGATCGCCGCGATCGGCAAGATCAGGACCGTGGCCACCAGGAGGGCCGCGGTGAACGCCACTTGGGTCTTGGTTATCTGGTTGCTCCGCATACCGCGTCGGACGGCCGAAGCGGTGGTGAGCACGAGGATCGTTCCGAGTGCCAGCACCAGGCCCCATGGGCCGATCGCGAATACCTGGCCGTATATACCGCCGAGGGACGAGACCGCGGCCACGACCGCGGTGAACAAGCTTGTCGCGGCGAACTCGCGTTTGAACGCCGAGAACACGGTTAGCCTGGCGCCCGTGCCCGCCGCATCCGGTTCGGCGGGTTCGGTGGATTTTGTTCGGTGAGTTCGGAGGCTGCTCCTGCATGGTCACGTCGGTGGCGGCACTCTGGTCGCGATCATGTTGTGACGTACCGCCACACGAACGGCCGAGATGGCGCGCGGCTCACCGCGCACTGGCGATTCTGGTGAAATACTTGCTGATTCGGAGAAATGGACAATGGCTGGAACGGATGTCGGGGCGCGTCCACCGGTCCGGTCTCCCCGCTGTCGCGCACCTCGCCCGCCCGGACTCCGGTAGTGTTGATCTTGTTGATGTCGCGTGGGTGGCCGGGTGACCACGGGGATCGTCCGCACCGCACGGAGTCCGGCCGCATCGCGAACCGCGCGTTCACAGGGGCTGTGGTGGGTGTCATCGCTGGACCGGGCGCGGACACGCGGGAAACGGTCGCGGAGGGTGATCGTCCGGTTGTGCTAGTGTCGGATTTGCCCTTTTCGTGGCTCATCAGGAGGACTTGGCCTCATGTTCAAACGGATGCTCTCCGCTTTCGGAGTCGGTGGTCCGTCGGTCGACACGGTGTTGGACTCGCCGCACGCGGTGGCGGGGCAACTGGTCACCGGGCGGGTGCGCATCCAGGGTGGGAGCGCCGACGTCGAGATCGGGCAGATCGTGTTGTCGCTGGTCACCCGGGTCGAGGTGGAGCGCGGCGGCAACGAGGTGGTCGGCAACGGTGAACTCGTGCGGGTCGTCGTGCAGGACCGGGTTCCGGTGCGGGCCAACCAGAACGTCGACGTGCCGTTCCAGTTCCCGCTGCCGTGGGAGACGCCGATCACCGCGGTCGGTGGCAGCCACCTGCCGGGGATGAGCGTCGGTCTGCGCACCGAGCTGGTCATCGCGGGCGCGCCGGACAAGGGCGACCTAGACCCGGTCGAGGTGCACCCGCTGCCGTCCCAGGACAAGGTGCTCGACGCGTTCGGGCAGCTCGGTTTCCGCTTCGCCAAGGCCGACGTCGAGGCGGGGCGGATCCAGGGCGTACCGCAGCAGCTCGGCTGCTACCAGGAGCTCGAGTTCTACGCGCCGCCGCAGGTCGCGGGCCGGATCAACCAGGTGGAGCTCACCTTCGTGGCGACGCCGACCGAGCTGCACGTGGTGCTCGAGGCCGACCGCCGGGGCGGCTTCTTCGGCGGCGGCGGTGACGTCTTCGGTCGCTTCGCCATGCCCCACCAGGAAGCCGAGTCCACCGACTGGACCCCGCTCATCGGCCAGTGGTTGGAGCAGGTCGTCGAACGCGGCGCCGCCAACCCCGCCTTCGGCGGCGGCGCGCCGAACGCGGCGTTCGGGGGCCAGCCCGGGTACGGCCAGCCGCAGCACGGCTACGGCCAGCCCGGGTACGGACAACCCGGCTACGGACAACCCGGCTACGGGCAGCAGGGCTACGGTCAGCCCGGATACGGTCAGCACGGCCAGCGACGCGGCCCCGGCATGGGCGGCGTGATCGGCGGCGTCGCGGCGGGCGTCGTCGGCGGCATGATCCTCGGCGAGATGTTCGACGGCGACGACGGTGGCGGCGGCGAGGAAGACTTCGCGGGCGAGGAGTAACCGCCACCGCGCACAGGAACCGACGGAGGCCCACGCCCGCACCGCGCGCGTGGGCCTCCGCTGTTCGTTCCGCCGCCGCGTGCGACCGGGTTCGCGGGCAACCGAAACCGGTTCGACCGCGCTACCGATGGCAGCCGCTTCGCCGACGTGCGCCCGGCGAAGCTCAACGCCCTGCCTGGCAACGGGAGCAACTCGCCTTGCGGTCCAGTCGGCCGCGGGACGACGATCGCGACCCAGGTCGCTGACGCCGTCGGAGCCGGTCGCGGGTTGATCGGTTGAGCCGTGCGTGAGACCTCGTGGGGATGCCGCTTGCGGGACAGCGCGCTTCTCTCCGCTCTGAGTCCCTCGGGCGGTGGGCTCGACGAGTCGTGGCGATGATCTTGATATGCCTCCGGCCCCCGATATTCATTCTACCGGTGGCCACCGACAATTCGCGGCGAAGATGATCAAGCCTGGGAGGCTTGTTCACGCCCAGCAATGATCACCCCGAAGCGCGAGACGGCGGCCCGTTTGCGAGAATCCAGCCACCACGCATCATTCTCGACAACGGGCCGCGTCTGTGTGTCCTGGCGCCGGTCTCGGTCGAGGCCGTGTCGAGGAACTATGTGCCTTGATCGGTGAGGTGACCGAAGATGGTCGCCGGTTCTCGGCGTGTGTCGCTCCGTGGTGGTCGCGGTGGCGTATTCGCGTCGGAATCGGGTTCAGGCGGAGTGGGTGGATGCGTTCGTGGTGTCGTGGTCGACGGTCGGCCGGGTGATCGCGGCGGTGGCCCCACTGTTGCTGGGCGGGTGTGTGAGGTGGGTGTCGGATCCGGTGCCGTGACCTCGGAACGACATCGTCGGCCTGGAGGTCTCGCACGTTCTCGAGGGTCGGGATGCCGGCGCCTGGCTTGGCGACGAGGGCTGCGTCGGCGGCGGAGTCCTGACCCCTATCAGAAGACCCGGAGACCGGGAGCGACCCGACCGGGAACGGGAGTTCAACCGGCACCACGACTGCACCCGTGTCGTGGTCGAACGCGCCGTCGCCCAACACGAAACCCGGCGCGTTCCCCACACCGACCACCGGCGCCCCATCGACACCTTCGCCGACACCAGTTCCGCGGTCATCGGCCTCTACTTCTCCGCCGCTGAATAACCCTCTGTGGACTGCTCGACGGGCGACCAGCGGCATCCCGATCGGCCGCCCCGCTCGCCGTCGCGATCCGGCGATGATCAACCCGACGCCTCCGGCCCCCACTATCCATTCTAGCGGCGAGGGCCGACAAAACCTGGTGGAGATGATCAAGCCTGTGGACGACTTGCCGGGGGTAGCCGGGGGTGGGATGGTGCCTGGGAGGAGCCGTGTCGGTGACCGTCCCTAGTGGACTACTCGGTCGTGCGCCAGGCGTTGTCGTAGCGTTCTTGGCGTAGGCGGTCGCGGTCGGCTGTGCGGGCTTTTCGCGCCTCCGCCGCCGCGCCGTGGGGGTGGCCGTAGCGGGTCATTCGGTACTCGGTGCTCTCGATTGCGTACGACAGCATGAAGTACACGCCGACGACCAAGCCCAGGGCGCCGCAGGCCAGGGCTAGGCCCACGGGGGCGTCCAAGCCCAGGAGTAGGCCCAGGGTGATCGCGGTGGTCAGGAGGACCATGCGGAGGAGGGTGCGTAGGGCGAACCAGGCCAGCCAAGACGGGCGGGCGGCGTCGGCTAGGACCCAGGCGTGGTAGGACATGGGGACGCGGCCGCCCAAGAGGTACCAGGCGCGGAGGTGGAGGGGTGGCTTGGTCACGGCTGTCCCTTCTTCTGGTCCGCGGCGGCGATCACCCGGGTCAGCGACTCGTGGAGGCGGCGGAGTTCGTCTAGGTCCATGCCCAGTTTGGCGACCACGGCGGGCGGGATCTGCAAGGCCTGCTCGCGCAGCGCGGCGCCCTCGGGGGTCAGGGTGACGGCCAACTGGCGTTCGTCCGCCTCCGACCGGGCGCGCCGGAGGTAGCCGATGGACTCCAGGCGCTTGAGCAAGGGGGAGAGGGTGCCGGGGTCGAGCACCAGCATCGCGCTCAACTCCTTCACCGACAGCGGGGTCCGGCCCCACAGCGCGAGCATCACCAGGTACTGCGGGTGCGTCAGCCCCATCGGCTCCAGCAGCGGCCGGTAGATCCCGATCACCGACCGGGACGCGATGGAGAGCGCGAAGCAGACCTGCCGCTCCAGCGCCAGGGGGTCCTCTTCGATACTTGGTGTGCTAATCATTTGTACCCCATGTTAGCCGGGGTGCGGTCCGGGACCAAGGTGGGCCGGGGCACAAAAAATGGGGCGGCCCCGAAGGGCCGCCCCACCGCGAGCGCGGGAGGTCAGATCTTGCCGAGGACCTCGTCCAGCTTGTCCAGCACGCGCGTGGCGTCGCCGTAGTCGATGATGTTGTACTCGCCGTCGTAGACCTTGCCCGCCTTGACGGCGTTGAGCGAGGTGTAGAGCGGGTTCTGCTTGAGCTTGTCGCCCGCGCCCGGGGCGGTGACCGGCGGGCCGAGGTCGTCGAAGAGCAGCACGTCGGCGCCGTTGAGCTGGTTGAGCTGCTCGATCGAGAACTGCGCCACGTTGCCGTCGGCGACCTTCGTGGTGGCCTCGTCGAAGGTGATGCCCAGGTCGGCCAGGGCGGTGGACGGGCCGCCGACCTTGTCGTAGAGGTACCAGCCGGAGCCGTCGTAGGTGCCCAGCGTGGCCCACTTCTTGCCGGCGATCTTGTCCTTGTGCTTGTCCTTGAGCTCGGTCACCCGCGCCTGGTACTTCTGCTCCAGCTCGGCGACCTGGTCGGCCTTGCCGATCGCCTCGGCCACGGCCTTGACCTGCGGCTTCCAGCCCGGCTGGTCGCCGACGGCCGGGATCAGCACGGTCGGGTACCGGTCCTTGAGCTTGGCGTACTCCGCCTCCTGGTAGTCCCCGGCCAGGATCAGGTCCGGGTCCAGTTCGGCGATCTTGTCGTAGTTGACCTCACCGGCGTCGTTGCCGATGATCGTCAGCTGCTTGAACGGCTCGCCGTCCTTGGCCGCGGTCAGGTCGATCGCGCCCGCGAGGTTCGCCTTGAGGTCGAGCAGGATGTACGGGATCTGGAAGTCGATCGCGACGATCTTCTTGGGCTCACCGGGGACCTCGACCGGCCCCTTCGGCGTCTGCACCGTCCGCTTGGCGGGCGCCGCCGCGGGCGCGCCGGACTGGCCGCCGGGGGTCGACGCGGCGTCGCCGGACGACCCGCACGCGGCGGCGCCGAAGGCGAGCACCGCCGCCGTGGCGAGCGCGGCGAGCCTGCCGACCGGGTGGGCTGTCGCTCTCATGTGGCTACTCCAAGTGAATTCTTGCTTCGCCCAGTCGGGCGAACATGACGCGAAGGTTAGGTGAGGCTATCCTATTTTGACAACGCGTCTGCCATCACAAGAGAGGCACGGCAACCATGACCGCATACCGCGCGACAGTCCTGCGCACCGCCGCGGTCACCCCGCTCATGCTGCGGGTGACCCTGGGCGGCGAAGCGCTGCGCGACTACTCCGGCAGCGGTCTGCCCGATGAGTCCTGCCGGGTGGTGTTCGGTCCGGACGTGACCCGAAACTACACGATCCGCCGCCGCGACCCGGTGCGCGCGGAGATCGATATCGACTTCGTCCTGCACGAAGGCGGCGTGGCCGCGCCGTGGGCGCGAGCCGCGCGCCCCGGCGACGAGATCACCATCAGCGGTTCCCCGGCGGGCAAGTACATCGCCGCGCCGGACGTCCCCTGGCGACTGCTCGCGGGCGACGCGACCGCGCTGCCCGCGATCGGCCGGATCGTCGAGGAACTCCCGGCGGGCGCGCGGGCGCACGTGGTGTGCGTTGTGGACAATCCCGATGAGCGTCAGGAACAACTCGCCACCCAGGGTGACGTGACCTACGAATGGGTGTACGCGGACGCGCGTGAGGCAGGTGACGCGTTGCGCCGCTTGGTCGTCGACCGCACCCTCCCGGAAGGGCCCGGCTACACCTGGGTCGCGGGCGAGGCCTCGGCCACCCGCGACATCCGCCGCCACTTCCGCTTCACCCTCGGCCACACCGCCGACCGCTACGACACCATCGGCTACTGGCGCCTCGACGCGGAGCGCTGGGAGAAGCGCTACCGCGAGGTCGCCGCGCTCATCGACCCCAAGATCGAGGCCGCCGACTCGCTACCGGACGACGAGCTGTACTTCGACGCCGTGGACGAGATCTACGCGGAGGTCGGCCTGTGAGCCGCCTGCGCGCCGAGGACCTGACCCTCGCCTACGACAACCGCGTCGTCGCCGAAGACCTCGGTGTGGCCGTCCCGGACGGCTCGTTCACCGTGATCGTCGGCCCCAACGCGTGCGGGAAGTCCACGCTGCTCAAGGCGTTCGCCCGGGTGCTGCGCCCGACCAAGGGCGCCGTCTACCTCGACGGCGGGGTCATCGCCTCCTACCGCTCCAAGGAGGTCGCGCGCAGGCTCGGGCTGCTGCCGCAGACCTCCATCGCGCCCAGCGGGATCACCGTCGGCGACCTCGTCGCCCGCGGCCGGTACCCGCACCAGGGCCTGCTGCGCCAGTGGTCGGCCGACGACGAGGCCGTGGTCACCGAGGTCATGGGCCGCACCGGGGTCGCGGACCTGGCGGGCAGGCTGGTCGACGAGCTCTCCGGCGGCCAGCGGCAGCGGGTGTGGCTGGCCATGGTGCTGGCCCAGCGCACCGAGCTGCTGCTGCTCGACGAGCCGACGACGTTCCTCGACATCGCCCACCAGGTCGAGGTGCTGGACCTGTGCGCGGAGCTGCACGAGCGCGACGGGTACACCCTCGTGGCGGTGTTGCACGACCTCAACCAGGCCTGCCGCTACGCCACGCACATGATCGCGCTGCGGCCGGGTGGCGTGATCGCCGCGCAGGGCCACCCGGGGGACATCGTCACCGCCGAGCTGGTCGAGGACGTGTTCGGCCTGCGCTGCCGGATCGTGCCGGACCCGGAAACCGGGACGCCCATGGTGGTCCCGCTCGCCCGGGTCGTCAACCGCGCCGATCAGCCGGTGTCCACCTAGGACGCTTAACCGATCACGGGCGGAATGGGAAGGGGACGAATGACACACCCGCGCCCGAAAAAGGTAAGTTAGGCTAACCTAAATGACGCTCGCAAGAGCGGCACGGGGTTTCGTCCGCGTACCACCGCGCGTGGGAGTCAGCCGTCGGGGAGCATCCGGATGGCCAGGTTTGCCGGCAGGGTCGCCCTGGTGACCGGGGCGGGGCAGGGCATCGGCGCCGCCGTGGTCGCCGCGCTCGCGGGGGAGGGCGCCGCGGTCGCCGCCGTCGACCTCGACCAGGTCCGGGTCGAGGCCGTGGCCGCCGAGCACCGGGCCCAGCGCAGGCAGGTCAGCGCCTTCCCGGCCGACGTCTCCTACTCCGCCGCCGTCGACCAGGTCGTCGAACGGGTCGAGGACGAACTGGGACCGATCGACGTCCTGGTCAACGTCGCGGGCGTCCTGCGCCCGGGTGCGGTCGTGAAGTCCACCAACGAGGACTGGTTGTCCACCTTCGCCGTCAACTCCGACGGTGTCTTCTTCACCTCCCGTGCCGTGGCCCGCCGCATGGTCCCCCGGGCCGCGGGCGTGATCGTCACCGTGGGCTCCAACGCGGTCGGCGTGCCGCGCGTGGAGATGGCCGCCTACGCCGCCTCCAAGGCCGCCGCCACCATGTTCACCCGCTGCCTCGGCCTGGAACTGGCCGAGCACGGCATCCGCTGCAACGTCGTCTCCCCGGGCTCCACCGACACCGCCATGCAGCGCGCGCTGTGGACCGGCGAGGGCGCGCGCCGGGTCATCGAGGGCTCCCCGGAGAGCTACCGGGTGGGCATCCCGCTCGGCCGCGTCGCCGACGCCGCCGACATCGCCGACGCGGTGCTGTTCCTCGCCTCCGACCAGGCGCGGCACATCACCATGCAGAACCTGTACGTCGACGGCGGCGCCACCCTGGTCGGCTGACCGCCGCCGATCGCCGCCCGAATCCCGCCCCGAGACCCGGAACGAACGGAGCAGCCTGTGCCTGTCCTGGGAGCACTCCCCGCCGAGGCCCCGTCGGCCGACCTGCCCGCCGACTACCGCGAGGGCGCGTTCCTGTTCACCTCACCGGCCGGGGTGCTGCTCGCCGAGGGGGAGCGCGCCGTGCTCACCTCGCCCGCCGAGGTGCCCGCGGCGCTGTGCGACAGCGAGGCCGAGATCGTCGTCGGCGCCGTGCCGTTCGACCCGGCCGCGCCGAGCAGGCTCGTGGTGCCCGAGACCGTGCGCCGCGGCGGGCCGCTACCGGCCGTGCCGCGCCCGCGCCCGGCCGTGGCGGCGCGCTGGCTGGCCCAGCACACCGACGCCGAGGCCTACCGCGCCGGCGTGCGGCGGGCGTTGGAGCTGTTCGATTCCGGGGACCTGCGCAAGGTCGTGCTCGCCCGCAGGCTCGACCTGGTGGCCGCCGAGCCGATCGCGGTCCGCGACCTGGTCCGCGCGCTGGCCGCGCGCGACCCGCGCGGGCACACCTTCGCCGTCGACCTCGGCGACCGCACGCTCCTGGGCACCAGCCCCGAACTGCTGGTCCGCCGCTCCGGTCGGCTCGTGCTGTCCAACCCGCTGGCCGGTTCGCGGCCGCGCTCCGACGACCCCGTGCACGACGGCCGCAACGCCACGGCGCTGCTGGGCTCTGCCAAGGACCGGCGCGAGCACCGGGTCGTGGTGGCCGCCGTCGCCGACGCGCTGGCCCCGTTCTGCCGCGAGCTGACCGTGCCCGACGAGCCGGAACTGCTGCCCACGCGCACGATGTGGCACCTGTCGACCCGGGTTTCCGGCGTGTTGGCCGACCCGGACACGTCCGCGCTTGACCTGGCCGCCGCGCTGCACCCGACCCCGGCCGTGTGCGGCACGCCGACGGCGGACGCGCGGCGGGTCATCGGCGCGCTGGAGCCCTTCGACCGCGGCTTCTACACCGGTGTGGTCGGCTGGTCCGACGCGACCGGCGACGGCGAGTGGATCATCGCCCTGCGCTGCGGCGAGGCCCGCGGCGCCACGCTGCGGCTGTTCGCGGGCGCGGGCCTGGTCCCCGGCTCCGACCCGGACGAGGAACTGGCCGAGACCGGCGCCAAGCTGCGCACCTTCCTCGACGCGCTGGGCGTGGAGGAGTCGGCGTGAGCGTGCCGTTCCCCGAGGAGTTCGCCCGCCGCTACCGGGAACTCGGGTACTGGACCGGCGAGACCTTCGGCTCGTTCCTGGCCGACCGCGCGGCCCGGTACGCGGACTCCGTCGCGGTGGTGGATGACCGGCACCGGTGGACGTACCGGGAGTTGGACGAGCGCGCTTCCCTCATGGCACAAGGGTTTCGCGATCGCGGCATCGCGCCAGGGGAACGGGTCGTCGTGCAGCTGCCGAATGTGGCGGAGTTCGTGTCCGTCGTGTTCGGACTGTTCCGCGCGGGTGCGGTACCGGTGTTCGCGTTGCCGCCGCACCGGTTCGCCGAGGTTTCCTACTTCTGCCGGCACTCTGCGGCCGTCGCGTACGTCATCGCGGACAAGGCGGCCGGGTTCGACTACCGCGTGCTCGCCGACGAGGTCCGTGCCGCGGCACCGACTGTGCGGGAAGTGTTCGTGCTGGGCGACCCCGGCGCGCACACCTCGCTGGAGGACGTACCCGCCGCACCTCCAGGCGAGTTCCCCGAGGTCGACCCGGGTGGGTTGGCGTTCTTGCAGTTGTCCGGCGGCAGCACGGGTGTGCCGAAGCTGATCCCCCGGACGCACGACGACTACCTCTACAGCGTCCGGGAGAGCGCGGACATCTGCGGCCTCGGCCCGGACTCGGTCTACCTGGTGGCGCTGCCCGTCGCGCACAACTTCCCGATGAGCTCGGCGGGCATCCTGGGCGCCTTCCACGCCGGGGCCCGGATCGTGCTCGCGCCCGCGCCCAGCCCGGATGTGGTGTTCCCGCTGATCGAGCGGGAGGGCGTGACGATCACCGGCGTCGTGCCGCCGATCGCGTTGGTGTGGCTGGATTCCGCGCCCAAGCGGTCGGAGGACCTGTCGAGCCTGCGGTTGCTCCAGGTCGGCGGCGCGAAGTTCGCCGAGGAGTCGGCTCGGCGGGTGCGGCCCGAGTTGGGCTGCGGGTTGCAGCAGGTGTTCGGGATGGCCGAGGGACTGGTCAACTACACCCGGTTCGACGACGACGAGGACACGGTCGCGATCTCCCAGGGGCGGCCGATCTCCCCGGACGACGAACTGCTCGTGGTCGACGCCGACGACAACCCCGTGCCCGAGGGCGAGATCGGGCACCTGCTGACGCGCGGACCGTACACGATCCGCGGGTACTACCGCGCGGAGGAGCACAACGCGCAGGCGTTCACCCCCGATGGCTTCTACCGCACCGGTGACCTCGTGCGGCTGCTGCCGTCCGGGCACGTCGTGGTCGAGGGGCGCGCGAAGGACCAGATCAACCGGGGCGGGGAGAAGGTGGCCGCCGAGGAGGTGGAGAACCACCTCCTCGCGCACCCGGGCGTGCACGACGCGGCCGTGGTCGCCGTGCCGGACGCGTTCCTGGGGGAGCGGACGTGCGCCTTCGTCGTGACGGTCGGCGACCAACCCCCGACCGGCCCGCAGCTGCGCGCTTTCCTGCGCGGGCGCGGCCTGGCCGCGTACAAGATCCCCGACCGGGTGGAGTTCGTGCCCGAGTTCCCCCACACCGGCGTCGGCAAAACCAGCCGCCGGGACCTGCGCGCGGCCTTCACCGCGCGCTTAGCAGCTGAGCGGAAAGGCTGAGCCATGGGGCTGCCGACGATCGCGCCGTACCCGATGCCCGCGGAATCCGAGCTGCCGAAGAACCGGGTCGAGTGGGTGCCCGACCCCGACCGCGCGGTGCTGCTGGTGCACGACATGCAGAACCACTTCCTCCGCGCCTTCGACACCACGGCGTCCCCGGTCGTGGACCTGGTGCTCAACATCGCCGCCCTGCGCGAGGTGTGCCGGATGCTGGGGGTGCCGGTGGTGTTCTCCGCGCAGCCCGGCGGGCAGCGACCGGACGAGCGCGGGCTGCAACTGGACATGTGGGGCAACGGCATCGGCCAGGACCCGGCGGACGCCGAGATCGTCGCGGGCCTGGCCCCGGGCGGCAGCGACATCCTGATGACGAAGTGGCGCTACAACGCCTTCCACCGCACGGAACTGGCGGACGTGATGGCGGAACACCGACGCGACCAGCTGATCGTCACCGGCATCTACGCCCACATCGGCTGCCTGATGACCACCGCGGACGCGTTCATGCGGGACGTGCAGGCGTTCCTGGTCGCCGACGCGGTCGCCGACTTCTCCGCCGAGGACCACGCCATGGCCCTGCGCTACGCCGCCACCCGGTGCGGCACCACCGTCACCACGACCCGCTTGATCGAACAGCTCACCGGAGGCCGCAAGTGACCACAACGGACCAGGTCCGCGCCCAGATCGCGGAGCTGCTGGAGATCCCGGCGAGCGAGATCGCCGACGACGACAACCTCCTCGACCACGGCCTCGACTCGATCCGCGTCATGACCCTGATCGAGACCTGGCGCGACCACGGCACCGAACTCGCCTTCGCCGACCTGGCCGAAACCCCCACCGTCACCGCCTGGACCACCCTCCTCCAGCGGTAACCGCTTGTCGTGAGTGGACGGGTCGAGCACCATATCCCGGTATGTCCGTGCCTACCCCGCTCCAGGTCGCTGCGTGGCTCCGGCTCCGCATGATCCGGTCTGAGTCGATTCCGATGGCGGCTGCCCACTGGCTGGTCGACGGCCACGACGGGGAAGCCCTGCGCGCACTGGCCGGGCTCGGCGCGCACGACTTCTACGAGATCGGCGAGGTGCTCACCGACGCGCTCGCCGAGTGCGGAGTGTCCGTTCCGGACTCCGACGACGAGGCGCTGCACGTGGAGTACCTGCGGATCGCGATCGCGTTCCAGCGCGGGGAGCTGACGGTGGCCGAGGTGGTGGGCGGGGTCCGTGAAGCCAACTGGGCCACCTACGAGGGCGGGGACCTGCTCATGACCGCCATCCACCACGACAGCCTGCTCTGGCACGCGGTGTGGGAACCGACCGAGGAGTACAAGGCCGACCTGGTGCGGACGGCGTGCGCGGAGGAACTCGCCTACACCTGGGAGCCGGTCGACGCCGAGGGGCCGGTCGATACCGAGGAATCGGTCGACGTGGACGAGCCCGCGCCCGCCCGTGGCGCGCCAGGGTGGTTCGCCGCGTTCCGCCGCCGCTGGGGGAGGCGGTAATTCGAGTGTCCCGGCCGTGCGGGCTGGGGCATCATCGCCGGTATGGGAGTGCCGAGTCCGCAAGAGGTCGCCGCGTGGGTTCGGCTTGAGCTGCTGAGCACCGAGACCTTGCCGATGACGGCCGCGCACTGGCTCGTCGACGGCTACGACGGCGAGGCGCTGCGGACCTTGGCGGGGTTGGGCACCCGCGACCTCCACGACATCCGCGAGGTGCTCCCCGCTGCCCTGGCCGACTGCGGTGTGTCCATTCCGGAGTCGGTGACCGAGGCCGCGCACCTGGACTTCGTCCGCATCGCGCGGGCTTTCCAGGCGGGGGAGTTCAGCGTTGCCGCGGTGCTGAGCCAGGTCGTCCCGGTGACCGACTTCTGCGGGGATCCGGGCCACCCACTCCGCGGCCTGCCCATGTCGCGACTCGACGAGTACACCTACGGCTATTGGGGCGAGGCCTGGGAACCGACCGAGGCCGAGTTGGCCGCGGCGGTGCGCGAGGCGTGCGCCGAGGAACTCGCGCTGGACTATCCGCGCGGTGTGGGGGAGTGAGTGGTCGTGCGCGAACGGGAGTTCGTCCCGCTGCCCACCGAGGTCGCGGGGTGGGTGGGAATGGGGGCCGTGGCGCCCGAGGTCATCCCCGGTGCCGCCGCGCACTGGTTGGTCGAGGGGTTTGACGGGCAGGCGTTGCGGGAGCTGGCGGGGTTGGGGGTTGGTGAGGCCGGTGCGATCCACGACCTGCTCCCCGCCGCGCTGGCCGACTGCGGTCTGTCCATTCCGGACAGCGTGGTCGCGTCGGTGCACGTCGTCTTCGTCGGGGTCGCGCAGCGCTACCAGGCGGGGGAGCTGGATGAGGGGTGGGTGCTGCGCTACGTCAGCCGGCTCGTCCGCGACCACTGGCACGCGGACGACCTCGTCCGGGAACTCCCGATGGCGCGGCTCTTCGGCGGTGACGACGCGTGGAGCCGCGGTTGGGGGCCTGCCAAGCCCGAACTCCGGGCACTGGTCCGTCAGGCCTGCGCGGACGAGTTGGCCCTCACCTTCAACGCGGAGAGCTGAGCCCCGGTCAACCGGTCCGACCGGGCCACCGCGGTGTACCGGCCCGATGGATCCCGGTGCAGGGCAACGGGATCGGTGAACATGGGGAACCGCGACGCGTCGGCCAGGGCCAGGGTCGCGCGGTCCGGGGGCCAGCCCAGTGCCGATGCCAGGTCGTCGGCGGTGATCGGGCCGCCCGCGTGCATCACGGCCGCCACGACGGTCAGCATGTCGGCGGTCGGTGAGCCGGGGCCGCCGTCCATGTCCTTGTTCAGCCGCTCCAGGAAGTGCGCCATCTCGGCCAGCCGGTCGCCGACGGGGGTGCCGGGGCCGTAGAGCCGGGCGCCCTCGTGCGCGGCGTCGGCCCAGGCCGCGTTGGAGCGGGCGCTGGCCAGCCACGTGCGGGTCCACATGTCCGGGCCGACCAGGTACCGCTCCCGCCGGGCGGTGCGCTCCCGGGTGACCAGCCCGATCCGCTCCAGGTACGCCACCGCCTTCGACACCGACGCCGGGCTCACGCCCAGCCGCGCCGTCAACTCCGTCGCCGTCAGCCCGCCCGCCGTGCTGGTCACCAGGCCGACCAGCACCCGCGCGGCCATCCGGGGCAGGCCCATCTCCACCAGCGGTGCCGCCAACCGCTCGGCGAAACCCCGGTCGGTGGGCGAGACCGCCACCCGGTCCGTGCCCGGTGGCCGCCGCCGGGCCCGCTCACCCGCCGCCGCGCTCGCGTCCGACGCCCGGTAGTCGGCGCCGCCGCCGTTGCGCGCGACCTCCCGGCTCACCGTCGACGTCGGCCGGTCCAACCGGCGCGCGATCTCCGCGTACCCCAGCCCCGCGGCCAGTCCCTCGGCGATCACCCGCCGGTCCGCCGCCGTCAGCCTGCCACCCGGCATCCGTCCTCCACTCTCGCGGGCACCAGTGTGCGTTCACCGGCACGACAACGCAACGGTGATTGCGTTCACCGTCAACACCATTGCAATGATTGGCACAAATCGGCTCTGATAAGCCAAAACTCGCCGCTCCAGCCTTGACAGATCCTGAAACGCAACGTAGCTTTCGAAGTACGTCAACGATCCAGGGGGAGAGGACATGACCACCTCGTTGCCCGCGCCCGCCCCGCTGCCCTTCGGCCAGTCACCGGAGCGGCCGTTCGACCCGCCCGCGGGCCTGGCGGAGCTGCGCGCCGAGCACCCGCTCAGCAGGCTGACCTACAACGACGGCCACATCGGCTGGCTGGTGACCAACCGCGAGCTGATCCGGGCCGTCATGGCCGACCCGCGGTTCAGCTCCCGCACCGAGCTGATGCACTTCCCGTTCCCGGGCGTGCCCACCGACAGCACCCCGCCCGCGGCCCCGCCCGGCGCGTTCGTCGACATGGACGCCCCCGAGCACACCCGCTACCGCAAGCTCCTCGTCGGCCAGTTCACCGTCCGCCGGATGCGGCAGCTGACCCAGCGAATAACCGAGATAACCGCCGACCGGCTCGCCGCCATGCGCGCGCACGGTCCCGGCGTCGACCTGGTCGAGGCCTTCGCCCTGCCCATCCCGTCCCTGGTGATCTGCGAGCTGCTCGGCGTCCCCTATGACGAGCGCGCGCACTTCCAGCAGCACGCCGCGACCGTAGTCGGCGAGTCGTTGGACATGGCGGCGTGGGGCGACGCCTTCCGCGCGCTCCAGGAGTACCTGGGTGTCCTGGTCACCGCGAAGCGCGCCAACCCGACCGACGACATGCTCAGCGGCCTGGCCGAGTCCGACCTGACCGACGAGGAGCTGACCAACATCGGGGTCGTGCTGCTCGGCGCGGGCATCGACACCACCGCCAACGTGCTCGGCCTCGGCGCCGCCGCGCTGCTGCGCGACCCCCGGCAGGTCGCCGCCCTGCTCGACGACCCGGACCGGGCCGTGGAGGAGCTGCTGCGGTACCTGACCATCGCCCCCACGACCGTGCGCGCCGCGCTGACCGACGTCGAACTCGGCGGTCAGCTGATTCGCGCGGGCGATTCCGTCACCCTTTCCCTGGAATCGGGGAACCGTGATTCCGCGCACTTCACCGAAGCCGACAGCCTGGACGTCGGCCGCGGCGGCAGCGGGCACCTGGCCTTCGGCCACGGCATCCACCAGTGCCTCGGTCAGCAGCTGGCCCGGGTCGAGCTGCGGGTCGCGTTCCCCGCGCTGTTCAAGGAGTTCCCGTCACTGCGCCTCGCCGTCGCCGACCGCGAGGTGCCCTACCGGACCGGTGGTCTCATGCGCGGCGTGCGCGCGCTACCGGTCGCCTGGAGCGATTGATCGTTATGCACTGCCCCTTTCGGAAGTTTTGTTTTTGTGCTATAATCAGGAGAACGCGGGATATGTTCCACAGGTGAACTCCTCGCCTGAAGAATCAGAGCAACCCAGCGCTTCCGCCTTGTTCGCCGCCGCCGCGCGCGCGGCCCACCTGGTCGTCGACGAACCACCGGTCATCTTCCGCGACACCGCGGCGGCCGGGTTGCTCGGCGACCGCGCCGACGAGCTGATCGGCTACCACCGCGCGCACGGCTCGCACCCGGTCCTCGCGGGTGCCCGCGTCCAAGTGCTCGCGCGGGCCCGCTACACCGAGGACCACGTCACCGCGACCCGACCCGCCCAGTACGTCGTGCTCGGCGCGGGCCTCGACACCTTCGCCCTGCGCGGGGGCGTCGAGGGGACCGCCGTGTTCGAGGTCGACCACCCGGCCACCCAGGCGTGGAAGCTCTCCCGCCCGGGTGTGCCCGGTGGGGCCGCCACGTACGTGCCGGTCGACCTCGCGGCGGACCCGCTGCTGGACCGCCTCGTCGACGCGGGCTTCGACCCCGGTGTGCCCGCGGTCGTGAGCTGGCTCGGCGTCACGATGTACCTCACCCGCGACGCGGTCGAGCGCGCGCTCGCCGACCTCGGCCGCCTCGCCCCCGGCACCGAACTGATCTTCGACCACGTCCTGCCCGACCACCTCCGCGACGACGAGGGCCGCGCCTACGCCACCGCGGTCGCCGCCGCCACGGCGGAGAACGGCGAACCCTGGCGCACGACGCTGACGCCGGAGGAAGCGGGCGCGCTGGCCGCGACCCACGGCTTCCCCGAGGTCCGCCACCTCCACCTCGCCGACGCCGTGCCCGCCCGGCTGTGGGACCGCGCGGACGCCCTGCGGCCCAGCGAACTGCTGGTGCTCACCCACGCCGTCCGCCGCGGCTGAACCCGGGACGGCACCCGATTGGGTGGGATGTGCGGCAGGCCCGCGCGATCCGGTGCGGCCGACGGCAATGTCCTGGGGTGCGGCACCGATCCCGGTGCCGCACCCATCGTCCTCTATGGACTGTCCGGCCAGGAGACCCGCATGCCGCTCCCGCTGTCCGCCCCGCTGCTCGCCATGGCCGCCGTCGCCGGGGCCGTGCCCGCCGCGGCCACCGTCCCCGTCGGCCCGGTGCCGGGCATCGTCGCCATCCGCTCCGCCGCGGGCGACGGGTGCCTCACCAGCCCCGCCCGGCTCGGTCCGGTCGCGGTCGCCGACTGCCGCGCCGACGGCAGGCGCCAGCAGTGGCGGGCGAGCAGGCCCACCGACGGCGAGGTGTGGTTCGCCGCCCAGGGCCCCGACTGGTGCCTCGGGCACGACGCGGCCGACGCGGTCCTCGTCGACTGCGACGTCGCCGACCGCGCGCAGGCGTGGAACGTGGTCGAACTGGGCGACGCGGCCTACCTCGTCCAGGCGGCCGAGGCGCCGTACGCGCGGGCGGGCGAGTGGTGCCTCTGGCACGTGCCGGGCTACGTCGGCCTCCAGCCGTGCGACGCGGACGTGGCGAGCCAGCGCTGGGAGCTGCCCGGCACCGACGACGAACGCTGATCCGCGCCCGAGCACCGCTCCCGGTCCCCATCGACCCCAGGGCCGAACGGGTGAAGCGGATACCGGACAGGACTGTCGCGATCGCCCACCACCGCGCCGGGCCCCGGTGTCCCGGATCGCCCGGACGGCCCGCCGCCACTAGACCGAACGCACCACCGGGACCGCCCGTTCCAACCGAGACAGCCCCGCCACGGTGCGGGAACGGCCCGCCGCGGCGACCCGGAGTGGTCGCTCGCCAACCGCTCCCGGTCGCGGGTGAACCAATCGATCGCCGAGGGGTAGCCGAGTTGGCACCCGATTCTCGCACCGAACAGGCTAATCTGAGGAAGATCGCCATGCCGTTCACCGCGCGGTCGCTCCGGACGGGCCGGTCCAGAGTAGAACTGCGGTAGAAATGGACGCGGGCGCGCCGCACCGTGGCGGACGCGGCACGCCCGGTGGCGGTGTGGCGGTGTGGACCGCGGCGGCGGGCCAGGGCGGGTCCCGGCGGCGCGGGTGGGCGACGAGCGGCGGGAGAGATGGCGCATGGAAACGCGACGGAAGCGGCTCGCGCAGGCGCGCAAGGCCGCGGGCCTGTCCCAGGAGAAACTCGCTGAGCATTTGCGCCTGCATCCGGGCACCATCCACCGCTGGGAGTCGTGGGGCCGCGAGCCGCGCGGGTACGTGCTGCCCAAGCTCGCGCACCTGCTCGGCGTCACCCGCGAGGAACTCGACGAGATGCTGGCCGAGGGCCGCGACCCGTCGCGCACCCCGGGGCCGATGCGCAGGCGCCCCGGCTCGCGGGCCGCGCAGCGCGAGGCCGAGTCGGTGGCCACCCCCGCCGAGGGCGGGGACGCGGGCGACCCCGCGCCGTAGCCCGAGCCGCCGCGACCATCGAAGTCCACAAAGGACTTCGATGGTCGCGGACTTGCCTCGACGAACCTCCCCGCGCCGACGGCGGCTTCGAAGTCCCCGCGGCCGCGGCGCCAAGCCGGGAACGGCGCCGGGTGGTGGGAGAAAGTGTTACAGCGCGGCGGAGTAGTGCGACGCGTCGCCGGTGCGCACCACGCTGGGCGTGCCGTCGATGCTCACCGGCACGTCCCCGGCCAGGGTGATCCGGTGCAGGCGGCGCGCCTGGTCGTCGTAGTCGGCGATGGCGTAGTGCTGGGTGGCGCGGTTGTCCCAGATCGCCACGTCGCCGTGCTGCCACTGCCAGCGCACCGTGTTCTCCAACCGGGTCACCCGCTGCTGCAGCAACTGGAACAGCGCCTGCGACTCGGTGGAGGTCACCCCGATGAGCCGCTTGACGAAGTGGCCGAGCAGCAGCGAGCGCTCACCGGTCTCCGGGTGCACGCGGACCACCGGGTGCTCGGTCTCGTAGAGGTCGGACTGGAACTCCTTGCGGTACTGCTCGGTCTTGACGTCGACGCCGC
Organism: Actinokineospora auranticolor; assembly: GCF_041897805.1. Lineage (GTDB taxonomy): Bacteria > Actinomycetota > Actinomycetes > Mycobacteriales > Pseudonocardiaceae > Actinokineospora > Actinokineospora auranticolor. The sequence continues at coordinate 2,188,790 of NZ_CP154825.1, forward strand.
CGATGCGCAGCTCGTCGATGTTGGCCGCGTAGTCGTAGGAGTTGGTGTGCACCGCCCACAACCCGTCGACGAGCGCCTTGAGCGAGAGCGGCAGCGACTCGTAGGCGGCGACGGTGTTGGCCCACACGGTGTTGCCGCCGTACGGCGGCAGGTGCACCGCGCGCAGGATGCTGACCGCCGGGACCCGGTCGACGAAGGTGACGTCGGTGTGCCAGCTGTTGGCCTTGCCGTACTCCGAGTCGATCGGCAGGATGTTCGGGTTCTGCACCCCGCGCACGGTGGGGTGCGCCAGGGTCACCTCGCCCAGCAGGCCGCCGAAGGCCAGCTGGCCGTCGTCGTCGAGGTGGTCCTGGCCGCGGAAGAAGATCACCTTGTTGGCCAGCAGCGCGGCCCGGATCTCGGCCACGGCCTCCGGCGAGAGGTCACCGCCGAGCCGGACGCCATCGATGCGGGCGCCGATGTTGGAACCGAGCTTGACGACCGAGACCCCGGTCTCCACAGGCGTGCTCACAGCAGCAGTCCTTTCCAGGTGGGGGCGCCGCGACCGCGGCGAGAGGCGGGGGACCCCGCACCACCGAACCTACGAACGGCGCGCGCGGCCCAACAAGCTTCCGTCAAGCACTGAAATTAAGTGATCCTCGATATTCCATATCCCGGACGTCGTTGACATCCCGTGTGGACACACGGAGTCTTCCCCTGTGCGCCGTTGTTGATCCACCCCACCGCCCCCGTGCCGGGCGCCCGCCCCCGACTTCTTCTCGCCCGCGAATAAAAGCGGGCAAACAGTTATGCCTAGAAAGGGCATCCGTGACCGACATGCGACCCGCCAGGCCCGGGGTGCGCGCCACCAACGCCGCCGCCGTGCTGGCCGCGATCCGCCGCGAGGGACCGCTCTCGCGCGCGGCGATCGGTGAGCACACCGCGCTGAGCATGCCCACGGTCAGCAGGCAGGTCGCGGTGCTCATCGAACTGGGGCTGCTGCGCGAGTTCCCCGAGCTGGTGCCGGTCGGCGCGATCGGCCGCCCGCGCGTGCCGATCCACCTCGACGACACCCGCTACGCGGCGTGCGGCGTGCACATCGGGGTGAGCACCATCACCTACGGCCTGGCCGACCTGCGCGGCACGCTGCTCGACTCCGAGGAGATCCCCACCCCGTCCGGCAGCGCCGAGGACGTGCTCGCGCACATCGCGGGCAAGGTGCGGGCGTTCCTGCGGCGCTGGTCGCGGCGCCGGGTGCTGGGCATCGGCCTGGCCACCGGCGGCCTGGTCGACGCCGAGCGCGGCCTGCTCGACCACGACCGGCTCGGCTGGCACCGGGTACCCGCCGCCGACCTGCTGCGCCGGGCCACCGGCCACCCCGTGCACCTCGACGGCCACGTCGCGGCCATGGCCAACGCCGAACTGCTCTTCGGCTGGGGGCCGCGGGTGTCGAGCCTGCTGTACTTCTACGCCCGCGAGGTCGTCGGCGTCGCGCTGTCGGTCGACGGCAAGCTGCACCGCGGCCCCGGCGGTGGCGGCAGCGTCGCGCACCTGCCGATCGGCGGCGACACCCGATGTCCCTGCGGGGCCACCGGCTGCCTGGAGGCCACGGTCGCCGACCGCACCGTCGCCGAGCGCGCGGTGCGCGACGGCGTCGTCGCCGAACCCGACATCCGGCTGGTCCGGCAGGCGGCGCGCGCGGGCGAACCGCGCGCCGAGCAGCTGCTCGCCGACCGCGCCACCGCGCTGGGCCGGGCCGTCGGGCTGCTGCGCGACGCGTTCAACCCCGACCGCGTGGTGCTCGGCGGCCAGGCCATCACCGACCAGGCCGAGCGGCTGCCCGACCTGCTGCGCGCCTACTCGGCCACGACGACCCTCCCGGGCGCCGACATCGTGTCGGTGACCCGCTTCGGCGCCACCCTGCAGGCCACCGCGGCCTGCACCGGACTGCTCAACCGGCTGTTCGACAACCCCCTGGACCTGTTGGAAACAGCCAAGGTCTCCACCACAGACGACAAGCACGCACGAAAGGCCCCCACCCGATGAACGTATTGCCCAGACGCGCGACTCTGCGGGCGCTCGCGGCGGCCGCGCTGCTGCTGACCACCGCTGCCTGCCAGTCCGCCGTGGACGCCCAGACCGCCCCCGCCGGCGCGTCGGCGGCCCCGAAGTCGGGCGGCGTGGCCGAGCTCGGCGTCAACCTCGACCTGGTGCCCGCCAACCTGTTCACCAACAGCAACGTCTCCATCACCACCGTCGTCGGCCTGGTCTACGACAGCCTGGTCCGCTACGACCGGCAGAAGCTGGAGGCCAAGCCCCGGCTGGCCACCGCCTGGGAGCAGGCCGACGGCGGCAGCACGCTGAACATCACCCTGCGCAAGGGCGTGAAGTTCCACAGTGGACGCGAGTTCACCTCCGCCGACGTCAAGTTCTCGCTCACCTCCTACGCCGACCCGAAGTGGAACGGCCAGCTGGCGGGCACGGCCAAGACCATCACCGCCATCGAGACCCCGGCGCCGGACAAGGTGGTGCTCAAGCTGGCGCACCCGGTGAGCAACCTGCTCGACCTGCTCGACACCGTGCCGATCATCGACTCGGAGACCGCCGCCGAGATCGGCACCGGCAAGAAGTTCGTCGGCACCGGCGCGTTCAAGTTCGACTCGTGGCGGCCCAACACCGACCTCACCTTCTCCCGCAACGACGACTACTGGGGCGGCAAGCCCTACCTCGACGGCGTGCACGTGCGGGTCATCCCCGACGCCCAGTCCCTCGCGGCGGCGGTGAAGTCCGGCCAGGTGCAGCTCGCCCGGGGCGTCGGCTACCGCGACGCCGAGGCCGCGGAAGCCGCGGGCGGGCTCAAGGCGATCCCGCTGGAGGGCGCCGAGTTGCAGGCGTACGTCGGCATCAACGTCTCCGCCCCCGGCCTCGACGACCCGAAGGTCCGCCACGCCATCGCCTACGCGCTGGACAAGGAGCGGATCGTCAAGGAGGTCTACCGGGGCAAGGGCTACCCGGTGTCGCTGCCGTGGCCGCGCACCAGCCCCGCCTACGACCAGGAGCTGGACAACCGCTTCCGCCGTGACGTGGCCAAGGCCAAGTCGCTGCTCGCCGAGCACGGCGCGGCGCTGCCCGAGGTCCCGCTGGCCTACCCCGGCACCGACGGCGTGCAGGCCAACATCGCCCAGATCGTGCAGAACAACCTGGCCGAGGTGGGCATCGCGGTGAAGCTGGAGCCGGTCGACTCCACGCAGTTCATCAAGCAGCTCATCGGCGCCCAGTTCCCCGGCCTCTGGGTCACCAACCACTCGTGGGCCCAGTTCACCCCGTCCACGCTGACGGTCAGCGCGTACCCGTTCAACGCCAAGCGCAACTCCTCGCACTTCAGCTCCCCGGCCTACACCGCGGCGGCCGACAACGCGTGGAAGCTGCCCGACGCCACCGGCGCCGCGGCCACCGCGGCCTACAAGGAGCTGTCGAACCAGCTGCTCGACGGCACCTTCCTCGCCGAGATCGGCGTCGTGTTCGAGCAGGTCGTGGTCCGCGACGGCCTCCAGGGCGTCGACTGGACCCGCAGGCGCGAACTCGACCTGAGCAAGGCGTTCCTGGCGTGACCCGGTACCTGCTGCGCCGCGCGCCGTCGGCGCTGATCGTGCTCTGGCTCGCGTCCGTGCTGATCTTCCTGGTCATCCGGGCGATCCCCGGCGACGCGGCCGCGGTGCTGGCAGGTGCCGACGCGCCCCCCGAGGTCGTGGCGGCCATCCGGCACGACCTCGGGCTCGACCTGCCGGTGGTCAGCCAGTACCTGCACTGGCTGGGCGGGCTGTTCACCGGCGACCTCGGCCGCTCCTACCTGATCGGCGGCGACATCGCCGACCTGGTCGGGGCCGGCCTGGGCAACACCCTCACCCTGACCCTGGCCGCGCTGGTGATCGCGGTGCTGGTCGCGCTGCTGCTCGGCCCGCTGTGGGCGGCCACCCGCAACCGCTGGGTGGACCGCGCGCTCACCGCCTTCCACACCGCGGCGGTCGCGCTGCCGACCTTCGTCACCGGCGTGGTCCTGATCATCGTGTGCGGCGTGTGGTTCCGGGTGCTGCCCACCGGCGGCGTGCCGCCCAAGGGCATGTTCGACCGGCTCGACATCACCGCGCAGTACCTGGTGCTGCCCGCGGTGTGCCTGGCCCTGCCGGTGGCGGGCGTGCTGACCGGCTTCCTCGCCGAGACGCTGCGCGCGGAACTGCGGCAGGACTACATCACCACCGTGACCGCCGCCGGTGTGCGGCGCCGGGAGGTGGTCGTGCGGCACGCGCTGCGCGGCGCGCTGCCGGTCGTGGTGACCACGCTGGGGTTGCAGACCGGGTCGCTGCTGGGCGGCGCGGTGCTGGTCGAGTCGATCTTCTCCTGGCCCGGGCTCGGGCTGCTGGTGGAGCAGGGCATCACCCGCCGGGACTACCCGGTGGTGCAGGTGCTGCTGATCCTGTCGGTCGCGGTGTTCGTGCTGGTCCAGCTGCTGACCGACGTCGTGCACGCGTACCTGGACCCGCGCGTCCGGTTGGGGGGCAAAGCGTGACCGCCGTGCTGGAGGACCCGGTCGAGCCGGTCGAGGTGGCCGTGCCCGCGCGGCCGCGGGTGTTCGCCCGGGGCAAGGGGCTGATCGGGCTGGTCCTGGTCGGCGTCGTGGTGCTGGCCGGGTTGGTCGGGCCGCTGCTGGTGCCGTGGGACCCGTACGCGCAACTACCCGACGCGAACCTGCTCGGCCCGTCCGGCGCGCACCTGCTGGGCACCGACGACCTCAACCGCGACGTGCTGGCCCGGCTGCTCGCCGGGATCCGCGTCGACTTGCTGATCAGCTTCACGGCGGTGCCCGTCGGGGCGCTCATCGGGTGCGCGGTCGGCGCGCTGGCCACGGTCAACAACGTCCTGGACGTGGCCGTGCAGCGGCTGTTCGACGTGCTGCTGGCGTTCCCGCAGCTGATCCTGGCCATCGGCTTGGCCGCGGTGATCGGGCCGGGCACGAGCTCGGTGATGGTCGTCGTGGTGTTCATCGAGATCCCGGTGTTCGGCAGGCTGCTGCGCGCGGCCGTGCTGAAGGTGCGGGAGGCGCAGTACGTCACCGCCGCCGAGGTCGTCGGCGCGCGCAAGGCGCACGTGCTGCGCACCCACGTGCTTCCGAACTCGCTGGAGCCGGTGCTGGTCCAGTTGGCACTGTCCATGTCGGTCGCGGTGTTCATCGAGGGCGCGATGAGCGTGCTCGGCATCGGCGTCAGCCCGCCGGAGCCGTCGCTCGGCGCGGTGCTCAAGACCGCACTGGGCTATTTGGACCTCAACCCGCTTTTCGCGGCCGGACCCCTGGTGGTCACGGCCGTGCTCGTGCTGGGCTTCCAGTTGATCGCCCAAGCCGCGAACGCCGCCCGCGGCGCATAGAGAAGGACAAAACGCATGACTCTCCCAGACAACGCACGGGGCTACGACGGCTTCACCGGCAAGGTCGGCCGGGTCTTCGCCGAGTCGCGCCCCGGCTGGCCCGCCGAGCGGCGCGCGAAGGGCCCGAACATCGTCGTGGTGCTGGTCGACGACCTCGGGTACGCCGACATCGGCCCGTTCGGCGGCGAGATCGCCACCCCGACGCTGGACGCGCTGGCCGCCGGTGGTCTGCGGCTGACCAACTACCACACCACCCCGCTGTGCTCGCCGTCCCGCGCGGCGCTGCTCACCGGCCTCAACCCGCACCGCGCGGGCTTCGCGTTCCCCGCCAACTCCGACCCCGGCTACCCCGCGTACTCGTTCCAGTTGCCGGACAACGCGCCGTCGCTGGCCGAGTCGCTGCGCGCGTCCGGGTACGCCACCTTCGCCGTCGGCAAGTGGCACCTGACCCGCGACGCGGCCAGCCACGACGCCGCCGACCGCGCGTCCTGGCCGTTGCAGCGCGGCTTCGACCGGTACTTCGGCAGCCTCGAGGGCTTGACCAACCTGCACCACCCGCACCGGCTGGTCTGGGACAACAGCCCGTACGACGGCGACTTCCCCGAGGGCTACTACCTCACCGACGACCTCACCGACCGGGCCGTGCGCATGATCGACACGTTGCGCGCCAACGACCCGGACAAGCCGTTCTTCCTCTACTTCGCCCACCACGCCATGCACGGCCCGTTGGGTGCCAAGGAGTCCGACCTCCAGCGGTACAAGGGCCGCTACGCCGCGGGCTGGGACGCCATCCGCGAGCAGCGCTTCGCCAAGCAGCTCGCCGAGGGCCTGTTCCCGGAGGGCACGCTCCTGCCGCCGCGCAACAGCGAGCCGGGGCGGGACGTGCCGCCGTGGGATGAGCTGTCGGACGAGCAGAAGCAGCTCTTCGCCCGGTACATGGAGGTCTACGCCGCCGCGCTGGACAATGTGGACCAGAGCGTCGGCAGGCTGGTCGAGACCTTGCGCAGGCACGGGGAACTCGACGACACCATCATCGTGTTCACCTCCGACAACGGCGCCACCGCCGAGGGCGGGCCGGCGGGCACGCGCAGCTACTTCAGCCAGTTCGTGCACGTGCCGGGTGTGCCGGGCTCGTGGGACCGCGACGTCGAGCGGGAACTGGACCTGCTCGGCGGCCCGCAGACCACCATCCACTACCCGCGCGGCTGGGCGCAGGCGTCGAACACGCCGTTCCGGCTGTACAAGTTCGACACCTACGCGGGCGGGGTGCGCACGCCGTTCATCGTGCACTGGCCCGCCGGTCTGGCACCGGGGTTGCGGCACCAGTACGTGTACGTCACCGACGTGACCCCGACCCTGCTGGAGCTGGCAGGCGTGCCGCGCCTGCCGGAGCGGCACGGCCTCGCGGCGGCGGAGGTCGACGGTGTGAGCGCGGCCTCCTTGCTGCACGACTCCACTGTGGATAGCAGGCACACCAGCCAGTACACGGAAACCGGTGGCAACCGCGGCTACTACGCGGACGGCTGGAAGATCGTCACCCGGCATATCCCAGGAACCCCTTACGACGACAGCGAGTGGGAGCTGTACCACGTCGCCGAGGACCCGACGGAGACCACGGACGTCGCCGCCGCCAACCCGGAGAAGTTGGCCGAACTCGCCGCGGCGTGGGAGAAGGCCGCGTGGAACAACGCGGTGTTCCCGCTCAACGACTACAGCCCCGCCAACAACCTGCGCAGGCCCGACGACGAACGCCTCGAGCGGCCGGTGACCCTGTACCCGGGCACGCCGCTGCTGGAGCGGTACCGGTCGGCGCAACTGGTGCAGTTCCGCGACTTCACGGCCATCGCGGCGCTGGAGTGCACCGTGGGCGACCGGGGTGTCCTCTTCGCGCACGGTGACCAAGGCGGCGGCTACGTGGTGTACGTCGAAGACGGCGCGGCCTACCTCAGCTACAACGCTTACGGTGTCGTGCACCGCACCGCTGGCGTACCGCTGGGCACCGGCCCGGTCGAGGTCCGCCTGACGGCCGAGGCGTTGCCGGAGTTCCGGTGGAACCTGGTACTGGACACCGGTTCCGGCACCGGCGAGGTCGGTCCGGTGCCGCAGATGATCGGCTTGGCCCCGTTCACCGGCATCAGCGTCGGCGCGGACCGCGGCGGCCCCGTCGACTGGGACCTGCACACCCGCGAGCGGACCTTCCCGTACTCCGGCGCGCTCCGGCACGTCCGCTACGAACCCGGCAAGCAGGCCGACTACGACCCGGCCCTGGTGGCCCGACTCTGGGCGGAGGCCGAACGTGTCTACGACTGAGCGGAACCCGGTGCTGGCGGTGCGCGGGCTGGAGGTCTCCTTCGGCCCGGCACCCGCCGTGCGCGGCGTCGACTTCTCGATCGCGCCAGGGGAGATCCTGGCGCTGGTCGGGGAATCCGGCTCCGGCAAGTCCGTGACCGCCCGGGCCGTGCTGGGCCTGCTGCCCGCCACGGCCGCGGTGCGCGGTTCGGCCAAGCTGAAGGACCGGGAACTGGTCGGGGCGGGGGAGGAGGAGCTGCGCGAGGTCCGCGGACGCGGGATCGCGATGGTCTTCCAGGAACCGGCCACCGCCCTGAATCCCGTGCACACCATCGGTTGGCAGCTCTCGGCGGTCCTGCGTGCGCACCGGAAGGCAACGCGTGCCGAGGCCCGTGCGGAAGCGGTGCGCCTGCTGGAACTGGTGGGCCTGCCCGCCGCTTCCGTGGTGAAGTACCCGCACCAGCTCTCCGGCGGGCAGAAGCAGCGGGTCGTGATCGCGCTGGCGCTGGCCAACGAGCCGTCGCTGATCATCGCCGACGAGCCGACCACCGCGCTGGACGTGACCGTCCAGGCGGAGATCCTGGCTCTGCTGCGCGACCTGCGCGACCGGCTCGGCACCGCGATCCTGCTGATCACCCACAACATGGGCGTGGTTGCCGACCTGGCGGACCGGGTCGCGGTCATGCGGCGCGGCGAGCTGGTCGAGCAGGCCGAGGTGGGGGACCTGTTCGCGCGACCGTCGCACACGTACACCCGGGAACTGCTCGCCGCCGTGCCCCGCCTGGGGCACCGGGACCCGGCGTCCTACTCCGCCGAGTCGACCACGGACGCCCTGCGGCTCGCCGAGATCGTGGTGCGGTTCAAGGACTTCACCGCGGTCGACCACGTCGGCCTGCGGATCGGCCACGGCGAGGTGCTCGGGCTGGTCGGCGAGTCCGGCTCGGGCAAGTCGACCATCGGCCGGGTGGCCGCGGGCCTGCTGCGCCCGGCCTCGGGCACCGTCTCGGTGTTCGGCGGCGACCCCGTGGCCGCTCGCCGCGACCTCGGCTTCGTGTTCCAGGACGCGGGCGGCTCGCTCAACCCCCGGATGACCGTCGCGGACTGCGTCGGCGAACCCTTGCGGGTCCACAAGGTCGCTCGCGGCGAGGAGTACCGCCGCCGGGTCGCCGAGCTGCTGGACGCGGTCAAGCTCCCCGCGTCCTACGCCCGCCGCAGGCCCCGGGAGCTGTCCGGGGGCCAGCGGCAGCGGGTCGGCATCGCCAGGGCGCTGGCGCTGGGACCCCGGCTGGTGATCGCCGACGAGCCGACCAGCGCGCTGGACGTGTCGGTGCAGGCGGCGGTGCTCGACCTGGTGACCGGCCTGCAGCGCGACCTCGGATTCGCCTGCCTGTTCATCAGCCACGACCTCGCCGTGGTCGACAGCGTCGCCCACCGCGTTGTCGTGCTGTGGCAGGGGAAGGTGGTCGAGGAAGGCGCCCACCACGAGGTCCTGCGGGCGCCCCGCGAGGAGTACACCCGACGGCTGGTGTCCTCAGTGCCCGATCTCGACCGGGCGTTCGCGCGGGTGTGACAAGGTACAGTTCCACGCGGACCAGCGCCGAACGCACCGGGATGGCACACGTGTGGGACACCATGACCGACATGATCGCTTCGGCGCGTGACCACCTGGCGCGGTACCCGGCGCTGTCCATCGGCAGCGTCGGGGTCTCGGCCACCGACCTCGGGCCGCGGCAGGTCGAGGTCTACGTCCCCACCGGCGCGCACGCCGAGGTCTGCGCCCACCTGCTGGCCTGGTGGGACAGCCTCGACGACACCTCCCTGCTCCTCAAGGTCGGCGACGACCCGGAGGACGCCCGGGTCCTGCTCTACGGGCGGCTCGTCGACGGCATCGCCATCACCGTCGTGGGACTGGTGGAGGAAGACGCGCTCGACGGCGTCCTCGACGACCAGTTCGGCGAGTGGGTCCTGCACTGGCTGCGCGAGCACGCTGTGTGAATGGCCTCGGCTCCGCCGAGGCGGCGAGATCGCCCTTCAGCCGATCTCTTCCCCCGCGGTTCAGAGACCGGCGCGATCTCGCGGGTGTTCAGCGTCCTGCCTGGTAGTGGGAGTTGACCTGGGTCGCGGTCAGCGCGAACGGGTAGTACGAGATGAACGCCAGGTGGTCCCACCAGTGCGCCGCGGACTGGTCGGTCCCGAACCCGTTGGTGAAGCCGTTGGTGTTCTCGTACCCGATCCGGAGGTACCCGGTCAGCGCGGTCGGGTGCACGCCCGACTGACTGGCCGCCAGGGTGTTGTCGAGGTAGAGCTTGAGCCCGTAGGACGCGTCGTGCACGGCGACGACGTGGTGCCACGAACCGTCGTTGATGCTGTAGCCGCTGACCAGTTCGTAGGTGACACCGCTGCCCTGCACGGCGAACACCAGCCTGCCGGTGCTGTTGACCAGCACCAGCAGGTTCTTGCTCGGCGACGCCGCGGTCTGGGTGCTGCCGATCGCGACGGCCACGCCCTGGCTGTTGACCGTGCGGACCCACGCCTCCTGGCTCGAACTCGTCGTCGGGGAGATCGAGATGGTGCCCGGGGTCGACACCCAGTGCGTCTGGTCGACCCGGGGGTAGGCCTCCAGGTTGCGCACGCACGCGTACGGCGACGCGTTCACCGTCTGCCGACCACCCTGGTAGGTGCCGTTCTGCGCGCTGGAGGACTCGTCGATCGCCGTGGTGCCGGTGGTCTCGTTGAGCGGGTAGAGCCGGGTCGCGCCGTCGGACAGCGGGACGTAGTGGCAGTCCGGTGGGGCCGAACTGACCGTGTCGGTGGTGTTCACCAGCCGCGCCAGGTAGGCGCTGATGGTCGAGTTCGTCCCCAGGTAGGCGACCAGCACGAGGACCCCGGACAGCGCGAGCAGCCGCCGCTTGGTCCTCGCGGTGGTCATCGGAGCCTCCGCTGCCGGTAGAGCGAGATCAGGAACGGCACCGCGCACAGCACCAGGCACACTGTCCACCACTGCCACGGCATGTGCGCGTTGACCGTGATGGGGATGCGGCCGTGGTCGTCGGCGGCGTTGCTCAGCAGGTCGGCGACCTGGCCGGAGTGCAGGTCCGCGAACACACCGTCGGGGGTTTCCACCCGCACGGGCAGGATTCCCGTCGACACCACGGTCGCCCGGGTGCCGTGCTCGTCGCCCATCGTGGTGAGCAGGGTCGCGTTCACCAGGGGGCGCAGCACCACGATCGCCGCGCTCACCGCCAGCGGGTACCCCACGAGCCGCAGCGCGCTGCGCCAGCGCGGCGCGGCGCGGCGGGTGAGCAGCCAGATCAGGCCGCACCCGGGGATCAGGATCGGCAGCGACTTGATCAGCCACGCGATGCCCCACCAGCGCGCGACGACCTTGCCGACCAGGTTCTCCTGGGTGACCGGGGTCGGGTCCATCGCCCCGTTGATGTCGCCCTTGGTGTGCACGCCGCCCGCGGTGTCCATCACGCGGTGGGTGTGGATCCGGCTGTCGCCCGGGGGGATGAAGGAGATGATGTCGCCCGTCCGCAGGTCGGCCACCCGGGCGGGGCGGGTCAGCACCAGCGTGCCGACCGGGGCGGCCTCGCCCATCGACGGGGTGTCCACCGACATCCAGCGGCCCCCGGTGATCGACCACCCCAGCACCATGACCACCCCGGCCAGCACGATGGCGGCCAGGGTGGTCAGCAGGCGTCGGTGGTCATGGCTCAGGGAGGCGCGGTGCTTGCCGCGCCTCCCCGGGCGCTGGCTGAGAACCAGCGCCCGGACTCGGATCAGGAGCTGAACGTCCATGTGAGTGGCTGCGAAGCGGTGAGTCCCATGTAGCTGTTGCCGAGGGACGAGGGCAGGCTCACCACAAAGGTGTACTGCTGGGTGGCCGACGGCGCCAGCGCGGTGAGCGAGATGGGAGTGGTGAACGCGGCCAGGGTGCCGTTGTAGGAGGTCGGGCCGGTGGCGGTGGCCGCCGCGTAGATCTTCAGGGTGACCTGCGAGCAGAAGTCCGACGCCGGGGTGATGCCCGAGACCGAGCCGGACTGCGAGCAGGTGCCCGGGGTCAGGGTGAAGGTGGCCGGGGTGATGGTGCCGTCGTTGGCCAGGGTGACGGTCTTGGTCGCCGAGCCGCCGGGCAGCAGCGTCGAGCCGCTGTACTTGTTGATGGTGGCGCAGTTGGCGGCGTTGGTCGACGAGCTGGTGCTGGTGCAGGTGTTGCTGCCGTCGGTCTCCCGCAGGATCAGCGACCCGGTGGACAGCGTGTCGGTGGTGTTGGTGATGGCCGCGGTGAAGGCGGACAGGGTCCCGGTCAGCGCGAGGGCGAGCAGGGTGGTGCCGACCAGACCACCCGCGATGACGAGCAGAGCCGACTTGCGGTCGCTGAGGCGACGACGGGTGACCGAGGCCATGGCCTTAACCTTTCTCGACCCGGCGGGTTGTGCTGCCGGTTGGCGGGGACGCTCGTGGGGCGCGGGAGCCGTTTCACTATCCATCGCGGACTGTGAGCCGGTTCTTATGCCAGACACGAACGAGTTTGCCCCGCATGACGGACGCTGCCGCCGGGTCGAGTGGTTTTAAGGGGTCCAAGTAGGACGCTGCGTAGCACTGCACGGTCGGCGGGGTGGGTGCCCCCGGCTCCAGTGGCCACAAAAGGCGGAAAATTACACTCTGGGTATGAATTTCCCGGGTACTGCGTCGCCCGTCACCGGGAAGGGTGAAGTTTAGGTGTCGACCAGTGACGGAACGGGTGTCACCACCGGGTGTCTTCACTCGATCGCGGTAGGTGTGCGCTCCATACGAGTTCACCATAGCTTTGACAACACTATGCCCGGGGGATTGAGCGGGTCTCAAGTGCCAACCGGTTGCGACCCGGTTGCCGCCCGCCTCGTCGCGGGTCCTACCTGGGGCCCGTGACGGGCCACTCAGCACTCCTGGCGCCTAGCCCTGCCGGACCGGCAGCCCGGTGCCGGTCTCCAGCAGGGACTTCAGGCTGGCGATGATCTCCGGCCAGCCGTGGGTCACGCCCGCGAGCAGCTCGCTGCCCGGCTCGAAGCCACCGTGCACCACGGTCAACCGGACCCGCTCGCCCAACTGCTCGATCTCGAAGGACACCCGGGACCGCGGCTCCGCCGCGAACCTCGCGGCCACCTCGTGGTCGAAGTCGTGGGAGTCGCGCCACTCGTCGGAGATGGTGTGCCAGGTGTAGGAGAGCCGCCGGGGCGGGTCCGACTCCAGCACGACCTGCTCCGGGTCGGTGATGGTCACGCCGTTCTCCACCCACGTCATCGGCGTGCCCGCGGTCCAATCTGAGGTGAACTCGACGCCCCAGTACCGGCGCGTGAACGCCGGGTCGGTGAGCGCCTGCCACAGCTTCTCCGGCGTGGTGGCGATGTACGTCGTGTACGTGAACTCGGTGGGTGCGGCCATCGGTTGCTCCAGTGCTCTCTTCAGGTCGGCGAGCGCTTGAACCCGCCCGCGGTCGTAGCGCTTGATCCAGCGGTCGGCGATGGCGTTGACCGGCTCGGCGTTGAGGTGGTGCAGCTTCTCCCTGCCCCGCCGCGCGGTGGTCACCAGGTTGGCCGCCTCCAGCACGGCCAGGTGCTTGCTGACCGACTGCCGCGCCATGTCCAGCCCCGCGCACAGCTCGCGCAGCGTCTGCCCGTCCCGCTCGTTGAGCGAGTCCAGCAGCCTGCGCCTGCTCGGGTCGGCCAGCGCCCGGAACACCTCGTCCATCCCGCTCCCGGAAAAAGGCAGCCAAGCGGCTGCGTGTTCAGCATAGGCAGCCGGACGGCTGCCTGTAAACCCGGCCGGGTCAATGCGCGACCCGGCCGGGTGGAGTCGCGGGCCGGGGTGACGACGCGGCGGCGGCGCTCCGGTAGGCCGGTCAGTGGGCGCGGTCCGCCCGGGCGCGCCCGCCGAGGTGAGAGGACCGACATGACCCAGGTCGACAGCCGCCCGTCCGCGCTGCGCGGGGACGTGTTCACCGACGACATCGCCATCCCCAGCCAGGAGGTGTGGAGCACCTACCCGCCCACACCGCCCACCCCCGACCAGCTCAAGCTCAAACGGACCGGGTTGACCCCGGCCGAGCGCGCCGCCGCGCTGGACCGGCTCGCCGCCTACGTCGAGTACAAGCGCGACCACCTGCTCGGCTACCAGATCAACTCCGACATGAACGGCTACGCCGAGGACCTGTCGCGGTTCCTGCGCACGCACATCAACAACATCGGCGACCCGTTCCAGGACGGCGGCCTCAAGGTCAACAGCAAGGTGGTCGAGCAGGCGGTGCTCGACTACTTCGCCGAGCTGTGGCACGGCAAGCCGTACGTGCAGGCCGACAAGGAGTCCTGCTGGGGCTACTCGCTGAGCATGGGCTCCACCGAGGGCAACATGTACGCGCTGTGGAACGCGCGCGACTACCTCTCCGGCAGGCGGCTGCTGGGGGAGGAGGAGTCCGACCAGGCGGGCGCGCTGACCTACGCCAGCCCGCAGGACGCCACCGCCGACAACCGCGCGTACCAGCCGGTGGTCTTCTACTCCGAGGACACGCACTACTCGTTCAACAAGGCCGTGCGGGTGCTCAGCCTGCCGACCTTCGGCGAGCTGGGCCGCGACCTCTACAAGAACGAGTGCCCGATCAACAACGGCGTCTGGCCGGACGAGGTCCCGTCGGCGCTGCCCGAGACGAGCAACCCCGACGAGCGGTACTCGACCTTCGGTCCGGGCTCGATCGATGTGGACAAGCTCGTCGTGCTCGTCGACTTCTTCGCCCGCAAGGGACACCCGATCATCGTCAGCCTCAACTTCGGCAGCACCTTCAAGGGCGCCTACGACCCGGTGCGCGAGGTCAGCGACCGGCTGCTGCCCATCTTCCACGCCAACGGGTTGATCGACCGCGAGATCCACTACGGCCACGGCCGCCGCACCGACCACCGCCGCGGCTTCTGGATCCACGTGGACGGCGCGCTCGGCGCGGGCTACGTGCCGTTCCTGGCCAAGGCGGCGAAGGAGGCCAAGTACGGGTACAACCCGGACGCGCCGGTCCCGGAGTTCGACTTCGGCCTGCGGTCGCGGCACGTGCCCGAGCACGGCGAGCCGGTGGAACTGGACATGGTCGCCTCGATCGTGGTCAGCGGGCACAAGTGGATGGGCGCGCCGGTGCCGTGCGGCATCTTCGCGACCAAGGTCAAGTACCAGATGCAGCCACCGAGCAAACCGGACTACATCGGCTCCCTCGACACCACGTTCGCGGGCTCCCGCAACGGGTTCTCGCCGATCGTCATCTGGGACCACATCGCCAAGAACCCCGACGACCGGCAGATCACCCAGGCCACGCACGCGCAGCGGATGTCGGCCTACCTGGTGGACCGGCTGGTGCAGGTGGAGCAGTACCGCAAGGCCAAGTTCAACGAGGACAGCCTGTTCATCGACCGCACCCCGCTGGCCATCACGGTCCGCTTCCGGCGGCCCGGCGCGCGGCTGGTCGCCAAGTGGTCGTTGTCCACGGTGAGCCTGCGGATGCGGCCGAACGACGACAGCAGCATCCGGCACATCGCGCACGTGTTCCTGATGCCGTCCACCACCCAGGAACAGATCGACGCGTTCACCGCCGACCTGTACGCCTATGACGCGTTCGACCCGATCGAACCGCAGTCCGCGCTGTCCCGCGCGACCGCCGTGCTGGCCGAAACGCCCTTCGTCGACCGCGGCTTCGCCTGAGCGCGCGTGGCCCGGCCGCGCGCGGCCGGGCCACGTCGACGATTCCCGGTCGACGGGTCTCGCGCGCGGACAATCGCGGCCCCCTGCGAGGTGAACCACACAGCACGCGGGCCCGCTCGATTCCGGCAATCGAGCGGGCTCGGGTGTTCGGTGAATTGTTGCCGTTGTCCAGACCATTAACCTCGGCTGGAGTGGTCCGTGCCCCAATCAATCGGCCCGCGCCGCAGGTTCGCCATCGCCCGGGCCGCTATCGTCACCGCCAGGAACACCGCGACGTCGGCCATGTAGGCCTGCCGGTCGCGCAGCAACCCGACGACCGTGCGCACCCCGGTCGGGGGGCCCGCCGCGCGGACCAGCCGCGCGTTCCCGCTGTGCACGCGCTGCCGCCTGCGCACCAGGCTGCCCAGGTCCCGGGGCGCCCGCACGGTCACCACGGCCTCGGGTACCACCACCCGCCGCTCGATCGACGCGCTCACGTGGCCGTCGTCGCTGATCAGGTCTCCCGGCAGGGGGAACAGGCGGTCGTGCGCGCGGGCGTCCAGCACGTACACGCCCCGCCCGGCGCTGGACCGGTGGACGGCGGGCAGCCGCTGCCACACGGCGTAGTAGCGCCGCACCGCCCAGGACGCCCCGGTTAGGTCGATCCGAGCAGCGGGCACGGCCGCCTCGAACTCCGGCCGGGCCGCCGCGGCGGCCAGCGCGTCGAGCGCGCGTCCGCCGAGTTCGACGTCGGCGTCCAGGTACGCGCGCGGGAACCCGGTGCAGCGGGCGTCCCCGGCGTTGAGCGCGGCCGCTTTCCCGGCGGTTCCCAGAACCACCACGTCGGGCGCGCTCGAATGCGCGCGCGCCACTTCCGCGGTTCGGTCGGCGCACCCGTTGGCCACCACCACGACTTTGCCCACCGCGGTCGATTCCGCGAGCCGGTCCAGGCAGGCGCTGATACCGGCTTCCTCGTTGTGCGCGGGCACAACGACATCCATGCTCATCCCCCTTGCGCGATGCCGCAAACATTCTCTTAATCGCCGCGCGGCCGGTCGCGTTACCGAATTCGCCGAGCGGTCACGCCGACTTCGTGGACTCGTTCCCCGGGACCGTTGGGCCATTCGAATGAAAAGTCCCTGGACGTTCCGGGCGTTCGGGGACAAACAATCCGCGCGAGTGCGCGCACCGCGCGCACCGGCCGCGACTTCTTTGGTGCCAACGGGCAGCGAAAACGCGACAGAGCTACACTCCGTCGGTTGTCGGTCGCTTCCTCAACGCGGCAAACAATCCAAGAGGAAAATAACAACCAATGTCGGTCAGTGGTTGTCCTCGTTGCCATTACCAGCGGCGTCGTCGGCGCCGATCGCGGAACCGCGGACCCGGACGACGAACAGCGCGATGCCCGCGAGCAGGAAGACGCCGCCCGCGAGGTACCAGCGGTTGCGGTTGGCCCAGGAGTCGTCCGCGGACCCGGCCTCGCCGCGCAGCCGCGCCGAGTGCGACGCGCACACCAGCGGCGGCGCCTCGTCCGCGGTGCGCGCGCAGGCCACCGTCGCCGCCCTCGGCTGGCCCGCGTCGGATTCGAGCACGGTCATGGTGGAGTGGATGACCGTCTCGCCCGCGGGCTCGATGTCGACCTGCCAGCTCACCCCGGACCCGGCCGCGGTGCCCGCCGGTTCGGCGGTGTCGAAGCGCAGCCCGGCGGGCACGCTCTGGGTGAGCCGCAGGTCGGTGACGTCGACGGTGCCGAGGTTGCGCAGCCGCAGGGTGTAGGTCATCCGGTCGCCCGCCGCGGCGTCGGCGCGCGCGTTGTCCACGGAGATGCTCAGCACCGGCGCCGCGGCCACGTTCGCCTCCCCCTCGCCCGCCACGGGCGGGGACGCGAGGAGTGCGGCGGAGAGGAAGGCGGTGGCGATCACGTCGTCTCCTAGCTCGCGGACTGGTCCGCGGCCGGACACCGGTGCCGGGCGGATGGGGTCGTGATCAGCGCCCGCCGCGCCGATCGCGGCACGCTCCGGGCGCGGCCCCACCCTACGGATCACGGTGGGAAATGCCCGGTCGAGCCACCCGATCGTGTGGTCGCCGCCGGTCGGTTTCCCTGTGGCAGTACCGGTCTTGACCTATGCGCCTATATGGGGTTATCTATAGGGGTACACGAACGAGAGGGGTTGGCGATGCCGAAGATCAACGTCTACCTGCCCGACGACCTGGCCGAGGCCGTCAAGGAGTCCGGGGTGCCGGTGTCCGCGGTGTGCCAGCGGGCGCTGGAGCAGTCGGTGAAGCGCGTGACCGCGATCCGCGCCACGGTGCTGGGGGAGCTGGCGTCGGGGGACCCGACGGAGCGGTTGACGCAGTTCACCCAGCGGGCCAGGGAGGTCATCCGGCTGGCCGTGGACCGGGCCCGCGCCGACGGCGCCGCGCAGGTCGGCACCGAGCACCTGCTGCACGCCCTGCTGGTCGAGGGCACCAACCTGGCCCTGCACGTGCTGCGCGCGGTCGAGGTCGACCCGACCGCCATCACCGTCCCGCTGTCCACTGGGGACGGGCGGGCGGACCGCTTCGGCGGCCAGGCGGCCAACGCGCTGGAGCTGGCCGTCACCGAGGCCGTGAGCCTGGGGCACAACTACATCGGCTGCGAACACCTCCTGCTCGGCCTGCTCGGTGAACCGGACGGCGCGGGAGGTCAGACCCTGCGCGCCGCGGGCGCCGACCCGCGCGCGGTCCGCGCCGCCGTCGTCGCGGCCCTGGCGGGGTACGTGCACCTGCGGGCCCAGACCGGCGCGACCGACCCCGCGGCAGCTATGGCCGCCGCCCTGCGCAAGGAACTCGCCCCCATCCTCGACCGCCTGACGCGGCTGGAGGAGAGCGCGGGCCTGGCCGGGGCCTGACCACCCCGGGGAACGCGCGCTCCACTGTTGTCGCCGTGGGAAAACCGGCCGCGTTCGGCACCGGTTGGTGCGGCAGGCATGACCCGAACGGGTGACTCAGGCCACATCGCTCCCCCTTCGGTGTGGCGCGGGTGGGGGTGGGGTACCTGCACGGTGGGATCAGACCGACGCCGAGAGGGGACCGTCCAATGTGGATCGCGCTCACCATGCCGTTCGTGCTGATGCTCGGCGCCGTGGCGATGCAACGCCTGGAGCCGACGCCGTTGGCGCCCGTGACGAGCGACGATCCGTTGCAGCACGCGGAAGTCTGAGGCGCCACCGCGACGTCGGACCGCCGGGCCCGACTCGCCCGGACAGCCCAGGTCAGTCCCTTGTGGACAACCGTCACCCGGGCTGTTCCGGTGAATCGGCCGCCACACCCCTTCCCCACCCACCGACCCGGCTGCTTCCCTGTCGTCCGCCAGCACCCCCGACGACATGAACCCGCCATCATCTGGCCGGTCATCGCCGCCGCTGTCGACCATGCCTTGACGCGCTTGGCCGCGTTGCCGAAACGACCGAGTACGAGGCCGTTGGGGCGCCTTGCCTGCCACACCGTGGACGAGCCCCGACCACTAGAACAGCGGCGCGATCACCGTGAGGTCCAGCCCGTCGGCGCGGGCCAGGTAGGTGGTCGGGCGCGGCGGCCCCGCCGGGGAGCCGGGCCAGTCGGTCGTGGCGAGCAGCGCCGCCGTCGCCGGTTGGGCTCTGGGGGCGGTGAGGTCGCCTGCCGCCGCCAGCGCCGCGGCGAGGTGGACGCCGTCGTAGCAACCCTCGGCGTAGGCGTCGAGCACGGGAGCCCGGGGTCCGAAGAGCGCGCGGTGCCGCTCCGCCAGCGCGACGCGGCGCTCGTCGCCCTGGCCCGCGAACGACCGCATGGCCGCGTACAGCTCACCCGTGTCGTCCCCGCCCGCGGCCAGCAGGCCGTTCTCCTCCAGGGACCCCGACAGCCGCACCACCCTGGCGGCCAGCGGCGACTCGGCGAAGACCCGGTTGAACGCCACCAGGTCGCGGCCGACCAGGCTGAGCAGGATCGCGTCCGCGTGCGCGCGGCCGATGGCGTCGACCAGCTCCTCCGCGGCCACCCCCGACCCGGGGAACGGCACCAAGCGCTCTGTCACGACCTCCGCGCCCAGCCCCCGCACGATCCCGCCCGCGACCCGGTGCACGGCGCGCGGCCAGATGTAGTCGCTGCCGACCAGCGCCCACCGCCGCAGGCCCCGGTGGTTCACCAGCCAGCGCACCGCCGGGGCGAGTTGCCTGCCGGGGCTGTCGCCGAGCAGCACCACCCCCGCGCGCCGGGTGCCGCCCTCGTGCGGCGGCGTGAAGATGTACGGGACGCGGTCGCCGAGCGCGGTCTCCAGCGCGCGGTGCACGTCGCTGGTGTGGAAGCCGACGAAGGCGTCGACCGCCGTCTCGACGGCCTCGCACGCCACCTCGGCGGGCGCGCGACCCGCGTCGACCAGCACCAGTTCGACCGGCCGACCCGCCACCCCACCCGCGGTGTTGACCTCGGTCGCGGCCAGCGCGGCGGCCATCAACCCGGACGGCCCGGTCAGCCCGAGCGCGCCGGAGAGCGGCAGCAGCAGCCCGAGCCGCAGCACGGCCGGGTCCGGCCCGCCCACGGCGACCGCCACCCGGTCCCGCACAACCGCGCGCACAACCGAGGTGGGGTCCATGACCGGACAGTATGCTCGCCGTGTCGTCCACGGCGGAAGGCTCATCATGGCTGGTCAACGCGATACCCGCGTGCCCGACCTGGTCGATCTGCTGACCAGGGCGCAGCGGGCGCTGGCCCGGGACCTGGGCACCCGCCTGGAGGAGGAAGGCGCCTCCGTCGACCAGTGGCGCGTCCTGCGCGCACTGGTCACCGCCCCCGACGGCCGCTCGATGGGCGAGCTGGCCGTGGCCGTGGAGATCCCCCACCCCACCCTGACCCGCCTGGTCGACGGCCTGGTCGACGCGGCGCTCCTGTTCCGCGGCCACTCCCCCCAAGACCGGCGCCGGGTGTCGGTGCACATCTCGGAGCTGGGCCGCACCAAGCTGGACCGCCTGGAAGCCCTCGCCGCCGCCCACGAGCACAGCGTCGCCGAACGCCTCAGCCACCAGGCCGTCGACGAGTTGTCCGCCCTGCTGCGATCCCTGGAGGGCTAGCCCCGCGGGCGCTGCGATCCCCGGCTCGCGCCCGGCCCCGGCGGCCGGTCCGCGCACGATCACGGCGTCGCCGCACGGCCCAACCACCGGGCACCTTCGAGCCGCTCGTCCACGAACTCGCGGGCCGGGTCTCCAACCAGGCGTTCGGCCGTTGCCCACCCATTCCCCGGAAACCGCAGCAGAACCCCAGCCCCCACTCAGCGCGACATGTCCCCGCCGCAGCTCCAGGCCGTTCTGTTCCTCTCCGGACCGCCCCCTCAACCGCCGCAGAAGCCCAACCCGCCACTCGGCGCAACGTGTTCCCGCCACCCGGTCCGAGCTGTTCCGTTCCTCCCCGGACCCACCCCTCAACCGCCGCTTGAGCCCAAGCCCCCCAGAACGCAACGCGGCCCTGCCACACGCCTTGATTGGGTGGACTTGCTTTGCGTGGGGGGACGGGCCTGCCAAGCTCGCCTGCGGGTGGGGTGGGCTTGCCCCTCCCACCGCTTTTCCCCACCGCAGGTTCGTAGGGGCCCCGCGCAAAGCAAGTTCGCCCAATCGAGGCCGCGCATCTTTTCCGCGAACAGCCGGACAAACCCAACGCGCACAGCCCACCCACGCCCACACGCCCAGCAGCCCACCGCAGGCTCGTAAGGCCCCACGCAAAGCAAGTTCACCCGATCAAGGCCACACAGCTCTCCGCGAACAGCCAGACCGATCACCCCAGCCACCGCCCCAAGCAGCACCCTGACACGACTCGGCGAGGCTCGACGTCGCCGAACGCCCCAGTCGCCAGACCACGCCAACCTGCGCCCCGGGAGAGCTAGCCCCGCAGACGCACCGGCAGCGTCTCCACCCGCGCTCCCTGAATCGTCCCCGGCATGACCTGCCGCAGCTCGGACCCCGGAACCAGCAACCGCGCATCGGGATAGTCCGCGCGCAGAACCTCCACCAACACCGTCAGCTCCAACTGCGCCAAATGCACCCCCAAGCAGTAGTGATGCCCCGCGCCGAACGTGAGGTCGCGGGCGGTGGTCTCGTTGATGCCGTCCGTGTGCGCCAGGATCGGGGCCCCGGCGGGCACCCGGACCCCACCCAGATCCACCTCCGCCGTCGTGAACCGCCACAGGCCGAACGGCGCGGCCGGGTGGTCGCGCAGAACCCCTCGGACGAACTCGGCGGCGGGCTCATCGGTCGGGGCGCTCAAGTGCCGGGCCACGACGAACCCCACCGACCGGTCGGTGGTGATCTGACCCGCGACGAGCATGGCCAGCACGTAGTAGGTGACCTCGTCGTCCGGGGTATCGTCCGGCATGCGCTGCCGCAGCTGCTGGGCGATCCCCGGTCCCTCGGCCGTCCCCGCCACCGCCAGCAGCCGCCGGATCGCGTCGCCCTGGTCGAGTCCGAGTTGCCCGCAGGCCGCCTTGGCCTCGTCGACCTTCGAGCGCGGCACGCCGAGCAGGTCGAGGACCACCGTCAGCGGGAACCGCACGCTGAAGTCCGCGACCAGGTCCGCCTCGTCCGCTAAGGCCGCCAGCAGCTCGCGCGCCACGGACCGGATGTGGTCGGTGTACTCCTGGATGCGCGCGGCGGTGAACATCGGCGCGTGCGCCCGGCGGGCCTCGGCGTGCGCGGGCCCGTCCAGCGTGGTCAGCGACGGGTGGTCCGCCGCCGTCGGCTCCAGGCCCGCGCCGACCCGGTCCCAGGCCGTGGGCGCGCTGCCCGGGTCCTTGACCACACCGGGGTGCACGAGCAACTCTCTAGCCACCGAGTCCTCGGTGACGACCCACACCCGGCCGCCCGCCGGGGCGTCGACCTGCACCACTGGCCCGGCCGCGCGCAACACCCGGCGCAGCGGGCTCGGCTCCTCCAGGCCGCGCACGGATGCCGCGGTCAGGTCGACGTCACCCAGGTATGGAGCTTCCCGCATAACCCCTCCTGCATGGTGAAGTAGCTTCACTGTGAAGCTATCGAGTCCGGGGGGTAGGTTGTCAACACCCAACCGCGCTCGACGGAAACGAGATCCGGTGACCCACTCGCACCAGCCCGCCGGCCGCGGCGAGCACGCAAACCGCGTACTGGAGGGGTTCCGCGCGTTCGGCGCGGACTACGGCGAGTTCGCCAACAGCTTCGCCGCGTGGCTCGGCCTGCACTCGACCGACGCGACCGCGCTCGTCGAGATCTTCTACGCCGAGGACAAGGGCGACCCGCTCACGCCGACCCGGCTCAGCGAGCGCGTCTCGCTGACCACCGGCGCGACCGCGAACCTGCTCAACCGGCTGGAGCGGCTCGGCTACGTCGTGCGCACCCGGGAGAACGCCGACCGCCGCGTGGTGACCCTGCGGACCAACCCCGCCATGGCGCACCCGGCCAAGGTGTTCTTCGGCCCGTTCGTCGACCGGGTGCAGGCGCTGGTCGACGAGTACCCCGCCGAGCAGGTCGCCCAGTTCGAGGAGTTCCTGTTCAAGATGAGCGCCACGCTGACCGCGGTGCTCGCCGAGGGGCCACCCGAGCCGGTCCCGCCGACCGTGTGACCTGCGCGGACACCGGTTCGCGGACGACTATTTCCAAATGGAAGGAATCTGTCTACGCTTCGCCGCACACGCGCACCGCGTCGGCGAGGAGGGTCCATGAGCGAACAGGCCGGGTTGGCGCAGTACGGCTACACCCAGGAGTTGCGTCGATCGCTGGGTTTCCGCGACCTGGTGGTCTACGGGCTGGTGTTCATGGTCCCGATCGCGCCGTTCGGCATCTTCGGCACCGTGTTCTCCGGCTCCGGCGGCATGGTCGCGCTGGCCTACGCCATCGGCATGCTGGCGATGCTGTTCACCGCCAACTCCTACGCCCAGATGTCGCGCGCGTTCCCGATGGCGGGCTCGGTCTACACCTACGCCGGGCGCGGCATCGCGTCACCGGTCGGGTTCCTGTCCGGCTGGATGATCCTGCTCGACTACGTGCTGGTGCCGAGCCTGCTCTACCTGATCGCGGGCATCGCGATGAACTCGCTGCTGCCCGCGATCCCGGTGTGGTTGTGGCTGGTCGTGTTCGTGCTGCTCAACACCGCGGTCAACTTCTTCGGCATCGAGATGACCGCGAAGGTCAACCGGGTCATGCTGGTCGGCCAGTTGATCATCCTGGCGATCTTCCTGGTGATCGGCGTCGTGGCGCTGGCGCAGGGCAAGGGCCGCGGCTTCGACCTCACCCCGATCTTCGACAGCGGCACGTTCTCCTGGCCGCTGATCTTCGGCGCGGTGTCCATCGCGGTGCTCAGCTTCCTCGGCTTCGACGGGATCTCCACGCTGGCGGAGGAGAACCGCGAGTCGGCCAAGGCGATCGGCCGCTCGATGATCGCCGCGCTGCTGCTGACCGGCGTGCTGTTCATCGTGCAGACCTGGGTCGCCGCGCTCCTCGTGCCGGACCCGGCCGCCCTGATCGCCAACGGCGACGCGGCGGGCACCTCGTTCTACGACGCGGCCCGGGTCGCGGGCGGCGGCTGGCTGGCCACGCTGACCGCCGCGGCGACCGCGGTGTCGTGGGGTTTCGCGAACTCGCTGGTGGCCCAGGCCGCGACGTCCCGCCTGCTGTTCGCGATGGCGCGCGACCGGCAGCTGCCGAAGTTCCTGGCCAAGGTGCACCCGACCCGGCGCGTGCCGGTGAACGCGACCCTGCTGGTGGCGGCGGTGTCGCTGGGGTTCGGGCTGTACATGCAGTCGCGCGACGACGGGGTCTCGCTGCTGAGCTCGCTGGTCAACTTCGGTGCCATGACGGCGTTCCTGGTGTTGCACGTGTCGGTCGTCGTGCACTACGTGGTGCGCAACCGCAGTAAGGACTGGTGGAAGCATCTGATCGCGCCGGTCATCGGGTTCGGCATCCTGGCGTACGTGGTGATCAACGCGCAGGTGGCCGCGCAGACCACCGGGTTCGTGTGGCTGGGCATCGGGGTTGTCGTCCTAATCGGACTTTTGGTGACCGGACGTCGTCCGGAGCTGTCCGGGATCGCGGGGGAGTCGAAGTGAGGGTCGTCCGTCTGGAATCCGAGCCCGCGTACGCGTTCGGCGGTCGCGCGCCCGCCATGACCGTGGCACCGGGTACGGTTGTCGAACTATCCACAGAGGACTGCTTCGGTGGCGCCGTGCGCGGGATCGATGACCTGCCGAGCCAGGTCTGCACCTTCCCCTACCTCAACCCGGTCACCGGCCCCATCGCCGTCGAAGGCGCCGAACCCGGTGACACCGTCGCCGTGCACTTCGTCGACATCCGCCCGACCCGCGACTGGGCCATCTCCACGACCTTCCCCCACTTCGGCGCCCTGACGGCCACCCACACCACGGCCATGCTCCACGACGCCCTCCCCGAACGGGTCTGGCGCTACGACGTCGACGCGGAGCGCGGTATCTGCCGCTTCAACGCCCGCGACTCCGACCTGTCGATCGAACTCCCCCTGGACCCCATGCACGGCACCGTGGGCGTCGCCCCGGCGGCCCACGAGGTGATCATGAGCATCACCCCGGGCGCCCACGGCGGCAACATGGACACCCCGGAAATGCGCGCGGGCACCACGGCCTACTTCGGCGTCAACGTCCCCGGCGCCCTCATCTCCCTGGGCGACGGCCACTGCCGCCAAGGCGAGGGCGAGGTCTGCGGCACCGCGGTCGAAGCGGCCATGTCCACGGTCATCGTCGTCGACCTGATCAAGGGCGTGTCCACCCCCTGGCCCCGCCTGGAATCCGACACCCACCTCATGTCCACCGGCACCGCGCGTCCCCTGGAGGACGCCTTCCGCATCAGCCAGCACGACCTGGTGACCTGGACAGCCGACCTCCTGTCCCTGGACGCCCTGGACGCGTACCAGTTCGTCAGCCAGGCGGGCCTCGCGCCTGCGGGCAACGTCGTGGACACCAACTACACGATGCTCGCCAAGCTCCCCAAGCGGTACCTCGCCGAAACCCGCGCCTACGAGGACGTCCACACCCGCCTCCGCACCACCGCGACGCACTACCTGAACCAACGCTGAGCCGGGAGAGGCGGGGTCCGCGCAGGGTGACCCCGCCTCACCCACCCGCTCGGCCCAACGCGAAGCGGGCACTTGCCGACTCGGTGGGCGAAGCGCCGTTTTCCCCTCGGTGGCACAGCCCGATCGTGCGATGGATTTCCGGCACCGGGACCGGTCATGATCTCCCCAAGCCAGTTGCGGATTGTGGTCTGGAGGCGAGTGGATGTTCGGGGTCGATCGGCGCGCCCTGCGCCCGAGCCGCGGTCGCTACTGCAGGACCTTCGCCAGCGCCCTGCCGCCCGCCCGGTACCACCGGCCGACCCGCATGGGGCCGCAGCCGCTGAGGTCGACCTCGACGACGACGCGGTCGGGGCCGTACTGGAAGACCAGGTCGAACTGGGAGCCCCCCATGGCGGTGCAGGCATCGGGCCACGGGGCGGGCAGGTCGTTGATGGTCTTGACGAGTTCGGCGGTCTTCTCCCGGACCTCTCGGGCGGGCATCGTGTGCTCCGCCCGGGTGGCGCAGATCCACACCGTGTCCGGGGGCGTCGCCGGGAGCAGCGGGCCGGGTGGGCCGACTTGGTCGCGCCCGAAGTCCGGCTCCGGCGGAAAAGGAGCGCGCGGCGGCGGGCAGCCGACGCCCGGGGTCGGGATGGCCGGGTCGCCCGGGGCCGCCCCGGCGGGCTCGTCGCCCGCCCCGGCGATCACCAGGGCCGTGACCGCCACGACGGCCGTCGCCGCTGTCGCGAGCCACAGCTCGCGTTGTCGGCCACCGGCCACGGCAGGCTCCTTGTGTTGTCCCGCCACCACGGTAGCGCGATCACACCCCGCTCAGCGGCAGCCAGACCTGGAACCTGGTGTCGCCCGGCGCCGACTCCACCTTGATGTCCCCGTGGTGCTTGTTCACCACGATCCGCCACGAGATGTCGAGCCCCAGGCCCGTGCCCTCGCCGACCGGCTTGGTGGTGAAGAACGGTTCGAAGATCCGTTCCCGCACCTCCGCCGGGATGCCCTCGCCGGTGTCGCCGATCTCCACGACCAGGTCCCGCTCACCGTTGCGGAATGTCCGCACGGTCAGCGTGCCGTCGCCGTCCATCGCGGAGACCGCGTTGTCGATGAGGTTGGTCCAGACCTGGTTCAGCTCGGCGGCGTAAGCCGAGATCCGGGGCAGGCCGCGGTCGTAGTCCCTGACCACGCGCACCCGGTCGCCGATCTTGCCGCCCAGCATGACCAGCGTGGAGTCCAGCAGCTCGTGCACGTCGACGACCTGGAACGGGGCCCGGTCCATCTGCGAGTACTGCTTGGCCGCGCCGACCAGCGTCGACACCCGCGTGGTCGCGTCGGCGATCTCGTTCATCAGCATCTCGGTCTCGACCGTGTACGCCAGCCAGCGGATGGCCGGGTCGGCGACCGGCGACGGGCACTCGGCCACCGCCGTGGACAGCCACTCCACGTCCAAGCCGCCGCCGACCAGCACCGGCGCCAGCAGCCACGGGTCGGAGATGCCCCGGTCCTCCAGCCAGTCGCTGAGCTCGTCCTCGGCGTCGCTGGTCTCCAGCGCGCCCAGTTCCGGCGCCTTGGCGACCCGCTCCACCGCCGCTTCCTGGAGCTTGACCAGCGCGGGCAGCGCGGTCGGGTCGATGGCGCCGCCCGCCAGCATGGCCAGCTTGTGCCGCATGCCCGCCACCCGCTCGCGCAGCGCGGCCGTGGCCCGCACCGCCGCGGCGGCCGGGTTGTTCAGCTCGTGCGTCAGCCCGGCGGACAGCGATCCCAGCGCCACCAGCCGTTCCCGGTGCGCGACGACGGCCTGGCTGTTGCGCATGCCCCAGAGCAGGCCCTCCAGCAGGTGCATCGCCATCGGGAACCACTCGCGCATCACCGCGCCGAACTCGGTGGCGGGCAGCTGGGCGAGTCGCACGTCGGTGACCGCGCGGACCGTCATCTGGTAGGTGTGCCGCTCCTCGATCTCCAGGTATGCCTGCGTGGCACCGAAGTACGCGCCGCGCGTGTCGCTGCGGGAGATCTCCGGCTGGTCGCCGCCGATGGTGCGGTGCAGCGAGACCGTGCCGTCGAGCAGCAGGTAGAAGCAGGTAGCCGGGGCGCCCTCGGTGAGGATCTCCTCGCCCGCGGCGAAAGTCGTGGTCTCGACGTGTTCGGCCAGCCAACCGATCCGGTCGTCGTCGAGGCTCTCGAACAGGAACAGGGTGCGCAGCTCGTCGGGGGTCACAGCTTCTCCAGGTACCGGTGGACCAGGCTGACTGCCATGGCGCCCTCGCCGACCGCGGACGCCACGCGCTTGACCGACTCGGCCCGCACGTCGCCCGCGACGAAGACGCCGGGCACGGAGGTTTCCAGGTGATACGGGTCGCGGTCGGGATACCCCGCGGGGCGGCGGCCCCCGATCACCAGATCGGGTCCGGCGAGCACGAAACCCCGCCCGTCGCGGGAAAGCGTGCCGTCGAGCCAGTCGGTGCGCGGCGCGGCGCCGATGAACACGAACAGCCACGACGCGGGCACGACCTCGGACGCCCCGGTGCGGTTGTCGCGGATGGTGATGGTCTCGAGGTGGTCGGTGCCGTCGCCGCCGGTGACCTCGACGCAGGTGCGCACCTCGATCGCGTCGACGGCCTCGATCTGGTCGATGAGGTAGCGCGACATGGACCGGTCGAGGGAGTCGCCGCGCACCAGCATGACGACGCGGCGGGCGTGCCTGGCGAAGTACATCGCGGCCTGACCGGCGGAGTTGGCGCCGCCGACGATGTAGACGTCCTGGCCGACGCAGCTCGGGCCCTCGGTGGTGGCGGCGCCGTAGAAGACGCCGCGGCCGGTGAGGTCGGGCAGGCCGGGGGCGTCGAGGAGGCGGTAGGAGACGCCGGTGGCCAGGATGACGGTGTGCGCGGCGAGCTCGGTGCCGTCGGCGAACCGGACGACCCGGGCCGATCCGCGCGGTTCCAGCCCGACGACCTGGCGCGTGGTCAGCATCTCGACCGCGAACTTGGCCGCCTGCCTGCGCGCCCGCTCGGTGAGCTGCTCGCCGGAGACGCCGTCGGGGAAGCCGAGGTAGTTCTCGATGCGGCTGCTGGTCCCGGCCTGGCCGCCGGTCGCCATGCGCTCGACGAGCACCGTGCGCAGGCCCTCGGACCCGCCGTAGACCGCGGCGCCGAGGCCCGCGGGTCCGCCGCCGACGACGATGAGGTCGTAGAAGTCGGTGGAGGGGGTGGTCGACAGCCCGACCCGCGCGGCCAGCTCGCCGTCGGACGGCTCGACCAGCGCGTCGCCTTCCTCGGTGACGACCACGGGGAGCCGCGTGCCGTCCTCGCCCGCCGCGGTGAGCAGGCGGTCGCCCTCCGGGTCCTCGCCGAGCGCGTGCCAGCGGTAGGGGACGGAGTTGCGGGCGAGAAAGTCCCGTACAGCGTACGACCTGGCGGACCACCGGTGACCGACGACCCGGATCTGCCGGACGGGCCCGCGGTCGGCGGCGGACCAGGAGGTCAGCAGGTCGTCCAGCACCGGGTAGAACTTCTCCTCCGGCGGATCCCACGGCTTGAGCAGGTAGTGGTCGAGGTCGACGACGTTGATCGCCTGGATCGCCGCGTCGGTGTCGGCGTAGGCGGTGAGCAGCACCCGGCGCGCGGCGGGGAACAGGTCCATGGCCTGCTCCAGGAACTCGATGCCGCTCATCCTCGGCATCCGGTAGTCCGCCAACAAGGCGGCGACGTCCTCACCCCGGAGCTTGATCTCCCGCAACGCCTCCAACGCCTGAGCCCCGGACTCGGCCCGCACCACCCGGTACTGCTCCCCGTACTTCCGCCGCAGGTCCCGGGCGATGGCCCGCGACACGCTGGGGTCGTCGTCCACGGTCAGGATCGAAGGCCGCGCCACCCGAGGCCCCTCGGTCGTCGTCATGGGGCCAGTCAATCACCCGGGCGGACGACCCGGAAACCACCTCATCCCCAACGGGTGCACCAGCGGCGTTGTTTCGTCCTTTGTGGATGAAATCGGTGAGCTGGCTCGCTGGTTCGACAACACTGGGTGATACCCGGCAACTATTGGTTGATGAGACCGGGATCACCGACCGAGCGACGTGTCGCATCGGTTCTTGTGGACCGGTCCAACTGTCGCTTGAGAACAGTCGGGCCGTTCGGTTGAGCCAATTCCGGCATTGGTCGGTGGGCTGGTCGAGGCTATCCGGTCGGACATTCCCCGTCCTGTCAGGTACGCCCGGCCGGGTTGGGTTGTTCCGCTCGGATGGGGTACGCGAGTGAGCGAGTTTGTGGGAGTATCAGTTGGCATTAGCGCGATCGAGCAGCCGCCGCGCACATTTCGTTGGCGGTTGTTTCCGCGCGCGTGCGCACGCTCGTGCGGTGTCGCGTAACGCGGACAACCGCGACACCGATGCGGGGGAGGGCGAGATGTGCCGGCAGGACCGGGTCGGCCTGTCCCCAGGAGCCTCGACGAGCGGTCGGTGCGCGCGGACGGCGAACTCGGAGGGGGCACGATGAGCGACCGCCCGGAACGAGTGCTGACCAAGCCCGAGTTGCTGCGCGCGATCGGGCACCAGCTCAGGACCGCGAGGGAAAACCTGGGGTGGTCCAGACAACAATTGGTCGCGAAGCTGGAGACCGGGGTGCACGCGCAAACGGTGGCCACCTACGAACTCGCGATCAGGCAGTGCTCCATCGGCCGGTTCGTCGCCATCTGCGAAGCGCTGGGTTTGAACGCCCCGTACGTCCTCGAGACCGCCATTCGGTTGGCGGAGGCCGACCCGCATCACATGGTGTGCGCGGTCGACCTCCGCGCGGTCGTCCGGGATCGCGACCCCGCCTTGGAACCAATGCGCCGTTGGGCGCGTACCCAGTTGACGCGGGATCCGGATTCACCGGTGGTGCAACTGGAACCGAAGCTCGTGGCCGAACTCGCGATGTTCTGTGGACTTTCCCAGGCGGACCTCTTCAACCGGATCACCGGTCGTTCCGCCGCGCGGGAACTCGACCAGCCCTGAGCCGTCCTCAGCGGACTGCCGTCGACTCAGAAGTGGCTCCACCAGGCGACCGAGGTGGGGACGGGCTGTTCCTTGGCGGTGAAGGTGCACGTCACCACAGCGAACGCGAGGATCAGGGCCGCGAACAAAGTCGCGCCACCCAGTTTTCGGTACAAGAAATCCGCCTTCTCAGACAGTGCGAACGCGTCGCGACCGGGGTTGTCCATCCTCCGGGCGTCGCATAGACGCGCCGGTGACGCGGGCTATGGTGCCGCCCTCGATGGGGTGAGTCAACCCATGGTTATGCTGTAGGCGGTTTTTGGTGCACTACTAGGTGTGAGAATTGCTCGTATAGTGCTGTTGATCAGCGACGAAAAGCGAATAAATCGCCGATTGTAGAAAGATAATATCTCGATCGAGTGAAGTGTGTGGCGGATTGTCGCGGGATTGGCGGCATCACTTCAGTGGTTGAGTGCGCTCCGGCCACTCGATCGGCGTCCCTCTTGTGGTGGTATTGAGTTCGGAGGGTAGCGTCGAGAGTTTGGTGTTAACGGCCTGCCGCCGCGCCGGATCGCTCATGGACTTGTACAGCGCGGACGCCTCCGACCAGGCCGTTCTCGCCTCATTCGGTCTGTCCAGGTCGGCGACAGCGTCCCCGAGGGCCTCGAGACACCGCGCGAGCAAGGGGGCGTGCCGGATCTGTCCCGCCAGCGCGATGGCCTGCCGCGCGTGCTGTTCCGCGTGGCGCGCCGCGCCCCGCGCGCGCTCGACCTCGGACAGGGCCAGCCGGATCTCCACGATCGCGGGTGCGTCGTGGGCCGATTCGGCGGTCCGCAGCGCGGTGGTGGTGTAGGCGACCGCGTCGTTGTGCTCGCCTCGAACGGCCCAGACCGCGCCGATACCCGCGAGAACCCGCGCCTGGGCCGATTCGTCCCGTGCCTCCAAGGCGTGGTGCTGCGCCTCGCGGAGGTGGAGCAGCGCTTCGTCCAACCTCCCCGTCGCGCACAGCGCCACGCCGAGTTGTTGGTGCGTCCAGCGCTTGGCCTCGGTGTTGCCGCTCGCACGAGCGAGGTCCAGGCTCCGCCGCAGGAGGGGGACAGCCTCTGCGGGCGAGCCGAGCAACAGTGCCAACCGGCCCAACTGGAAGTGGATCACACCGCGGGCGCGGTGATCTTCCGCTCGGTCCGCGTACTCGAGCGCACGGTGCAGGCAGTGACGCGCGTCGGTGAACTGCCCACGGGCCATGTAGGTCAGGCCCAGGTCATTGGCCGACGACGCCTCCGCCTCGTGGTCCCCACCCGCACGTGCCGCGGCGACCGCTGTCTCGAGGGCGGCCCTGGCGTCCTCGCTGTAGCCGTGTCGCTCGAGGTACGTGCGCACCGCGTGGGGCAGTCGCCAGGCGTAGTCGTGGTTGGCCGTTTTGACCGCGAGGGCGATGGCCGACGTCAGGTTCGTGTGCTCGTCGCGGAACCATGCCCGGGCGGTGTGCGGTTCGGTGAACCCCACGGGGGAGATCTGTGGTGCCGGGTCCAGCGGCGGTCCCGTCGCGTGGTCGGGGTACAGGGTTTCGTGGGCGGCGGTGGCGGAGGTCAGGTAGAAGCTGAGCACGCGACGTTCAGCGGCTCGGCGGTCGGGCGGGGACTCATCGGTGTGCGCGAGGGTGTGGGCGCATTCCTTGAGCAGGTCGTGCAGGCGGTAGCGGTCGGGTGCTTCGGTGCGTTCGAGCAGGTGGGCGCCGACCAGAGCGGAGAGGTGGTCGCGGGTTTCGACCTCGGGGCGACCGGAACAGGACGCCGCCGCGGCGATCGCGAACTCGCGTCCGGGGTGCAAGCCGAGCAAGCGGAACAGTCGTTGTGGACCTTGTGGCAACCTGCGGCAGGTCGCGGAGAAGGCGGTCTGGGGCGAGAGGTCGCCGTCGGCGGTGAGTCCGAGTTCGAGCAGGATCCGCGCGGGATCGCGTTGTGTGCTGGAGCGCAGATGGCGGTAGTCTGCGATGTGGTGCGCGGCAACGGTGAGGACCAGGGGCAGGCCGCCACAGAAGCGCACAAGCTCCTCGCACAGGTCGCCGTACATCCGTGTCTCGCTGCCGAGGTGCACTGCCAACAGTCGCGAACACTCCGCCGTGGACATCGGGTTGATGGTGATCCTCTTGGCGCCGTAAGAGGCGCACAGCGTGGTCAACGTCTGCCTGCTGGTCACCACGACCAAGCCGTCCGCCAGCAGGGGCAGCAGTCGCTGGACGTGTTCGGAGTTGCGTGCGTTGTCGAGTACCACCAATGTGCGGCGGTTCGCGAGCGTTCGCCGCAGGGCCACCTCGCGGGAACGCGGTGTGGCCGAGAGGACCGGCTCCTCGCCGAGACCCGCGAGGAGTTCGTCCACAACGGACGCGTGGGTCAGTGCGGGCTCCGAGTCCGCGGCGAAGCCGTTGAGGTCGACGAACAGGTCACCGTCCGGGAACCGCGCGCGCCATCGGCGTCCCCAGTGGACCGCCAGGGTTGTCTTCCCCACGCCGCCCATACCTTCCAGCACGACCACGCCGGGTATCGGGTTGCCGTCGTGGTCGAAGGCGGCGGCATCGAGTGCCGCCAGCTCCTGTGCGCGGCCGATGAAGTCGCGGATGCCGTGCCGGAGCTGCCGGATCGGGAAACCGGTCGCTCCGTACGCGACAGCGGCGGTACCGCTTTCCTTCGCGATGAGGCTGTTCTGGTGCTGCCGCAGGTGGTCGGCTGCTTGGTGCTCACCCGCCTGCCGGAGCGCGCGGTGGAGGTCGAGGTAGTACTCAGCGGCCTCCTCGTTCCGGTTGAGGGCTTGTAGGGCGGTGAGGCGGAGTTTGTGGAAGGTCAGGTTGTCCGGACTGTCGGACTGGAGGTCGTCGAGGAGGGGGAGGGTCTCGCCCGCCCGACCGAGTTCGACCAAGGCGCCGAGCCGAGCCGCGTGGGTCGGGGTGAGTTCGTTGCGCTCGAAGGCTGTGCGCCAGGCGTCGGCTTTGCGGGAGTGCAGGTCCTCCAAGGGCCTGCCGCGGACCAGGGCCAGCGCGGCCTCGGCGAGGCGGATGGCCTCGGCTGGATCGCTTTCGCGGGATCGTTGAGCGGCGGTCGACAGGTCGCGGAACTGGAAGTAGTCGATTGCCCCCCGCGTGGTGTCCAGCAGGTACGCGCCTGACTTGGCCTGCAAGTGGGCGTGGATCGGCAGCCGTTCGAGGCGGGTGCGGATCTGGGTGGCGTACTTGTGCAGGGCACCGTCCGGTTTGCGGGGGCGGTCGTCGTCGCCCCAGATCCAGTCCAGCAGGGTGGCCACGGGCACCTTGCGGTTGGGGTGCAGCAGCATCGTGGTCAGCAGCGCCCGGGGTTTGGGGTAGCTCCACCTCGCCTCGAGGACTCCGTCCAGGCGTAGGGCGGTGGGGCCGAGGATGCCGAATGCCGCTTCCACCAGCTTCACCTCTCGACCGGTCCCCCCGGACACCGTTGGTTTGGAGCAGCGAAATGCGCTGGGCGCCGGGAGGAAGTGTAGTGACTGTGTCTTGGCGCACACACTGAAAGGCAAGTGAAAGTCAGCCGCTTGGACGAACGAAATCCGGGTGGTTCGAGCGCGCTTCCCACGTTCGGCCTACGCCGTTGGTTCCGCGTTGTCAGCCTTTTGACGCAGGTGTGGTGCAGGAAACGAGAGTTCGGCTCAGGACGCTGGTTAGCGCCGGTCTGCGGCATAACAAAGTGCGGAGGCGACAATGGCAACGCAGAGTTGGATTCGCGGCCCGATGGGTTTGGGGGCCGAGCGGCGGATTACCCGGTGCGGCGCCCGCCGGGTGTTGGTGATGGTCCCGACGATGACCGCCGGGAACCGGTTGCTCGACCTGCTCCCGGTGCTCGACGGCGACCACCGCGTGCAGGTCGTGTTCACCGTCCCGCGCGAGGACGACACCACGTGGCACGGGGTGGACCGGTTCGTCGCGGGGCTCGGGGGACTGGTCGTGCCGTGGGGGCAAGCGGTGCGGCACGAGTGGGACGCGGTGCTCGGCGCCAGCCACCGGGGGATCGCGCAGGTGCACGGGAAGCTGCTCCTGCTCCCGCACGGCGTCGGGGCGGTCAAGTCGCGTCGGCACAGCAGGAAGGGTGGGCAGGTGAGTCGGGAGACGACCGGGGTCGACCGGGAGTTGCTGACCTATCGCGGCCGTTTGCTGCCTGCCGCGTTGGCCATTCCCACAGTGGCCGAGATGGGATTGTTGCGGCGTAGATGCCCAGAGGCTGTGGGTGTCTCGTTTTTGTCAGGAGATGTGTGTTTCGACAGCCTGCGCGCCGGTGTGGAGTTCCGCGACCGATATCGCTCGGCGCTCGGTGTCGAGTCCGGGGAAGAGTTGGTGTTGGTCAGTTCGACCTGGTCGCCCAATTCGCTGTTCGGGCGGTGTCCGACCCTCTACGATCGTTTGCTCGCCGAGCTTTCCGGTACCGGGACAAAGGTGGCCACCGTATTGCATCCCAACATCTGGGCGGTGCACGGCGAATGGCAGATCCGTTCCTGGTTGGCCGGGGCGGTCGCAGGCGGGCTGCTGGTCGTACCCCCGGAGCGCGGCTGGCAAGCCGCCACCGTCGCCGCCGACGCGGTGGTTGGCGACCACGGCTCGACCACGACCTACGCCGCCGCGCTCGGCAAGCGGGTGTGCCTGGCCACCTGGCCCGAGGGGCACCTGCGGCCCGAAAGCCCGGCCGCCGCGCTGCGCCGCGCGGTGCCGCTGCTCGACCTCGACCGGTCCCTGCGCGACCAGCTCGCGCACGTGCCGCCGGTGGCCGCCTCCCGTGTGGTGCGCACGGTTTCCGGTGTGCCCGGTGGAGCGCACGCGCGGTTCCGCAAGGTGCTCTACCGGTTGCTCGACCTGCCGGAGCCCGCTTGGCCCGCGGCCACGCCGATCCCGTTGTCCCCCAGGGTGTCGTGATGACCGTGATCACGTTGACCCGCCTCGCGGAAGGGGTGCACATCGCCCGGTGGTCCACATCGGCCCTGGGTGTGGGTGACGCCTTGGTCGTCCGCACCTGGGCCGCGGCCGAATGGCGCGGCATCGCCGATGTCCTGGTCGGCGCGGGCGAGGACGCGATCCGCCAGGCCGTCGCGGCTTATGTGTCTGATTTGGGCATTCGAGTGAGCCGTGCGCGCACCTCGTCGACTCGCGGGTCTTGGAGCTGTTCGTAGAGGTGCGCGGCGCGTGCCCAGGAAGCGGCGGCGGTGGTCGGATCCTCCGCCGCCGCTGCCACGTCGCCGTGGTGGACGAGGATCTCCGCTTCGTACTGCGGGGATTCGAGTTCCTGGATCGAGGTCAGGCACTCCGCCAGGATGCGGCGGGCTTCCTCGGTGTCACCTGCTCCCAAATGGACGGTGGCCAGCAGTGTCATCGCCTTCGCGTACTGCGCCTGGTCGCCGAGTTCGGCCATGGCCGCGGCCGCCGCGGTCAGCTCCTCGACGGCCCGCTCCGGCCGGTCGAGCCGGGAGTGCAACTCGCCGAGGCGCCTGCGGGCCAGTGCGACGCCCCGGACCCGCCCCAACCGCTCGTGCACGGCCCGCGCGCGCTCGAAGTACCCGACCGCCGCGTCGAGATCCCCGGTCTCCCGGGCGATCCGCCCCAGCTGGGACAGCGCGGTCGCCTCCGTCGGACCGTCGCCCGTCGCCTCGGCCAGGCGCACCACCGCGTGGCTGTGCGCCTCCGCCTCCGCGTAGGAACCCGTCTTGGCGTAGGCGAAACCGGCCTGGGTGTGCAGTCTGGCCTCGGCGAGGCGTTCGCCGAGGCGGTGTGCGGCGGCGATTCCCTTGAGCTGCATGTCGATCCACTCGCCGTAGCGGCGGGTGTGCAGGAAGTGGCCCCACTGCGCCTCGCACAGCTGCCACACCAGCTCGTCCCAGTGGTGGCGGGCGGCGGTGTTGACCGCGGCGCGCAGGTTGTCGCGTTCGGCACCCATCCAGGCCATCGCCGACGCGCGGTCGGGGAAGGGGTCGCCCGGTCGCAGGTAGCCCGGTCCCAGGTGTTCGCGCAGGGGGTGGATCACCAGGTCGGCGGCCACCGCGCGGCCCAGGTACCACTCGACCATGCCCCGCTCCTCGCGGTCGGCCGCCGCGGTGTGCCTGGCGTGCAGGCGGATCAGGTCGTGCAGGGCGAAGCG
This sequence comes from Actinokineospora auranticolor, assembly GCF_041897805.1. Taxonomy (GTDB): domain Bacteria; phylum Actinomycetota; class Actinomycetes; order Mycobacteriales; family Pseudonocardiaceae; genus Actinokineospora; species Actinokineospora auranticolor. The sequence continues at coordinate 2,225,357 of NZ_CP154825.1, forward strand.
CTCTTCGGTCGGCTCCGCGACCATGTTGGCCTCCACCAGGTCGTCCAGCGCGTCGGCGACCCGGTCGGGTTGCCACCCCAGCGCGCCCGCGACGGCGGGTACGGTGAACTCCCGGCCCGGGTGCCAGGCGCAGCACCGGTAGACCTCGACCGCGTCGCCGTCCAACTCGTCGCGGGCGTGGTCGAGCACCACGGCGACGGAGGTCTCCGCGTCCAGCTCCAGCCCGCGCAAGCGGACCCGCTCGTCGCGCAGCTCCCGCACCTCCCGCGACAGGGTCCGACGACCGCGCGCGGCCAGGCGGGCGCCGACCACCGCCAGTGCCAGCGGCAGCCCGCCGCACAGCCGGGTCAGCTCCTCGGCCGCTTCCGGCTCGGAGGAGACCCGGTCGACGCCGAGCACGGAACCCAGCAGCCGCAGCGCCCCGTCCGGTGGCAGCGGTTCGACCGGCAACCAGCGCGCGCCGTCGAGGGCCAGGCCCGAGAGCCGCGACCGGCTGGTCACCAGGACCACCGAGCCCGCGCCGGTGGGCAGCAGCGCGCGGACCTGGGTGGCGCTGAGCGCGTTGTCCAGCAGGATCAGCAGCCGCAGGCCCGCGGTCACCGAGCGGAACAGGGCGGCGCGGCGGGCGGGCTCGACGGGGATCTTCTCGGCGGGCACCGACAGCGACAGCAGGAACCACTCCTGCGCGTCGGCGGCCGACACCGGGCCGCCGGTCGCGTCGGTCAGCTCGGCGACCAGCTGGCCGTCGGGGAACCGGTCGCGCGCCGAGCGCGCCCAGCCCGCGGCGAGCGTGGACTTGCCGACCCCGCCCATTCCGGTCAGCACGACCAGCGCGGTCCCGCCTGCGGTCAGCGCGTCGAGCTCGACCAGCTCGGCCTCGCGGCCCGCGAAGACCGCGGGCACCGGCGGCAGCTGGTACGGGATGCCGAGGTCGGCCTGCTCGGCGTGGAAGTTGATCGCGCCGACGGTGCCCGCCTGCACCACCTGCCCGGACACCTGGCCGGGGACCGCGTTGTGCACCGCGGATCCACGGTCGTCCACACGGCCACCCCCGCTCGTGTCGGCTACCCCCGTTCCTAGTCGCTTTCCGGGGCCCCGGCATATACACCGGGCCCGGATTCCACCCGGTTGTCGCAGGCAGGCGCTTCGCGGGCGCGCCGCACTGGTCCGGACCAACGCTTCGGTTGTCCAGCATTTGTCCGGAATTTTCCAGTGCTTGTACCCGATGGTGAACTTCCCCTCAAGTGGCCGATCGGGATATGATCGGTACGTGCTCGACCTGAATCAGGTCGAGCGGGGGGAAGGTATGGAGGCGAGTGGTCGTGGTTGAAATGGGGTGTGGAGTAGGCATGGAGGAGCGGTCGTGGTTGACGATGGTTGGCGCAAGCGGATCGTAGGATGTCGGTCTCGTGACCTGCGAGGACCGGCCTGGTCGTCGCGGAGGTCACGAAACGACCAGGCCGGTGCTCGTCATTCTTCGCTTGCTCCATAAATACAACTGCTCGTGGTTCGACCAGTGGATCGCCAGCCGGGGGGCTGGCTTTTTTGTTGCGCGAAAACGCCCGTGAGCTGTGATTTCCGGGGGGCTCCGGTTCTTGTGGAGTGTCCACCGGGGAGGTTGGGGCGGTATGTCCGGTCCCGCGTCCGGGGTGCCCGTGGTCACCCTTGCTCTGTGGCAACCAACTGCTTAGCCTAGCTAAGTGATTGGAGTCCAGAGGTGGACAGCAGGACGGAACCGGGGCCGCGCTACAAGTGGGTCGCGTTGTCGAACACCACGCTGGGGATGCTGATCGCGACGATCAACTCGTCGATCGTGCTCATCGCCCTGCCCGACATCTTCAAGGGGATCGGCATCAACCCGCTGGAGCCCGCGAACACCGGCTACCTGCTGTGGATGATCATGGGGTTCCTGGTGGTCACCGCCGTGCTGGTGGTGAGCTTCGGGCGGCTGGGCGACATGTACGGCCGGGCCCGCATGTACAACCTGGGGTTCGCGGTGTTCACCGTGTCGTCGGTGCTGCTGGCCGTCACCTGGTTCAAGGGTGACGCCGCCGCGCTGTGGCTCATCGGGTGGCGGGTCGTGCAGGGTGTCGGCGGCGCGTTCCTGATGGCCAACTCGTCGGCGATCCTGACCGACGCCTTCCCCGCCAACCAGCGCGGCATGGCCCTGGGCGTCAACGGCGTCGCGGCGATCGCCGGTTCGTTCCTCGGCCTGGTCGTCGGCGGCGTGCTCGCGCCGGTCAACTGGAACCTGGTGTTCCTCGTGTCGGTGCCCTTCGGCGTCGGCGGCACCATCTGGGCGTACCTGAAGCTGCGCGACACCGGCGTGCGCCACCACGCGCGGATGGACTGGTGGGGCAACCTGACGTTCGCGGTCGGGCTGGTGTCGGTGCTGGTCGGCATCACCTACGGCATCCAGCCGTACGGGGACGCGCAGACCGGCTGGGGGAGCCCGCTGGTGCTGTCGTGCCTCATCGGCGGCGCCCTCGTCCTGGTCGCCTTCGTCGTCGTCGAGCGGCGCGTGGACAACCCGCTGTTCGACCTGTCGCTGTTCCGCCTGCGGTCGTTCACCTGGGGCAACGCCGCCAACTTCGCCGCGTCCCTCGGCCGCGGCGGGCTGCAGTTCATCCTGATCGTGTGGCTGCAGGGGATCTGGCTGCCGCAGCACGGGTACGGCTACGAGCAGACACCGCTGTGGGCGGGCATCTACATGCTCCCCATGACGGTCGGCTTTCTGGTGTCCGCCCCGACCGCGGGCATCCTCTCCGACCGCATCGGCAGCAGGCGCCTGGCGTCCGGCGGGTTGCTGGTGACCGCGCTGTCGTTCGGGCTGCTGATCGCGCTGCCGGTGGACTTCCCGTACTGGGCGTTCGCGGCGGTGTTGGTGCTCAACGGGATCGGCATGGGGATGTTCTCCTCGCCGAACCGCGCGGAGGTGATGAACAGCCTGCCCCCGCACGCCAGGGGATCCGGCTCGGGCATGATGACCACCTTCCAGAACACCGCGATGGTCCTGTCGATCGGCTTCTTCTTCAGCCTGATCATCGCGGGCCTCGCCACCTCGCTGCCGGGGGCGCTGCGCACGGGGCTGGAGGCGCACGGGGTGTCGGCGGGGTCGGCGGAACAGATCGCCGGGTTGCCCGCGGTGGCGGTGCTGTTCGCGGCATTCCTCGGCTACAACCCGATTCAGCAACTGCTGGGCGACCAACTCACGACGTTGCCGCACGAGCAGGCCGCGTACCTGACGGGCCGGGGCTTCTTCCCCAGCCTCATCTCCGGCCCCTTCGCCGACGGCCTCGCCATCGCCTTCGGCTTCGCGATCGTGCTGTGCGTGTTGGGAGCGGTGGCGTCGTGGTTGTGCGTACCGAAGAAGCTGCCCACCGACCACGAGTCCGTCGGCGCCGAACTCGCTGCTGCGGCGGGGGAGCGGGTCTGACTACGCGGACGCGCCGATGAGGTGGGTGGCGGCGGCGTCGGTGTCGCGGATCTCGTAGTACCCGGGCGCCGTGGTGACCGAGTGCGCTGCCACCCAGTCCCGCGCGTCCAGTGGCGGTCTCGGCGGTGAACCGGGCGCCGTCGAGGAACACGGCGGCGAACTCGCGGGCGAAGACGGTGTCGTGGTCGGCCGCGATCAACCGCACCAGGCCGAAGACCTCCTCCTCGGCGAGGACGCGATCGATAGTCCGGGCCAGATCGGGGTTCGACGGGTCGAAGTGCGGTTCGAGCACGAGGTCCCGCGCACCGCGGGAGGTGCGGCCGTGCTCGCGCAGGAGGTCGAAGGCGCAGGCCAACTCGACGACGACGACGCCCAGCCGGACGAGCCGCCGTGCGGTGTCGGGCTCGCGGTCGACGCCCGGGCCTCGTGGCGGATGCGGAAGATCGTGCGCAGGAGCCGCGTCTCGGTGGTGTGCGGCCAGGTGAGGGCGGCGAGCCGTTCGCGCGCCGGGAGGGCGGCGAAGTCTTGGGCAGAGGCCAGGATCGAACCGCTCGCCTGGCGGATTCCCCGCGCGGGCGCGGGCTGGACCGGCACGGGTTCGGGTGCGTCGGTGCGGCCGAAGCGGAAGAGGAACCCGGCGAGCCGCCGTTCGGGTGGGTCGGCGCGGGCGAGGTCGTCGAGGTCCGTGGCCTTGAGTGGTCCGGTGACCAGGACGCAGCCGTTCGCCCGGCCGCGAACGTCGAAGGTCGGGCTGGTCACCACCCCTCTGACCGGGGCAGCCGCCGCAGCCGGCCCCCGGTCAGCCCGTGCGTCGCGTTCGCCCCACGCCGCAGGCCCCTGGTCGATCGCCGCCCGCAGGTAGTCGCGCCACTGCTCGGTGACGATGCCGCCTTCGTCGCCGCCCACACGGCGAAGATCACCTCGGGAACGGCGCGGGTGGACGGTTGCCGGGCGGAGACTCCGTTATGCCCCCGCGTCGCGTTCTGCCGCGTCGAGGACGGGGTCGGTGAAGCGGCTGATGGGGATGAGCAGCAGCAGGGTCAGCGCGCCCGCGATGGCGAAGACCGGGCGCAGGCCCAGCCACTGGGCGAGGAGGCCGCCGGTGGCCGCGCCGAGGGGGATGGTGCCCCAGGCGACCAGGCGGTAAGCGCTGTTGACGCGGCCGAGGATGTGGTCCGGGGTGATGCGTTGGCGGAGGGAGACCAGGATGACGTTGGACAGCATGATGCCCACGCCGCCGATGAAGAACCCGGCGCCGACCAGCCAGGGGTTGGGGGTCAGGGTGGGGGCGGCTATCGAGAGGGCGATGACCAGGAACGCGGCCAGGATGGACCTGGAGCGGCCCAGCGCTCGCTCGATCGCGGGCGCGGCGAAGGAACCCACCAGGCTGCCCGCGGCGGAGGTGGTCAGCAGGATGCCGTATTCCGTCTCCGTCAACCCCATGGCCCCCACCGCGTACAGGACCAGGACGGCCATCCGGGCGTTGCTCGCGAAGTTGCTCACCCCCACCGCGATCGCGAAGGTGCGCAACAGGTTGCGGTGCCACAGGAACCGCAGGCCCTCGACGATGTCCGCGCGCATGGTGGCGCGGTGGGTGCGCGCCGGTCGGTAGTCGCCGCGCAGCAGCAGGAGGGCGCCGATCGCCGCCACCCACAGCCCGGCCGGGGTGGCGAAGGCGACGAGGGTGCCCGCGCCCGCGAGCAGACCGCCCAGCGGCGGGCCGACGAACTCGTTGGCGGTCATCTCCACCGCGTACAGCCGGGCGTTCGCCCGGGACAGGTCCGCGCGCGGCACGACCTGCGGGACGATCGACTGCGCGGACGTGTCGTACAGGGTCTCGGCGACCCCGACGCAGAACGCGATGGCGTAGAGCACCCAGATCGACCCCGCGCCGAAGGCCAGCGCCGCGAGCAGGGCCGCGCGCGCCGCGTTGGCCGCGAGCATGGCGTGCCTGCGGTCCAGCCGGTCGGCCAGCGCGCCCGCGGGCAGCGCGCACAGCAGCCACGGCAGCGCGGCGGCGAAGCTGACCCCCGCGACCAGCACCGGGGACCGCGTGTAGTCGATCGCGACCAGTGGCAGCGCCACCTTGAACACGCCGTCGGCGAGGTTCGACAGCGCCGACGAGGTCCACAACCGCCAGTAGCTCACCGGCGGAGGATGACACATCCACAATCCGTCGGGGTGCGGATCGCGGGGAACGGGGGCCGCGGTGTACCCCCAGAACACCGCGGTACCCGCTCACCCGGTTCTCCAGTGTCGGCCGGGCGGGCGCGCGGCGCGACCTCAGGGAGGTGGACAGAAAGGGGTCATTTTGGGAACCGCGGGTCGCGGCCGCGCGTTCCCCGGACGTGGGCTGGTTGTGGGCTGTGAGTCTGCCTGGACTCGTCGTGCTGCTGGTGGTGCTGGCCGCGGTCGAATCGGCCGGTACCCGGCTGCCGTGGCGGCGCGGCAAGGGGACGCCGGTGGCGGCCGCGGGGTTCGACGAACTGGGCGCGGTGTTCTCCGGCGGGAAGCGCGAGGAGATGGAGTACCGCAAGATGTCGCTCGTGCTCCGCGACGACGAGGACGACGGCGCGCCGCCGCGCGGTTCGGTCGACCTCGACGGGTTCGGCGTGCGGGTGGTGCTGCCCGAGCGGGACTAGGGCTTCTCGAAGTGCTGGTAGTCGATGGGTGAGGTCCAGTAGCCACCCCAGTCCCAGTCGCGGCCCTCGAACGCGCGGACCGTGTGGTCGTCCGCGTGGATGAGGCCGGGGTCGGTGCGGGTGCGGTCCACGTACGGGGCGCCGTTGGGCGGGTACACGGTGCCGCTGCCGGAGATGTACGGGTTGCGCACGGGGTTGATGTCGATCGCCCGGCCGTACGAGTGGTTCGACCACTCGGTGCCCCCGGTGATCGGGCGGCAGTTGAAGGCGGACGTGTTGTTGGCGGCCATCGACCTGTCGTCGTCCGCGTCGTACTTCTCCACGGTCTCCATGCGTTCGACGGGGTACCGGTGCCGGTAGAGGTCGCCGAAGATCCGGACCACCTCGACGGCGACGTCCTTCGCCACGATCAACTCCCCGCGGTGGGTCCGGCCGTCGAATCCCCGGGTCGTGAGGGTCACCAGGCGTAGATTTTCCGGCGGGACCGGGCAGCCGGGGCGCCAGCTCGCGCCTAGCCGCTCCTTGCTGACCGGGAAGATGAAAGCCAGGTACGGTGCGGTGGCCGCGGCGGGTGCCGCGGTCGCGAGCAGGAAAGCGGACGTCAGCAGTGCCGTGGCCGGTTTCCGCATCACGCCTCCTTGGTCGGGTGGGTCCTTGAGCGTACCCGGCCGCGGATTGTGACTATCCACTGTGGAATGCAATGGGGTAGAAGGTCCCGACGATCCGGGCCGGGTGCCCGGTACCGCGGTGATCGCCGACCCAACAGGGTTGCCTGCGAGGAGGCAACCATGCCGGGTGAGCCATTTCCCGTCGACGCGGCGATCGCGCGGGCGGTGCGCGCGGCGGGGCGGGTGTCGTCCCCGTACGGCACGCGACCGTGGCGGTTCGTGGTGCTGGAGCGGCGGGTGGGGGTGAAGCTGGACCCCGACCGGGTGCTGCGCGTCGCCGACCCGCACGGCCAGGGCGCGCGGGTGGCCTGCGGCGCGACCGTCTACGCCCTGCGGCTCGTGCTGGCCGTGACCGGGTGGTCGTCGTCGGTGGCCGTGCTGCCGGACCGCCGCGACCCGGACCTGGTGGCCGAGGTGCGGGTCGGTCCCCGGCACCGCACGACGGCGGAGGAGCGCTCCCTCGCGCTGGCCGTGGAACGCGGCGGCGGCAACCGCTGGCCCGTGCTGCGCCGCGCCGTCCCCGAACCCGCCAGGGCCGCCCTGGCCAAGGCCGCCCGCCTCGAAGGCGCGCGGCTGCACCTGATCGAGGACCCCGACGACCAGGCCACCGTAGCCGCCGTCATCCGCCGCGCCGACTTCCTCCGCAGCCGCGACGACGAGTACCGGGCCGAACTGCGCGCCCGCCAAGCCCGCGAAGAGGGCACCTACGGCCTCGACACCATCGGCGGCGGCCCGGAACCGCTGCTGGCCGTGCTGACCACCCCCACGGACACGACCGTCGACCAGGTCATAGCGGGCCAAGCCCTGCAACGGGTGCTGCTCGAAGCCGACATCGCGGGCCTGGCGGTGTCGTTGCTGCCGCGCCCCGTCGAACTACCCCAAACCCGCTCCGCCCTGCACACCACCACCGGCGCCACCCCACACGCCGTCCTGCGGATCGGCTTCGGCCACGGCTCAGGCCCAGCCCCCCGCCGCGCGGGCAGCGAACCCGGCCGCGCGGTCACCGGCTTCTCACCGCTGGGCTGAGGTATCCCCGGATCGGGTGCTTTCCTTCCACACCCGCCACTCGCGCGTCGCCGAACCTTGGCCTGACCTGGAGTTTCGTCGGATCTCGGTTATCCACATCCTCGGCGACCATCCACAGCCCGTCCGCACTCCCGTTCCCACCGCTCCACCCCGAATAGACTGGAACAGGGCCGTCCCCCAGAGGATAGGGCGGGGGCTGCCCGGGTGGCAGCGGTGGGTGTTGGCGGTGGGTGTTGCGAGCGCGAGGCGCGGCGGTGGGCGTGGGTGTGCGCGTAGCGCCTACCCCAGCGGTACCTGCCACCGGAGCACCGTCCCGCCGCCGTCCGTGGAGGTGATTTCGCAGCGGCCGTGGCAGGCGGCGGCTCTGCGGTCGATGTTGTCCAGGCCGCTGCGGCGGCCGGTCGACGTCACCAGGCCGACCCCGTTGTCGCGCACCTCGACGGTCAACGAGTCCGCCGCGCCGACCGTCACCGTGATCTCCGACGCCCGCGCGTGCCGCACCGCGTTGCTCAGCGCCTCGCGCAGGACGGCTACGGCGTGCTCGCCGATCTCGGCGGGGACCAGGGTGTCGATCGCGCCGGACATCGACACCGCCGGGGAGACCGCCGTCCCCGCGCCGACCTCCGCCACCACGTCGAGCAGGCGGCGCCGCAGGCTGTTGGCGTCCTCGCTGGTGGACTGGAGGTCGAAGATGGACGTGCGGATCTCGCGGACCGTCTGGTCCAACTGCTCCACCGACCGGTGCACGCGGTCGCGGGCCGCCGGGTCGTCGATCCGGCGCAGGGTGCCCTGCAGGCTCATGCCCGTCGCGTACAGCCGCTGGATCACGTGGTCGTGCAGGTCCTGCGCGATCCGGTCCCGGTCGGCCAGCACGTCCAGCAACCGCTGCGCGCGCTGCTTCTCGGCCAGTTCCAGGGCCACCGCCGCCTGACCGGCGAACGACGCCAGCAGCGGCGTCTGGTGCACGCTGAACGGCCGCGCCCCCTTCTCCCGCGCGGCCAGCAGCACACCCCCGGCCGTCCGCAGCGGAACCACGACCGCGGGCCCCAGCGACCCCGCGTGCGTACCCAACTCGGCCGCCAGGTCCGCGACCTCGCGCGGTTCCTCCTCCGCCAGCACCGCCTCGATCAGCGGCGCGAAGGCCGCCACCTCCTCGTCGCCGAGCAGGTCGCCGACCGTCCCGGTGGCCGCGCCGACCCGCAGCAGGTCCCGGGTGGCGTCGTCGACCAGCAGGATCAGCGTGCAGTCCGCCCCGGCCAGCTCCAGCACCCGCCGGGCGATCAGGTCCAGCGTCTCGCCCTGGGACGCGCCCGCCAGCAGTTGCGTGTTGACCTCGCCCGCCGCCGTCAGCCACCGCTCGCGGTCGCGGGTGCGCTCGAACAGCCGCGCGTTCTCGATCGCCACGCCCGCCGCCGCGGCCAGCGCGCTGACCACGGCCTCGTCGTCGGCGGTGAACTCGGTGCTGCCGCGCTTCTCGGTCAGGTACAGGTTCCCGAAGATCTCACCGCGCACCCGCACCGGCACACCGAGGAAACTGCCCATCGGCGGGTGGTTCTCCGGGAACCCGACGGACGCGGGGTGCCTGGTCAGGTCCGGCACCCGGATCGGCTCGGGGTGCTCGATCAGCAGCCCCAGCAGACCGCGCCCCTCCGGTAGGTGACCCATCCGCGAGCGGGTGCGCGAGTCGATGCCCTCGTACACGAAGCGGGACAGCCCGCCCGCGTCGCCGAGCACGCCCAGCGCGCCGTAGCGGGCGTCGACCAGCCCGACGGCCGCGCGCACGATCCGTTGCAGGGTCGAGTCCAGCTCCAGGCCCGCGCCGACCGCCATGACGGCGTCGAGCAGGCCCTGGAGGCTGTCCCGGGTGTGCATGAGTTCGCCGAGGCGTTCGTGCAGCTCGCGCAGCAGTTCGTCCAGCCGCAGGCCGGACAGCAGTGGCGCGGCGCTGTTGGTCGCCTGCTCGGTGTCCTGTCGCTCCATCTCGACTCCCGCATCGTCTGGCCCGCAGGAGCGTTTCACGGCTGCCCTCGCCGGGCAAACAGCCGACCGGATGGTTCACCTGAACCACACGGCCGTCCTACTGGGGACTACGGCTGTTCGGCCCGTGGCCGCACGACCGCGACCGGGCACGGCGCGTGCCGGATGAGCGCCTGGCTGGTCGACCCGAGCAGCATCCCGGCGACGCCGCCGCGACCCCGCGAGCCGACCACGACCAGCGCCGCGCCGACCGCCTGGTCGAGCAGCAGCCGGGCGGGCCGCGCCCTGGCCACCAGCGGTTCCACGGCCACCTCGGGGAACTTCGCCCGCCACGGGTCCAGTCGGGACGTCAGCAGCTCGGCGGCGCCGCGGGCCAGCGGCTCCCAGTCCAGCTGTGCGTAGCCGGCGGCCCGGGCCGCCTCCAGCACCACGTCGCTCCACGCGTGCACGGCCGCGACCGACGAACCGGAGGCCTTGGCGTACTCGAAGGCGAACGCCAGCGCCGCGTCGTCGGTGTCGCTGCCGTCCACACCGACCAGTACGCGCCCCTCGAGCGACGGGTGGTCGCCGCGCACGACGACGACCGGGCAGTGCCCGTGCGCGACGAGCGCGACGGCGGTGGAACCCAGCAGCATCCCGGAGAAGCCGCCCAGGCCCCGCGAACCGAGCACCAGGACCACGGCGCCCCTGCTGGCGTCGCGCAGGTGCGCCACGACGTCGCCCTCCAGCGCCTCGGACCGGATCTCCAGGTCGGGCTCCTCGGCCGCGGCGGCGTCGACGGCCCGGTTGAGGTTGTCCTTGGTCTGCGCGCGCAGCCCGGCGAGCAGCTGCCGACCGTCGACCAACGTGTCCGGGTAGCCCGCTATCGGCCACGGGTGCACCGACACGACGCGCAGCCAGGTGCGCCGCCGGGCGGCCTCCGCGGCGGCCCAGCGCACGGCGTCCAGCGCCGACTCCGAGCCGTCGACCGCGGCCAGGACGGGCAACTCGGTGCTCATGCGCGGACCTCTTGGACGGCGTGGACCTCGGCGCGGACCACGCCGGGGACGGCCTCGGCGAGGACGCGGGCGATGTGGCGGTCACCGGCGTCGTCGAACCGGTCGGTGATCTCGGCGGCGCCCCCGACGACCCGGACGGTCCAGCGGGTCGCCCCGCCGAAGACGGCCAGCCGCCTGCGGACGTCGGTCTCCAGGTCGTGGTCGGAGCGGGCGAGCACGCGGATCAGGTCGCCGCGGGTGACGACCCCGACGACCTTGTCCCTCTCCACGACGGGCAGGCAGCGGTGCCGGTCGCGCAGCATCACGCGGGCCACGGCGGCGACGTCGGTCCCGGCGGCCACGGCGGCGGCGGGGGCGGTCATCACCTGGCCGACCAGCTCAGGTGGCGCGGCGGCGGACTCGTCGACGGCGGTGCGGAACTGCGGGTCGACCGGGAACCGGCCGCGCAGCACGTCGGCCTCGGTGACCACCCCGGCCAACCGCCCGTCCGCGTCGACGACCGGCAGCGCGGTGAACCCCTCGGCGGCGAACACCTGCGCCACCCGCTTGACCGGGGTGTCCGGGCGCACGGTCACCACCGGGCTCGACATGATCTCTCTGGCTCGCATCAACGCTCCTCACTGGGGTTGCCTCCACGCTAGGCCGGGGGAAGACCGCCGCGCCGCCGTCCGAGGTCCCGCCCGCACCGGGACCTTCGCCGCCCGACCCAGGACTCCCGCCCACACCTGATCGGGTGATCACACCCGCGACCGGACACGGTCACAGGTCCGGTGGCGCGTTGCGCTCGCCGGTGTCCGCCCCGGACGGCGACAGTTCGCCGCGGAACCGCTGTCCGCACTGATCGGGTGATCGCACACCTGCCGTGACTCACTCGGGGGCAGTCGTCCGCACGCCCGAAATCGAGCGCGGGCCCCGACCTCGGTGGGTGCGGAGAGGGCGGCGAGGAAGAGCGCGCGTATGAGTTCGCGGGTGCCGGTGCGGGCCGGGTGTTCGCCCTGCTGGAGGTGTCGGACGGTCACGTGACGGTGCGATGCCTGCGGAGGCGGTCAGGTGCGCCGAGCCTGCGAAGCCGGGGGCGTCGCCGATCTCCGGCAGGATGCGGGTGGCGGGTCCTGACGCCGATGCCGGGGGCCGAGGTCAGGACCCCGGCGAGAGGTGCGTATCGAGTGTCCCTCAACTTGGTCTTCGGTCTGTCTGCGTTGGGCGAGAACGGTTTTCAGACCGTCGGCCAGTCGTGGCAGGACGGTGTGCGGCTGTGCCCGGGACCGCGGCGGTCTGTTCGTCGAGGGCGGCCATGAATGCCTCGACCAGCTTGAGGCCCATACGGGAGGCATGGACCCGGCGGGTTCGCGTCGCCCGGCTTGGCGATTCCCGCAGGTCCGCCGCATTCCAGGACGGCCGAGTGACTGGTCCTGGGTCCGATGGCGCGTTCGAGGGCGGGGCGGATGCAGGTGGCCGATCCCCCGCGCGGTTGGTGATGTGGGTGGTCTTGTCGGCCAGGTCGTCATCGCCGAACTCCCGCCCACGCCTGACCAGGTGATTACACCTGCGGCCCGCGTTGGCGCGCCTCCTGGTGGCGTCCGTAGTCCGGCGGGCGCGACGTTGTCCACCCAATGCCGCCCGGGCGAAGAGTTTTCGCTGCCAGGCGGGTGACTCCCGCCCGCGCTGATCCGGGTGATCGCACTGGCCACGACCTCACTCGGGGGAGGCCATCCACACACCCCGAATCGAGCGCGGCCCCCTTGAGATCAAGACCCAACACCCGGCCGATAAACCGGAACGACCGCCTCGCCCGCAACTCCCGCGAGATCATCTCCCGCTCCTCGGCACTCAAACTCACCCGACACACCACGACATGATCTCCGATCACTCACCCACGAAGATCACCTCATACCCGGTGCATCGACCAGTTGAGGTCAAGCCCCGCCCTCCTCTGGGGGGACAGCCCTGCTCCAGTCTATCGGCCACGGGGTGGCGGGGAGGGTTCGCGGAAGTCCTGTGGACAGGCACGGACCATGTGGACAACCGGAGTCATCCGGTTGTCCGGTCGGCGCGGCCTGCCCGGCATCGGTGGCCGAGATTCGCAGGTGACCTACAACCTTGCGTGATGCCGTTGTCCACATACCCCAGGGGCATCCACAGGTCCCGGGACGTTGCCGCGTTCCGACCCCAAGCCGGTAGGCGCACACGGCATGGGGCCACCGCGGTCGCGGTGGCCCCATGCCGAAATCCGTTGCGGCTCGGTCAGTTCTGGCCGCGGCGGAGTTCGGCGGCGAGGACGGCGGCTTGGGTGCGGCGTTGCATCTTCAGCTTGGCGAGCAGGTGGGAGACGTAGTTCTTCACCGTCTTCTCCGCCAGGAACATCCGCTCGCCGATCTCGCGGTTGGTCAGGCCCTCGCCGATCAGGTCGAACACCGTGCGCTCTTGGTCGGTGAGTTCGGCGAGGGGGTCGCTCTGGGAGCGTTCGCGGCGGATGCGGTCGAGTAGGGCGGAGGTGGTCTTCGGGTCCAGCAGCGATCCGCCCGCGCCCACGGTCCGCACGGCCGCCACCAGGTCGGTGCCCAGGACCTGCTTGAGCACGAACCCGGACGCGCCCGCCAGGATGGCCTCGAACAGGGCCTCGTCGTCGGCGAAGGACGTCAGCATCAGGCAGCGCAGGTCGGGCAGCGCCGACCGCAGCTCGCGGCACAGCTCGACGCCCGTGCCGTCCGGCAGCCGCACGTCCAGCACCGCCACGTCCGGTGTCACCGCGGGTACCCGGACCAGGGCCTCCGCGACCGAGGCCGCCTCGCCGACGATCTCCAGGTCCGGTTCGTCCAGCAGGTCGGCCACCCCTCGGCGGACGATTTCGTGGTCGTCGACCAGGAAGACCCGGATGGTCATGGTGCCCCCGCCTCCAGCGCAGTGCGTTTGTCGTCGCACCCAACTGTAGGCCCTGTCCCGGGACCTCTGCCTGCGCCGGCTGGCCGTACGGGCCCGGGACTTTGGTCCTTCAGCGGGTCGGTGGTTCGACGGTTTCCGACAGCGGCCTGCGCGGTGTCCGGGGTAACGCCTGGGCGGGGGCAGCGGCCCAGCCGACGCGCAGCACCAGCTGGGGGACCATCGCGTCGTCGAGTACGCGTTCGCGGAGCAGGTCACGCGTTCGGGGGATCTCGACCGGCTGAGACAACGGGCAGGTGGCCAGGCGCAGCGTGGTGGCGGCCAGCAGCACCGCGCTGGTCGCCTCGCCCGCGCGCAGCCGGGACACCCGGTCGTCGGACGAGGTGCCCAGGACCAGCAGCTCGCCAGCCCCGCCACCGGTCGCGCGGTCGTGCTGGGTGAGCAGCGGTGCGGAGAAACGCCTGGTCACGAGGTCGCCGTAGCGGGTGTCGCGGACCGTGTTGGCTGCCGGGACACCGTCGTCGGACCCGGCGTGGCGGCCCGTCCACACGGCCAGTTCGGTGCGGTAGTCGCCGTCGGCGTCCTGGTGCGCGTCGGCCTCGGCGATCAGGCGGGTCAGCGCCGTTCGGGTGTCACCCGACAGGTGGCGGGCCAGGACGCCGCTGCCGCCCGCGGCCAGGACCAGTTCGTCCAGGTGCTCGGCGCGGACCGGCCAGGCCGCGTAGGCGCGCCGGTCGCTGCGCCTGCGGGTCACGGCGGCGGCGCGGACGATGTCGTCCCTGGTGGGGGTGGACGGGGACACGGTGACGGTGGCCAGGTGGTCGGGCAGTTCGGGGTCGGGCAGCCTGCGCACGTGCGCGGTCCAGCCGAACGCCGCGAGCGCCACGACCAGGTGGTGCAGGGCCGCGCCGCAGCTCAGCAGCAGGTCGCGCCCGTCCGGGTCGGTCGCGGGCAACCGCCGCGACTGGTCCGCGTACAGCCGGATCTCAGCGCGCCCCACCCGCCACCGCCACGGCTGCGTGTTGTGCACCGACGGCGCGCAACACGCCAACCGCAGCGCGGTGTGCACGGTTTCGCGGTCAGGAAATCCGTGCGCGCCGGGCCGGGTGGGCACATCGATCCGCGGAACAGTCATCGCATTCCCCTCATCTCCCGCCATCCCGGCGCTCCCGTCTATCCAGAGTCGACGCCGGGAGACGGTCGGCCACAGTGCGGGAGGTCCCGAGCGGCAGGGACCTAAGAGCCTGCTGGCGCCCGCCGCGGCGCCCGAGCCCGCCCCGCTCGCCCGGTTCGTCCCGGTCGGCGGGCGGATTCAGCCCGTTGTCCACAGGCCCGGCTGGGCCACTTCTACCTGCCCGTCGTCGCGAATAGAGGCTTATTCACAACCCCGGGGTGAGTACCCGAAAGTAAGAGGTAGCGGCCCGTTTGAGAGAATTCAGTTACCACGCATCACTCTCAAAAACAGACCGCCTTCATGTATCATACCACCGGCCTCACCCGAGGCCGTGTCGAGGAATTGTGCGCTTTGATTCACGAAGCCGCCAGCGAATCGATTCGCCGGTGGCCGCCGGTTCTGGGTCTATATCGCTCCGTAGTGGTCACGTTGGCGTACTTGCGGCAGAATCGGGTTCAAGCGGAGTTGGCGGAAGCGTTCGAGGTGTCACAGCCGACGATCGGTCGGGCGATCGCGGCGATGACACCACTGTTGGCCGGCGTGCTCGAACAGTACGTTCCCGCGGCCGACGATCTCGACGACCGCAACTCCCCCATAGTGGACGGGACACTGCTGCCGTGCTGGTCATGGGCGTCCCGCCCGGAGTTGTTCTCCGGGACACACCGCACGACCGGGCTCACCGTCCAGGTCGTGTGCACGCCGGACGGACGTCTGAGATGGGTGTCGGATCCTATGCCGGGATCCCGTAACGACATCGTCGGCCTGAACGCCTCGCGGGTTCTCGACGGACGAGAGCCCAGCACCTGGCTCGGCGACAAGGGCTACATCGGCAGCGGTATCCTCACCCCGATCAGAAAACCCAGAAACCGAGAACAACCCGACTGGGAAGTAGAGTTCAACCGACACCACAACTCCATCCGAGTCGTGGTCGAACATGCCATCGCCCAACTCGAAACATGGCGTGTTCTTCACACCGACTACCGGCGTCCCATCGACACTTTCACCGCACCATATCGGCCGTTATCGCCCTCTACTTCTACGCCGCTGAATAAGCCTCATAGGCTTGAAAATAGGGGTTCCCCTATTGCGGGGGACCCCTCGCGGGCGTTGGGGTGGCGCTCCTGCTCCCGATGTGGTCCCGGTGCGAAGGTCCCGCGACCCGACTCCCTCCGACCCTGGGTTCGATCAGCGGTGCGGGCGGACCGTTGGGGTGTCACCGCGAGGTGGCGGCGCAGGGAAGGGGACATGCCATGTCGGTGTCGTCAACGCCGGTCCGGTCCGATGAGGACATCCGCGTCGAGATCGAGGAGCGCGTGCTGCCCGCGATCGACGACGTCGACACCGCGTTGGTGCGGGTGTGCGTCGAGTGCGGCGTGGTGCTCGTGGTCGGCCGGGTGGACTGGGACAGCCAGGCGCCGATCGTGGCGGCGCGGCTCGGTGAGGTCGACGGGGTCGTCGAGGTGCGCAACCGCTTGCGTTGCACGTGGGACGAC
This sequence comes from Actinokineospora auranticolor, assembly GCF_041897805.1. Classification (GTDB taxonomy): domain Bacteria; phylum Actinomycetota; class Actinomycetes; order Mycobacteriales; family Pseudonocardiaceae; genus Actinokineospora; species Actinokineospora auranticolor. The sequence goes on from NZ_CP154825.1 coordinate 2,241,651, forward strand.
GTCAGCCGGTACCCGTGGCACCCGCACCTGCCCAAGTGGACACACCACCGCAGGCACCCGAAGTGGAACCGTCGGTGACCTGCCTCGGCCGGGACCGGGTGGGCACCGGTGGGTCAGTGGGGTTCGTCCGAGCGGGGGCCGATCGGGCCCGGTGCGGGCACCACGGTGCGGGTCCCCGCCAGCGTCTGCCAGCCGGAGGAGAACACCGGGCGGGTAGTCGGGTCCGTGCGCGGGTCCGGCACGGCTTCCGACGGCACCGGCGTGTGGTGGAAGTCCGCCTGCACCCGCTCCCGCGTGACGTCGACCAGGGTGAAGCCGTGGCTGACGCCGTTGAGGTAGCGGATCCACGGGTTGGCCGCCGAGATCCCGCCGACCGCCCCCGCCGTCGCGCCCAGGAGGGTGGCGACGGGGGTGCCGGTCGGCAGGGTGCCCTTGATCAGCTCGTAGAAACCGTCGCTGGTCACGGAGGGGCAGACGAACTCCACGCCCGCCGACGCGTAGCCGGGGGCGCGGGGGCCCGCCGGGATGTCGTTGGCCCAGGACGAGTGGATGTCGCCGGTCAGGAACACCGCGTCGCCCGCGCTGGTGGGTTGGGCCGCCAGGTGTGCGATGAGCGCGGACTGGTCGGCGCCGTAGCCGTCCCACTGATCGGAGTTGACGATCACCGGCCGGTCCGGGAAACCGACTACGGCGCCTGGGAAGCGGATCGGCGTGAACACGGTCTGGTTGCCCACCAGGTGCCACCGCCGCGGTTGGGTGGTGGTTTCCTTGAGCCAGGCGAGTTGTTCCGGCTCCACCATGTGGCGGGACGGGTCGGCCAGGGCGGCGTCGACCTCCGGGGTCCCAACCGGCACGAAACCGCCGCCCGGGGTGCTGTACGGGGGCAGGAACACCTGCGCGCTGCGGTTCTGCCGGGTTTCCAGCACCGACAGGTCCGCCAGGTCGCCGAACCGGAAGCGGCGGAAGAAGCGCGTGCCCCGGTGCGGTGCGGCCTGGTCCGGCAGCCGGAACGGCATCCACTCCAGGTACGCCTGGTACGCCGCCTGCCGCCGCCGCGCGAAGTCGCCCGCCGGGTCGGTGTTGCCCGCGCCGGTCGACCAGGTGTTGTCGGCGACCTCGTGGTCGTCGAAGATCGTGATCCACGGGTGCCGCCGGTGCGCGAGCCGCAGGTGCGGGTCGGCCTTGTGCAGGGCGTGCCGCAGCCGGTAGCCGGTGAGGTCGAAGGCCTCGTCGTCGCCGTCGCCCTCGTAGATGTAGTCGCCGACGTGCAGCACGAAATCCAGGTCGTCGCGCTCGCCGACGGCCCGGTACGGGGTGAACAGCCCGGCCGGGTAGTTGCTGCACGACAGCAGCGCGAACCGCAGCGCGTGGGTCCGCTCGGCCTCGTCCGGCGCGGTTCGGGTCAGGCCGACGTCACTCGTCTGCCCGGCGGTGTGGAATCGGTAGTGGTAGCGGGTGTACGGGCGCAGGCCGCGCACGTCCACCTTCACGGTGTGGTCGCTCTCGGCACTGGTCCAGACCGTGCCCGCGCGCACCACGTGCCGGAAGGCCGGGTCGCGCGCGACCTCCCAGCGCACGCGCAGCGGGTGGCCCAGGCCGCTGCCCGGTGCCGCGACCGGTTCGCCGCGGCGGGTGGGCGGTGGTGTCGCCCTGGTCCAGATGACGACGGCGTCCGAGGTCGGGTCGCCGCTGGCGACCCCGTACCCGAACACCCCGTCCGCGGCGGGCGCGGCGGCCGCCGTCCCGTCGAAGAGCCGCATACCGACCCCCACGACCGCCGCGGTGAGCGCGGCCCCCTTCAACACCAGACGTCGGTCCGGCTGCCCCAGTTCCATGCCGCACAGCCTGGCACCGGCTCCCGGTGATGATCAATGCCCGGGAAACCGGGAACGGAAAGTGGGCCATCCGGACAACCCGCGACCCGCCGGGTTCCGTCCAGTAGGCATGCGCAGTCGACACCTGACCCCAGCCCTGTTCGCGCTGCTCGTCATCGCCGGGTGCGGTGCCGAGGGCGCCAACACCCCCGCTGAACAGCCGAAACCCGTGGACGGGCCGCGCCCCCAGGGGGCCTACGCGGCCGAGAGCGCCAAGGCGGACAACGCGCCGCGCCCGTTGGTCGCGGGCACGGCACTGACGCTGCGCTTCGCGGACGGCAGGCTCACCGCGAACGCGGGCTGCAACACCATCGGCGGCGCGGTCGACCTCTCCGGTGGCACGTTGCAGGCCAGCGACCTCAGCGCCACCGAGATGGCCTGCGACGTGCCGCGACACGAGCAGGACCAGTGGCTGTCCGGCCTGCTCGGCGCCAAACCGGTGTGGAAGCTCGAGGGCGACCGACTGACGCTCACCTCGGCTGACGCGGAAGTCGTGCTCACCTCGGTGAAACCGGCGACGCTCGAAGGTCACAAGTGGACGGTGGACACCCTGGTCGCCGGGGAGAGCGTTTCGTCCACTCCGGACGTTACCCAGGCCTCGCTGACGTTCGACGGCGGCAAGGTCGCGATCGAGACGGGCTGCAACAGCGGTTCCGCCGCGTACACGGTCAACGGCAACGTGCTGAAGTTCGAACCGCCGCTGCTGACCAAGATGGCGTGCGCGGAAGGGCCTTCGGCGGTGGAGAGCGCGGTCGTGGCGGCGTTGACGGACAAGACCGAGTTCACCATCGACGAGTCCACGCTGTCGCTCACCAGCGGCGGCGAGGGCCTGCACCTGAAGCTGGCCGGTAGCTGAAACCCGTGCCGCGGCGCGGGATCCACCCGCGCCGCGGGGCGCGCTACTGGATCGGGATGAGCAGCCCGTGCTCGGATTCCGGGCGGGGGCCGAAGATCCGCCGCTGGTCGGCGGCGATGGGGAGGTCGTTGATGCTGGCCTCGCGGCGGCGCATCAGGCCGTCCGGCGCGAACTCCCAGAGTTCGTTGCCGTAGGAGCGCCACCAGCGGCCGGACGGGTCGCGGCACTCGTACTGGAAGCGCACCCCGATCCGGTTCTCCCGGAACCCCCACATCTCCTTGCGCAGCGCGTAGTCCAGCTCGCGGTCCCACTTGTCCCGCAGGAACCAGGTGATCTCACCCCGCCCGGTGACGAACCGGTCCCGGTTGCGCCACACCGCGCCGCGCGTATAGGCCGCCGCGACCCGCTCCGGGTCGCGGGTGTTCCACAGGTCCTCGGCGGCCTGCACCTTCCGTCGGGCGGTCTCCTCGGTGAACACGCGCTGCCCCTCACTGGTAGAGAACGGTCGTTCTCCGGCTAGGGTAGAGAACGACCGTTCTCGCTGGCAAGGGGGAGCCCCCGGTGGATGAAGCCGCTACCCGCGTACTCGACGCGGCCGAGTGCCTGTTCTACGAGCGCGGCATCCACGCGGTGGGGATGGACGAGCTGCGGTCGGCGTCGGGGGTGTCGCTGAAGCGGCTGTACCAGTGCTTCCCGGCGAAGGAGCAGGTGGTCGTGGCCTACCTGCGGCGGCGGCATTCGCGGTGGTTGGGGGAGATGCGGGCGTTCGTGGAGGGGCATGAGCCGGGGTCGAGGGTCGCGGCGGTGTTCGATTGGCTGGACGGGTGGTTCCGGGAGCCGGGGTTCCGGGGGTGCGCGTTCGTCAACTCGGCGGGGGAGATGGGGGCGGGGTCGCCGGTGGTGTTGGCGGTGGCTCGTGAGCACAAGGTGGCGGTGCGGGGGTTTTTCGGTGAGTTGACCGGCGACGAGACTTTGGCTACCCAGTTGAGTTTGCTTGCTGAAGGCGCCATCACACTGGCAGCCGTTGGGGGTGATCCATCGGCTGCTTGTCAGGCAAAGGATGCGGCGGCGGTTCTGGTGGATCAGATGCTCTCCTCCTCAAGGTTCAGATCGAAATCTGGCCACCGGTAAGCGCGCCACAACGCCCTGAACTCGTTGATGGTGACCGGGCTGTCCGGTTTTGTGCCACGCTGTAGCTCCACCTCGGCCAGTAGGTCACGGACTTGGTCGTCGTCCGCGTCACGCAGGAGTAGGGCGACGCCATCGGCCATGAACCACTTCGGATCCGATAGGCCAGGGACCTCGGCCAGGAGCCTCGGGTGGGTCACGACGGAGGTGGCGAGGGCGAAACCACATGGTCTCTGGACATGGGTGTGTCTGAGGAGGAACTCCACCAAGCTCTGCGCTTGCCTCGGATGCATGTCCTCTTTTCGGAGCTTGAGCAACATCTCGATGCGCATGAGTGCTTGCCTAAGATCATCCAGTGCGACATGAGTGGTGTCGTTGAAGAGAATGGTGTCTACCGCGTCTGCGCTCTTCGCTATGCCTGCCGCCAACCACGGCAGGGTTAGATCCAACCATTCGTCGTTCTCGTTGAACCAGTAGGTACCCAGGGCCAAGGCCGCTCCGTATCGATAGACCTGTTCCGTGTCGTGGTCGGCTTGCAAACGCGCTAGGTGGGCGCCCGGAGGTCGACTGGTGATAGGGGAATCGCGAAGTTCGATGATGGTGCCCTTGCGCTGTAGCAAGAAGATGGTGGCGAGCCACTGGTCGTGGGAGAGCCCCGCCTGCCACAGGGTCAACACCGCGTCCCATTGATCGAGGCCTGACCGATGACGGTGGATGTCGCCGATCGTGTGCCGCTGGTTCGGGCTCAAGGCCAAGCGCAGCAGGAGCAGGTTGGCGGAGTAGGCCGCGTGGCGGGCTATCTGGTCCGTGTTGTCGGAGAGGTAGTCGCGGTGGCGCTCGGGTTGGGTGCGGTCGCGGTGGGTTTCGAGGAGTGTGTCCAGCACTGTCAGCATCTGCTCGACCTCTGATGGCGGGAGTTCCGCGCCCAGCTCGGTCACGAAGGTGAGCACCGGTCGTTGTTGCGCCATGGACTGGTGGGACAGGTAGGCGAAGAGCAGGTCGTCGTCCGGTGTTCGCATGTCCCAGTGGCGCGAACTGTGCGCGGCGCGCGCGACCTCGCGGAGTTCGTCCACCACATGACTGGCGACCAGGTACTCGCCGAAGGTGGCGTGCAGGAACTCGTAGTGCTGGTCGGTGTCCGCCGAGACCCGGCCCTCGGCGGTGTAGACGAAGAAGAACTCGCCGAGTGTCCGGTCGCCCTCGTCGGTGTGGGCGCGGTTGCCGGTGAGCACGCGCAGATCTTGTTCCAGTTGCTGCGCGCTGATGTCCTGCCTGCCTCGGTTGAGCATTCCCAACGCGGCTACCGATAGTCGGGTGAGGTGCTTGCGGACCGCTGTCTTGATCTCGTCGGGTGGCCGCGTGGTGGGGGACTTCTCCGCCTCGCGTTCGGCGAAGTGCTCTACCAGGCGGCGGTACAGCTCGGCGGTGCTGAGGCGTTCGTCGAGCATGGTGGTTTCGGGGTTGGCGATGTAGAGGGCCATCATCATGAGCAGCAACGGTTGTGCCGTGAGTTTCCGCTGTCCCAGCGCGGTCTCCAGCGGGAACTCCCGGACGGTGCCCGCTGCGATGCCGGATGTGTTCGCGCGGTGCCAAGTGGTGAGCCAGGCTTCGATCCGGAGGTCGTCGAAGTCGTCCAGCTTGATCATCGTGGTGCCCTCGGCGATGGACACCCGGTCACAGGCCAGGGTTCGGGTGGTGACCACGACGGCGACGGGATGACCCTGGTCGGCTTCGCGGCGTTGGAACTCGGCCACTTCGTCGAGGTAGCCGTACAGGCGGGTGTGGGTCTGCTGCAACAACTCGTCGAGGCCGTCGAGGATGACGACCCGCACGGTGTCCGCGCTCTGGTCCACCAGGTCCGACCAGGGCACGCGCCCACCGGTGTCACGGTCCAGGGCCAGTTGGATCTGGGTTCGCACCGGGCTGTGCCCGTCGACGTGCCGCAGCGGCACCCGGACAACGGTGTAGCCCGGCGCGGGCAGTCGGGCGGCCAAGACCTTGGTCAGCAGGCTCTTACCCGCCCCGGGGTGACCGAGGATCAGGAGCGGGCGGGTGATCGCCTCCGTAGAGGCCAGGTGGGCGGCCAAGCGGACGTGCAGGTCGTCGTGTGAGGTCCGCTTGGCCCACCAGGTGTCGTCGGCGGGGCGGGAGCGGTCGTGCGCGACCGCGAACCGGTAGCTGGGGGTGAGGAACGCCTGCTCGATCGTCGGGAAGGTCAGGTGCCTGCCATACCGGGTACCCGTCGATCTGGGCAGGATCGGGTCGCTGAGGACCGAGCGGTTCGCCCTGGCCACACGGTCGCGCAGGTCGGCGGAGGGGTGCCCGGCGAGATCGATGAGCGTTGCCAGCGCGCGCTCCAGGCGGGACATGGCGGCGTCCGGGCCCGAGAGGAGGTCCTCGCGAAGGGCGCGCACCTCGTCGCGGGTCGCTGTGTGCTCAACAACGGCGGCCCAGACTCCGAACTCGGGGATCTCGGCCGCCAGCGCCAGGTAGTGCGATTGGTACCGCTCGAGCGCTCGGGTGCCGATGTCTCCGCTGGGCATCTTCGGACCGAGCAGGTGGCCGAACGACCTCAGCACGGTGGTGTGCAGGCTCTCCAGCCAGACCTGAACCAGCTTGAGGTTCTCGGTGAAACCGCGCTTCGCGCCCGGCTTCGGGACGTCTGCCGCATATAGGTCCCGGGCCACTCCTCTGGCGACGTTCGCCTTGTCGGCTTCGGACAACTCCAGCAGGTCGTAGTCGTCACCCAAGGCTTCTCGCAACGCCTCGAAGTAGGACGAGACCACGAGCACGGTGTGGGCGGCGGTCATCTGCTCGACCCGCTCCGTGAAGGGGATCTTCCGGCGCTTGCCGGGGAGCGCGTCGAGGGCCTGGGACACCAGGCGGATCGCCTCGTTCTTCTGGTCGACCCAGCCCCAGAGAGCGGCGAAGACGACCGGGGCCGTCACCGGGTTGGCCAGCAGCGCGACGACTCCCGAGCCCAGGATGACCCCGCCCAACAGGGCGTCGACGCGCTTGAGCCACTTCTGGTCGTGCTTGCCGAGTATGCGGAGGGCGCCCTCGTAGGTCAGGGCGTTGTCCGAAGCCATGTGCCCCTTGTACCGGAGGGCGCCCGGTCGCGGGGCGGATGTCCCTGGACTGTCCAGGAATGTCCTGGGCGGATCCTTGGTTGGGGACCACGGGTGCCGATGGTGGAGTCGGGTGTGTCCGCTGATGGGGGTGTGGTGACCGGTCGCGTGGGTGTTGCCGAGCGGGGTGCCGTGGCGCGTGCCGGGGAGATCTCGTCGTTCTGGCTGCCGGTGCTCACGGCGCCCGTGGCGATGGGGTCGAACGCGCCTGGGCTGGTGCTCAAGGCGATGTCCGGGGACCTGGGGGTGGGGATTCCCGAGGTCACCTGGGTGGTGACCACGTTCGGGCTCGGGATGGCCGTCGGTACGCCCCTGGCGGGGCACCTCATCCGTCGTCGGGGGACGGCGACCACGTTGGTCGTCGGGACCGTGTTGACGCTGCTCGGAGCGCTGATCGTCGGGTTCGGGCCGTCGCTGCCCGTGCTGGTGGCCGGGCGGCTCGTGCAGGCGCTTGGTGGGGTCGCGCTGATGGTGTTGGCCATCAACGCCGCGCACACGCCCGGGCGGGCCGGACTGGTGTCGGTGAGTGCCGGGGTCGGTGGTGCGATCGGGCCGGTCGCCGGGCTCTTGGTGGCCGAGGCGACGACCTGGCACCTCTCGTTGGCCCTGTCCGCGCTGAACCTCGTCGCCGTGCCCGCCCTGGCCCGGCAGCTGCCTGCGCGGCCCGACAACGCGGCCCGTGGGCGGTTCGACTACGTCGGGGCCGTGCTGTTCACCGTGGCCGTGTCCGCGCTGGTGTTGGCCACGCACTTCTCCGTAGCGCTGGTCGCCGTGGTGGCCACGGCGGTGCCGCTGGTGTTCTGGGTGCGGCGGCGGCCCGCGGGGTTCCTGCCGCTGGAGATCGTCCGCAACCGCGTCTACGTGGGATCGTCGTTGGCGATCCTGGTGTTGGCGGTGGCCTACTTCTTCCTGCTCTACCACGTGCCCGCCCTGCTGCGCACCGTCGCGGGCTGGGGCGACACCCACATCGGACTCACCCAGCTGGTCGTCATCCTGACGGGCTCGCTCTCCGCCCTGCTGATCACCGCCAACTACGACCGCATCGGCCGCGCGCGGGTCATCACCGGGATCGCCCTGCTCGCCGCGGTCGCCCAAGCCGTGGCCCTGCTCGGGGGCGTCAGCCCGCTGCTGCCCGCCCTGGCCCTCGGCATCGCCGTGCTCACCGCCGTGGCCGGGCAGGCGACGCTCATGGTCACCGGCATCGGTGCCGTCGCGCCGGAACACCGGCCGGTGGCCGTCGGGTTGTTCACCCTCTGCTTCCAGCTCGGTGGCGCGTTCGGCCCGATGTTCGCGGCCCTGCTGACCTGACCCGGGGTCAGCCCAAGCCGTTGACCCGTTCGACCACGACCTCCCGGGCGCCCAGCGGCGCGCGCAGCGGGATCACCGCGTACCGGGTCACGTGGCCGCCGAGGAAGCCGCACCCGCCGTCGTCGTCCCGCTCCTGCGCGGCCACCGCCACCACCTGGACCTCGATCTCGGAATCGCCCTCGCCGACCAGTCGGGCCTCCTCGGTCGAGCACGGGTTCACCCGCACCGGGACCAGCAGCCGCAGGCCGTCCACGTGGGTGGCGCCCGCCGACTTGTCCTGCTCGTCGAGCTGGGCCGCGGGCACCGCGGGGACGGCGTTCGGGAGCGGCGCCACCTCCGCCACCGGGCCCCGGGCGGGCGGATCCGGCTCCGTCGCCAACTGCCACACCGACCCGCCGACCACCGCGGTCAGGGCCACGCCCGCCCAGAACAGGTACCCCGGATTCCGCATCCCCGCCCCCCGTCGCAGGGGGCGAATCTAGCCGGGGCGCCGAGGGGGGCCCGGGTGCGGGTCCCCTCGGCGGTCACTTCTGGATCGGGATCGGGCTCATCACCGACTGCAGCAGCAACGCCTCGGCCAGGGTCATGTGCTCCAGCTCCGACTGGCTGACGCTCTCGTCCGCGCCGTGGATGTTCGCCCGCGGCTCCTCACAGCCCCACAGCACGACGTCGGACTTCGGGTTGGCCTGGCGGAACGCGTTGACCAGGGGGATCGAGCCGCCCTGGCCCGCCTTCGCGACCATCGCCGCGCCGTAGGCCTCGCGCAGCGCGTTCTCGATCTCGACCTGGTGCTCGCCCTCGCCGGAGACGAAACCCGCACCTTCACCCACCTGGGTGATGGTCGGTTTCAGGCCCCACGGCGCCGCCGCGGCCAGGTGCGCGCGCAGTGCCTCGTACGCCTCCTCCGGGTTCTGGTTCGGCGCCAGCCGCATGCTGACCCGGGCCTTGGCCTTCGGGCACAGCACGTTCGACGCGCCGCTGACCAGGGGCAGGCCGCTGAGGCCGACCACGTTGACCGACGGCTTGCCGTAGAGCAGCTTCTCGATCGTGCCCGAGCCGATCAGGCTGGTCGACGGCAGCACCCCAGCCTGCGACCGGTACGCGGCCTCCGACACCGTCGGCCACGGGTGGTCGAAGGTGTTGAGCCCCTCGACCGCGACGTCGCCGGTCTTGCGGTCCTGCAGCGCGGCCAGCATCTGCACGAGCGCCATGAACGCGTCCGGCACCGGGCCGCCGTACATGCCGCTGTGCACCTTCGCCGCCAGTGTCTCCACCACCACGTCGGCCATGACGATGCCGCGCAGCGTCTGGGTCAGCGTCGGCGCGCCCACCCGCACGTTGCCGGTGTCGGCCACGATGATGATGTCGGCGTGGAACCGGGGGTCGTCCGGGTGGGCCGCGAGGTAGCTCTCCAGCACGCTGCCGCCGGTCTCCTCCTCGCCCTCGAACACCAGCTTGATGTTGATCGGCAGCTGGCCCAGGTTGCCGCGCAGCGCCTTGATCGCGCCCAGGTGCATGACGATGCCGGACTTGTCGTCGGCGGCGCCGCGGCCGTAGAGGCGCGGGTCGTGGTTCTCGTCGACGAACTCGGCGGGCACGAAGGGTTTGGTCTTCGTCCACTTGGACTCGTCGGCGGGCTGCACGTCGTAGTGGGCGTAGAGCAGCACGGTGGTCAGCCCGCCGTGGGCGACCTGGTCGGCGAGGACGAGCGGCGCGGAGGTCTTGTCGGCGTGCGTGATGGTCTCCACGTGCGCGGAGGTGATGCCCGCGTCCTGGAACATGCCGGCGATGGTCTCGGCCGTCACCGCCAGCGGCGGGTCGGGGGTCGCGTTGACCGACCGGTGCCGGACCAGGTCGCCCAGCGTCTGCCACAGCTCCGGCACGAGTTCGTGCACCCGTGCGCGGAGCCGCTGCTCCGGCAGGACCATCATCGGTGCGTCCGGGAACATGCCCGCTCCTATCCGTGTGGTTCTCAGGCTCCCCTGACTGTGTTGTGCGGGCCACCGCCCGTTCCGCCAGCCCAGCAGACGAGCGCCCCGCGCGGTACTCGAGTGACCTGATCAGGCGATGTCACCGGCATGGCACCGCTCACCCGAATGAGTGGCCGGAAATGTTCAGATGACCTTTCCCCGCGTCGATGTGCAGGCCGTTGAAGTAGCAGAACCGCGGCGGACCAGGGCACATGGCCCTTGACGACCCCCGTGGCGGAACACGACGAAGGGCGCGAAGGCTATGACCGAGTCCACCACCGTTGACCCCGCGGCTGCGGGCCGACGTGGGCCGCGAGGGGTGTTCGCCAACCGCTCGCTCACCAGCAAGATCCTGTCCGTAGTCGTGTTCTCCAGTCTGATCACGATCACGGTCGGCACCGTCGGTGTGATCGCCCTGAACTCCGCGGCCGAGGCGACCAAGCGCATCGACAACAACGTGGCGGCCCTCAACGACCTCAACTCGCTGAACTCCGCGGGTTCGGGTGGCACGCTGAACATGCTGCTGGCCACCGCCGTGGGCAACCCGCAGAAGGCGGGCGAGCTGCTGGCCGAGGCGAACAAGAAGATCGACATCTCGTTCGCGGCCTACAACAGCTACCAGTCGCGCGGCACCTTCGACCAGAAGCTGATCGACGAGTGGAACGCCGCGTCCGCGGTGTTCGGCAAGGTCCTCGGCGACAAGGTCATCCCGGCCGCGATGAGCGGTGACGCCGCCGCCGGTGTCCAGGCGTTCCTCACCGAGGGCAAGCCCGCCCTCGACAAGTTCAACGAGGTCTCCGGCCGGATGCTCGACGCCGAGCGCGCCCGCACCATCGCCGAGATCGAGAAGGTCACCGCCGAGCGCGACTCGAGCGTCACCCTGGCGATCATCGTGATGGCCATCGGCCTGGTCGCCTCCATCGCCGTGGGTCTGCTGATCACCCGCTCGATCACCAAGCCGATGCGCGGCCTGTCCGCCGCCCTGGAGGGCGTCGCCGACGGCGACCTCACCCGGACCGTCGAGGTCGGCTCCAAGGACGAGGTCGGCCGCATGGCCGCCGCGCTCAACAAGGCCACCGACAGCATGCGCGAGATCGTCGGCACCATCTCCCGCGGTGTCGGCTCGCTGAAGGCCTCCACCCAGCAGATGTCGGACATGTCGGCGCAGGTCACCACCTCCGCCGAGGAGACCAGCGCGCAGGCCGGTGTCGTCACCGCCGCCGCCGACCAGGTCGCCAACAACGTCCAGACGGTCGCCACCGGTGCCGACGAGATGTCGGCGTCGATCAAGGAGATCGCGCAGTCGGCGAACGAGGCCGCCGGTGTCGCCGGTCAGGCCGTGTCCGTGGCCGCCGCCACCAACTCGACCGTCGCCAAGCTGGGCGAGTCGTCGATGGAGATCGGCAACGTGGTCAAGGTGATCACCTCGATCGCGGAGCAGACCAACCTGCTGGCGCTCAACGCCACCATCGAGGCCGCTCGGGCCGGTGACGCGGGCAAGGGCTTCGCGGTCGTCGCCAACGAGGTCAAGGACCTCGCCCAGGAGACCGCCAAGGCGACCGAGGACATCTCGCGCCGCGTGGAGATGATCCAGGCCGACACCGCGAACGCGGTGAACGCGATCGACGAGATCTCCGAGATCATCGGTCGGATCAACGACTTCCAGCTGACCATCGCCTCTGCGGTGGAGGAGCAGACCGCCACGACCACCGAGATGAACCGCAACGTCGGCGAGGCGTCCGCGGGTGTGTCGGAGATCGCCGCCAACATCGGTGGCGTGGCCGCCAGCGCGGGCAACACCACCGGCACGGTCACCCAGACCGCCACGGTGCTGGAGGGCCTGACCAGCCTGTCGAGCGAGCTGCAGGACCAGGTCAACCGCTTCAAGCTCTGATCAACCACCACAACGGCCGCGGCCGGACCCACCTCGGGTCCGGCCGCGGCCCTTTGGCGTGCGCGGGGGATCAGGCGGTCCGCGTCGCGGTCGCGATCCCCGAACACCAAGGCGCCGATAGCGGTCGCTGCGGTGACTATCGTGCCGACCGGGCGACACCGGGGGTCACATGGCGGCGTGGTGCGCTGATCGTGCGCACAAGATCGCATCTTCCGGGCGCCGGCATGCCGAGATGGCGTCAGGCGGCGCGGCGGAGAGTGCCGGGGGAGATGCCGAAGGTGCGCTTGAAGGCGCGGCAGAAGGCGGCTTCCGAGCGGTACCCGAAGCGGTGCGCGACGGCCGACAGGGAGTCCGTGGACTCCCTGAGGTGGGTGTGGGCCAGGTGCATCCGCCAGTTCGCCAGGTAGCGCATGGCGGGTTCGCCGACCATTTCGGTGAAGCGGGCCGAGAACGCCGAGCGGGACATCCCCACCTCGCGCGCCAGGCCGACGACCGTCCACTCGCGCGCCGGGGAGCGGTGCATGGCGACCAGGGCGCGGCCCACCTGTTCGTCGCGCAGCGCCGCGAGCCAGCCCTGGCGGGCCTCCGGCGCCGAGTCCAGCCACGCGCGGATGGCCTGGACGACCAGGACGTCCGCGAGCCGCGTGATGACGGTTTCGCCGCCCGGGCGCAGGGCCGGGGCCTCGCGGGCGATCAGCCGCAGGGTGCTGTGCAGCCAGTCCGCGGTGTCGTCGTCCCAGGTGTCGATGCGCAGGACCGGGGGGAGTTGGGCGGCCAGGCGGCGGCCGACCACCTGGTCGAGGGTGAAGACCCCGTACGTCAGGTGCGTGCGCGGGCCGTCGCCGCCGTGGCGCAGGGACTCGTAGCGCTCGCTGTGGCGGTCGAAGGGGATGTCGAACAGCGGCGTGGTGCGCGCGGTGGGATCGCTGCGCAGCACGTGCGGGACGCCGTGCGGGATCAGGGTGAGGCTGCCCTGCCGCAGGTGGATCGGCGCCTCGCCGGGCACCTCCAGCCAGCACTCGCCGGACGTGACCACCTGCAGCGTCATCATGTCCTTCAACTCCGGCACCGCCACGCCCCACGGCGCACCGAGGTCCGATTGGCAGTACAGGGCACCGGTGATGCGCATCAGGTGCAGCGCCTCCCCGAGCGGGGCAGGTGGGGGCAGCTCTCTGGTCACCCGCTGAGCCTGCCCGCCCGCCTACCGCGTGTCCAACCACTTCGGACGATCGGCACACGATCCCGGACGGGAGGGCTGTCCCCTGCTGAGAGTCCGCTCAGCCTGGACGATCGGTGAGCCGATAGCGGACTTGAGGTCATTGTCCGTCCCCGGACCGCCACCGAGAGTGGGTGTTGTCAAGCAACGCTCCACGGGGAGAACACACATGGGGATCCACGTCATCGGCGCCACCGGCAAGACCGGCCGACGCGTCGTCGAACGACTCACCGCCGCCGGGCACGACGCCACCGGCCTGTCGCGGCCCGCCTTCGACTGGCAGGAGCCTGCCACCTGGGCACCGGCGCTGACCGGCGTCGACGCGCTCTACCTCACCTACTACCCGGACCTCGCCGTTCCCGGCGCGCCCGAGGCGATCCGCGAGGTCGTGGCGATCGCGGTCGAGCAGGGGGCGCGCCGGATCGTCCTGCTCTCCGGTCGCGGCGAGCACAACGCCCAGGTGTGCGAGGAGATCGTCGCGGCGAGCGGCGTCGAGCACACGCTGTTGCGCGCCTCCTGGTTCGCGCAGAACTTCACCGAGGGCCACCTGCGCGACTTCGTCCAGCACGGCGCCATCGCGCTGCCCGCCGGACCGGTCGCCGAGCCGTTCATCGACGCCGGCGACATCGCCGACGTCGCCGTCGCGGCACTCACCGGCGACGGGCACGCGGGCAGGCTCTACGAGCTCACCGGCCCTCGCCTGCTCACCTTCGCCGAGGCCGCCGCCGAGATCTCCGCCGCCGCGGGCAAGCCGGTCGCCTACCACCCACTGTCCCTTGAGGACTTTCGGGCCATGATGGTCGACGCTGTCGGCGAAGCGTCCGCCGAACTGCTCACCAACCTGTGCGCGGAGGTGCTCGACGGCCGCAACGCGTCGCTCGGCACCGGCGTCCGCGACGCCCTCGGCCGCGAGCCGCGCGACTTCGCTGACTTCTGCCGCGCTGCCGACTGGGCCGCGTGATCAGGGTGCGACGAGTCATCCTGTTCCTCGCCGGGGTCGTCGGTGTGGCGGTCGGGAGCGCGGTCCTGTTCGTTCCCGCCGTCGTCCACGAATCCAGTGAGACCGGCCTGGTCGAGACTCCTGGCGTGCTCAGCGAAATCCGCGCTCCCGGTGCGGCACTGGTGGTGCTGAGCGCGTTCATCCTCTCAGGGGCGTTCCGACCGCACCTGGCCCGGGCCGCCGCCTTGTTGGGTGCCGCGCTCTACCTCTCCTACGGTCTGGCGCGCGCGTTCAGCATTGTCGTCGACGGCGCGCCCGCATCGGGGGTGCTGGTGGCGATGGCGGCGGAGCTGCTGCTCGGCGCGGCCTGCGCCTACGTGGTCATCCGTGTGCGGGAACCCGTTGTGGCGTAGTCGGTGTAGCCCTCGGGGCCGTCGGTGTAGTAGGTCGCGGGGTCGCTCTCGGTCAGGGGATGGCCGAGGGCGATCCGGTCGACCAGGTCCGGGTTCGCGATGAAGTGGCGACCGAACGACACCGCGTCGAGCACGCCACCCGCGATCGCGTCGTTGGCCGTCGACGGTTCGAAGCCGTGGTTGCCCACGGTCGCGCGGAACCGGGTGAACTCGGCCGGGTCCGGTTCCGGTGTCCGGCCCCGCACGTGCGGGTAGGTCGCGCCCTGGAGCCGTCCGGTCAGGGTTTCGTAGTCGGCGAGGGTTTCCTCGTCGGCGGGGAACATCGCGGCCGTCCACCCGGGCGACAGCCGCACGCCGACCAGGTCGATCGCCTCGGTGGTGGCGTCGACGACGTCGAGCAGGAAGCGGTGCCGGTCGGTGCCGTAGGCGTCCGTGCGGCGGTTGAGGCGCGGGTTGAGGAACTGCGGGATCAGGAACGACCCGACGGCGTGGATCTCGACCCCGTCGAACCCGGCGGCGCGGGCGTTGCGGGCGGCCCTCGCGTAGTCGCCGATGGTCTCCGCGATCTCCGCGGCGGTCATCTCACGCGGGGTGACCGTGTCCTGGAAACCCCTGGCGGTGAACGACTTCTCCCTCGGGTCGACCGCCGAAGGGCCCGCCGGGACCGCGCCGCACAGGTGGTCGGGGTGGGACGCGGCGCCCGCGTGCCAGAGTTGCAGCACGATCCGCCCGCCCGCCGCGCGCACGGCCCCGGTGACCCGGCGCCACCCGGCGACCTGCTCGGGCGTGAACACCCCGGGCACGCCCGCGAACCCGACGGCGCGCTCGCTGACCCACGTGCCCTCGGTGATGATCAGCCCCGCGCCCGCCCGCTGCGCGTAGTAGGTGGCGTGCAGGTCGGTCGGCACCCGGTTCGCGGCGCGCGCCCTGGTCAACGGGGCCATGATGACCCTGTTCGGCAGGGTGAGCCCACCCAGGTCGAGTGGGCGCAGGACGGGCTGTGTGGTGTCTCGCACGGGTTCTCCTGTCACATCGATGCGCTGCGGCTCGTCACACCCCTGACGGGTGGGGACGCGGAGAGGTGACCGATGGACGAGTTCGAGGCGCACCGGCCGATGCTGTTCGCGGTCGCGTACCGGATGCTCGGGTCGGTCGTCGAGGCCGAGGACGCCGTGCAGGACGCGTGGCTGCGGTACGCGCGCGCCGACGTGACCGGTGTGGACAACCTCGCGGGCTGGTTGCGGACCGTGGTCTCCCGGATCTGCCTCGACGCGCTGCGCGCCCGGGCGGCCCGCCGGGAGGAACCGGTCGACGAGGTGCCCGACTTCCGGGTGGCGCCGGACGTGCCTGAGGCGGAGGCGGAACTCGCCGAGTCGGTGGGGCGGGCGCTGCTCGTGGTGCTCGACCGGCTCGCGCCCGACGAGCGGGTCGCGTTCGTGCTGCACGACCTGTTCGCGGTGCCGTTCGCGCAGATCGCCTTGATCGTCGAACGAAGCCCGGCCACCGCGAAGAAGGTGGCCAGCCGGGCGCGCGGGCGCATGGGACTCGCGCCGGATGGTGTGGACTCCGCGCGGGACGCCCTGGCGCACAAGGACGTCGTGACGGCGTTCCTCGCCGCCGCCCGAGGCGGTGACCTCGAGGCCCTGGTGGCGCTGCTGGCCCCGGACGTCGTCCGGCGGTTCGGGGCGGCCGAGGTGCGCGGGGTCCTGGCGGTGGCGGGGGAAATCGCCGCTTTCGCGCCGTGGGTGCGGTTCGCGGAGTTCGCGGTGGTCGACGGGGGACCGGGCGCGGTGGTGGCGCCGATCGGACGAGTGGTCGCGGCGCTCGAAGTGACCGTCCGCGATGGACTCGTCACCGAATACCGGATCACCGCTGGTCCACGGGATCTGGCCCGGTTGCGCGTGGTCGTGGGGAACTGACGGCCCAAACCCGCCGCCGAATGGGGAACCGGTTTCGGGTTGACTGCGTCGGAGGGCGCAACAAGTCTTTGGTCATACGGGTGACCAGGGCGCCGATCGGGGAGCATTCGTGCCGGAGGACATTGCGGACAGTGAGCGGATGGTCGAGGACTGGAACCGGACCATCCAGGAACGGGCCGTCCGCTACCAGGCCATGGCCGAGCGCGTCGAGGAACTCTCGCTGGTCGAGGCTTCCGCCGACGGCGCGGTGCGGGTGACGATCTCCGCGCGTGGCATCCTGATCGACCTCCAGATCGCCGAAAGCGCTGCCACCAAACGGATGAGCGACGTGTCCGCCCAGGTGATGGCGACCGTGCGGCGGGCGCAGGCGCGCATCCCGGACCTGCTGCGCGAGGTCATGGAAGAGACCATCGGCACCACCGACCAGACCGCGAACAAGCTCCTCGACGACGCCCGCGCGCACTTCCCCGAGCAGGTCGACGAGGAACTCCCGCCGCAGCCCCCGTCCCGGACGCTGCGCCTCGACGTGGAAGACGACGAACCGGCGCCGCGGCGGCCCACCCAGCCGTACCGGCACCGGCGCGACGACTACGACGAAGACGACTTCGGCGGCGGCTCGATCCTGTCCTGATCGCCCCGCTTTCCCCGCACAGTCCCCGAAAGGCAACACCGTGACCCAGGGTGGGTTCGACATCGGCGCCGATCTCGGCGCGCACGCGGGGCAGCTCGACGGCTGCGTCGGCGAACTGCGGCGGGCGGTGGAGGCGGCCAACACCGTCAGCATGCCGACCGACGCCTACGGCATCCTCTGCCAGCCGTTCCGGATGCTGCTCGACCCGGTCGAGCAGTTCGGCATCGACGCGCTGTCCAAGGCGGTGGAGGCCATGGACACGGTCGCCACGCAGGTCAGGGAGACCGCGCGGGCCTATCAGTCCACAGAGGACGCGAACGTCTCGAACCTCAAGGCGGGTGACTAGATGCCCGAGGGGGACCTCGTCGTCAAGCCGCCGGAGGACCCGGACGGCCCCGGGTTCTTCACCGCGGGCAACGGCGACTACGGCTACGCGGGCGGCATCGGCATCGCCGAGTCCGCCATCGACTCGTACAACGGGATCAAGGACGGCAACTGGGTCGAGGGTGGGCTGGGCGTCCTGGGGTTCGCCGCCGAGGCCGCGGCCGCCGCGATCGACCCGTTCGGCTGGCTGCTGTCGTCGGCCGCGTCGTTCCTGATGGAGCACGTGCAGCCGCTCAAGGACATGCTGGACTCGCTGGCCGGTGACCCGCCGGTCATCCAGTCGTACGCGGGCACCTGGGACAACATCGCCAAGCTGCTGGACGAGACCAAGGTCAACTACGACAACACGGTCAAGAACGGCACCGCGGGCTGGACCGGCGCGGCGGCCGACGCCTACCGGCAGTCGTCGGCGGAGCAGAGCGAGGCCATCGGCGGCGCGTCGACCATCGCGGGCGCGGTCGGCACCGTCACCATGATCATGGGCGAGGTGGTGGCGTTCGTCCGCGAGACGGTGCGCGACCTGATCGCGGACCTGATCGGCAAGCTGATCTCCTGGGTCCTGGAGACGGTGTTCACCCTCGGCTTCGGCACCCCGGTGGTGGTCGCGCAGGCGGTCACCGCGATCGCCAAGTGGGCCACCAAGATCACCGACCTGCTGCGGCGGCTGCTCGGCACGATCCGCCGGGTGTCGCCGCTGCTGGGCAAGCTGGCGGACGTGCTGGCCAAGGTCATCAAGGTGCTGGCCAAGCTGGTGGGCAAGTTCACCGGCCTGGACGTGATCAACCCCAGGCACATCACCCCCGGCGGCTTCTTCCGACACGGCGACGGATCGCACGGCGGTGGGGGATCGCACGGGGGCGGCACCGGCGGCGGCTCGGGCGATGGCAACGGCGGTTCTGGGAGTGGCTCGGGCAACGGCAATGGCGGTTCGGGGAACGGCTCGGGCAATGGTTCTGGCAACGGCGATGGCGGTCCGGGCAATGGCTCCGGCGGCGATGGTGGCTCTGGGAACGGTTCCGGCGACGGCAGTGGCACCGGCTCGGGTAGCACCGGGTCCGGCTCTGGCACCGGTGGTTCGAACTCGGGTGTTTCCGGTTCGAGCGGGTCGAACCCAGGTGGCTCCGGCTCAGGCGGCTCCGGCTCCGGTGGTTCGAACCCGGGTGGTGCCAACCCGGACGGTTCGAACTCCGGTGGCTCCGGCTCAGGCGGGTCGAACCCGGGCGGCTCGGGCAACCCGTCCATAGGCGGCCCGAACAGTTCCTCGACGGGCGGTTCGCACTCCGGCCCCTCGACCGGTTCCGGCCCGTCCCACCCCTCCGGCACTCCCCGCGACATCGGTGACCCGGCGAACCCCAACATCCCGGCGCACTCCGCGAGCGCGGGCCCCTCCGCCTACTCGCCGGGCAACACCCCCCAGTCCCACCACACCCCCACCGACTCCTCCTACAGCGCCTCGGCGTCCACCCCTACCCTCGACGCCCCACCGGCCCGGAGCGACACGGCCCACCCCGCCACCAGCACCCCGCAATCCAGCCCCCTCACCGGAAACCCACCCCCAATGGGTTCTCCGAGCGGCGGCTCCCCCGGCGGCTCGCCCTCCTCCCGCCCCGGCGGCCCCACCCCCGGCGGCTCCGCGCCGGCGGGCTCCCCGAGCGGTCCCGGCTCCTCGGCCCGCCCCGGCCCACCCGCCGCCACAGGCAGCGCTCCCGCGAGCCGCCCGCTCGGTTCGAGCCCCAGTGGCTCGGCCCCCGCCGGCTCGCCGGGAGGTTCCGGCCCATCGACCCGCCCCGGCGGCCCTACCAGCCCTCCCGTGGGCGGTGCGCCCTCAAGCCGCAATCCCGGCTCGACCCCCGGCGGTTCCTCACCCGGCGGTTCCCCTTCGCGCGCCGGTGGCCCCGCAGGTTCACCCGCCGCAGGCAGCGGCGGCGTTCCTCCAGGGCGCTATTCCGGTTCGTCTCCCACTGGTTCCTCTCCCGGCGGCTCCCACTCGCCGGGCCGTTCCGGTGGCCCCCAGGGGAGCGGTGGCGTTCCTCCAGGTCGTCCCGGTTCGACTTCCGCTGGTTCTTCGCCCGGCGGTTCCCTCTCGCGTCCCGGTGGCTCGGCGGGTTCACCCGCCACGGGAAACGGTGGTGTTCCCTCAGGCCGCCATCCTGGTTCGACTTCGGGTGGTTCGTCGCCTGGCGGTTCGCACTCTCCTGCTCGTCCCGGTGGTCCTGAGGGTTCACCTGCTGCCGGGAATGGTGGTGTTCCCTCAGGCCGCCATCCTGGTTCGACTTCGGGTGGTTCGTCGCCTGGCGGTTCGCACCCGCCCGCCCGTCCTGGCGGCCCTGTGGGTTCACCCACCACAGGTAGCGGTGGTGTTCCTTCGAGTCGCCATCCTGGCTCGACGCCGGGAGGAGGTTCCGCTCAGCACCCCGGCGGTTCCGCGGGGCCCGGTGGTTCTCCGGGCCGTCCGGGGGGCTCGCCAGGCGGTCCCGCGCATCCAGGCGGTGCCCCGTCGGGTAGGCCCGGCGGCCCCACACCCGGCGCGCACAACGGGTCGCCCGGCGGCTCCCACCCGAACCGGCCCGGTGACCCGAACGGGTCCGGTAGGCGGCCCGGCGACCTGCCGGGCAACCAGCCGCACTCGGACCCGAGGTTGCCCCAGCAGCGCGGGCCGCACACGCCTGAGCACGGTGGTCACCCCGCGACCCCCAGTCCCCGTCAGCCTTCGGGGCCGGTGAGCCGGGGTGGGTACGCCTCCCCGGACACCCACCCCGCCGGTCGTCCGCACACCGCGCCGCCGCCGCACGGGTCCGCGCCGGGTCACGGCACGCCGCCCGGTCACGCGGGGCCGCCGAGTCACGCGGGGCCGCACGACGGAGCGGCGCCCCACCACGACAACGGGCCCAGCCACCATGACAACGGGCCCGGCCACCACGACAACGGGCCCGGTCACCACAGCCCCGACGCCGACTACAGCAGGCCCGGTCCCGACACCGTCCACCAGCGGCACGCGGAGAGCACGCCCTCCGGTACCTCCTACCACCGCGGCGATCCCGAGATGGGCGACCTCCCGCAGCGGGTGCGGCCGGACCCGGATGGTCGGTACACAGTGGACGTCCACGTCACCCCGGACGGCCGGGCCCGGGTCGGCGGGCACACCTACAGCCCGGAGGAGTTCGCCGACATCCTCCGCCGGGACCCCAACTACGACGGCAGGCCCATTCGGCTCATCGGGTGCGACGCGGGCTCCAACGACTTCGCCAACCGGCTGTCCAACGACCTGAACACGCCCGTCACCGCGCCCACCCGGCCCGCCTGGACCGACTCCGACGGCCGGGTCTTCTCCTCCGACTACGAGATCGGCCCGGACGGCAGGCCCCGCCCCAGGATCCCACCGAACGGCGAGTGGAACACC
Source organism: Actinokineospora auranticolor (assembly GCF_041897805.1). GTDB lineage: Bacteria > Actinomycetota > Actinomycetes > Mycobacteriales > Pseudonocardiaceae > Actinokineospora > Actinokineospora auranticolor. The sequence continues at coordinate 2,262,712 of NZ_CP154825.1, forward strand.
CACCACCCCGACGGCAGCACCACCAGGGCGGGCGACGACCCGTTCGCGCCCGGCACCCCCGACGCCGACCACCACGACCTCGACCCCGACGACTCCCGAGCCCGCGGCGACGGGGACGGGGACACGGCGGGCGACCAGCCGCAGACCGGGCCGCGCCCCGACGAGCGCTACGACCCGGTCCCGCGGCCGGAGCGGATCCCGAGGACCGATCCGCGCCACGACGAGCTGTTCGTCGACTGGGACCGGCCGAACCACGTGCCGGGAACCAACCCGCCACAACCCATCCGCACGCACGAGCCGCCCATCGAGGCGCCGCACCGGGATCGGCCCGCGGTGCCGGACGGCAACGCGCACCCCGACCGACTCCGGCCGGACGCCGACCCCAACCCGGTGCCCGTGCCGCTGCGCGGCCACGAACCGCTCCAACCGCACACGGCGTACCCGGTCCACAACCAGAACGGCACGACAACCACGTTCACCACCGACGGCGACGGCAACGTGCGGTGGGTCGAGGCCACCCCGGGCTCGCGTGACAACCGGGTCGAGGGGCACGGCGAGTGGAGCGGCTTCAACCCGGACCTCGGCTACCCCCTGCTGCCGGACGTCCAGTACCGGGTCCCCAACTTCAACAACGAGAACCTGAACCTCACCTTCCACACCGACAGCCACGGCCAGCCGGACGCGGTGACGGGCGACGTGCAGCACGGCGGTCAGAGCCCCGAGCACCGCGACGACGACAAGGAGCGCGGCGCCCAGCGCCGGGCGCAGATGGAGGGCGAGGCCGCGCACCCGACACCCCAGGACCCCGACCACGGTCTCAGCCCCGAGGAACTCGAGCGGACCCGGGTCAAGTACGCGGGCGGTCACCTGGTGGCCAACGAACTCGGCGGTCTGGGCGAGTACCTCAACATGCACCCGCAGATGGCCGCCTCCAACTCCGGCAACTACCGTGACGGCTGGGTGCACGACGCCAGTTGGCGCAAGATGGAGAAGGACCTCGGCGCCATCTCGCGCAGCGAGGGCCAGGACATCCGCAACTACCAGGTGCGGATGAACCGTGGTGCCGACGGGGTCCCGCCGTCCGTCGAGGTGCGGTGGCAGGAGGTCACCTACCGGTGCGGCCCGGACGGCAAACCGCTGACCGACGCCGACGGCAACAAGATCGTCGAATCGGTGGAGACCTACCAGCGCGACTTCCCGAACGAGGCAGGAGACCCGAACTATGGACCCCAGAACCGATTCGCGGGTCGCTGAGCTGCTCGCCACCGCGCACCGCGCGGTGGCGGCGGAGGCACCCATGGGCGCGGAGACGGTCGTCGTGCGGGTGATGGGCAACGCGCTCGCCTTCAACTACCAGCTGAAGGTCGTCGACGGCTGGGGCGGCGACGGCGGCGCGATGTACATGCCCGCCGAGGCCGCCGCGGCGGTCAAGGAACTCCGCCGGGTGATGTACCAGCCGGGTCGGGGCACGTGGTGCTCGATCGAGGTGGTGTTCCACCGCGGCGGGAAGGAGCCGGAGGTCTCGGTCAACTACGACGAGAACCCCGGCTGGAAGCCCGAACTGCACCCCACCTCGTTCAGCCGTGACCAGGAGCTCTTCCCACGCGCGGACGAGCACATCCCGGCCTGGCTGCGGGAACTCATCGACGAGGGCGCGGAACTGGAGCGACAGCACTTCGCCGAGTCGGCGGGCGATGAGCAGCGCTAGGCTGCCGCGCGAACCTGTGAGTGGTGAACAGACGTGGAGGGAACTACCGACATGACCGGGAATCAGCCGTTCGGGCCGGTCGAGCAGCAGGCGCTGGTGGCGGAGATCGCCGGGGAACTGGCCAAGGCCCTCCCCCAGGGGTGGGGCAGGTTGATCATCGACGCGCGGATGCTGGGCCGCCACAACGAGTTGGCCATCGGCCTGCGCCTGCTGGACGGTTCGTTCGACGACAGCTGGTCCTTGCCGGAGCCGATCTGGCACAAGTTCCAGGACCTGCGGTACGGCATGTACACCCCCGGGCTGGGCACGTGGCTGGAGTGTTCCTTCATCCTGGACCCTCCGATGCGGTTCCAGGTCAACTACAACCGCGACGAACCGCCGAAGTTCACCCGGCAGCCGACCAAGCAGGACTTCGAGACCGAGGCCCGCTGGCACCCGCGCGCCGACGAGCACACCCCCGACTGGCTGCGCGCCGGTCTCGAAGGCAGCGCCGAGTAGGTCGTCCGCGGGCAGTGGACTGTCCACAGTGTTCACCGGCTCCCGTCGAGCCGGGAGGGGAGAGGGAGTCCGGTGACCCAACCACCGTTGACCGCGGCGCAGCGGGATGACCTGGTCGACCGGGTGGCGCGGCTGCTCGGTTCCGTCGAACCCGGCGGGTGGCGGGCCGTCCGCGCCGAGTTGCGCGCGGCCGGGCAGCACGTCGAGGTCGACGTGGTGGTCACGGGGGTCGACGGGTTCACCCACTCCGTCCGGCCGCACCCCGAGGTCCCGCGGCTGCTCGGCCTGCTGCGGTCCGGCATGTACCAGCCGGGGCGCGGGACCTGGCTGACGGGCAGCGTCGAGGTCGACCCGGCGGGCGCGGTCCGGGTCGCCTTCGTGCTCGACGAGGAACCGCGCTGGCGGTCCGTGCCGCCCCCCGTGGGGTTCCAGGACGAGCTGAAATCCTTTCCCCGCAACGACAACTTCGTGCCGCCGTGGTGGCGCCACCGCGCGGGCCAAGGTCAAGCGGTCCAGGTTGAACAGTCCACTTCGGAGGAACCGAGGATGCCGAGGGTCTGGGACTCCCTGGACCCCGACGGCAGGCCGGTCGCCCGCCGGGAGCCGATCGCGACGGGGGAGCGGTCCGCGCTCATCGCCTACCTCGAGCAGGCGCCCGTGGTGCTCGCCGCGCGCAGCTACGACCAGGACGCCTTCGACCCGGGCCGCGAGCCGCGCGTGCCGCTGACCTTCCACACCGACGGCACCTGGGTGTGGCCCGGGGCCGTCGCCTACTACCTGCGCGAGCACGGGTTGCCGCCGGAGCCCGGGTTCACCGCGCACATCCGGGCCAACCGGTACGCCGTGCCCGAGGTCGACGAGGCGGCCAGGCAGCGGGCCGTCGCCGAGGTGACGGGCGGGTAACACCGTCACGCGCGGTGGACCGGTGACGGAGATGCGACACCGGGTGCGTCCGAATGGGCGGTGTTGCGGGTCCCGCGTTGCCGCGCCCACAAGTTGATCGCTCATCATGGGGGGCCGACGACCGGCGGGAAGGGGGACGCGCGACGGTGCCGGCCGGATGAGGCGAGGAGTGAACGTGCCGTCGAGTGGGAAGGACGCCGCGCCGGTGGCGGCGGTCATGCGGTGCTTCGACGACCTGCGCGTCGAGTTGTCCGCGCCGCTGCTGGCGGTGCTGCTCGACCGCACCGAGGCCGACACCGCGGCCGCGCTGGACACCCTGTGGCGCGCGGGCGCCCTGACCAGCCCCACCCCGGGCTGGTACCGGCCCACCGCCCCCTGGGACGAACTCCCCGCCCCCGCCGAGGAGGGTCCCGCGCGGCGGCGGCTGGTCGAGCACCTCGTGACCGGTGACCTCACCGCGCGGGAGGTCACCGCGCACCGGCCGCTGCTGCTCGCCGCGCTCGCCGCGACCGACGCCGATCCGGACCTGTGCGCGCTCGTCCGGCGGCTCTGGGACACCACGTCCGGGTCCGGCTTGGCGCACGACCCGGCCTGGCGGGCCGCGCTGATGGCCGCCGGGGAGCGGGCCGCGCGGGCCTGGGGCAACCGGGCCGCGCTCGCCGTGCTGCTCGACCGGTCGGCGCGGGTCGCGGTGGCGGAGGGCGACGACATCGTGGCCGAGTCGCAGTACGTCCGCGCCCTGGAGCTGTGGCACGACCTGGCCGACGAACCGCACGTCATCGCCACGCTCAACGCCCTGGTCGGGCTGTTCCGCGCGGCGGGCCGCTGGCACCGGGCGCTGGACGCGGCCTTCGAGCTGCTCGCCGAGCACCGCAGGCACGAGCAGGGCGCGGCCGTCGCCGCCACCCTGGGCTTGCTCGGCGAGCTGATGGTCGGCGCGGGCCGCCCCGACGCGGGGACGCACTACCTGGAGCAGGCCGACGCCGCGTTCGCCGAGTACCCGTCCCGCGAGCACGCCGAGCTGCTGCTGGTCCTGGGCAGGCAGCACTGGTCGGCGGGTGCCTTCCCCCGGGCCCGCCGCGCGTTCCACCGCGCCCTCGCCGTGCTCGTCGACGCCGACGACGCCCGCGCCGAGGAGGTCCGCCGCCTGCTGCGCACCCCGGACGGCGTGCCGCTGCCGGTCACCTAGCGCCTGGCGGCGCTCAGATGGGGTTCGGGGCGGTCGGGTCGTCGAGGCGGGGGTCGGTGAGGCTCAGCTGGCGGACCAGCACCGGGCTGAAGTAGACCTTCCCGTAGCCGCCCAGGCTTTCCAGGACGCCCGCGTCCACGAGGCGGCCGCAGACGTCGTTGGCGTTCTTGTTGGAGATGCCGTGGATCTCGGCTATCTGGCGGTGGTTGGTGACCGGGGTCGCCAGCAGGCCGTTGAAGACCTTGCGGATGTTGCCCGTGCGGCGCTTGAGCTTCGGCTCCAGGTCCTGGTGGGTCTGCCGCAGGGTGCGGATCAGCGCCAGCTCGTCCCGGCAGACCTCGGCCACCCCGGCGGCGAAGAAGGCGATCCACGGTTCGTACTCGCCCGTGTCCGCCACGCGGCGGACCTGCGCGCGGTAGGCGGTGAGGTTGCGGTTGATCCACGTGGAGATGGGCAGCACCTGGCCGCGCAGCACGCGCGAGCGGGTCAGCTCCAGGCCGACGTAGAGGCGGGCGATGTGGCCGTTGCCGTAGCGGAAGGGGCGCAGCACCTCCAACAGGTAGGTGCCGAGCGCGACCTTGGCCAGCACCGTCAGGTCCGACTCGGCCGCCGACCAGGTGACGAACTGCTCGAAGGCCACCTTGGTCTCCACCCCGGGCGGGCTGGCCAGCAGGAACGCCTCGGTGCCGCCGAGCCACGCGTGGTCGGTGCGCCAGACGTCGGTGGTGCCGGTGTCGGCGAACGCGGCGGCGACCTCCGACATCAGCTCGCCGTCGATGTCCGCGCCCGCGCGCAGGGCGGCGAAACCGGTGTCGCTGGCCCGCAGGTACCGGCTGACCTTCGGGGTGACCTTGTTGCCCGGCTTGACCCCGGGCAGCAGCGAGACCAGCACCTCCAGCAGCGCCGCGCTGATCCCGTCCAGCTGCGCGGAGAGCTGCACCTCCCGCACCTGGGTGGACCGCACCAGCGGCGAGAGCGTGGCCAGCCGCGCGGCGGCCTCGTCGAGGCGCCCCAGCATCTCCTGGCCGTCGGCGAGCAACCGGTAGGTGCGTTGCGAGAGGTCCAGTTCCGACGGCAGCGGCCACGGCGTGAACGCGCCCTCGGCGCGCAGCCGGGGCGGGAGGCGGTCCCCCTCGCCGTCGCGGACGGCAGACCATCTGCCGCCCGCGGATGGCTTCGTCATTGACATGCGGGCCAGCTTCCAAGACACGGCTTGATTTCCACAAACGGTAAAATCTTGGCTTCCAAGATCAATGTCCGAAGAATGTCCGCTCGGCGGCTAAGCTGTCCACCGGGTGGTGGCAATCGCCGGTGAGCGCGGAACGCGCAGCTCACCCGGGTGGTGAGTGTCCCCCAAGGCCCCTAAGGAGGGTCAACCGGAGGTCGGACGCGGTTCACCTCCGTACCTCCTGGACCAGGTGACGACCCTTCCGGGGTGATTCGGCGGTGCCGGGTTCACTCGAAAGTGTTAATGGTTTTCCGCCACCGCCGGGCGCGAATAGTCCATTCGGTGTCCACATAGCAGCGGAAACCCGACGGCGTGGTCCGGAGTCGACACCGCGGCTATAACCACGAGTTACACAAAGGCCTTCGGAAATGGCGGCGGTCAGTAGCCGCGGCGGAGACTTCCGCAGTCTGGCTGAAGTGGTTCGCGCCCGACGGCGACGGCAGTCCCGAGAGGTGGTCGACCACGGGTGCCCGACGGCCGCGGCCCGTGGCCGCGGGCAGGGCGAGCGTGCGGTCCTCCGTGGTGAAGCGCGGCACCACCGGGTTGGTGGACACCACCTCCGTGGGGCCGACCTGCCGGAGCGCGAACCGGATCGGCGCCCGCGGGCGGGGACCGGCAGTCGGCGAACCGGTCGGGCGCCGCCGCGGCGGGCACCACGCCGAGCAGGACGAAGGCTGCGGTGACGGCGGCCACGGGGCGGATTCTCATGTGCCGCACGCTATTGCCGGGGACCCGTTGGCGGCATCGGGGATACCACCCAACAGTTCCCCCATGGATCCCCGAACGCCCTTTGGGCGCCGGGACCGCGAGCCGTGGATCACCGTCGCCGGAGGGCCGAGCCGACCACGACCGCCGTTGCCGCCGCGAGCAGGGCGTTGACCCGGATCGCCGCGGTGACACCGGAAAGCACGGTGGCCGCGGTCTCGGCGCCCGAGCTGTGGACGTTCGCGGTGACGACCGCGCTCATCACCGGGATGCCGAGGGTGATGCCGACCTGCTGGCTGGTGGTCGCCAACCCGGTGGCCAGGCCCTGCTCGTGGTCGGGCAGGCCGGACGTCGCGGTCGTCATGAACCCCACGATCGCCACCAGGTTGGCCACGCCGCCCGCGAAGGTGGCGACCAGCAGCGGGACCACCATCGCGGTCGTCGGGCCCAGCAGCACCAGCGGCAGAGTCGCCGCCGCCTGGGCGCTCAGCCCCACGACGATCGCGCGGGTGGCGCCGAGGCGGGCGATCACGCGTGGCGCCAGCGCGCCGCCCAGGACCGTGCCGACGCCGAGGGCGGCGAAGGACAGGCCCGCGGCCAGTGGGCTGAAGCCCAGTACCTCCTGCAGGTAGAGCGTCAGCAGGAACACGAGGGATGTCTCAGTGGCGAACGCCAGCAGGCCCGCCAGGTTGCCCCAGCCGACCGTCCGTCGACGCAGGAACGACACCGGTACCAGCGGCTCGGCCACCCGGCGCTCGACCACCGGGAACAGTCCCAGCAGCGCCGCGCCCAGCACCAGCGCGACCAGCGCGGTCGGGTCGGCCCAGCCGCGCCCACCCGCCGTCGTCAGGCCGAACACCAGCGCGAGCAGGCCGAGCGTGACGGTGATCGCGCCCGGCACGTCCAGCCGGGGCCGCGCGCCGGAACGCGTGCCCGCCGGCACCCACGGTGCCGCCAGGAGCACCGCCGCCGCGATGGGGACGTTGAGGAAGAGCGCCCACCGCCAGCTCAGCAGGTCCGTGAGCAGCCCGCCCAACACCGCGCCGGTGGTGAACCCGGCGGCCATCAGGGCGCCGTTGAGTCCCAGTGCCCGGTCGCGTTCGGCGCCCTCGGGGAAGGTGGTGGTCAGCAGCGACAACGCCGCCGGGGTGACCGCCGCGGCGGCCAGGCCTTGCGCGACCCGGGCGGCCAGCAGCGCGGTCGGGGACGTGGCCAGGCCGCCGACGAGCGAACCGGTGCCCAGCAGCGCCATGCCCGACAGGAACAGCCGCCGTCGGCCCAGCAGGTCCGCCAGCCGACCGAACAGCGGGGTGAACCCGGCCGCGCACAGGGCGAACGCCGTCGCCACCCACTGGAGCCCGTCGAGGGTGAACCCGACGTCGGCGCCGATGGCGGGCAGCGCCACGTTGAGGATGGAGAAGTCGACCGCGAGCGTGAAACCGGCGGTGAGCAGCACGACGAGTACCAGCCGCCGCCGTGTCGTGGTAGGCACGACCGAGACCATGGGGGTGTCCTTTCCGGGGAGCGATCCGTCGGCACCGACGATCACCCCGCGCCCACCTGGCAGCCAGCACCCCACCCCGCCTGGCCCCACGGGTGCCAGGCTCCTGCCTGCCTGGCACTGGCGTGCCTGGTACCGGCAGGGACAGGCACCCGTCGCCGTCGCGCGGACAGCATGTGGGCATGGCTGTGACATGGCCTCGGCCGCGCCGAGGCAGGAAACACCGTGAGATCGCGCCGAATCGGGAGGGAAGAGATCGGCTGACGGGCGATCCCGCCGCCCCGGCGGAGCCGGGGCAGAGGACGCTGTCGGCTGCTCTGCTAGCGCTGGCGATCGGGGCGTTCGGGATCGGGACCACCGAGTTCGTCATCGTCGGGCTACTGCCCGATGTGGCCTTGGACCTCGGGGTCAGCATTCCGTCGGCGGGACTCTTGGTCTCCGGCTACGCGCTCAGTGTCGTGGTGGGGGCGCCGTTGGTGACCGCGTTGGGGGCGCGGTTGCCGCGCAAGGCCTTGCTGGTCGGGTTGATGGTGGTGTTCATCCTCGGCAACGTCGTGTGCGCGGTGGCCGCGGACTACCCCGTGCTCATGGTCGGCCGCGCGGTGGCCGCCCTGTGCCACGGCGCGTTCTTCGGGATCGGGTCGGTGGTGGCCGCCGCGGTGGTGGCGCCGCACCGGCAGGCGGCGGCCATCGCGCTGATGTTCAGCGGGTTGACCGCGGCCAACGTGCTGGGGGTGCCGATGGGCACCCTGCTCGGCCAGCACCTGGGTTGGCGGTCCACGTTCTGGGCCGTGTCGGCGCTGGGGGTCGTCGGTGTGCTCGGGGTCGCGCTGCTGGTGCCGCGCCAACCCCGGCCGGAAACCGGGCTGCGCAGGGAACTCGCCGTCTTCCGCCGCCCGGCCGTGTGGTTGGCGCTGGCGGTCACGACCTTCGGCTTCGGCGGCGTGTTCGCCGCGTTCACCTACCTGGCGCCGATGATGACCGAGGTGTCCGGGTTCGGCGCCGGTGCGGTCGGCTGGCTGCTGGTCCTGTTCGGCGTCGGGTCCTGCGTGGGCAACGTGCTCGGCGGTCGCGCCGCCGACCGCGCGCTGCTGCCGACCACGTACGCGACGCTGGGGCTGCTCGCGGTCGTCCTCGTCCTGTTCGCCGTCACCGTCGGCGCGCCGTTCACCGCCGCGGTGACCATCGCTCTACTCGGGACGGTGGGGTTCGCCACGGTGCCCGCGTTGCAGATGCGCGTCATGCGCGCCGCCGACGGCGCGCCCGCGCTGGCGTCGGCGGCCAACATCGCCGCGTTCAACCTGGGCAACGCGCTGGGGGCGTGGCTCGGCGGGGTGGTCGTGGACGCGGGCCTCGGCTGGCGGGCGCCGAACCTGGTCGGCGCCGGGCTCTCGGTGCTCGGGTTGGCCGCCGCGCTCTGGTCCGGTGCGCTGGACCGCCGCCGCGCGCCGGGGACACCGGTCGACCGCGTGCCGGTGGGCTGAGGCCGTCGTGCTCCGGGCCCGCGCGGGCCCGGAGCCGCCCCCGTGTCGAGAACCTGGCATGTTCCGCGATGTGAGAAGCTGGTCCGAGTATCTGGGAGTGTCGGAGTTGTTCCCCCGCAAGGGGAATACCAGGATCTCATCCACACTGTGAGACGCGCAGGTGGGCCGGGGATCAGCCGTTAGCGTGAAGCGCGAGGTTCGCAGGCACGCAGGAGGCTCGGTCGTGGTAACTCGTCCCGTACGTACACTCGGATTCGGCGCTCTGGCCTTGGTCCTGCTCACCGGTTGCGGGGCGCAGGCCACCGCGGGTGGTGGGGGCGACGCGGGGACACCCCGCGTGGGCGGCACGCTCCGGCTCGGCATCTCGTCCAACCCGGACTGCGTCGACCCGCAGCAGTGGGGCACCAACGCGTCCCTCAACGTCAGCCGCCAGCTCGTCGACTCGCTGACCGACCAGGACCCGGCGGACGGCGCCATCAAGCCGTGGTTGGCCGAGCGCTGGGAGGTCAACGCGGACTCCACCGCGTTCACCTTCCACCTCCGCGACGGCGCCACCTTCTCCGACGGCACACCGGTCGACGCCGCAGCGGTCAAGGCGAGCTTCGACGGCGCCAGGGCGCTGGGCCCCAAGGCCGCGCTCGTGGCGGGATACCTGGCCGCCTACAGGGGTTCCACGGTCGTCGACCCGCGGACCGTGCGCATCGACTTCACCGCACCCAGCGCCCAGTTCCTCCAGGCGTCCTCGACGATGACGCTCGGCGTCCTGGCACCCGCTGCGTACAACAAGACCCCGGAGCAGCGCTGCCAGGGCGACGGGCTGATCGGCTCCGGCCCGTTCGTCTTCGAGAGCTACAAGCAGAACCAGCAGGTCGTGCTCGTCAAGCGCAAGGGCTACAACTGGGGTTCGCCGCTGTGGAAGCACACCGGCGAGGCCTACCTCGACCGCGTCGAGTACCGGATCGTGCCCGAACCCGGGGTGCGCAGCGGGTCGCTGGCCAGCGGCCAGCTCGACGCGATCACCGACGTGCAGCCGGTCGACGAGCCGCAGTTCGCGGGCAACGGCTTCACCGAACCCGTGCGCCCCAACCCCGGCATCGTCTTCAACCTCACCGCCAACACCACGCGCGGCGTGCTGACCGACCCCAAGGTGCGGCAGGCGGTCGCCAAGGGCGTCAACCGCCAAGAGGTCGTCGACACCGTCCTCACCAAGAACTACAAGGCCGCCACGAGCGTCCTGGGCTCCGCCACACCGCTGCACACCGACCTCGCGGGCCTGCTGGCCTACGACCCGGCGGGCGCGGGCGCGTTGCTGGACGCCGCGGGGTGGCGGCCGGGGCCGGACGGCATCCGGGTCAAGGACGGGCAGCGGCTGTCGGCCGCCGTGGTGTTCTCCGCGGTGTTCAACCAGAACCAGAGCGCATTGGAGCTGATCCAGCAGCAGCTGCGCAAGATCGGGTTCGACCTGCGCATCGAGCTGAAGACCACCGCCGAGAGCACCCAGATCCAGCTCAGCGGCGAGTACGACTTCATCTGGTTCAACGTCACCCGCGCCGACCCGGACATCCTGCGCCAGACGTACTCCACCAAGGCGGGCAACCGCAGCAAGTTGACCGCGGGCAACCCGCTCGACGCGGCGCTGGAGAAGCAGGCGGCCACCACCGACCGCGCGGTGCGCGAGCCCGCCGCCGCCGAGGCGCAGCGGATCATCGTCGAGCAGGGCTACTCGATCCCGGTGTTCGAGCTGACCCAGGTGTGGGGGCTCGGGCCCAAGGCGCACGCGCTCGAGTTCGAGGCGTCCTCCCGGCTGCGGCTCTACGACGCCTGGGTCGCGGAGTGAGGGCGGCGGGGGTGACCCGCCGCCTGCTCCAGGCGGTGGCGGTGATCTGGGCCGCGTTCACGCTGTCCTTCGTGATCCTCTACCTGCTCCCCGGCGACGCCGCGCTCAACCGGCTCGGCGCCGCCGAGGGCGGGATCACCGCCACCCCCGCCGAAGTGGCCGCGGTCCGCGCCGAGTACGGACTGGACGACCCGCTGGTCGTGCAGTACGGCAAGCGGTTGTGGGCCGCGACCCACGGTGATTTCGGCAAGTCGGTCATGACCGGTGACGACGCCACGGGCCTGGTGTTCGACGCGCTCCCGTCGACGCTGGAGATCGCCGCCGCCGGGCTCGTGCTGGCGGTGCTGTTCGGCGGCGGTCTCGCCGTCCTCGGCACCTACACCCGGCACCGCTGGCTGGGGAACCTGCTGCTGTCCCTGCCGCCGCTGGGCGTCTCGTTGCCGCAGTTCTGGGTCGGGCTGGTGCTGATCCAGATCTTCTCGTTCCAGCTGCGGCTGCTGCCCGCGCTGGGCACGGACGGGTTCGCGGCGCTGATCCTGCCCGGGATCACCATCGGGCTGCCGACGGGCGCGATCATCGGGCAGGTGCTGGCCAAGAGCCTGCGCACGCAGCTCGCCGAGCCGTACGTGGAGATCGTCCTGGCGAAGGGGGCGAGCCGGGCTCGGGTCCACTTCGGACACGCGCTGCGCAACGCGGCGCTGCCCGCGCTCACACTGGTCGGTGTGGTGGCGGGCAACCTGCTGGCGGGCACGGTGGTGACCGAGACGCTGTTCTCCCGCGACGGGATCGGCAGGCTCACCGCGTTCGCCGTCAACTCGCAGGACATCCCGGTGGTGCAGGCGGTGATCGTGCTCTCCGCGTTCTTCTTCGTCACCATCAACCTCGTCGTCGACCTGATCTACCCGCTGCTCGACCCCCGGCTCGCGGGCCGGGTCACGCGGAAGGCGGTGGCCGCCGGTGCCTGACACGCGCACGCGGACGCGAACCCTGGTGCGCAGCCCCGGGTTGCTGGTCTCCTACGCCGTCCTGGTGTTCGCCCTCCTCGCCGCCGTCGCGCCTGGCCTGTTCACCGACCAGGACCCGATCGCCGGTGTGCCCGCCGAGCGGCTGCGGGGGCCGGGCGCGGCCCACCTGTTCGGCACGGACGAGACCGGGCGCGACGTGTTCGCCCGGGTCGTGCACGGCGCCGCGCTGTCGTTGTGGGCCACGCTGTTGGCCGTGCTGGTGTCGCTGGTCGCGGGGTCGGCGCTGGGGCTGCTCGCGGGCTTCCGCGGCGGCTGGTTGGACTCGCTGGTCATGCGGTTCGTGGACGTGTTGCAGGCCGTGCCGTCGATCCTGCTGTCGCTCGCGCTGGTCACCGCGCTCGGCTTCGGCACCACGAACGTGGCCATCGCGGTCGGTGTGTCGAACCTGGCGGTCTTCGCCCGCCTGATGCGGTCCGAGGTGCTGCGCGTGCGGACCGGTGTGTTCGTGGAGGCCGCGCGGGCTTCCGGCGTGCGGTGGCGCGGCGTGCTGGGCAGGCACGTGCTGCCGAACTCGCTGGGACCGGTGCTGGTGCTGGCCACCGTCACGCTGGGCGTGGCGGTGCTGGAGGTGTCCGCGTTGAGCTTCCTCGGGTTCGGCGCGACACCGCCGACGCCGGAGTGGGGTTCGCTGGTGGCGGGTGGTCGCGGTTTCCTGGCCACCGCGTGGTGGATGACGACGTTCCCGGGACTGACGGTGGCCGCGGTCGTGCTGGCCACCAACCGCGTGTCCCGGGCGCTGGACGAACGGGGCGAGGCGTGAGCGCACTGCTGGAGATCCGCGACCTGGCGGTGTCCTACCACACCCGGACCGGTGTCGTCCGCGCCGTGCGGTCGGCCTCGCTCACCGTCGAGAGTGGACAGATCGTGGCCGTGGTCGGCGAGTCCGGGTCGGGCAAGAGCACCACCGCCCACGCGGCCATCGGCCTGCTGCCGCGCGGCGGCCGGATCGAGGCGGGCGCGGTGCGCTTCGACGGCCGCGACCTGACGCGGCTGGGGGAGAAGCAGTGGCGGTCGGTGCGCGGCGCGGGCATCGCCCTGGTGCCGCAGGACCCGACGGTGTCGTTGGACCCGGTGAAGCGGGTGGGGGAGCAGGTCGCGGAAGTCCTGCTGATCCACGGACTGGCGACCCGGCGCACGGCCCCCGAACTGGCCGTGGCGCTGCTGGGCCGCGCGGGTATCGCGGAGGCGGCGGCGCGGGCGCGCCAGTACCCGCACGAGCTGTCCGGGGGACTGCGGCAGCGCGTGCTCATCGCCATCGCGCTGGCGGGGGAGCCGAGGCTGATCATCGCGGACGAGCCGACCAGCGCGCTGGACGTGACCGTGCAGCGCGAGATCCTCGACCACCTGGCCCACCTGGCGGCGGAGTCGGGTACCGCGGTCCTGCTCATCACCCACGACCTCGGCATCGCCGCCGACCGCGCGTCCCACGTCGTGGTGATGTCGGAAGGCGAGGTCGTGGAACAGGGACCCACGGCCGCGGTGCTCGACGCCCCCACCCAGCCCTACACCCGCGCGCTCCTCGCGGCGGCGCCGAGCCTGGCACGGGAACCACTGCGCCCGCGCCGCGAGCCGGGACCGGAGGTCCTGGTGGAAGTCAAGGGTTTGCGCAAGACATTCACGCTGGGTCGAAACCGGACGGGGCCGCGCGAGGTCCGCGCCGTCGACGACGTCTCCTTCACCCTGACCCGGGGGCGCACGCTGGCGCTGGTCGGCGAGTCGGGTTCGGGCAAGACCACGACCGCGCGGATGGTGGTGGGACTGGAGGCCCCGACCGCGGGCACGGTCACCTTCGACGGCCACGAATTGTCCACAATGGGCGACAGTCGCCTCCGCGCGCTGCGGCGCCGGTTCCAGTTGGTGTACCAGAACCCCTACGCGTCCCTGAACCCGCGCTTCAGCGTCGAGGAGGTCGTCACCGAACCGCTGCGCGCCTTCAAGGTCGACAGTCGGGCCGGTCGCCGCGCACGGGCGGCCGAACTGCTGGACCAGGTGGCGCTCCCAGTGTCCACCCTGGCGCGCAAGCCCGCCGAACTGTCGGGCGGACAACGCCAACGCGTGGCGATCGCGCGCGCCCTGGCACTGCGCCCCGACCTGGTGGTGTGCGACGAGCCGGTCTCCGCGCTCGACGTCTCGGTCCAGGCGCAGATCCTGGAGCTGCTGGTACGACTGCAAAGCGAGCACGGGCTGACCTACCTGTTCATCACCCACGACCTCGCGGTCGTGCGCGAGATCGCCGACCAGGTGCTGGTCATGCGCCACGGTCGGGCCGTGGAATCGGGGCAAGCGGACCGGGTGCTCGCCGCGCCCGCCCACCCCTACACCGCCGAGCTGCTCGCCGCGATTCCGGGAGCGGACCGCGTCCCCCTTGGCTGAGCTACAGGTTTTCTCCAGGTTTCGGCCGCGGTGGCGGCCGGACCTGGAGGGATCGTGGAGGTTTTCTGGAGGGTCCCCCGGCAACGTTGTCCCCACGCCACCGAGCACGGCGGCGGGAACAACGAAGGGACACTCCGATGAGGACCAAGGTGAAGCTGGCGACGTCCGGCCTCCTGCTCGCGGTACTGGCTGGAATCGCGAACGGCGGCCTCGCTCACGCCCAGCCGGACGTGGTCTCCGGTGGCGGTGAGGCGAACATCAGCGCCGCGGGCGCGCTCCAGTCGCAGCTCGCGGCAACGGCGACAGTCACCCGGAGCGAGGTGCTGGCCCGGGCGGCGTCGTGGAACGGCGTCCCCTACAGCCAGACCTCCCACCACCCGACCCCGTACGGCACCTACCGCCAGGACTGCTCGGGCTTCGTGTCGATGACCTGGGGTGTGCCCGCCGGGAGCACCGGCGGTACCAACACCGTCGGGCTCACCGGCCTGGGCACGGTGATCCCGAAGAACGACCTCAAGCCGGGCGACGCCCTCATCGACGCCCTGGGCGACAACAACACCCGGCACGTGGTGCTGTTCGAGAAGTGGGTCGACGCGAGCCGCACCAGCTACTGGGGCTACGAGCAGTCCGGTCCGAACGGCAGCCTCGGCGCCAAACACCACGTGGTCCCCTACCCCTACTTCGGTTCGGGGGCCGACTACCGGCCCTACCGCTACGACAACATCGTTGATGACGTCGTGCTGCCCGCCGGCGCGTCCCTCTCCGGGGACAGCAAGGCCGACATCGCGACCGTGCTGCCCAACGGTGATGTGAAGGCGTGGCGGAACGGTCGCGGTCTGACTCCTTCGCCGTGGGACGCGGAGGCGACCATCGCCACCGGTTTCGCCGACGACAACCTGTTCTGCCCGGACTTGGATGGTGACGGTCGCAAGGACATCGCGGTTGTTCTGGCGAATGGTGATGTGAAGGCGTGGCACAACGGTCGCGGTATCACGCCGTCCCCGTGGGACGGGGAGGCGACGATCGCCACTGGTTTCGCCAAGGACAACCTGTTCTTCGCCGACATCGACGGTGACCGGAAGGACGACATCATCACGGTTCTGGCGAACGGTGATGTGAAGGTGTGGCACAACGGTCGCGGTATCACCCCATCCCCGTGGGATGGCGAGGCGACGATCGCCACTGGTTTCGCCAAGGACAACCTGTTCTTCGCCGACATCGACGGTGACGGCAAGGATGACATCGCCACCGTGATGCCCAACGGTGACGTGAAGGTGTGGCACAACGGTCGCGGTATCACGCCGTCCCCGTGGGACGGGGAGGCGACGATCGCCACTGGCTTCAGCAAGGACAACCTGTTCTTCGCCAACGTCGACGGTGACGGCAAGGATGACATCGCCACGGTTCTGGCCAACGGTGACGTCAAGGTCTGGCACAACGGTCGCGGCATCACCCCGTCCCCGTGGGACGGGGAGGCGACGATCGCCACCGGCTTCACCGAGGACAACCTGCACTTCGCCTAGTCACCGAGGAACCGCGCGGGATGGGTCGCCGACCAGGCGGCCCACCCCGCGGTCGTCGCAGGGTGGTACTCACGGGGTGCGGCAGCCGCGCGCGGCGCGGGTGACACTGGTGGCATGGACACGGAACTGGGGTCTTTCCTCCGCACCCGCCGGGCCTGCCTCACCCCCGCCGAGGTGGGGTTGACCTCGTACGGCGCCCGTCGCGTACCCGGTCTGCGCCGCGAGGAACTGGCCCAGCTCGCGGGGGTCAGCGCGACCTACTACACCCGCCTCGAACAGGGGCAGAGCCAGAACGCCTCCGACGACGTCCTCGACGCCATCGCGCGGGCGCTGCGGCTCAACGAGGACGAGAGCAGTCACCTGCGGGCCCTGGCGCGCCCGACGCGCAAGGGGCGGAAACCGGCGCCGCGCACCGAGTCCGCCCGGCCCGCGCTGACCCACCTGATCGGCGCCATGAGCGGGGTCGCCGCGGTCGTCCTGGACCGGCGCAGCGACATCCTGGCCTGGAACCCCCTGGCCCACCGGCTGCTGGCCGGGCACTGCGCGGCGGACAGCCCCGCGTCCCCGGCCACGCGCCCCAACCAGACCCGCATGCTGTTCCTCGACGAGCACACCCGCGACCTCTACGCCGAGTGGGACCACGAGGCCAAGCGCGCGGTGGCGGCGCTGCGGCTGCTGGCCGGGCAGCACCCGAACGACCGGCACCTGGCGGAGTTGGTGGGGGAGCTGTGCGTGAAGAGCACCGAGTTCTCCGCCCTGTGGTCGCGCCACCCGGTGCTCAACTGCACCTTCGGCACCAAGCACTTCGCCCACCCCGCGGTGGGCCCGCTGGAGCTGCACTTCGAGGTCCTGCACACCCCGGACAACTCGGCCCAGCGCGTCCTCGTCTACAGCGCCGAGCCGGACACCGCCTCCGAGGCCGCGCTCGGCCTGCTGGCCGCCGACCCGATGCGGGACCACGCCGCTAGATGAGCAAGTCCCCGCCGGTCCGGCTACAACAAGCGGCTGCGCGCCGCCGTGCCGCTGCTCAAGCGGATGATCCGGGTTCCTCGCGGCCGACACCGACCTGTGGGCCGATAACACCTGGGTGGTCGATTCCACCCCGGTGGAGTGCGGGCGTTCCCGGGAGACCGCGACGCGCTCGGAGTTGGCGGGGTGGGCCGGATACGGGTATTGCGCCAGCCACTCCCGGTTCTTCTGGCCTGCGCCTGCACCTGATCACCATCCCCGCCGGACTCCCGATCACCAGTTGGACCTCGAACACCTCGGTGGTCGCAGCATCGACGGAATCACCACCCGCGTCGCCCAACGCATCCTCGCCCTCACCGCCGCGATCTGGCACAACAGGACCACCGGACAACCCGCCACCCGATCCCTCACCGCCTACGACCACTGAACCAGCTAGGACTTGCTCATCTAGGTGACCAGGTGCGGCCAGGCCGTGATCGCGGTGTCGACGACGGCGGCCAGGTCGGCCGCGGTGTAGCCGTCCTTGGCCTGGGTCGACATGCCGTAGATCAGGCTCAGGTAGAACGACGCGACGGCCCGGGCATCCACGTGCTCGGCCACCTCGCCGGTCCGCTTCGCGCGCTCCAGCCGGGCGGTGAGCATCTCGCGGTCCCGGTTCCGCATCTGCGCCAGCAGGTCGCGGACGGCGTCGTTGTCGGCGCTGGTGTTGGTCGCGGCCATCACGACCATGCAGCCGCGCGGCCGGTCGACACGCGTGTACCCGTCCGCGCGGTCCCGTAGCCAGCTCTCGAAGGTCTCGCGGGCCGTCGGCAGGTCGCAGAACCCCTCGGTGCCGCTGCCGCTGCTGTACAGCGCGACGGCCTCGCGGAACAGCTGCTCCTTGCTCCCGAACGCGGTGTAGAGGCTGCGCGTCCCGATGCCCATCGCCGCGGTCAGGTCCGTGATCGAGACCGCCTCGTAGCCGCGGTCCCAGAACAGCCGCATGGCGGTGCGCAGCGCGGCGTCGCGGTCGAACGCCCGGGGGCGACCCGGTCCCGGCATGTGACCTCCTCCGCGCTGTCGTTGACGCTCGGATGCTACCCGTGATACCTAATTGTGTAGCGTTCGATGCACAAATAACCGGAGGTCGCAATGAGCTTGGCAGGGCGGGTCGCGCTGGTCACCGGGGGTGGCCGGGGGATCGGGGCCGCCGTCGCGCGGGGGTTGGCCGCGGCGGGCGCCGATGTCGCGATCACCTACAACTCGGGGGCCGAGGCCGCCGCGGCGGTCGCCGACGAGATCACCGCGCTGGGCCGCCGGAGCCTGGTGCTCAAGGCGGCGGCCCGCGAGCGCGGCGCCGTCGCGGACGCGGTGCGGCGGGTGGCCGAGGAGTTCGGGCGGCTGGACATCCTCGTCAACAACGCGGGCGTCTACCACGCGATCGACATCGCCGAGACGACCGAGGAGTTGTTCGACGAGGTCGTCGACGTCAACGTGCGGGCCGTGTTCACCGCCACCCAGGCCGCCGTTCCGCTGCTGCCCGACGGCGGCCGGATCATCACCATCGGCAGCAACCTCGCCGACCGGGTGCCGTGGCCGGGCCAGAGCCTGTACGCGATGAGCAAGTCCGCGCTCTCCGGCTTCACCCGGGGCGTAGCGCGGGATCTGGGACCGCGCCGCATCACGGTCAACCTCGTGCAGCCGGGGTCGACCGACACCGACATGAACCCCGCCGGCAGTGACCACGCGGTGGGACAGGTCGCGGTGAGTGCGCTGGGCTACTACGGCGCACCGGAAGACATCGCCGCCACCGTCACCCATCTCGCGGGCGACGGTGGTCGGCACGTGACCGGCTCGGTAATCACGATTGACGGCGGTCAAGCGGCGTAGACGTCAGCCACCCTGGGCGGGCGGTTGCACCATGCGGTAGCCAAGGCTGGTGAACAAGCCATTGAGCATGGCCACGGTGTTCTTCTGGGCGCGTTCGGCCAGGTTCGAGCGCTGCGCCGCCTCGGCGATCCGCTTCTCCGCCGCCATGTAGAACTCGCGCTGGTCGGTCGGGGCGCTCACCAGGTCGCCGAGTTGGTCGAAGAGGCCGCGGTCCTGGCGGTAGACGTAGCTGCGCGAGTTGTCCAGGTTCGGCTTGCTCAGCTGCGGCGCGGGCAGCTTCACCTGCACCGTCTTCTGCTCCTGGTTGACGGTGATCGCGTCACCGGCCAGGCCGCGGAAGTCGATGAACGCGTCGATGCTGCCCGCCGCGACGAACAGCGTGCGCTCACCGGCGATCTCGGCGGGCACGTACCGCACGTCCTTCTCGATGTCCACGACCACCTGGTAGTCGCCCGCGGCGGCGTGGTACTCGCTGAGGTCGCGAACCGCCTGCAACACCGCGGGTTGGCTGCGGTCGACGGTGTCCGTGCCGAACGACGGCAGCAACCCGGCCACACCGAGGCCCACCACCGCCGTGACCACCACGGCCAGGCCGACCGCCACGATCCCGATCCACTTCCTGCGCACGGCGCTCACTCCGTTCGTCGCCACTCCTCACCCGGGAGGTACCACCGGCGCCCGCCGTCCTCCCAAGTCGCCGCCGAACAGGTGTTCACACTAGGCCGAACGGGTCAACCGAGGAGGATCGCGTCCGCCAGCACGAGCGGCCGCCAGGACTCCGCGCCGGTGCGGCCGTGACCGGGGTCGACGCCGATGAACCGCCTGCCGCCGACCCGGACGCGCACGTGCCGGGACTCCCAGTCGACCTGGGCGCGGTTGCGGATCCGGCCCTCGCAGTGCCAGGTCCGGTCGCGGAAGCGCACGACCGTCGAGTGGCCGTGGATCTGGCCGAAGGGCACCACACCCGCGTACCCCATCCACGGCTCGTGCAGCGCCGCGCCGGACTCGGCCCACAGTGGACCGGACGCCGGGTCGCGACCGTGGTCGCCCTCGCGCCCGATCAGCGCGGGCCTGGCGTTGAGCGCCGCGGCCGCGTCCGCCGCGGCGCTGGGCTCGCCGAGTTCCCGCCAGCACCGGAGCGTCAGACCGGCGTGGCACACCAGGAAATCCTCGTCGCCCACCCGCACCGCGGCGGCCACGCGCAGCAGGCCCGTCGCCCACCACTCCCGCAGCCGCCGCACACCCGCGTCCGCGAGCGGCTCGCGGGTGAAGACCGTGCCGCCTTCGAGGTACTGGGCCTCGTGGTTGCCGGTCAGCTGGACCCATCCCGGGTCGCGGGCCAGCCGCTCGACGAGGTCGAGCGCCCCGAGGCTGTCCGGGCCCCGGTCGACCAGGTCGCCGACCTGGATCACCGTGAGGTCGGCCGGGAGCCGGTCGCCCCGCGCGCCGAGGTCGTCCAGCGCCCGCCGCAGCTGGTCCGGATGTCCGCCCACGTCCCCGATGACCGCGATGCGCGTCATGTCCCCTCCTCCGACCACGACCCACGATACGCACCTGGATCGTCCACTTCGGATGATCGCGGGTTCGGGCCTGCGGGCAAGGTCACCATGTCGCGCCGGGTGGTCGGTGTGGCATGGTGACCTTCGGGCGATGGGGGAGGACGATCACCGTGGGCTTGCGGACACCTCAGGCGGGCACCGGTTCGCCGCTGGGGCTGTTGGAGGAGTGGGCGGCGGGCGGCGCGGCGCTGCGTGAGGTGCTGGTCACCGGGTACGCGGTGGACCTGGCCGAGTTGGAGCGGCGGCTGGTGCCGACCGCGCGCGGGCTCGGCGCCCGGATCACCGCGCTGTCGGACCCGTCCGGCGCGCGCGAGCCCGTCGGGGTGCGCCACGCCGGTCTGCTGTACCAGCACGGGCACGCGGGCGCGGGCTTCGAGGTGGGGCTGCTCGTGCTCGTCGGCGACGAGCAGGTCTGGGTCGCGTTCGGCGCCGGTGACGCCGCGTGGGACGACGACCGGTGGCTGGTGGTGCGCTCGACGCCGGAACGCGGTCCGCTGGCGCTGCGCGAGTTCGGCGACTGGCTGGCGGAGCTGCCGGGCGTGGTGCCGATGCCGTCGTGGATCGCCGACGCCGTGCGCGTCGTGGGTGCCGCGGTCCGCCCGGACACCGTCGACGACTCGCTGCCGGACCTGCGCGTCGCCGACCGGCTCCGGCGCGGTGGCGCGCCCGCCGAGACCGCGCTGCTCGGCGCGCGGCTGACCGGGGACACCGTCGCGGTGGAGTTGCGCGCCACGTCGCACACCGTCGTCGAGTCGTCGCCGGACGGTGCGGCGTGGCGCAACGCCGTGGTGATCACCCGCGACAGTGCCACCGGGCACACCGTGCGCGCGGAGTACAAGGACAACGGAAACCGGTTGCTGCGCGCCCGTGTCCCGGCGGGAACGCCGACGGCGTCGGTGTTCGTCACCGACACCGAGCGCTGCGCCCCGGTGCGCGACCTGCCCCGGGTGTCCCGCGACTACCCGCTCGCCGACCTGTTCGCCGACCACGCCGTCGGCCGCCGGTTCGAGGCGGACTTCCTCCGCGTGGCGGCGGAAACCGAGGCGGAGGCGCCGAAAGCCACCTGGGCGCGGGACCTGGAGAACGCCCTGGGGCCGTCCCTGGCCGCGTTGGCCTTCCCGGCCGCGTGGCGCGCGGACGGCCCGGACCCGGACCTGGTGCCCGCCGAGGACTTCCGGCTGTGGCGGCGCCGGGCGGACAAGCTGCGGCAGGCCGCCGCCCCCGGCCCGCTCGGGCAGCGGCTGGTGGTGGCCGCGCTGTACGCGACGCTGCTGGCGGCGGGTGCGTGGGAGGGCGACGAGGACTGGCGGGAGGTCGTGGCGGAGGTGGCGGTCGCGGTCCAGCCCAGCGAGGCCGAACTGGCCGACCTGCCCGGTGACGTCACGGAGTTCGCGGTGTCGCTGAGTGCCCTGTGCGTCGCGCTGCTGCGCCAGGACGCCGTTTTCGACGGCCCCGGCACCCACGACCGCGTCGCCACGACCGCGTGGCGGCGGACCCGCGACCTGATCCCGTACGCGGTGCCCGGTGCCGTCGCGCCGCTGCTGCTCACCGCGACCCGCCCGCACGCCCGCGTCGCGGTGGAGAGCGAACTGGACGACCTGGTGGAGCTGGCCACGGTCGCCGAGGACGACCCGGACGCCATGCTGCGCCTGCGGTTCGCCGAGGCCGACATCCCCGCCACCCGGTTCGACGGCGCCTGGATCGTCGAGGGCGAGTTCCGCAACCCCCGCCGCTTCGCCGCCCGGGCCGCGACCCTGGCGGGCAGCCCGTGCGCGGTGGTCGCCCGCAACGCCAAGAAGTCCACCGCGATCCTGCGCGACGGCGACCTGGTCGCCATCGCCGAGTCCACGGTCCGCCGCTGGCGCGTCTACCGCCTGGGCCCTGCCTCGTCGCCGACGACGCTGTTCGGCGGCGACGAGGCGTTGCCCGCTACCCGGGAGCAGTACCCGCTGCTGCCGATCCCGGAGAAGGTCGCGGCGCTCGCCGCCGCCGCGGGCGTCAACCCGACCATGGTGGCGGCGGCGTTGCAGTAGCGGGCTATTCGCGACGCAGTGCGCGGGCGGTCAACGGTGGCACGGCGGAGGTGGCAACCGGGACCGCCAGCAGCGCGCACAGCAGCACTGTCGCGACCAGCAGTGGCGCCACGGTCGTCAACGCGGGTGTGAGCGGCTTGCCGAGGGCGCGCAGGAGTGCGGCGCTGATGGCGGTGGCGACGACGGTGGTCAGGAGACCGCCCGTCAGCGTCGGTGTCCACACGCGGACCAGGGCTGTTCCACGGAGCGTGCCCGGGTCGAGGCCGACCACCCGCAGCCGGGACTGCTCGCGTCGGCGGCGGAGGACGTCGTCGGTGGTGGTGATCGCCAGCGCGATGGCGCCCAGGCTCAGGGTCGTGATGGCGAGGGCGGTCACCACCGGGCCGAGGGTGGCGGTGTCCATCGCCTGCCTGACGATGATCGGTCCTGCCGCGTCCGCGGCGGGAGCGAGGGCGCCCAGGACCGCGCGGATCCGGTCGGCTGTGGGCACGCCACCATCGATGACGACCGTGGAGGTGAGCTGCGGTACCTCCGCCGGGTCGAGCGCGGCCGGGGTCACCACGTCGGTGAGAAAGTCGCGCGAGTTCGGCGTGCGGTTCACGAGCGGCAGTTCGACGCCCGCGCCCCCCGAGCCGGGGAGCACGTAGCGCTTTCCATCCACACAGGACTCGGCGCCGGTGTAGAGCGCCCGCAGTGAAGCGCAGTCGGCGATCAGCGTCGTGCCGTTCACGTTGGCGGACCGCGCGACGCCGCTGACGCCGTCGATGGCGGCGAGTTCGCCGAGCACCGCCGGGGACAGGGGTTGACTGATGCTCATCTTGATGACTTCGCCGATGTGTGACTGCGGTACGGCTCCGTCGGTCGAGGTGGCGGCGCTCAGCACCATGCCCGCACCGGACGCGCACAGCCCGGCGAGGACCCCGGCCAGAACGCGGGTGCCCGCCACCGAGTCGCGGCGCAGCGCGGCACCGCCGAGCCGCACCGGGAGCGAACCGGTGCGGGCCATGCGGTCGCCGAACCGGCGCAGCAGCAATGGCAGGCTGGTCAATAGCCCGACCAGAGTGAGCACGGCACCGCCCGCGGTCGGCAGCAGCAGCCACGCGGCCTCCTCGCCGATGCTCGGGTCGACCGGGCCCAGCACCAGTCCGGTGACGAGCCCGGCGACACCGAGGCCGAGCGGCACCAGGCGCAGCGCGCTCGGCCGGACCGGGGCGCGGCGGACGGGGCGGAACGGGTCGCGCACAGCGGAACCGATCGCGATCGCCGAGACCAGCACCGCGTACAGGGGAACCCCCACCGCGACGGCGAGCACGGGCGCCACGCCGAGTGTCAGGTCGTTCGAGTAGGCGCCGACCGGTCCGATCCACCACTGGTCGCGAACACCGCGCACCAGTGCGAACAGGACCAGCCCGAGCACCGCGCCGATCCCGGTGGCGACGACCGTCTCCACGGCGTTGATCACCTGGCAGCGCCGCGCGCTGAAGCCGATCACCCGCAGCGAGGCCAGCTTCCGGTCGCGCGTGGCCGCCGACAGCCGGGTCGCGGTGGCGATGACGACCGCCAGCGGCAGCAGGATGTACAGCAGTGCCAACAGGATGAGGATCCGCGACGGGGTCAGCAGATCCGTCCAGTCCTTCTGACCGCCGAGATGGATCGTCGTCACGCCCGGGGGCGGATCGGTCCCGAACCCGACGACCGGCCGGAGCGACTGCTCGTCACCGGGAAAGGGGTCCACCACGGTGTAGACCAGTAGTTCACCGGGACCCGTGATTCCCTCGGGACCGACGACGGCGGCGACCGGCTGCGGGAACTCGGCCCGCAGTACCGGATCGGTGAGGGCGCTCGCCATCGCGGGGGACACCGCGATGGTGCCCGACGCGGGCCACGCGGCGAGTCCGGGTGGCACCGGGGAACCCGGTGGTGCCACTACTGGCAACACCGTCACGTCCTCACCCCGGTACGACGACCTTCGTTCGGCCATGAGCAGCGACGAGTTCCCGTTGTCGCTGTTGATCGGCCTCCGGGCCTCATCCCGTTCCTCGGCGGTGTTGATCGCCGAGTACGCGGCCACGGCGGAGGCCAGCAGCAACGCGGCGACCAGGCCCGCGACGGCGCCCAGCGCCAGCCGCAACCAGGACCGGCTGCCCGCGGCCACCGCCATGCGCCAACCCAAGCGGAGGTCGCGCATCAGGCCACCACCCGGCCGTCGAGCATGCGGATCTCGCGGTGCGCGGCGGCGGCGAGCCTGCGCTCGTGCGTGGCCAGCACGACCGTGGCGCCGCGGTCGGATACCGCCCGCAGCAACAGGTCGAGGACCTTGGAGCCGGAGTCCTGGTCGAGGGAACCGGTCGGTTCGTCGGCGAGGACCAGCGGTGGGTTGTGCACCAGGGCCCTGGCGATCGCGGCCCGCTGGGCCTGGCCGCCGGACACCTGGTCGGGGAAGCGGTCGGCGAGTTCGGCGATGCCGAGTTCGCCGAGGGTGTCCCTGGCCCGTTCCCGCGCGTTCTTGGCGCGCAAGCCGTCCAGGGGGAGGGCGACGTTGTCGAGCAGGGTCAACTCGGGGACGAGATCGCCGAGTTGGAAGACGAACCCGCAGTTCTCCAGCCGCCACCGCGTGCGGGCCTGGTCGTTGGCGGACGTCAGGTCGGTCCCACCGACCGAAACCTCGCCCCGGTCCGGGCGCAGCAGCCCGGCCAGCACGTGCAGCAGCGTCGACTTGCCGCACCCGGATGGGCCGGTCACCGCCACGACGTCCCCGGCGGCCACCGCCAAGTCGACCCCGTCCAACGCCTTCGTGGCGCCGAAGTCCAGCCCCACACCCACCAGTTTGATCATGTGCGCCCCGTCGTCGTGTCGGCGGCGGTCGTCCGGGCGGACCCCCGCCGATCAGTCACCTATCGCAACCGGATTGTAGCCGGCAGTATCGGTCGGCTGGGGAAACCCGAGGTCGCCGCCTCGTCGTCGAACCTGACCAGGGCCGGGTCGGCGACGCCTGCGTCGGGCGGGAAGCCTTTGGGGGCGACTCGATCGCGGGCACCGGCGAAGTCCGCGCGCGGTCGACGCACCAATCGATGCAGGCGGGCGCCGCTCGCGGACGAGCGGCGCGGGCACTCCCGTGCGCGGGTTGTCACATCCCCAGTTGTGCCAACCGCAGCCCCGTCAAAGTAGCAAATTCGATCACGATTAGCCGAAAACGTCTAGTGAAACACCCAGACAATGCGAGAGGGGTTCGCGTCGGCATCCGCCGCACCGCCCCGGGCGCCGTCGAAGTCCGGTCCTCGATCCACCGGTTCGATCACGCGCTCCGGTGTCGAGTCGGGTGGGGACCGTCCGGACGACCCCCACCCGATCATTCACCTGACGCGGGCGAATCCCGCCCGCAGCCTCGACTAGCAGATGAACTCGAGGCTCTCCGCCTCGTTGTCGAACCCGACCTGGGAAAGGTTCCCGTTGCTGGAGTGGGCCGGGACGTCGTAGAAGCGGCCGGTCCAGCCGTCGTTGGCCCAGAGGCGGACCTTGCAGCTCGACTCGTTCGACACGGACGAGATCTCGTTGTCGCCGTCCCACCAGTCGATCTCGCACTTGTTGGCGCTGCACGCACCCTCCGCGACGTCGACCCAGCGGTCGCCGCTGAAGTTGTTGTCCTCCCAGCCGTAGAACCGGCCCGACAGCAGGCCCGCGGTGCCCACGACGCGGACCGGGATCGCCTTGCCGCTGGTGCTGAAACCGACGACCGAACCCTCCGGGGCGGCCTCGGCGGACGCCGAGCCCGCCAGCCCGACGACCGCCATGGTGGCGGCCGCGAGGACGACGCCCGCGCGGGCCGCGGTGTGCATTGCGGAAATGTTCTTGCGCATGGTCGATTCACCTATCGATGAAGGCAGGCGGCGATTCGGGCGCCTCCTGCGAATGAAGCGACGCCAGCGCCCCCAGGCGCGGGCCGTCGCATCCCCAGTCGCTCCAACCGGAACTCCATCAACGTACCAAACATGATCACGAACAACCGATGTCGGTTAGTGAATCACCCAGACAAAGCATGTCGGGTGCGTTTCGACCCGGTTTCGAGGGGGAAGTGGCTGAATGGAGTAGTTCGTTACCGCCAGGCGACAGTGGGAACGCTCCTGGTGGGAACGTCCGGGCAAAGCGCGCGGCGGAAGCCGGTGAGCCCGGTGTCAGACGTCTTTCCTGGCGAAAAAGTATGTGGCAAACAGATTTCGAGCCGGTGTGACCACGCGGTTTCCGGCTTGCCTTTCTCGTTCGGTTCGTCGCCTGCCTCACGCATCGAAGATGGCTTTGGGTGTACCGGTCAGCCAGACGTTGTCGATGCGGAGGTGGTGGATCCGCCAGTGGTCTCCTGTGCGGTGCAGGGTGGTGTCGTAGTAGTTGTTCAGTAGCGCGTGGACGGTGTGGTCGATGGTCAGAAGGTGTTGTGCCTCAACCAAAGCGGTGCAGTGCGCGGTATCGCCGTCGATCGAGACGCGGGTGTTGGTGACCCGGTGGGTGGTGTCCACGCGGCCCGCGAACAGGCCGAAGATCGCGTCGGCGATGCCCTCCCGGCCAACGAGAACCGGCGGCTCCGCGCCCCACTTCGCCGCGGTTGGGCGGAAGTCGAGGGTCGCGTCACCGGTGAAGCTGGAGGCGAACAGGTCGCGGTCACGGAGGTCCTGCCCTTGGGCGAATCGGTGCAGCGCGTCCACCACCTCCGCCCGGTCGCGCAGTTCCCGGATCGTCGCGGCGAAGTTCTCGGCTGGGGTGGTGAGGGCCTGGGTGCGGGTCACGAAGGTGGACATGGGCACCAGACTGGGGCGCCCACGGGGGCTGATCAACGACGGTCTGTGACACCATCGTGAAGCCACGGTTCACGATGGGGGTGCGGGTGCTGGAGCGGCACGAGATCGAGACGCTGCTGGTGCTCGCCGAGGAACTGCACTTCGGGCGCACCGCCGACCGCGTCGGGGTGTCCACCTCGCGGGTCAGCCAGACCGTCCGCAGGCTCGAGCGGCGTGTCGGGGCGGCCCTGTTCACCCGCACCAGCAGGCGGGTCGAGCTGACGGACATCGGGCGGGCCCTCTGCGCCGACGTGCGGCCCGGGTGGGCGGCGATCACCGCCGGGGTCGACCGCGCGATCCGGGCGGGCAAGGGCCTCACCGGCACCCTCCGGGTCGGGTTCGTCGGCGCGGCCGGTGGGCTGCTCGTCGCCGACGCCGCGACCGCGCTGACCGACTGCGAGGTCGTCCTCCGCGAGGCCCAGTTCCCCGAGGCGGCCCCGTGGCTGCGCGACCGGGTGGTCGACGTCGTCCTCGCCTGCCTCCCCCTCGACGACCCCGACTTCACCCCGGGCCCGGTCCTGGTCACCGAGGCCCGCCTGGTCGCGGTCCGCGCCGACCACCCGCTCGCCCGGCGGCGGTCCGTCACCGCCGACGACCTGCGCGGTGTGCCGGAGCTGCGCGCCCCGGACGACGGCACCCTCCAGGAGATCCTCACCCTCGTCGGCGCGGGCCGGGGCGCCTTCCCCGTCGGCGCCCACGCCCGGCGCTACTACCCGCGCCCGGACGTGGCCTACGTGCCGCTGACCGGCGCGCCACCGGTCCGCTGGGGGCTGGTCTGGCGCGCCGACAACGCCACCGCCCGGGTCCGCGCGTTCGCCGCAGCCGCCGAGGAGCTGGTTCGCGCCCGGTAGGGGATCGACTACCCGGCGCGTAGGCTGTGGCGATGACCTCGCCCACGCACGCCGGGCGCGGCCACCAGTGCTGGAGCTTCGCCGACCGGGCCGAGTTCGTGGCGCGGGCCGGGCGGTTCCTGGCCGGTGGCCTCGAATCCGGGCAACGCGTCTGCTACATCGGCTCGGGTGGCGTGCCCGCGCTGACCGCGCAGCTGCGCGGCGTCGGCGGGTTCGACGACGCGGTGGACTCCGGGGCCGCGCAGGTCGTCGCCCTCGACGGCCTCTACCCGTCGGACCGCGTGCTCGACCCCGTGGCGCAGGTGCAGGTCTACGCCGCCGCCACCCGGGCCGCGCTGGCCGCGGGCTACCGGGGGCTGCGGGTGGCCGCCGACGCCACCGACCTGGTGCGCGGGCCCGCCCGGCTCGCCGCGTTCGCCAGGTACGAGCACCTCGCCGACCGCTACATGGCGGGCCACCCGTTCGAGGGCATGTGCGCCTTCGACCGCGCCGCGCTGCACCCGGACGACCTGGCCCGGCTGGCCTGCCTGCACCCGGACGGGCACCCCACGCCGTTCCGGCTGCACGCCCGCACCCGCGCGGGCGACTTCGCCCTCGACGGCGAGGTCGACGGCCTCACCCGGGACCTGCTGCCGTGGGCGCTGGAACACGCGCTGCCCGGCGTCGAGCGGGACGGCGAACTGGTCGTCGACGCGACCGGGCTGCGGTTCATCGACCACCGCGGCCTGCTCACCATCGCCGAGCACGCCACCCGCGGCGGTCGCACTGCCGTCCTGCGCACCAGGTGGTCCGGCGCCGCGCGGATAGCCGCCATCCTCACCATCCCCGGGATGCGGGTGGAGGTGGTCGCGTGACGCTCGCGGGCAACCACTCGATGCTGCGCTACGGCTCGGACGAGGAGCTGCTGGCCGCCGCCGTGCCGTTCCTCGACGAGGGCTTGGCCTCCGGTGAACCCACCATCGTGTCGTTGGGCGACTCGCGCGCGGACCTGCTGCGCGGCGCCGTCACCGACCCGGACGGACTCGTCTTCGTCGCGGGCGACGACCTCTACCTCCGCCCCGCCGTGGTGGTCCGCGCCTACCGCGAGCTGTTGGCGGACCTGGTCGACCGCGGCGCGCCCCGGGTGCGGATCATCGGCGAGATCCCCCGGTCGCAGCTGCGCCATTCGTGGGAGTGGTGGGCCCGCTACGAAGCCGCCGTCGAACACGTCTACGCCGACTTCCCGCTGTGGAGCGTGTGCTCTTACGACACCCGGGTGACCCCACCGGCCGTCCTCGCCGAGGTCGCGCGCACGCACGCGATGGTCGCCGCGCCCACCGGGCTGACCGCCAATCCCGAACGGGTGGACCCGCGGGCGTTCCTCGCCGAGCCCCGGTCGCCGCTCCCGTACCCGGTGCAGGAATCCCCGCCCGCGGTGGAGTTGCTCGACCCGACACCGGGCGCGGCCCGCCGCGCGGTGCGCGCCGCCGCGGTGTCCAAGGGGGACGGTTGCCCCGACGGGACCGGCCTCGGCGCGGAGGACCTCGACAACCTGGTGCTGTCGGTCAGTGAGATCGTGACGAACGCGCTGCGCCACGGGCGACCCCCGGTGCGCGTGCGGGTCTGGCCGGGACCGCGCCACGTCGTGGTCACCGTGCACGACACCGGTCCCGGCCCGCGCGACCCGTTCGCGGGCCTGCTCCCCGCCGCCGACCGCGACGACGGCGGCTTCGGGCTCTGGATAGCCCACCAGCTCTGCGCCGACGTGGCGTTCACCCGCCACGGCGACGGGTTCACCGTCCGACTCGCGGCGGGAAACCCGTTCGGCGGATGAGTTCCGGGTGGGGAAGGGCGACGATGTCCGCCGACACGGGCGAACCGGCCACTGGTCCGGGCGCCGCGACTGGACCTTCGTTAGGCTGCGCCGGTGGCTGAGAACTCCGACCACGAGGACCGCCTGCGGGTGTTGGAGGAGGTGACCGACGCCGCCCTCGGAAACCTGGAGTTGGGGGATTTCCTCCGGGTGGTCCTCGGGCGCGCGCGGGAGCTGTTCAGGGTGGACACCGCGGCGGTCCTGCTGCACGACCCCACGTCCCACGTCCTTACCGCCACCGCGGCGGCGGGCATAGAGGAGGAGGTCCTGCAAGGCGTCACCGTGCAGTTCGGCGACGGCTTCGCCGGTCGCATCGCCGAGACCCGCCAACCGGTGGCCCTCGACCACGTCGAGCGGACGTCGGTGATCAGCCCACTGCTGTGGGAGCGGGGTCTGCGCTCACTGCTCGGCGTGCCGATGCTGGCCCGCGGCGAGCTGGTGGGCGTCCTGCACATCGGCTCGGTCAAGGCCAGGCACTTCACCGACTCCGAGATCCGCCTCCTGCAGGTCGTGGCCGACCAGCTGGCGCTGGCCACCCAGGTCGAGGTGTCGAGCGCCGAGCGGTCGGCCGCCGCCGCCCTGCAACGCGGCCTGCTCCCGTCCCGCCTACCCCGCATCCGCGGCCTGGAGTTCGCCGCCCGCTACGTCCCCGGCGCGGGCAAAGCCGTCGGCGGCGACTGGTACGACGTGTTCGGCCTCCCCGGCGACCGCATCGGCATAGTGATCGGCGACGTGACCGGGCACGGCCTGGGCGCCGCCGTGATCATGGGCAGGCTGCGCAGCGCCCTGCGCGCGTACGCCCTGGACTACGACACACCGGCCCAGGTGCTGACGAAGTTGCACAGGAAAGTGACCCACTTCGAACCAGGCGCCATGGCCACGGTCGCCTACGGCATCGTCTCAGCCAGCCAACGCTGCATGACGTTGTCGCTCGCCGGCCACCCACCGCCGGTGCTCGCCGTCCCGGGGACGCGGGCGGAACTGGTCAACGCCCCGGCGGACCTCCCGATCGGCCTGGGCTTGGGCTTCACCACCCGCCGCCCCCGCCGCGACACCCGAGTAGACCTCCCGGACGGCTGCCTCCTCGCCTTCTACACGGACGGCCTGGTGGAGCGCAGAGGCCAGTTGATCGATACCTGCCTACGAACCCTCACAGCGGCAATAACCCCAGACGAACCGGAACGCGTGTGCTCGCACGTGATGTCCACCCTCGTCGGCACCCGCGAGGTCCACGACGACGTCGCCCTGCTGGTGGCCCGCCGCGACCCGGACTCCTGCTCCTAGGGGTCCGCGGTGGCCGCGAGGATCAGCGACCAGTCGAAGGTGGCCAACCCGTCGTCGGCGCGGGTGGTGATCGAGTCGGGGTCGAGGAGGGGCACCCCGCACTGGGCGAGGCGGCGCACACTGTCGTCGTAGGCGGGGTGCTTGCGCAGCAAGGGTTTCACGCAGGGCGCGGCGATGATGGGGACGTCGGTGCCGAGGAGTTCGTTCAGGACACCCAGGGCGAGGGAGTCGCTGATGCCCGCTGCCCACTTGTTGAGCGTGTTGAAGGTCAGGGGAGCGGCGATGACGAGGTCCGCGCGTGGCAGGGGGTCTTGTGCGCCCGGAAGTCCTGAGTGGACTCGGTTGCGGCAGCCGGTGAGGGCGTCGAGGTCGACCCAGGAGGCGGCGGTGGGGGTGGCGACCAGAGTCACCTGACTGCCCTGGCGGGTGAGGAGTTCGATGAGTCCGTCGATGCGCAAGACCGGGGGCGCGGCGGTGACGACGAGGTAGACCGAACGGGGCGACGTGGTCATGTCTGGATTCCGGTGCTAGCGGGTCAGGGCTTCGACGGTGCGCAGTCGCTCGGTGGTTCTGGCTGACGGCATGCGGGTGGCGTAGTTGTGTGCGCTGTCCAGCGTTGCCTGGGCGGCGTCCAGGGCGCCGGTTCGGGCGTAGGACTCGGCGAGCCAGGAGAGGTACAGGGCGACTTCGCGGGCGTGCTCGCGGGGGTAGGTGGCGATCGCGGCGGACAGCAGGGGCGCGGCCCGCTCCGGGGCGCCGAGGTGGATCAGGCACCGTCCGGCCATGACGTCGATTTCGGCTCTGTTGAGCCAGTAGACCCACTCGGGCTCCTCGATCTCGGCGGAGCGCCGCTCGTAGGCGTCATCCACCGCGTCGAGGGCGCGGAGAGTTGTCTCCCGGTCCGCGGCCTTGGCACCTGCCCAGGCGACTCGCTCCCACAGCAGCGCGCGGACCACGGGGGACGCGTCCGCGGCACCGGTCGCGGCTGTGCGGGCGAGCAGCAGGGCGTCGCGCGGGTCGCCCTCGTTGGCGAGCTGGTAGCTGAGGGAGGAGAACAGTTGCGCCGCAAGCGGATCGTTGCCCACCTCGGCGGCGGCGGAGGCCCCGTCGAGGTAGAACCGCTGGGCTTCGTCGTGCAGACCCGCGTCCGACGCCACCCACCCGGCCAGTTGCGCCAACTCGGCCGCCGCAGTGAACAACCGCCTGCCGACCAGGTCCGCGTAAAGCCCCTCCCGCACCAGCGATTCGGCTCCGGCGAGCTCGTGCCGGATCGCGGGGAGCAGGTCAACGCTCTCGACTACGTCGTCGAGGTGCCTCAGCTCCACCACCCGCGCCTCCAGGCTATCGGCCAGAGAACCACCGAAACGCCTGCCCGCCCGGCGCTGCTCGGCCACAGGGGAGTCGGCCACCAGCCATTCATGGGCGCGTCGAAGGGGATTGAGCGGGGTGAGGTGGGGTTGTTCGGACGACGGAACCGGCGTCGGTGGCGTGAGCAGTGAGTCGAGTTCGGTGAGGGAGACATCGAGTGCGGCAGCGATCTGCTGTCGCCGTTGCGGCCGTGGCGTGATTTTTCCCGTTTCCCAACGGTTGACGGTCGAGACCTCCACCCCGAGCCGGTGCGCCAGCGACTCCTGGGTGAACCCCATCGCCTCGCGACGGGCTACGAGCGCCGCGCGTTTGCCCATGATCGTGCCCACCTCGACTCGCCAGTTGGAGCACCGGCGCAACCGTGCCTGGCCGGTTCCGATGCCGCGTCGCCACCATAGTCGGCCATCGCGCGAACGGGGGCCGACGTGGCTGCGGCATGCACCCGTTCGGACTATCCGTGCGGGTGTGGTTGCCATCAGGCGAATCGCCCAGGTTCGACCTCGTTCGGAGTATCCGTTCTCGCGACAGCGGGATCACTGTCCGGGGAGTCGAGTGACAGCTCCACTCGCACCGCCCAGTTCCAGTCGCGCCACGTCTGCTTCTCCATGGTGAGTGGCGAATCCCGTCTGTCGGCTGTTCGGGGGTGACCACTGAAGACGTGTGGGCGGGACGAGTCAGAGCGGGCACCCGGCGATTCGATGGAGTTGACCATGCGAACGGCCATGCGCGGGATAGACGCGATGCGGTCGGACAGTCGCCGGTGCTTGCGGGCCAAACGCTCGGTCAACGCCTGTTCTCCGCCGATACCACGCTCTGGATCCGGGGAGACGAATGTCGTTGACTGGGAATCGCAAGGTCTTGCGGAGACGATGAGGAGTGCCGGCGTGACCAAGACGCCAAAGGCTGTCGCACTGGGGAATGCCCTGCGGGTGGCGCGCAAGGACCGCCGCTACTCGTTGAGGGAGTGCGCGCACAAGGTCGGCTGTGACATCTCGGTGCTGTCCCGTTGGGAGACCGGGGACCGGGTGCCCGCTCCCGAGGTCGTGGGGCACATCCTGGGCGCGCTGGCTGTGCGGGGGCCGGTGCTCAAGGGAATCATGTCGCTGACGCGCGACATCGAGGCGCCGTTCTGGGTCGCGGGCACGCCTGTCGAGCGCGAGCGGCAGTTGGTGGCCTACGGGGAGTTCGAGCGAGACGCCGAGGAGATCACCCTGGTGTCCCCGCTGACCATCCCCGAACTCCTCCGCACCCCGGACACAACGGCCGCGGTTGTCCGCTCCCAGGGTGTCGCGGAGGACGGGATCGCGGATCAGGTCGCCTCGATCGTCGCCCGGCAGCAGAACCTGGTCGGCGCGGACCGACCGGCGAAGGTGACCGCCTTCATCGGCGCGACTGCCTTGCGGCAGACCTTCGGAAGCCCCCGCGCGGCCCTCGCCCAACTCGGACACCTGATCGCGATGGCCGCCCACCCCACCATCGTCGTCCGGGCGATCCGCGACAGCGGCGACACCTGCCCGCCCACCCAAACCTCGACCTTGCTGCACAGCCGCGATCTGCACACCGCCATCACCGACTGCCACCCATCCCCGGTGTGGGCACACCTGCCGGACCACCTCCGCCCCCAGAAGCGAGCCATCGCCAGACTCTTCGAGCACGCTCTGCCCCCCGATGAGTCCCTCGGCTTCATCAGCAACCTGGCCCACCGGCACCGTGACCGCACGGACCCCGACTTCCACGATGCGCGGGCTCCGGGTGATCGCTAGCGGCGAAGCGCAGCCGGGCTGGTTACGGCTGTTCGGACCGGTCCGGCACCGCGAGCGGCAGGGAGATCACCAGGGTCAGGCCGCCGCCGGGGGTGTCCTCCGCGGTGACCGTGCCGTCCATCGCCTCCGTGAACCCCTTCGCCACGCTGAGCCCGAGGCCCACCCCGGGGGTGCCTTCCCGGTCTCCCAGACGCTGGAACGGGGCGAAAACCGCCTCCGTCATGTTCTTCGGCAGTCCGGGCCCGTGGTCGACGACCCGCAGTTCCACGTGGTCGCGGTGGGCGCTGGCGCGGATCGCGATCTCCGGTTCGTCGGCGCCGATGGCACCGTCGCCGTCCACGTCGACGTGGCGGCGGGGGTGCGGTCTTCCGTGTCTTAGGGCGTTGTCGACGAGGTTGGCGACCACGCGTTCCAGCAGACCCGGGTCGGCGCATACGGCGGGTAGGTCTTCCGGCACGTCCACCGCGACGAGGTGGCGTTCGTCGATGCCCGCCAGTGCGCGGGACACGGCTTCGTCGTAGGTGACCGGGCGGGTTCGGGGGACCACCGCGCCCGCGGCCAGGCGGGAGGAGTCGAGCAGGTTGTCGATCAGGCCGGTGAGGCGGTCGGCGGAGACCTCGACCGTTTCCAGCAGTTCCCGGTTGTCCTCTTCGGACAGTGGTAGGGATGGGTCGCGCAGGCTGCCGATGGCCGCCTTGATGGAGGTCAGCGGGGTGCGCAGGTCGTGGCCGATGGCGGAGAGCAGGGCCGTGCGCAGCTCGGTGGTCTCCGCGTGGCGCCGGGCTTCCGCGGCCTCGGCGGCCGCTCGTTGTTGCCGCAGCGCCAGTACCGCTTGGCCCGCCGCCGCTTCCAGGGCCCGCTGGTCGCCCGCGGGCAGGGTTCGGCCGCGCAGTGCCAGGTGCACGTCGGCGGTCACCGGTACGTCCACATCGGCCTGTTCCGGCCGGTCGCACGGCGGCGACCCGACGCAGGCCACCCGGAGCCAGCGGCCGTCCTCGCGTTCGAGGAGCGCCACCGAGTCGAGGCCGAAGTTCTCGCGCACCTTCTCCAGCAGCCGGGTGACCGGTGTCGGGTGGGTCAGGACCGTGCGCGAGTACGACGCGAGCAGCGCCGCCTCCGTGCGCGCCCGCGCGGCCTGCTCGGCCAGCCGGGCCGCGCGGTCGACGACCAGCGCCACCAGCACCGCCGTGACCACCATCGCCACCAGGGTGACCAGGTTCTCCGGGGTGGCCACGGTGAGGCTGTAGAGCGGCGGGGTGAAGAAGTAGTTCAGCAGCCCGGCACCCAGGAACGCCGCCGCCAGCGCCGGCCCCAGCCCGCCGACCAGCGCCACCAGCACGGTGGCCAGGAAGAAGCCGATCAGGTCGGTGGAGAAGCTCAGGTCCCGCCCGGCCAGCGTGCCGAAGCCCGTCACCGCGGCGGGCAGCAGCACCGACAGCAGCCACCCCCACCGCAGCCGCGACGGCGACAGCGCCTCCCGGGCCCCCGACCAGCGCCCCCGCCGCCGGGCCCCGTCGT
This sequence comes from Actinokineospora auranticolor, assembly GCF_041897805.1. Classification (GTDB taxonomy): domain Bacteria; phylum Actinomycetota; class Actinomycetes; order Mycobacteriales; family Pseudonocardiaceae; genus Actinokineospora; species Actinokineospora auranticolor. Next base: position 2,298,581 of record NZ_CP154825.1, read on the forward strand.
GGGTGACCATGTGCACGTCGATCGGACCGGACGCGCGCACCACCGCCGCCCCGATGCCCTCGTCGAACACCCGGGCCAGTCGTGAGCGGCGGGACGTGCCCAGCACCAGCTGGGTCGCGTTGACGCCCCGGGCGAACTCCAGCAGGGCCGTCGGCACGTCGTCGCCGACCACGGTGTGGAACGTGGCACCCAAGTCCTCGGCGGTGCCGCGGAACCGGGTCAGCAGGTCGGGGGCGACGCCCGCGAGGCCGTCGCCGCGAAGCACGTGCACCACCACCAGCTCGCCGCCCGCGCGGACCGCGATGCGCCGCGCCCTGCGGATCAGCGCCTCGCTCTCCCGGCCGCCGGTGATCGCGGCGACCACCCGCTCGCGGGCCTCCCAGGTGTCGGTGATGCGCTGCTCGCTGCGGTAGCGCTGCAACGCGACGTCGACCTGGTCGGCCACCCACAGCAGGGCCAGCTCGCGCAGCGCGGTGAGGTTGCCGACGCGGAAGTAGTTGGCCAGGGCCGCGTCGATCTTGTGCGCGGCGTAGACGTTGCCGTGCGCGAGCCTGCGGCGCAGCGCCTCCGGGGTCAGGTCGACCAGCTCGACCTGCTCGGCGCGGCGCACCACCTCGTCCGGCACGGTCTCCCGCTGCGCCACCCCGGTGATCCGCTGCACGACGTCGTTGAGCGACTCCAGGTGCTGGACGTTGACCGTGGACAGCACGTCGACGCCCGCGTCCAGCAGCTCCTCGACGTCCTGCCAGCGCTTGGCGTTGCGGGAGCCGGGGGCGTTGGTGTGCGCGAGCTCGTCGACGACCGCGACCTCGGGCGCGCGGGCGAGCAGCGCGTCGACGTCCAGCTCCTCGACCGCGACGCCCCGGTGGTCGATCGCGTGCCGGGGCAGCACGTCGAGGCCGTCGAGCAGCCGCGCGGTCTTCTCCCGGCCGTGCGTCTCGACCAGGCCGACGACCACGTCCGTGCCGCGTTCCCGGCGCCGGTGGGCCTCGCCCAGCATGGCGAAGGTCTTGCCGACACCGGGCGCGGCCCCCAGGTAGATCCGCAGTTCTCCGCGTCTGCGCTTGCCGTCCACCCGGTCAGTGTGCGCGTCCGGCTCCGGGGTCCGCTCACCTGGCGGCATCGAGCACGCGGTTGAGCGCGGTGACGTTGACGCCCGGGTCACCGAGGATGCCCAGGCCGCGACCCTCGGTGTGCTCGGCGACGAGCGCGCGCACGGCGTTCTCGGACAGGCCGTTGGCGCGCGCGACCCGGGGCACCTGGAGCTGCGCGTACGCGTCGCTGATGTGCGGGTCGAGCCCCGAGGCCGACGCGGTGACCGCGTCCTGCGGTACCCGGTCCGGGCTGACGCCCTCGCGCTGGGCCACGGCGGCCCGGCGCTCGGCGACCACGGTGTCGTAGTCGGCGTTGACCTCGGACTTGTTCGACCCGCCCGACGCGGGCAGGGTCGCCGCCGACGGGCGCGGCTGGAACCACCGGTCGCCGTCGCGGGGCACCGCCACCAGGGTGGTGTCCACGGCCTCGGCGTTCGCGCGCAGGCCGGGCAGCCGGGACACGGCCCAGACCGCGGTCGGGTAGAGCACGCCGATGATGACGGTCAGGACGAGCAGCACGCGCAGCCCGGCGCCGGTTTGCTTGAGCAGGTTCTTCATCATTCCTCACCCGATTCCGGGGATGAGCCGCACCAACAGGTCGATCAGCCAGATCCCGGCGAACGGCGTGACGACCCCGCCGACGCCGTAGACCAGCAGGTTGCGCCGCAGCAGCGCCGACGCGCTCGACGGCCGGTACCGCACGCCGCGCAGGGCGAGCGGGATCAGCACGACGATGATCAGCGCGTTGAAGACCACCGCGGACAGGATCGCCGAGTTCGGCGAGTGCAGGCCCATGACGTTGAGCCCGCCCAACTGCGGGTGGATCGCGGCGAACATCGCGGGCAGGATCGCGAAGTACTTGGCCAGGTCGTTGGCCACGCTGAAGGTGGTCAGCGCGCCCCGGGTGATCAGCAGCTGCTTGCCGATCCGGACGATCTCGATCAGCTTCGTCGGGTCGGAGTCCAGGTCGACCATGTTCCCGGCCTCCTTGGCGGCGGAGGTGCCGGTGTTCATCGCCACGCCGACGTCGGACTGGGCCAGCGCGGGGGCGTCGTTCGTGCCGTCGCCGGTCATCGCGACCAGCCTGCCGCCCTCCTGCTCGTGCCGGATCAGAGCGAGCTTGTCCTCGGGCTTGGCCTCGGCGAGGTGGTCGTCGACCCCCGCCTCGGCGGCGATCGCCTTGGCGGTCAACGGGTTGTCGCCGGTGACCATGACCGTGCGGATGCCCATGGCGCGCAGTTCGGCGAAGCGTTCCTTCATACCAGGCTTGACCACATCGGACAGTCGGATGACACCGAGGACGGTGTGGTCGCCGCCGGTGCTTTCCGCGACCACGAGCGGGGTGCCGCCGTCCGCGCTGATCTCGTCGACGATCTCGCGGGTCTGCTCGGTGAGGACGAACCCGGAGGCGGCGCCCTTGCGGACTTCGCGGCCGCCGAGGTCGATGCCGCTCATCCGGGTCTGCGCGGTGAACGGGACCGCCTCGCCGGTCTTCTCGTGGTCGGTGGCCTCGGCGGCGCGGCCGTACCCGGTGACGCACAGCTCGACGATGCTGCGGCCCTCGGGCGTGCCGTCGGCGAGGCTGGACAGCCGCGCGGCGTCGACCAGGGCGTCCATCGAGGTGCCGCCGACCGGGATGAACCCGGTGGCCCGGCGGTTCCCCCAGGTGATGGTGCCGGTCTTGTCCAGCAGGAGGGTGTTGACGTCGCCCGCGGCCTCGACCGCGCGGCCGGAGGTGGCCAGCACGTTGCGCTGCACCAGGCGGTCCATGCCCGCGATGCCGATCGCCGAGAGGAGCGCGCCGATGGTGGTCGGGATCAGGCAGACCAGCAGCGCGGTCAGCACGACCACCGACTGCTCGCCGCCGGAGTAGACCGCGAACGGCTGCAACGCGACGACCGCGAGCAGGAAGACGATCGTGAGCGTGGAAAGCAGGATGGTCAACGCGATCTCGTTCGGCGTCTTCTGTCGCTGGGCACCCTCGACCAAGGCGATCATACGGTCCACAAAGGTCTCGCCGGGCTTTGCGGTGATCCGCACCTCGACCCGGTCGGAAAGCACGGTGGTGCCGCCGGTGACGGCCGAGCGGTCGCCGCCGGACTCGCGGATGACGGGGGCGGACTCGCCGGTGATCGCGGACTCGTCGACGGTGGCGATGCCCGCGACCACGTCACCGTCGCCGGGGATGACCTCGCCCGCCTCGACCACGACCAGGTCGTCGACACGCAAGTCCGCGCCGGGCACGAGTTCCTCGGTTCCGTCCTCGCGAATACGGCGTGCGACGGCGTCCTTCTTGGTGCGGCGCAACGATTCCGCCTGCGCCTTGCCGCGTCCTTCCGCGACGGCCTCGGCGAGGTTGGCGAACAGCACGGTGAACCACAGCCACACGGCGACCGCGACGGTGAACACGGACGGCTCCGCGACGGCGAACACCGTCACCAGCACAGAACCGACCCACACCACGAACATCACCGGGTTGCGGACCTGGTGGCGGGGGTGGAGTTTGCGCAGCGCGTCCGGGACGGAGTCGAGCAACTGGCGCGGGGCGAACACCCCCGCCGCGACCTGTTGGTTCTCCGCCTGGGGTTCGCTGGATCGGGTCATGGTGGTCACTGGAGGGCCTCCGCGATGGGACCGAGGGCGAGGGCGGGGACGAAGGTGAGGGCGGCGACCAGCACGACGCTGCCGCCGAGCAGGCTCGCGAACAGTGGACCCGTGGTGGGCAACGTACCCGCGGTGACGGGCACCTTGCGCTGCTCGGCGAGCGCGCCCGCCAGGCACAGCGCCGCGACGATGGGCACGAACCGGCCGAGCAGCATGCACACCCCGAGCGAAGCCTGGAACCAGTCGCTGGCGACCGTGATGCCCGCGAACGCGCTGCCGTTGTTGTTCGAGGCGGACGCGAAGGCGTAGAGGATTTCCGATAACCCGTGCGCTCCCGGGTTGTTCAGCGCGCCAGGGGTGCCCGGCAGCACGGCGGTGATGCCCGCGCCGATCAGCACCACGGCGGGCATCGCCAGGATCGAGATCGCCGCGCAGGTGACCTCGCGCCTGCCCAGCTTCTTGCCCAGGTACTCCGGTGTGCGGCCGACCATGAGCCCGGCGAGGAACATCGCGATGACCGCCATGACCAGGATGCTGTAGAGGCCCGTGCCGACCCCGCCCGGTGTCATCTCGCCGAAGAGCATGTTGAGCAGCGCGCCGCCGCCCCCGAGCCCGGTGAAGCTGTCGTGCATGGCGTTGACCGCGCCGGTCGAGGTGCCGGTGGTGGCGTCGGCGAACAGCGCGGTGGACGGGATGCCGAAGCGGAGTTCCTTGCCCTCCAGCGGACGCAGGCCGTGGGCCTCGGCGACCCAGATCACCGCGAGCATGGCGGTCCAGAGGGTGCCCATGACGCCGAGCAGCACGTAACCCTGCTTGCGGTTGCCGACCAGGGTGCCGAAACTGCGGGTGAGGCAGACAGGGATCACCGCGATCAGGAAGATCTCGACCAGGTTCGACCACCCGCTGGGGTTCTCGAACGGGTGCGCGGAGTTGGCGTTGAGCACGCCACCGCCGTTGGTACCGAGTTCCTTGATGGCCTCTTGGCTCGCGACGGGCGCGGTGGCCACGGTCGAGCCGTCGACGTCCACACCGGACTTGAAGCTCATCACCACACCGGTGACGATCAGGAGGATGGCGAACAGGAACGCGACGGGCAGGAGGATCCGGACGGTGCCCCGGGTCAGGTCGACCCAGAAGTTGCCGAGGCGGTCGGTGCGCGCGCGGACGAACCCCCGGACGAGGGCGAGCGCGACGGCCAGGCCGGTGGCGGCGGAGACGAAGTTCTGCACCGTCAAGCCGACGAGCTGGACGGTGTGGCCCATGACCGTTTCCGGCACGTACGACTGCCAGTTGGTGTTGGTCACGAAACTGGTCGCGGTGTTGAAGGCCATACCGGGCTGGACGTCACCGCGACCGAAGTCGAACGGCAGGATCGACTGGATCCGTTGCAGCAGGTAGAGGAGGGCGATGCCGGCGAAGGAGAACCCGAGGACGCCGAACGCGTAGGTGCTCCAGCGCTGCTCGGAATCGGGGTCGACCCGAACCAGCCGGTACACGGCCCGCTCGACCCGGTTGTGACGGGTATCGGAGTAGACACGCGCCATGTAGTCACCGAGAGGCCGGTAGACCAGCCCAAGGGCGAGAAAGAGCAAGGCGACCTGAAGCAACCCCGCGACGGTCCCGGACATCAAAACCTCTCCGGTTTAACCAGGGCCACGACCAGGTAGCCGAGCAACAACAAGGCGAGCACCCCACCCACCACGTTGGCCACCACACCGGTGCCGCTCACAACTTCTCCAAACCGCGCACGCACAGCGCCAACAACAGGAACACACCGATCAGCAACACCGCGTAGGCCAGGTCGGCCATGGGGCGTGCTCCTCTCACCCGGCAGTCCACCTTGGACCGCGTCCACGAGAGGGTGCCCCACAACCAGGCGACCCCAGCCCCCACCTGACGCGTCCCTGACACCCACACCTGCGACTTTGACGCGCCCTTGATGGTCGGCGTGACCGCCGCCGCTACCGGTATGGGCGATTGGTTACGGTGCGTAGCGGAGTGTGGTCGAGAGGCTGAGCGATCGGTTCGGGACCGATCAGTCCGCTTCGGTGGGGGCGGTGCGGATGAGTGAGCGCAGGACCGCTGGCTTGGCGATGGTGTAGCGCTTGCGGGCGTTGCTGATGATGCCCCGGTCGCGCAGCATCGCCATGGACCGGGCCACCGCGCGCAGGGAGGCGCCCACGTGGTTGGCGATGTCCAACTGGGTCAACGGCATCTCGACGCTGATGCCCTCCGGGCCGGGCGTCCCGTGGTCCCTGGCCAACCGCAGGAGGTAGAGGGCCAGGCGGCGGGTCACGTCCATGGTGGTGATGTCGACGCGGACGGCTTCGGCGTCGCGTAGGCGGGTCGCGATGGACTTGATGACCGCCAGGGACAGGTCGGGTTGTTCGCGGACGCAGCGGACGAAGACCGGGCCGCGGACCTGGAGGACCTTGACCGGTTCGATCGTGCGCACGGTGACCGACCTCGGCATGCCGAGGATGGCGGCCAGTTCCCCGATCACGTCGCCGGGGCCGCGCAGGGCGAACAGGATCTCGGTGCCGTCGTCGGTCAGCGTGGAGACGCGCACCCAGCCCGCCAGCAGGATGTGCACGTGGTCGGTCGGGTCGCCCTCGTGCATGAGCACCTCGTTGGCCGCGTAGGAGCGCTCGCTCCCGGCGTCGCGCAGCCGCAGGGTGTCGCGTTCGTCGAGGAACGAGTACAGGGATCCGACGACGGGGCTGACCGAGTTCTCCATCGATTCTCCGACCGGCGCTCGACTACCCCGCCACAGTAGCGGGGACGGCGGTCCGGGGGTGGGAGGTTGGGGAGGTCCGACCTCGCAGGCCGGATCGGTTCAGCGGATCGGGCGATTGACGCCGCAACCAAACCGGCCGGGCGGTGTTCCTCCGGGTGCGGAGTTCGCCGAACGGAAGGACACACAGTGGATCTCGGACTTGACGGGCGCGTCGCGGTGGTGACCGGGGCGTCCCGGGGGATCGGGTTGGCGGTCACGCGCGGGCTGCTGGACGAGGGCGCCCGGGTGGTGGCGGTCTCCCGGACCACGGGCCCCGACCTGGCCGCCCTGGAAGGCCCGGCCCTGCGCCACCTCCCGGCCGACCTCACCGACCCCGACGCCCCCGAGCGGGCCGTCGAGGCGGCCGTGCGGGAGTTCGGCGCGCTCGACGTCCTCGTCAACAACGCGGGCGGACCGCCGCCCGGCACGAAGTTGCCCCGCGCGTCCTTCTTCGACGCCGACGACGCCGACTGGGCGGCCATGCTCGACTTCAACCTGATGACCGCCGTTCGCGCGGCCCGCGCCGCCATCCCGCGCATGCTCACCGCGGGCGGCGGCGCCATCGTCAACGTCTCCACCACCCTCGCGGTCGCGCCCAGTCCGGTGAACGTGGACTACGGCGCCGCCAAGGCCGCGGTCAACAGCCTGGGCAAGGCGCTGTCGGAGGAGTTCGCGCCGCGCGGCGTCCGGGTCAACACGGTCTCCCCGGCCGGTGTCCGCACCCCGTGGTGGACCGACGCCGACGGCGCGGCCGACCGGATCGCCGCCATGGTCGGCGCCGACCGGGAGGAGGTCCTCGACTCGGTCGGTCCCCGGATGCTGGGGATGCTCACGGGCCGGCTGATCGATCCACAGGAGATCGCCGACGTCGTGCTGCTGCTCTGCTCCCCGCGCTCCGGCAGCACGACCGGCGCGAACTTCACCGTCGACGGCGGCTCGGTGAAGGTGTTGTAGCGGCCCGGGAGGGCGTTGCGCGTGGCGCACCGCCCTCCCGTCCGATAGTCCTGTGTGGATGATCGATCTCTCGATGCCCTGGTATTCGGGAAATCGCGAGATATCAGACATTGTGCCCGGTGGAACCGACTGGAATTCTGCTCGCGATTGTCCGAATTGTGTGGCGAAGCGGAGGCGGGCGTGCGGCGGATCATCCGGGCCGTTGGCGGTGTGGCGGCGACAGTGGCGGTCGTGCTGGGGGTGGTGCCGTCGGCCGCGGCGCACCAGGGGCCGCGGTTGGCGTGGTCGCCGTGCGTCGAGGACGTGACGGCGGAGTGCGCGACGCTGAGCCTGCCGGTGGACTGGGCCAAGCCGCGCGGTGCGCGGTTCGACCTCGCGGTGGCCCGGCGCACGGCGACCGACCCGCGCAAGCGGACCGGGGTCCTGCTGATCAACCCCGGCGGCCCGGGCGGCTCCGGCGTGGACTTCGCCCTGGAGGCCAACACCTTCTTCAGCCCACGCGTGCTGGAGCGCTTCGACGTCATCGGGTTCGACCCGCGCGGTGTGAAGCGCAGCGCGCCGGTGGAGTGCTCGGTGGACGTGCTCGCCCGCCAGCCCTCGCTGTACCCGGCCAACCAGACCGAGTTCGCCGCGCTCGGCGCGTACAACCGCGAATTGGCTGCCGACTGCCGCAGGCAGACCGGTCCGATCTACGACCACGTCGACTCCCTGTCGGTAGTCCGCGACATGGACGCGCTGCGCGTCGCGCTGGGCGAGCGGAAGATCAACTACTACGGGTTGTCCTACGGCACGCTGATCGGCGCCCAGTACGCCGAGGAGTTCGGCGGCAACATCCGGGCCATGGTCATGGACTCGGTCATCGACCACAGCAACGGCGTCCGCAAGTTCACCGAGGTCTCCTCCGCCACCACCGAGGACTCCTTCGCCGAGTTCGTGGAGTGGTGCGACCGCACGACCTCGTGCGCGCTGCACGGCCGCGACGTCCCGAAGGCCTGGGACGACCTGCTCGCCCGCGCCGACCGCGGCGAGGTCGTCGACCCCGCCGACCCGACCAGAGCGGTCGACTCGACGGAGATCATCTACACCGCGTTCGACCTGTTCTACCTGCCCGCGTGGGACTGGCTGGCCACCAGCATCCGCGACTGGGAAGCCGCGGCTCCCACGACCCGCGCCGCCGCGCCCGGGGTCCGCACGGGCACCGAGACCGCGCAGGCGCCGTTCGCCGCCGTGTTCTGCCAGGACTGGGACTTCCGGGTGCGCGACCACCGCGAGTTCGCGGCACTGGTCGACCGCGCCAACCGCCTGGCCCCGCACATGCGCGGCTCGATCCTCGCGCACATCGCCACCACCGGCTGCGTCGGCCTGCCGGACAAGGTCAACAACCCGCAGCACCGGCTGGACGTCACCGACGCGCCGGACCTGCTGATGATCAACGCCAAGCACGACCCGTCGACCGGTCACGAGTGGGCGACCAACGTGCACCGGCAGATCCGCGACACCGCGACGCTGGTCACCTACGAGGGCTGGGGCCACCTCGCCTACAACCGCACCCAGTGCACCCGCGACGTGGTGGACAACTACCTGATCACCGCGAAGACCCCGCGCGCGGGCACCCGGTGCGCCGCCGCCGAGCCCACTACGGCCGCCGCGCGGTCGGCGGCTCCGACGGTCCAGCTGCCGAGTTCGGTCGTCCGAGCCGGCTGGGGCTGGTAGGCACCCACCGCGCAGCGCGCCCCGCCCGAACCCGGGCGGGGCGCGCTGTCGTGTTCGGGGGAGTTCGTCAGACCTGGACCGGCAGCTCGTCCGGGTGGGCGTCCCGCGCGCGGGCCAGCTGCATGACGCCGAGGGCCGCCGTGATCCCGCAGGCGACGGCGAGGGTGATGGCCACCGTGCCCGCGCCCAGCTCCTCGCCGAGGAAGACGACGCCGATCAGGGTCGCGCTGGCCGGGTTGACCAGGTTCGTCACCGCGAGCGGCGCGCCGAGGCCGTGCCGGTAGGAGCGTTGGGTGAGGACGGTCGCGGCGATCGCGTAGCTGCCGATCGCGGCGATGGTCAGGATCGTCACCGGCTCGGCGAGGATCGCGAGGCCGCGGTCGCCGAAGTGGACCACGGTCGTCTGGCACAGCGCCGAGCACACCGAGAACGCCAGCCCGCCCGCCGTCGCCTCCCACAGCGGCGACGCGCCGGGGCGGCTGCCCTGCACGCCCAGACCCACGACGAGCACCGCGCTGACCGCGAGCAGCCCGACGAGTTGGCCGGTGCCGAGGGCGGCGGACTTGCCGCTGGTCGAGATGATGAGCGTGAGCCCGGCGAGCCCGACGACGGTGCAGGCCATGCCGGTCAGCTCCAACCGGGTGACCCGCCGCTTCGCCGACAGCGCCGCCACCGGCACCGCGATCACCAGCGTCAGCACCCCCAGGGGCTGGATCAGCGACAGCGGCCCGAACCCGAGCGAGACCACGTGCAGCGCGGCCCCGGACGCGTTGAGCACCTGCGCGACCCACCAGATCGGCACCCGCGTCAGCTCGCGGACCGTCATGTGCGCGAACCGCGCCTGGATCAGCGCCGCGACCGCGTAGACGATCGCGACGACCACGCACAGCCCGACCGCGATGACCAGATCACTCATGACGTGCCCCCGCCCGACCTCTCCCACCCGAACCGAGCAGGACCCACCCAGCGTCGGCACACTCCTCGACCATAACCCGAACCGGTGACGCGTCGCCGCCGATCGCCCGAACCGTGCCGTTGCCCGTGGTCACACCCGGAGGACATCGGCAGCGGCCGTCCGTCGAGGACGGTTCCGCCCCGACCTCACACCGATGGTGTGCCGAGGCGGGCCTGCCGCGCGCCGAACAGCGCCACGTACGTGCCTGACGGCGGTCCGCCGCGCGGGTCGGACAGCACGCGCAGGACGGCGGTGTCGTCGCGGGGCTGGGCCGGGTAGGTGTTGAGGACCTGCTGGAAGGTGGTGCGCAGCACGGGGCCCGGCTCGATCCCCAGGTCGTCGACCAGCCGCGCGCGGAGGGTGTTCAGCGCGGCCAGGGCCTCGGCTTGGCGGCCGCAGGCGACGAGCAGCCGGGCCCAGCTCGCGTAGACGGCCTCGTCGGTGGGGCGCTCGGCGGCCAGGGTGGCGAGGGTGGGGACGGCTGCGGCTGGCCTGCCGACGGCGGTGGCCGCGTCGGCCAGGGCGCAGGCGGCCGAGATCCGGGACAGGTCCCAGCGCACGGCGGTCGGGAAGGCGGCGGCGACGGGGTGGCCGTCGAGGACCGGGCCGCGCCACAGGGCCAGCGCGGCGAGCAGGCCGTCGACCCGCAGCGCCGGGTGGGCGGCCGGGTCGAGGCCGTCGGCGACCAGGTGCTCGAAGCGGGCCGCGTCCGTGCTGGTCGTCGGGCCGGTGACCAGGTGGTAGCTGTCGTGCTCGCGGTGGATGCGGGTGTCCGGGAACTCCGCGCGCAGCCAGGCCCGCAGCCGCGACACCGCCACGTGCACCGCCTTGTGCCCCGAGTGCGGGGCCGCCTCCGGCCAGGCCAGGTCCAGCAGCCGGGGCCGCGGCACCGGGCGACCGGCCAGCGCCAGCGCGGCGAGCACGGTGCGCAGCACGCCGACCGGCAGGGGCACGTCGACGTCGCCGCGGCGAGCCCGGAACGGTCCGAGCACCTGCAACTCGCCTGGGGGCACACCCGCCTCCTCGCCGGTTACGGATTCCCCCACCAGGCGTACTTCCCGACCTGGGGGAGCGCGGTACTGACTATGCCACTCCCGGCGATCACGGTGGGGTGACGCGATCGGGGCCCGAACAGGCCGAACCGGTCGGTCGACCGCCCTGCTCGGCGCAGCGCGGTCAACCGACCGGGAGGCGGTCAGTCGACGATGGACCACTTTCCGTAGCCGCCGTCCGGCTCGACCTGGGTGCTGGACCACACCTGGCGGTCGGTGCCGACGCCGAACACGGCCAGCCTGCCGTCCACGTTCACCGCCACCGCGGCGCCACCGGCGAACTTGCCGCCGATCGACGCCGGGCCGGAGTACTCGGCGCCGGTCGGGGTGTTCTGCGTGACGGTCCAGTAGGCGTTGTCCGTGCCGCGCCCGTAGACGCTGATCCGGCCGTCGGCCTGCCTGCTCACCGCGAACGCCTCGGTGGCCCACACGCCGCCGAGGTAGCCGTAGTCCGGCTCGAAGGCGCCGTTCGGCTCGGCCTGCGTCCGCACGTAGAGCCCGTTGTTGCCGCCGAGCACGAACACCCGCAGCTTGCCGTCGACGCCGCGCTGCGCGACCGGCTGCGCGATGACGACGCCGCCGAGGTAGGTGTAGTCGGGCTCCCACGCGCCCGACGGCTCCGCCTGGGTGCGCGTGTAGAGGGCGCCGCCGCCACCGACGACGAACGCGGTGATCCGGCCGTCGGCGTTCGGCGCGGCGTACGGGCTGCCGGTGATGCCGCCGCCCAGGCCGGTCCACGTGCCGGTGGTGCCGCTGGGCACGTCCTGCTTCCACGTCCACAGGTCACCGGCGGTGCCGCGGACGAACACCGAGATGGTGCCGTCGGAGTTGCGGGCGGTCGCCGGGTCGTCGGTGATGCCGCCGCCGATGCGGGTCCACGGGCCGAAGGTGCCCGCCTCGGTCTGCACCCGCCACCACAGCGCGTTGTCCGTGCCGCGGCCGAAGACCGTCAGCAGACCGTCCGAGTTGCGCTCGACGACGGGCTTGCCCGCCAGCTGTCTGTTCCCGATGTTGCGCCAGCCACCCCAGCCGATCCCCGGCTGGGCCTGGGTGTCGTACCACAGCGACCGGTCGGCGCCCCGGGCGAACACCGCCAGCGACCCGTCCACGTCCCGCCCGACGGCGGGGGACAGGGTGGCGACCGGTCCGAAGTCGACCTGCGCCGGTTGGACCACCCGGGCGCTCGCGGCGGGCGCCATGGCGACCACGGCGGTCGCGGCGACCAGGGCACCGGTCAACACCCGGTGGAGTGATGCGCGCATCACGCTTCCTCCTCGTCGTGGACGGCGCCGCGGCGGAGCGGGGGCCGCTCGGTCGGACCGGGCGCGTCCGCGGCCAGGGTCGCGGCGCGCGTTTGCCGGGCGCTTGCCCGGCGGTTGCGCGGCACTGATGCCGCGGTCCGACCACCGGATCGGGCCGCCGGACTCCCGCGAGCGTCACCGGGCACGCGACCGAACGGGGGGCGCGTCCGCCGAATGGCCCAGCGGCGTGAAATCGGTGTTCGACTCCGCGCCCGCCGCCCCTTGTGCCAGGGTGGGGGTGGAATTCGGTATGGGGAGCTGTGGATGAAGACGCCGGACGAGTGGCTGCGGGACTTCGAGGACAAGATCGCCGACGCGCGGGCCAAGGCCGACGCGATCGGCGAGGGCATGGCACACGCGTCGGCGACGGCGTCCTCGCCCGACGGCGCGGTGACCGTCACGGTCGCGCCCAACGGGGCGCTGACCGACGTGCGGCTGACCGCCGCCGCGATGACCAGGCAACCGGCGCAGCTCGCCGCCGAGATCACGGCCACCGCGCGCAAGGCGCAGCGCACGGCCGGTGAGCGGGTCGCCGAGGCGTTCGGCGCCGCCGCGGGCGGTGCCGGGGCCGAGACCTACCGGCTGATCACCCAGTACCTGCCGCCGCCCGAGGACGACGAGCCGGAGGAGCGCCGCTACGCGCCCGGCGCGGTCGAGGACCCGGACGAGCCCGCCCCGCCGCGCCGCCCGGCACCGCCCGCCCCGCCGCGGCCGGTGGCCGACGAGCCGGACGACGACTACGGGGACGAGTCCATCTACAGGCGTTGACCGGTCCCGCGCACCGCATACGATGCGGTCGACCGTCTCCGCCCGTCGACCAACCGAGGACCCGCCGACTGTGACGTCGTCCCCTGTGCCAGGCCGTGATTTCGCCGTCTTCGGCAACGAGCTGCTGCGCTACACCCCGGGTGAGCACGGATACGCCATTGTGGACAGTGAGGTGGCGGGCGGCAGGCCGGTGGACGCCGGGTACGGTCGCACGGCGTGGTCGGTGCCGCTGTCGGCGTTCGAATCGGTGTTCCAGCTGTACACCAAGCGGTTGGTGGACGGTGCCGCCGAGGTGGTCGAGTTCGACCCGGTCGCCGGGCTGCTGTCCGAGGTGCCCGTGGTGCAGGTCCGGTGGATGGCACCGCTGGGCGGGGTCTGGCCGCAGTTTCCCGCCGTGCACGTGGGCGGCCTGCCGGTCGGTGGGTTCGAACCCGTGCGCGACGCCACCATCGACGCCGTGCGCGCCGCCGCGCCGGCAGGGTGGCGGCGGGTGAAGGTGTCCTGCCACGCCATCGGGTACGGCATGGAGATCGTGGCCGAGGTGACCGGCGCGGACGGGGAGACGCGGTCGTGGTCGCCGCCCGCGATGGTGGGCCAGTGGTTCCACCGCTGGCGGATGCGCGCGTATGAGGCGATCTGGGGCACCTGGTACTCGATGTCCTACGAGCTGACGCCGGACGAGGTGGTCGAGTCCGCCGCGTTGATCGAGGGACCGCCGCCGTCGTTGCTGGGCGCGGTCGGCGATGGTGCCGACGAACTGCGCATGCTGCCCCGCCAACCCCAGGTGGTGCCCGAGTGGATGGCCGCCGCGGCGGTGGCGGTGGTCGGGCGCGACCAGGTCAACGGGTGGCACCCCCACCCCGATCCCGACGCGGGTCGCGTGGACCTGGCGCCGGTGTTCGACCACGGGACGCAGTGGTACCGGCCGATGGTGAGCAGCCGGGAGGCGACCGCGGTCCTGCGGTACCTGCGCGAGGCCCCGGTGGTGCTGGCCGCTCGCGGTTACGGGCCGGACGCGTTGGCGGACAAGCGGGACCAGGTGCCGATGGCGTACCACACCGACGGTCGTTGGGTGTGGCCCGCGGCGGTGGCGTACTACCTGGAAGAGCACAAGGTGCCGCCCGTCCTCGCGTTGGTCGACCACATCCGGCAGAACCGCTACCGGCTGCCGGACGTGGTCCCGGCCGCGGCGCAGGACCGGGCGCTGGCCGCGGTCACCGGGCAGGACACCGTGAGCGACGCCGACCGGCGCGAAGCGGTCAAGACCGTCCAGGAGGCGGTGCTGCTGTGCCGGACGTCGCCGCGGTTCTTCTCGTTGGAGGCACACCGCAGCGGCGCGTGGTGCCTGGTCCGCGACGGTGACTGGTGGCTGGTCTACCGGGCGAGCGGCGACCACCGGGTCGACCCGGTCCGGTTCGGGGACGCGCGGTCGGCGGCGGCCTACCTGGTGGGGCAGCTGGTGATCCACCGCGACGCCCAGGTGTACACAGTGGACGAACCGCTGCACTGGTGGCAGGTGTCGACGGCGGTGCTCGGCCACGAGGACCCGTCGCTGAGCCAGTTCGAGGACATCCGGGTCACCGTGATCGCCGACGTCGAGCTGGAGCGGTACGGCTCCACCGGCGGGAACCTGCTCGTACCACCGGACACGCAGCCGCACCGGGTCGCGGCGACCGGCACCGACCCGCACCACCGCTACCGCCTGAAGGGGTCGTGGCACGTGGTCGCCGCCACCCACCCGTCGGGGGCGGAGGCGTACCTGCTGCCGGAGAGCGTCCAGGCGTTCCTCGACCGCGGCGACCTCGTCGAGCGCGTGCCGGAGGTCCCGAAACCACTGGCCCCCAACTCGTTCTCGCCGACCCGGGCCATCACACCCCCGCGCCCCGGCACCGCGCCGGGTGGTTCCACGCCATCCGGTGCCGCGCGGTCGTCCGCGTCGTCCGGTCCGCTCGCTTTCGGGCCGTCCGGTCCGGGGGTCCCGCCCCCGTCCGCTCCGGGCGGGCCGTCATCCGGTCCCGGCAGGCAGGCTTTACCCGGTTCCGGCGCCGCGCGGTCGTCCACACCATCCGCGCCGAACCCGCTCGGACCGTCGAGTCCGGGCACACCCGTTCCCGCCAGGCCCGCGCCACCCGTCCCGAACCCGCTCGCGCCGCCGGGCGGCTCGTGGCCTTCCGCGCCATCCGTTCCGGTCGTTCACGGACCATCCGGCTCCTCGTGGCCGTCCGGCGCTCCCGCACTGTCCACTCCGGCCGTCCCGCCGCCGTTCCCCACGCCGAGCACCCCGGGGCACGCCCAGCCGCCCCCTGCCTTCCCCGCGCCACCGGTCGCCCCCGCCGGGTTCCCGCCGCCCCCGGGGCCCGGAATCCCTTCCCCGCCAAGCGCTTCGCCCGTCCCGGTCCCCGGCCACCCCGGTCTCCCGCCGATCAGCGACGGTCTGCGCCAAGAGGCCCGCCGCACCCCCAACGGCTGGGTCTACTGCGCCGACCCGGACATCGACCCCCGCTACGTCGAGGGCGTCCCCAACGCGGCCCTGCTGGGCGCGTACCGGGTCGGCCCCCACGGCGACCTGACCGGCGAGACCTACCTCAACCCCGACTACCGCCCCAGCCCGCGCAAGCAGGGGTTCCCGCCCCCGCTGTGCGACTTCGACGCCGTGGTCGCCTTCGTCGCCGTCGGCTGGTCCCCGCAGCGCCACGTGCCGCACGCCGCCCTGGAGGCCACCGTCTACCTGGACACGCCGCCGGGCCCCGTCAACTTCACCTTCATGCCCGACGGCAGGCGCTACCTCGACGCCTACACCGCCCCCGAACACCTCCCGCCCCACGCGGTCCACGCCGTCCAAACCACAACCCGCAACCTGCTCCCCATCCTCAACGGCGCCACCCTGCGCCTCAACCAGGGCGGCAGGCTGTCCATCGAGATCCCCGCCGAGGACCTCATCGCCGCCGACCTCGCGACCCGCCGCTAGCGAACGGGTGATCGCGCCGCGCGGGCACTAACACCCCGACCCGGTCGCGCGATCCCCGGTCGTGTCCGAACACGCGGGGACCGCGCCGGAACCACCCGCCGCCCTGCGCCGGGTGCTCGTCAGCCACTCCCGCCAGGACTCGGCCACGGCGCGGGCGATCGGCACGGCCCTGGCCGACGGCGGCATGCACGTCCTGCTCGACGAAGGCGCCTTCGGCTCCGGCGAGTCCGCCGCCGCCCTGGTCCAACCCCACCTCGCCGGGGTCGACGTGCTCGTCTCGATCGTCGAACCCGGGACGATGGGCAGCCACTGGGCGGAACCGGCGGGCCACACCCGACCCGACGGCGTCAGCGCCCGGGGGCTGACGGTCGTCCCCCTCCGCCGCGTCGCGGGCGGCTCCGGAACCGGCCTCGGCAAGCTCTTCCTGCCCGTCGCCCCGGCCGCCGGACCCGCGGTGGCGGACGACGTGCGCGCGCACCTGTCGGCCCTGCGCGCCGTGTCGGTCCCGCCGACCCGGGCGGGACCGGTCGTCGTCCGGCCGCCCGTGCCGGACGAGGTCCGGCCACCGCGCGACGACGGTTCCCCGGGCAGCGGCCTGTACGTGGTGCCGCTGCCGCTGTCGGAGACACCCGACCGGGCCTGGGCGGAGCTGTTCACCGAGCACTGGCGCCGCCCGCCCCGCTGGCCGCCGCTCACCCACCGCCCCGACATCGCCGAGGTCGTGGACAACCGGCTGCTGCTGCGGGGGACGACGGTCCACGAGGTCAACGGCCGCCATTGGGAAACACTGCGCTTGGTGCTCGCCGTCACCAACGAACAGCGCACCCGCGACGGCGCGGCGGGTGGCACGGACGTCCGGTCCTGGCGCCAGGCGGTGGACCGGATGCTCTCCGACTTCCAGTCCGACGACTGACCGCGCTCGACCGGCGGCCTCACGGCGGGTCGTGCGGACGCGGTGGCGCGTACGGGCGCACCGCCGCCCGCCACACGGGCTCGTCGAGGCCGAGCAGCAGGTACATCACGTTGCGCAGCCGCTCCGACGCCTCATCGGGGCAACTCGACACCAGCGCGGTGATCAGCTCGCCGACCGAGCCGTCCACGGCGGACGCGAGTTGGGGCAGCAACGCGGCTCCGAGGTCGATCCGGCCGACCGCGCGGGCCAGTTCGTCGGCGATGCCGCCGGGGAAGGCGCGGTGCGTGGCGGCGACGAGCCGCACCGGTATGCCCATAGCCGCCGCGTACACCGTGGTCGAGCCGAGGTCGCCCAGCACGTGGTCGCTGGCGAGCACCGTGGCCTGCCAACCGGATTCGGGCGGCACGACCAGCAGACCCGCTCGGCGCGCGCGGGCCAGCACGCGCGTTTTCCCGTGCGCCGCCCAGATCGCGGGGTGCAGCACCGCGGCGACCCGGGTGTCGTCACCCGCCTCGTCCACCAGCCGGTCGCACAGGTCCGGGTGGCGCCCGAACAGCGACTCGGCGCCCCACGTGGAGCACACCGTCACCAGCCGCGTGCCGGGACCGACGCCGAGTGCGGACCGGTACGCCGCGCGCCGGTGCGCGCTGGCCCGCATGCGGTCCAGGCAGATGTCACCCGACACGACCGCGGCGGGCAGGACCTCCGGACGGGTTCGCCACAGGACGTCCACATCGGTCAGGTGGGGCAGCGCCAGCGCGGACGGCAGGACGCGGCCTCGGTAGGTCGGCGGTTCCCGGTCGAGGCGGGCAGGGGTCCCCGCGCCGGGCTGGAACACCAACACCTCCCCGGAGACCTCGCCGACGTGCTCGTGGCGGGTGGTGAGCACCAGATCCCACCGCGAGCGGACCGCGCGGGTCCACGGAATCGTCTCCGCGTCCATTTCGGCGAAGGATTCTGCCAATCCGTTCCAGCTTTTCCCGTGTGCCGGCACGGTGCGCACCAGCCGAATCCGCTTGTCGGACTCCAAAAGAGGGAACAGTTCCATCAACCGGGTGCCTTCGGTCATCGACGACATCATCACCAAAACGGTTTTACGGTTCGCCCCGGTTGGCCGGAAACCGCGCTCGAACTCGGTCGGCCCCTCGGCCCGGCACGCCTCACGCATGTCGACCCCCACTCTTTCCCCGTGCTGCCAACGAGATCGAGTCTCCGGGTGCGAACCGGCCGATCAACGGTGCGCGCCATGGTGATCGCGCTGTCCGCGGACAGCGCGCGGACAGCGGGCGGACATCCCAGCGGACCGGGCTGGTCAAAAACCTGTCAGTCGTCGAATCGGCTGAGAAATTTCGAGACTTCGGCCCTTGGGGTCAGTAACATCGACTATCCAAAAAGGGGAGGACAGGCCACGGGGGTGGGCAGGTGGACGCTGTGTTCGGGGTGCTCGGGGAAACGGCCATCCGCATCGATGGTGTTTTCCAGACCCGGGGCAAGCCGAGGGAAAGGGCGGTGCTCGCGGTCCTGCTGGCGCACCCGATGGAGGCGCTGTCGCTGGACCGCGTGCTGGAGTACGCCTGGCCGAGCACCTCGGCGCGGCCCACCAACGTCGCGGACACCGTCTACGGGCACGTCAGCCGCTTCCGCAAGCAGGTGGAGGCCGCGCTCGACGGCGTGCGGGTCGTGCGCGGCAAGTCCACGGTCCGGCTCGACGTCGGGCGGGAGCACGTGGACGCCTTCCAGCTGATGGACCTGGTCGACCACGCGCGCCGGTGCCTGACCGGCGGGCAGGCCACGAAGGCCCGCGAACTGCTCGGCGCCGCGGTGCCGCTGCTGCGCCGCGGCACACCGCTGGCGGACGTGGATTCCCAGTGGGCGCGGCGGTGGCGCGCGCAGGCGTCCGCGCTGGAGCCGGCGCGGGTGTACGCGATGCTCGTCTCGGCGATGCTGGCGCTCGACGAGTGCGACGACGCGCTGGCGGTGATCGAGGACGTCCAGCGGACGTTCCCCGGCGACGAGAGGTTCATCGACGGCAGGCTGGCGGCCCTGGTGCGCGTCGGCCGCGCGGCCGAGGCCGAGGACTACCACCGCGAGATCCGCCAGGTGCTGGCCGCGGACGGCGACCGCGAAGGCGTGGCCCGCCTCGACGAGAAGTGGAAAGCCCTGCGGGTCAACGCGCACGCCGCGCACTCGGAGGCGCCCGGTACCGCGCCCGCGAAACCCCGCCAGTGGCAGCTGCCCCAGGACATACCGGGGTTCGTCGGCCGCGCCGTCGAACTGTCCGCACTGGACACCGCACTGTCCGAACAGGAGGGTCGAGCGCTCCGGGTCGTCACCGTCGACGGCATGGGCGGCGTCGGCAAGTCCTCGTTGGCGGTGCACTGGGCCTGGACGCTCAGGAAGCGGTTCACCCACGCCTTCTACGTCGACCTGTGCGGCCAGGCGCGCGACGAGGAGGGCGTGGTCAACGAGTTGCTGGCCAAACTGGACTGGACGGCGCTGGAGGCGTTGCCGCTGGTGGCCCGCCGCCAGCGGCTGGGCGAACTCCTGGCGGACAAGACGGTCCTGCTCGTCCTCGACAACGTCTCCGCCGCGCTCCAGCTCGACGAGTTGTTCTCCCTGTTCACCGCGGGCACCGTGGTCCTGGTCGGCAGGCAGCGGTTGAAGGGCCTCACCCGCTTCGGCGCGGTACGGGTCAACCTGCCCACGATGACCGCGGCCGACGCGCGGCGGTTGCTCGCGGGCATCATCGGCGCCCGGGCGGAGCGGGAGGCGGACGCCTGCGCGGAGCTGGTCCGGCGCAGCGGCGGCCTGCCGCTGGCCATCGTGCTGATGGGCGACGGGGTCGCGGCCCGGCCCGGGGTGTCGGTGGCGGAGTTCACCCGGACCCTCGGCGACCGGTACGGGACCGAGCCGGACCTCAACGCGACCTTCCTCGGCTCCTACCGGGAGCTGGCGGAGCCGGAACGGCGGCTGTTCCGGCTGATCAGCCGGGCACCCGGGTGGGAGGTCTCGCTGGCGGCCGCGATCGCCATCGACGACCGCGGGCCGGGGCGCACCCGCGCCAGCCTGGACGTGCTGGTGGACAACAGCCTGGTCGGCCAGCCCGATGACCTGGGGCACTACCGCCTGCACGCCTTGGTCCGCGACTTCGGCAAGCACCGGGCGGGCCGCGACGAGTCCCCGGCGGACCTGCGCGCCGCCGACCAGCGGGTCCTCGAGCACCTGCTGGTGTCGGCGGTCGCCGCGCACACCCTGTACCAGCCCGAGCAGAGCGCGCCGCCCCCGCTGCTGACCCCCGGGCGGGACAACCCGCCGGTGGACCTGGCCGACGCGGCCGAGGCGGGACGGTGGTTCGCGCGTGAGCGGGAGACCCTGGTCGCCGCGGTCGGGTACGCGGTGGACCGGGGCTTCCACCAGCAGTGCTGGCGCCTCGCCCAGTCGTTGCAGAGCTACCTGGACAGCGTCGGCAGGCACGAGCAGACCCGGGTGGTGCTGCTGCACGCCGTCCGGTCCACCCAGGAACTGGGTGACGAGGACGGCCTCGCCTCCACCCTGCACGACCTCGGCACGGTGCTCACCAGCATGGGCAGGTTCGAGGCCGCCCGCCGCGCCTTCCGCGAGTCCATGCGCCTGAGCAGGCTCTTCGGCATCGAGCCGGGGACGCGCCGCACCCTGCACCAACTGGCCCGGCTGGAGATCCAGACGGGTGATTACCCGCGCGCGGCCGAGCTGTACCAGGAGTGCCTGGCCAGCGCGCTGGCGGCCCGGGACCAGGAAATGGTGACGTGGTCGCGGTACGGGCTGGGGGACACGCGGCTGGAGCAGGGGGACCTGGCGGCGGCCGCGGACCACCTCCGCGCTGCCCAGCACGACGCCGAGCGCACGGGGAACCGGCCCGTGCGGGCCTGCGCCATCCTCGGTCTCGCCCGCATCCACCTGGCACAGGGGCGGTTGTCCGACGCCCACGAACTGGCGGCGACCGCGCGCAACCTCGCGTACGAGCAGGCGCACCTACCTCTCACCGCGCGGTGCCACACGGTCATCGCGCGCATCCACTACCGCACCGGCGAGTACGAGCGGGCGCGCGACCTGTGCCGTACGGCGGTGGACCTGCTGCGCGGTGCCGGGGATGTGTGCTACCTGGCGGTCGCGGCCGAACTGCTCGGCGACACGGAGCTGGCCCTGGGTGACCGGGCGGCGGCGGTCGCCAACTACGAGTGGGCCCGGCAGCTCTGCACCCAGCTCGGCGTCGCCCCTGCCCTGGACCGGCTCAGGGAGAAGCTGGGCGAATCCCGGTAGGCTTCCCAGGGGTGCTGGGCTATTCCCGCCGGGACGGTCCATGTAGAGCGCGACTGCTCGCCTATCTAGTTGCCTGACCAGCAAGAAGACCTTCTGTGGCCCCCTGTCACTCGATGAGGTGAAGCGTGGGGCTATCCTGTGTCCACTTGTCGCACGGCGGACACGAAAGGCCTATCGAATGGCGAGTTTACCTTCGCACGTACGGCTGAACCCGAGCGTGGTGCCTGCGGCGGCGCGGAAGTCCGATCAGGTCACATCTCGCAGTGTGGTATCCCGTGACGCCGACTACTGGCGAACCTGGAAGAAGAAGTAGTGGAAATAGCTGCTCAGCCGCTAAAAGGCTGAGGTGTCGCGCGGTCGAGGAGGTCGGGCGCCGACACGTCGAGGACGTCGCAGATCTCCAGGAGTCGGTAGAGCGAACACCGGC
Source organism: Actinokineospora auranticolor (assembly GCF_041897805.1). GTDB lineage: Bacteria > Actinomycetota > Actinomycetes > Mycobacteriales > Pseudonocardiaceae > Actinokineospora > Actinokineospora auranticolor. Next base: position 2,320,405 of record NZ_CP154825.1, read on the forward strand.
GCCTGCCTTGCTCGTAGAACCTTATGCTCTTCTCTCCGGTGGAGGCGAGCGCCGTGGCCAAGGTGCTCCGGTTCCAGCCGCGGGCCTGTCGGGCTGTCATGATCTCGGCGCCCAGCCGCCTGGTGAACTCGCGCTCCCAGTCTGGTCCACTGTGGATGGACATCAGGCATCGCTTCGTTCGGCCGTGTATTGCCAGAGGGTCGACAGCAGGTCGACGATGTCGCGCTGTGCGGCCATCGCCATGCCGCGCACTTCGGTGAACCGCACCTCGTCGACCGCGGCCCGTCGCGAATGGACATCCTCCGCCCACTCCCGCACCTCCCCGGGAATGTCCGGGTCCGCCAGTAGTGCGGTGAAATCGATGCGGAGTGTGGGTTCCGGCCCACCTGAGAGCCGTCGCAGCGCGAGGGCCAGAATCCTGCCCGGGGACACCTCCAACGCCTGGCACAGCATGACGAATCGCGCGGCCGGAATTCTGCGCAACCCGTACTCGTAGGTCCTGAGTGTCGTGGGGTCCACCGGCACGGCCAGTTTCTTCGCCACCGCGTGCCGGGGGAGATCGGCCTCCTCGCGGGCGGTGAGCAGCAGAAACCCGATTGTTTCGGCGAAGGCAACGGGGTCGGGGAGCCGTGTCGGTATGTCGGTCACGGTGGCCTCCCCGGAGTGTCCCGAGGAGTTACATCGTGGGTAGCGTAGGATTGTTACGTTCGTGCCGTCGCCACAAGAGGCCGCATTGGTCGGCTTATGCCTGGCAAGGCTGGAATTTAGAAGAATTCCGCCGAAAAACTGGCCAAATCGTGGACACGGCAAGGTGTCTTGGTATTCAAAACTCTGTTTCCGACCGCGGCGTTCACGGCAGGTGGGGTAGGAGCTTGTCGAGGGTCAGTGGCAGGTCCCGGATGCGGGCGCCGGTCGCGTGGTGGGCGGCGTTGACGATGGCGGCGGCCGTGCCCACGATGCCGATCTCGCCGATGCCCTTCGTGCCCATCGGGTTCACGTGCCGGTCGTGTTCGTCGATCCAGTCCGCCTCCACGCGGTAGGCGTCGGCGCAGGTGGCGACGTGGTAGTCGGCGAAGTCCTGGGTCACCACGTGGCCGAAGCGCGGGTCCAGGACGCTGGTCTCGTGCAGGGCCATGGACAGGCCCATGGTCATGCCGCCGATCAGCTGGGAGCGGGCCGTGCGCGGGTTGACGATGCGGCCCGCGGCGAACATGCCGAACAGCCTCGGCACGCGGATCTCGCCGGTGTCGGCGTGGACGTGGACCTCGGCGAACTGCGCGCCGAAGGCGTACATCGCGTACTGGCCCTGGGCGGGGTTCGAGCCGATCTCGCCGGTGGCCTCCGCGCCGTCCGGGGGTTCCGTGCCGTGCTTCTCGCGGAACGCGCGCGCCGCCTCGACGATGGCCGAACCCCAGGTCGAGATCCCCGACGAACCACCCGCCACCGACGCGTACGGCTGGTCGGTGTCGCCGATCCGGGCCTCCACCAGCTCCACCGGCACGCCGAGGCCGTCCGCCGCGATCTGGGCCAGCGCGGTCCACGTGCCGGTGCCCAGGTCGGCGGCCCCGATCGACACCACGTACCGGCCGTCGGCGTAGCGCAGGTGGGCGGTCGAGTGCGGCATGCGGAACGCCGGGTACACCGATGACGCGACCCCGGTGCCCACCAGCCAGTCCCCGACCCGGTGGCGGCGCCTGCCCGACCAGCCGAACCGCTCCGCGCCGGAGCGCAGGCACGCCACCAGGCCCCGGCTCGAGTACGGCTTGCCCGACGCCGGGTCGACCGCGGGCTCGTTGCGGACCCGCAGCTCGATCGGGTCGACGCCCAACTCCTCGGCCAGCTCGTCCATCGCGACCTCGTTGCCGAACATGCCGGGGCACTCGCCGGGCGCGCGCATCCACGTCGGCACCGGCACGTCCAGCGCGGCCAGCCGGTGCGAGGTGGCCCGGTGCGGCGCGGCGTACATCATCCTGGTGGGCACACCGGCCTGCTCGGCGAACTCGGTCACCTTCGACGTCGGCGCGACCACGTCCATGCCGACCCCGGACAGCACCCCGTCCGCCGACGACGCCAGCCGGGTCCGCATCACGGTCCGGGTGCGGTAGCCGACCAGCGAGAACATCTCCCGCCGGGTCAGCGCCAGCCGCACCGGCCTGCCGGGGAGCGCGCGGGCGGCCATGGCGGCGACGATGACGTTGGCGTGCGCGGCGCCCTTCGAGCCGAACCCGCCGCCGACGTGCGGCGACACGACCCGCACCCGCTCCGGCGCCAGCCCGAACACCTCCGTCACGGTCTCCCGCACGGGGTGCACGCCCTGCGTGGATTCCCACAGCAGCAGGTTCTCCCCGTCCCACAACGCTGTTGTCGAATGTGGCTCCATCGGGTTGTTGTGGTACGTCGCGGTGGTGTACGTGCGTTCGACCGTGACGTCGGCCGTGCGCATGGCCGCGTCGAGATCGCCCTGCGCGGTGTCGGTGGGGTAGCCCGCGTTGACCTTCTCCGGCTTGTAGAGGTCGTCGCGGTCGGGGGAGAACGCGGTGTCCTGCGGTTCCTCGGTGCACGCGACGCGCGCGAGCCGCGCCGCTTCCCTTGCCGCCTCGGAGGTCTCGGCGATCACCGCGCCGATGATCTGGCCACGGAAGGCGATCGAGGTGTCCTGCAGGACGGCCAGCTCATCGTCCCCAGTGGACGTCAACTTCTCCGCCGAGCCCGCGCGCAGTACGGTCAGCAGGCCCGGGACTTCCGGTACCTCGATGCCGGTCACCCGGCCCCGGGCGGTGGGGGAGAGCAGCAACCGGCAGAACACCGGACTGTCCACTTCGGCGTCGTCCGCGTACGGCGCGGTGCCGGTGACCTTCAGGCCGCCCTCGCGGCGGACCAGGTCACGGCCGATCGCCTGGCGGTCGGAAAGCGTTGTCACCGCGCACCTCCCAGCTCGCGCAACACGGCCACGAGCGTTCGCGCGACCAACGGGATCTTGAACGCGTTGCCGCCGTCCAGCCCAGCCACGGCCCGCGCGTCGGCGAGTTCGAGCCGCGCGGCCCTGCGGTAGCTGTCCTCGTCCGCGGGCATGCCGCGCAGCGCCTCCTCGGCATTGGTCGCCCGCCAAGGTTTGTGCGCGACTCCACCGAGTGCGATGCGGGCGTCGCGCACGATGCCGTCCTCGACTTCCAGCGCCGCCGCGACGGAGACCAAGGCGAACGCGAACGACGCGCGGTCGCGGACCTTGCGGTAGCGGGACTTCGCGGCGATCGGCAGCGCGGGCAGGGTGATCGCGGTGACCAGGTCGCCGCGCTCCAGCACGGTGTCGCGCTCCGGGGCGTCGCCGGGTAGGCGGTGCAGGTCGACGAACGGGATCACCCGAGTGCCCCCGGTGCCCAGCACCTGAACCTCGGCGTCGAACGCGGCCAGCGCCACGGCCAGGTCCGACGGGTGCGTGGCCACGCACTGGTCGGACGCGCCCAGGACCGCGTGGTAGCGCGTGTAGCCGCCGACGGCGGAGCAGCCCGTGCCCGGCTCCCGCTTGTTGCACGGGGTCGTGGTGTCCTGGAAGTACACGCACCTGGTGCGCTGCAACGGGTTCCCGGCTGCCGTCGCCATGTTCCGCAGCTGCCCCGACGCGCCGGACAGCAACGCCTCCGCGACCGCCGGGTACCGGGTGCGGATCCGGCGGTCGGCGGCCAGGTCGCTGTTGCGCACGGCCGCGCCGATCCACAGACCGCCGCCGTCATCGTCGCGGATCTCGTCCGAGGTCACGGCGTTGACGTCGACCACGACCTCCGGTTCGGCGACGCCGAGCTTGAGGTGGTCGAGGAGGTTGGTGCCGCCCGCCAGGAACACGGCCGCCGGGTTGGCGGCGACGGTGTCGACCGCGGCGCCCGCGCTGGTCGGCACGCGGTAGTCGAAGGGCGTCATGACCCGCCCGCCACGTCCAGCAGCGCGGGCACGATGTTGGCGTACGCGCCGCAGCGGCAGAGGTTCCCGCTCATCCGCTCCGCCACCTCGGACTCCGTCAGGTCGGGCTCGGCGGCCACGTCCGCGCTCGCGTGGCTGGGGTGTCCTTGGGAGAACTCGGAAAGCATGCCGACGGCGGAGCAGATCTGGCCGGGGGTGCAGAAACCGCACTGGAAGCCGTCGTGGTCGAGGAACGCCTGTTGCACGGGGTGCGGCCCGCTCTGGCCGAGGCCGCGCGCGGTCGTCACCTCGGCCAAGTGGCAGCGGACGGCGAGGGTGAGGCAGCTCAGCACGCGTCTGCCGCCGACCAGGACCGTGCAGGACCCGCATTGCCCGTGGTCGCAGCCGCGCTTGGGGCTGGTGTTGCCCACCCGTTCGCGCAGCGCGTCGAGCAGCGTCGTCCGCGGTTCGATCCTGAGGTCGTGCTCGGCACCATCGACTCGGAGCGTGACGTCGGTCTCCACCCCGCTACGGTACCCAGACCTTGCCCCGTCCAACCGCTCCAAGCGTGTACCACACACGGATGGTCCCCGCCGCCCGTCCCGCCATCCGGGTGCGCTTGCGGCCGGTCGCGGGGCTGGGGAGGCTGCCGGAAACGCCCCCCGACGAGGCTTTGGAGCGACCCATGACGACCCAGGTCCGGCTCAACGACGTGGACATCGACGCGGTGGGGGCGCTGGTCGGCGCCGTCCAGGCGGACGCGACCAAGGCCGCCACCACCTGGGCCGCGCACGTCACCTGGACGGGTGGTTTCCGCTCGGAAGCCCGAGTCCGCGGCTTCACCCCCACCCCGTCCGACGAACCCACCGCCCTCGGCGGCGGGGACAGCGCCGCGAACCCGGTGGAGCAACTGCTGAGCGCGCTGGGCAACTGCCTGGCCGTCGGCTACGCCGCCAACGCCACGGTCGCCGGAATCCGCCTGGACGACCTGCGGATCGACCTGAAGGGCGACATCGACCTGCGCGTGTTCCTGGGGCTGGCGGAGGGGCACGCGGGGTTCGACAGCATCACGGCGAAGGTGACGATCTCGTCACCCGCGTCGCGGGAGGAACTGGAGACGCTGCACGCCAAGGTCATCGGCAGCTCACCGGTGGGCCACACGCTGGGCAGCGCGGTCCCGGTCACCATCGAACTGGCGGGCTGACCGCAAGTCGATCGAGCCAACCCCCACCGCTGGCGCGGGTTATCCCCATGCCTCGTCCGCATCCACAGGATTTCGCCACCCCGTGCTCCGCCCTGCTCCGCCGATAGACTGGAGCAGGGCTGTCCCCCAGGGGAAGGGCGGGGGCTGCCCGGAGTCCGGGCGGTGGCAGGGGACAGTCGGGTGCCGCTGGACTTGGTGGCCTCCGCGATCGCTGAGTGGAGCAAGATCGCCGGTCCGCCATTCACCTGCGAGCGCGAGTTGAAGGCAGAACCCAACGGGTCCGCTGCTGTTCTCGCGATGCGTGCGCGAGTACGGCGGTGTCCCGCCCTATCTCCGGCGCATCCCAGCTACCGCTTGGCTGCCGGCAGGGGAGGACACGTGGAGTCCGGGCGCTGGCAGGGGTAGTTGGAGGCGGGTGACCGGGTGGGTCCGCCCGGGCGTGGGTGGACCCACCCTGGCTTCTAGAAGCGCGGCACGGACACCGCGGTGTAGGTGGTGGTTGGGGTTGGTGGGGTGCTGAAGCGGGCGTTGACCGCGTACAGGCTCTCGCCGTAGTTGGCGATGGTGGTGGCGGTGTCGAAGCGGTAGTCGCTCAGCCTTCGTTGGAGGGTGCCGGTGGTGCCGTCGGGTGAGAGGGCAATTTTGGCGATCGTGCCGCGGCCGTTCTCCATGACGTACAGGTCTCGGCCCAGGCGGAGTTGGCCGTCGTTGCCGGTGACGGTCTGGGTGCCGATGTCGACGGTCTTCGCCGCGCCCGTGGCCGGGTCCACGCGGAACAGTTTGCCCGTGGCGGTTTGGCCTACTATCAGGGCCTTTCCGTCCGGGGTGGTGACGATTCCGTTGCCGTTGAACGAGTTCGGTACGTTCTGCCAGTCGCCGGTCAGGGGGAGGGTGGTGAGGGGCTTGCTCGCGTCCGGGAGTTCTCCCTTGGGGCCCAACGGGAGCTCGTACAGCGAGGCGTTGTTGGAGTCGGTGAACCACACCGCGTCCCGGGCGATGGTGACGTCGTTGAGGAACGCGCCGGTGGTGGGGACCTTGTAGCGGGCCAGGACTTTGCCGTCGTGGGTGTCGATGACGCGGACCTCGCCGCCGGTGCCGCCCGCGACGAACAGGCGGTTGTGGTCGGTGTCCACCTTGAGCCCCACCGACGGCCCGCCCGCGGGCGGGCTCAGCTGCCTGCCCGTGCCCGTGCGCAGGTCGATCTGGTGGATGCGGCCGTCGGCCAGGGATCCGAAGTAGGCCACCGGCCACCGCCCGATGGCGATGCCCTCGGGGCGGAAGCCGTCCGGCAGCCGCAGCTCGTCGGGGAAGCCCGGTGCCTGCGCGGCGGTCGCCACCACGGGCACCGCGAACAGGGCGAGCACGACGCTGACGAACAACGCGATTCTGCGTGTCATCTGCCCGAGTGTGCTTGGACCGGTCCAGCATGGTCTAGACCAAACCGGGTACCGGTGTTGCCGGCGGTTCACACCGACAGCGGCGCCTCGCGCACGACCTGCTCCGCCATCTGCCCCAGCTCGCGGCGCCAGAACTCGAAGAAGGCGTCCTGGTCCGGCCCGATCTGCTGGACGTAGACCTCGTCGTACCCGGCGTCGACGTAGCCGCGGATCGCGGTCGCGTACGGCTCCGGGTCCGGCCCGCACGGCACACTGCGCGCGACCATGTCCGGTGTCACCAGCTCCGAAGCCTGCTCGAAGTGGCGCGGTGTCGGCAGGACCTGCGCGAGTTCGCCCGGCAGCGCGGAGTTCGCCCACAGCCGGTGCGCGGTCCGCACGCCCTCGGCGGTGGTCGCGGCGTGGCAGAACTTGAGTCCCCCTTGAGCGGGCCGGTCGCCGCCGCCCGCCTCGCGGAACGCGCGCACCAGCCCGCTGTCCGGCTTGGTGCACGCGAACCCGTCGCCGACCCGGCCCGCGAGCCGTGCGGCCTTGGGACCGAACCCGGACACGTAGATCGGCACGGGCGCGTCGGGCCGTGTGTAGATCCGCGCGTTCTCCACGGTGAAGTGGTTGCCGTGGTAGGTGACCTCGTCGCCGCGGTGCAGTGCGCGGATCAGCTCGACGGCCTCCTCCAGCATGGCGAGCCGCACGTCGGCGGGTGGCCACCGGTCGCCGAGCACGTGCTCGTTGAGCGCCTCACCGCTGCCGACGCCCAGCGTGAACCGCCCCTCGAACTGCACGGCGGTGGTCGCCGCCGCTTGTGCGACGACGGCCGGGTGGATGCGCGTGGTCGGGCAGGTCACCGCAGTGGTGACCGGCAGCCGCGTCGCCTCCGACAGCGCGCCGAGCACCGACCACACGAACGGGCTCTGCCCCTGCTCGCGGTTCCACGGGTGGAAGTGGTCGGAGATCCACAGCCGCTCGAAGCCCGCCCGCTCGGCCGCCCGCGCCTGCCGGACGAGGTCGTGCGGGCCGAACTCCTCACAAGACAGGAAGTAGCCAAAGCTCACCATGCCCGTTCGGGTACCCGTTGGTCACCGGACAAACCAATGTCATCGGAGCTTCACCCGTGCGCAATGCCCGACCGGGCACGGTTGCTCCATGTCCAGTGAGGACCGTGTGGCGCTGTCCACGATCGTGCGCGAGTGGGGCCGGATCGGCTGCGTCGGCTTCGGCGGACCGCCCGCGCACATCGCCCTGTTGCGCGACCTGTGCGTCGTCCGCCGGAAGTGGTTGTCGGAGCGGGAGTTCGAGGACGGCATCGCGGTGACCACCCTGCTGCCCGGCCCGGCGTCGACCCAACTGGCGATCCTGTGCGCTTGGCGGCTGCGGGGTGCGGTGGGGGCGCTGGTGGGCGGCGCGTGCTTCATCGTGCCCGGGCTGGTGGTGATCCTGGCCCTGGCGGTGCTGTTCCTGGCGGACAACCCGCCCGTGTGGGTGACCGGGGCGGCGGCGGGCGCGGGCGCGGCGGTGCCCGCGGTCGCGCTGCACGCGGCCTGGGGGCTGATCCCGGCCGGTTGGCGGCGGGCGGGCCCCGGGGTCGGCGGCCGGGCGCGGTGGTGCGGGTACCTCGTCGCGGCTGGGGTCGCCGGGGTGCTGACGGGTCCGTGGCTGGTGTTGGTCCTGGTGGCGGCCGGTTTGCTCGAGGTGTCGACGAAGGTGTCGAAGGTGTGGGCCGTCCCGGTCGCGCTGCCCGTCGCGGGCGGCGTCGGAGGACTGGCGTGGGTGGCGGCGAAGGTCGGCGCGCTGTCCTACGGCGGCGGCTTCGTGATCATCCCGCTGATGCGCGAGGACGCGGTCCACACCTACGGCTGGATGACCGACGGGCAGTTCCTCAACGCGGTGGCGCTCGGGCAGATCACCCCCGGCCCGGTGGTCCAGACGGTCGCGGTCGTGGGCTACGCGGCGGCCTGCTCGCCGCGACCATCGCCTTCGCCCCGTCCTTCGCGTTCGTGCTGGTGGGCGGCCCCCGGCTGGACCGGCTCCGGGACAACGAGCGGGCCCAGGCGTTCCTGACCGGCGCGGGCGCGGCGGCGATCGGCGCCATCGCGGGCTCCGCGGTACCCCTCGGCCTGGCGCTGGCGCACCGGTGGCAACTCGGCGTGCTGGTCGCGGCGGTCCTGTGGCTGCTGGTGTTCCGCCGCGGTGTCGTGGCGGCGTTGCTGGGTGCCGGGGTTTTCGGCGCGCTGCTCGCGATTGTTTAGCGGCCGACTGACTCGACGGCCGCGCGTTTTTGGCGGTCGGGTATCGGCCGAACGTCGTAGTATTCCACCGAGCGTGAAGCCTTTGACATGCCTGCGAAAGGCTCGTTACTGTCCGATGAAGGCAATTCGATGCGGTCGGGGAACTGGGGGCTAACGCATTATTGCCGACCGGTTCAGTGCGCCCCGTTGTTTTGTCTGAACAGCGACCAACCACTTGCTACAAGGAGGCGGCAGTGCGCGCAATCACGAGGATGGCGGCGGTCATCGGGGTCGCGGGCTCGATCCTGGGCCTGGCGGGTACGGCGAGCGCCACGACGGTGGCGGACGCCGCAGGCGCGGTGACCACGCAGGTCACCGCCCAGGCGGCGCTCGACCCGTGCAGCGTCTACACGAACAACTCGACCTTCGCCTCGCTCATCTGCAGCGGCATCCCGGGTGAGTACCGGATCAGGGTCAAGTACTGCCGCAGCGGCTGCTCGATCGAATACGGCCCGTGGGTGACGGCTGGTCTTTACTCCGGTGTGAGCTTCCCCAGTGGCGGTTCCATCTCCGAAATCTGGGGCGAGTTCCGCTGAGGCGAGCGTAGGCCCGTCGCGGCCATTCTGGCGCGGCGGGCCCACGGCTGCTAAACTGAAATGGCAAAGACAGTTCCCCGGTTTGCGATTCATTCTCCCCGGTGGCATTCCCCATCCCAGCGAGCTGGGATGGGGAATGCCGTGGGTGAGTTCAAGACCGTTTCCGTCGGTGCCGGGATCGACCTCTGCTACCAACGCCTCGGGCCGGTCGACGCACTGGGTCTCGGCAGCGCGCGGCAGGCCGTCGCGTACGTGGTCTCCGGCGGCCGGACCGCGCGGCTCCGGACGATCACCGCGCGCACGCTGGTCATCCACGGCGGTGCCGACCGGATGTGCCACCCCAGCGGCGGTCGGGCCACGGCCGCGGCCATCCCGGGGGCCGAACTGGTCGTGATCGAGGGCATGGGGCACGACCTCCCCGCCGCGCTGTGGCCCGCGGCTCGTGTCGCTGATCTCCCGGCACATCGCGGGCTAGCCCCAATGCCGGTCGGTTAGGTCATGGCGGGGCTGTAGCCTGCGGTGGTGGATCTTGGGTTGGGTGTGCGCGAGGGCGGCGGTCTGGCCGACCGAGCTGCGGTTGGTGTGCTGACTCGGACGTTTCCGGTGGAGTTGGTCGATCGGGTCATTGACCAGTATTGGCGTCGGGAACAGCGGACCCGCGCATTGCCTGCTCGGTTGGTCTTCTATTTCACGCTTGCTTTGTGTCTTTTCCCGAATGAGTCGTACCGGTCGACGATGAAGATTCTCATGTCGGCGTTCGGTCGTGGAGGGCAGGGCTATCGGGTACCGACGACCGGTTCGATCGGTGATGCTCGTCGTCGTCTGGGTTCGGAGCCGATGGAGACCGCGGTGCGGGCGGTGATACGACCGAGAGCGTGCCGGGAGACGATAGGCGCGTGGTATGGGGATTGGTTGTTGACAGCGGTTGACGGGACGACGTTCACGGTGCCGGATACCGAGGAGAACGATCGCGAGTTCGGGCGACCCGGTTCAGGGCGCGGCGAGGGAAAGACGGCGTATCCTCAGATTCAAGCGGCGTGTGTGGTCGAGTTGGGAACCCACGCGGTATTCGATGCCCGGATGGATGGCTATGCCGCCGCGGAAACGATGTTGATCGAGGAGATGTTCTCTTCATTGCGGCCGGGCATGCTGGTGTTGGCCGACCGGCACATCTACTCGTCCCGTCGCTGGGCCAAGGCCGTGGATACCGGCGCCGACCTGCTGTGGAGAGTGACCGCGAACCTCGCCCCACGGCCGGTGGAGAGACTATCGGACGGTTCCTGTATCGCCGAGATCACCCCGCCGAGGAGTTCGGGCCAACCATCTTTCCGGCTACGGCTGATCGAGTACCGATTGCCGTGGACGGAGGAGGTGTATCGGTTGGTGACCACGATCCTGGACCCGCTTCTGGCGCCCGCGAAGGAACTGGCCGCGCTCTATCACGAACGGTGGGACATCGAGGGCTTCCTCAAACAGATCAAGAGTGTCCAACTCAATACCGAGAAGATCTTCCGGTCGAAATCGCCCGACGGGGTACGGCAGGAGTTCTGGGCGCATCTGGCGGTGCACTACGCCACGATGTGTGTGCAGGTCGACGCCGCCGATCACGCGAAGCTCGATCCTGATCGGATCTCACACAAAAACACGGTACGCGTCATCCGGTCCCGTATCTGGGCGCCGGGATCTTTCCCCCCTCACGCACAGCGATGACCACTATCGGATGTTGCCGATCGAGGTCGGCAGCGAGATCAACCCGGAACGCCGCCACCGGAGCTACCCGCGGGTGATCAAACGGAAAATGAGCAACTTCCCGGTCAAACGCGCACGACACCGACAACAACTCCGAAACAGCCGACCACCTCACTCGAACATCACCCTCACCCCGCCCAGCAAGACCCGACACCGCCGCCGACCAGCCGAAACCACCTAACCGACCGGCATTGGGGCTAGCCCAGGAAGTCCGACACCGCCGCGGCGAACTCGTCGGGTGCCTCGAACCACGGCACGTGCCCGACCCCGGGCAGCACCACCCGCGTCACCACGGGGAGCGCCCGTGCCAGGGAGTCGACGGCCCAGCGCGGGCGGAGGTCGTCGGCGCCGTCGATGACCAGCGTCGGGACCGGCAGTGCCCGGCAGGCCGCGACCAGCGCGGTCTCCTCGTCCTGCCGCGCCTCGGCGCTGATCGTCGCGTTGCACTCGTAGTTGATGGGGAACCACGGGTCGGCCATCCGCTCGGCGTACGAACGGGCCGTCGCGGGGTCGGTGAAGTCCGCCGACCACTGCGCCACCGCCCGTTCCCGGTCGTCGTCGGTGCGGTCGCGGCCCACCTGCCCGGTGAGCCGGGCCTCGGCGTTCCGCTTGAACTCGGCGCGCCAGTCGTGGCCCAGCCCGGTGCCCGCCACGTACACGAGCCCGCGCACCCGCTCGGGGTGGGCCAAGGCGTACCGCAGGGCCAGCGTCGCGCCCCAGGAATGCCCCAGCACGGCGACCCGGTCGAACCCGAAGTGCGCCCGGACGGCGTCGAGGTCCCGCACCGACCGCTCGACGGAATACGGCCCGCGCCGCTCCGACCGCCCACACCCCCGCTGGTCCCAGCGGACCGTCCGGGCCGCGAGCGAGTCCGCGAGGTCGCCGAACATGTCCCACAGGCCCGGCCCGCCGTGGCACAGGATCACCGGCACACCGGCACCGCTCGCGGACACCCACAACCGACACCCGTCGTCGGCCCGGACGTCGTCGGTGACCGGCTCCCGGATCACCGGGCCGCCCTGATTGTGTTTTCCAGCGCGCACATCCCGTCCTGCTCCCAGGTCCGCAGCGTGGTCCGGCCGCTCTCGATCCTGCACCACGCCGCGCTGCTGTGGTGCGGGAAGTCGGATGACGGTCGTGGGGCCCCGTCGGCGGGGCCCCACGACGTTCAGCTCACCAGCACGTGCGCGGTGGTCGGGCGGAGAACGCGGGAACGGCGGTGGTTCTGGTGGATGAAGACGCGCTGCAACCAGCGGTCCCGGCCGTCGTAGCGCGGGGTGAACTCGGTTCGGCCGTGCAGGGTCAGGCGGTTGTCCACGAAGGCCAGGTCCCCGGTCTCCAGGACGAACGTCCGGCGCACCGACCGCAGCGCGTCGCCGAGCACGGCCATGGCCTGCTCGGCTTCTCCGTCCAGCGGGTGGGTCGACTCGAAATCCACCTGGATGTCGGGATCGTCCCAGGAACCCGACAGGATGCCGTGCGGGCGCGGATCCGCGCCCAGGGCGCCGAAGGACGCGGGCGGCGCGGTGGTGTAGCGGGGCGAGCGCAGGATCTCGCGGACCTCGTCGGGCAGCGCGGGCAGTGCGTTGCGGATGGACGCGAGCAGCAGGCCCGCCTGGTTGTCGTGGTCGTTGCGCAGGCAGTGCAGGCCGACGTAATCGGGGCGGTACGGGTGGAACGCGTTCTCCACGTGCATCGCCAGCGCGACCGAGCCCGCGTTGCCCTGGAACTTCTCCATCCCCGGCACCGGGACCACGTCCTGCACCAGCGCCCCGCTCTTCTCCTCGCGGAACGCGAGCGGCTCGCCGAGGTTCAGTCCCACCAGGACCTCGGCCGCCGCCGCGACCGTGGTCTCGCGCTGCACCGAGCCCGGCACGTTCGGCGTGGGGGGTAAGGCCGCGGCGTCCACCGGTAGGTTGCGCACCAGGAAGACGCCGTCCCGGCCCGCGTCGTGGGTGAAGCGGCGGATGGCCTGGCGCAGGCGGACGGGCAGGGTGGCGGACGCCTCCCGCGCGCCCGCGAGCCACTCGGGCGAGTCGAGCAGGCGCGGTGCCAGGTCCGCCAGGTGCCGGGCGGTGGTCTCGACCTCGGCGCGTTCCGGCCCGGTCAGGGTGATCACGTGGTCGGTACCGTGCTCGGGCAGGACGTCGACGGTCATGCCGGGTCTCCTCTGTCGTCGATCGGACTGGGGTGGACGGTCAGCCGCCATCTTGGTCGTCATCCCACCGGATCGAGGCGGGGTGGGTTGACAACCGGCGAGGGGTCGGGTTGGCGAATGGTTGCCCAGCGTGGCGGGGATCCCCGGGTGGTCCCCTGTCCGCTGCGCCGAACGAGCGGCCCGCGCGGTCGGTACTCGTCGGGGCCGCGGAATCGGGAGACCGCCCCGGTACGGATTGCGAGCGGCGCCGCGGTCCGGGAATCACTCGAATGGACGATCAACACCGGTGCGCGGCGATACTCCAAACAGGCCACTGGACCGGGCCGGTGGATCGTGTGACGGTCTACCGGTAAAGTTCGGTAGTTCGCCAATTCCTGTTGTGCCGCAACACGTTGAGCCCACGTCGTCCGGCTCCCGCCGGGTGCCCGGGCGGTTGCTGCGGTCGGTGGTGTGGCGTCCGTACGGTGTCCGAGTAGCGTCCCGGGGCGGGGGGGATCATCCACGAATCCCGAGGAGGCTCGACTTGAGGCGAAGACTGCTCGCCTGCGTGACCGCGGTGGTCGCGCTGGCGTTCTCGACCGCGGTGGTACCGGCGTCCGCGACGGGGGAACCCGCGGGCCCGGAGTGCCGCGGCATGACCTGGTCCCTGCGGGACAAGCTGTTCGACCGGCACATCGCGCTGGTCTCGTCCGACCGGACCACCGACCCCTACAACGGGGACACGCCGTGCGACCGCAAGCTCCCGGTGCTGTGCCTGAAGAAGCTGAACCTGCCGCAGCCCGGCGGGATCGAGGTCGACTCCTACAAGGGCTGGACCGGCGGCCGGATCCAGCTCACCGCGCCGGTGGCGGGCACGACCCTGACCAGCCCCGCCGCCGCCGACCAGCTCTGCGCCGACACCTTCGGCACCGGCTGGGAGATGGGCGAGTTCCACGACGGCTACGGCGGCTGGGCCTGGTGGGCCAGGGGTGAGCCGATGCGGCTGTGGGTCGCGGTGCGCGACCAGCCCGCGAACCCGTGGGACACCGAGACCGGCCACGCCATGACCTGGACCACGCGCTTCCACCGCTGGGAAGGCGACATCGCCCGGTACGGCACGGACGACTTCACCAACCCGTACACCGGTGACACCGAGCTGACCGAGCGCCTGCCGATCCTGTGCGTCAAGCCGGACGGCACCCCCGTCCCGCCGGTCGTGGACCCGACCGACGAGCACAACGGCTGGGCGGCGGCCTCCGCGCAGATCAGCGCGCCGGTGCGCGGCACCGAGCTGACGAGCCGCGCCGCCGCCGACAAGGTCTGCGCCGACGAGTTCGGCACCGGCTACCGGATGGCCGACTACCACGAGGGCGGCGGCACCGACATCGTCCCCGACCACGCCTGGTGGGCCAACGGCGACGTCGGCCGCTTCTGGGTCTCGATCAACGACCAGCGCGCCAACCCGTGGAACTTCCCGCGGACCTGATGCCCGATCCCGGCCCGCGTCCCACGGGACGCGGGCCGTCCAGCACCTGGACGCCTTTGACACGCGGTGCCCGCCTGGCTTTCGCTAGCGCCGAGCCGAGCAGAAGGGCAGTCCACATGAGCGAGACCCCCGCCGTCGACCACGGCGCCGTCGACCACCACGGCACCGAGCACTGGCACCGCCCGTTGCGGCACATCCGGGGCGCGGACCTCTCCGGGGACACCACGCAGACCAGCGGCATGAAGCGGCTGGAGGCCGTGTCCGGCAAGACCGTCGGCTCGCGCAAGGTGTGGATGGGGGAGACCCACGTGGGTCCGGCCACCAACTCCGGCGACCACCACCACGGCGAGGCCGAGACCGCCATCTACGTCAAGTCCGGCAACCCGGTGTTCGTCTTCGCCGAGGGCGACCAAGAGGTCCGCCTCGAGACCGGTCCCGGCGACTACATCTTCGTGCCGCCCTACGTGCCGCACCGCGAGGAGAACCCCGGCGACGAGCCCGCCGTCGTGGTCATCGCGCGCAGCAGCCAGGAGGGCGTCGTCGTCAACCTGCCCAGCTTGTGGGCACCCGTCGAGGTGCCGCTGGACGGCGACTAGCGCTTGCCCGCGGGCTCCGGGTGCGCCGGGGTCGGGTGCGTGCGCTCCAGCGCCGCGCCCTCCACGTCCAGCGCGGGCAGCCACCGCAGCCACCCGGGCAGCGCCCACGCGGCCCGGCCCAGCAGCGCCAGCGCGGCGGGCACGGTGACCATCCGGATGATGATCGCGTCGAACAGGATGCCCAGGGCCAGCGCGAAGCCGATCGGTTTGATCGTCTCGTCGCCCTCCGGGACGAACCCGGCGAACACCGCGAACATGATCGTCGCCGCCGCGATGACCACGGGCGCGGTCTGCCGGAAACCGGTGGTGATCGCCTGCCGGGGCGCCGCGCCGTGGGCGTGCGCCTCGTGCATCCGGGACACCAGGAACACCTGGTAGTCCATGGCGAGTCCGAACAGGATGCCGATGATGATGATCGGCGACAGGCTCATCAGCGGCCCGGTCGACTTCGCGTTGACGACCTCGGTGAGCCAGCCCCACTGGAACACCGCGGTGGTGGCGCCGAGCGCGGAGCCGATGGTCAGCAGGAAGCCCAGCACGCCGACGACCGGCACCAGGATCGAGCGGAACACCAGCACCAGCAGCACGAACGCCAGGCTGACGACCAGCGCCAGGTAGACCGGCAGGGCGTCGTCGAGCTTGTGCGAGATGTCGATGCTGACCGCGGTGGCACCGGTGACGTAGACCCGCGCGCCCGCGGCGTCCGGGATGTCGTCGCGCAGCGTGCGGACCAGGGTGTTCGTCGCCTCGTCGTCCGCGCCGGTCTTGGGGATCACGGTGATCAGCGCGGCGTCGGCGGCCGGGCTCGTCCGGGGCGCGGTCACCAGGGTGACGTCCGGCAGGGTGGTGATCCGCTGCCGGACCTCGGCGGCGCGCGCGACCGCGTCGGGGCCGTCGACCAGCACGAGCAGCGGTCCCGAGTAGCCGGGGCCGAAGCTCTCGGCGATCAGCTGGTTGGCCTTGGCCTCGCTGCTGCCCTCGGCGGGCCGCTGGACGAGCGAGGTCTGCATCGAGAAGACCGGGATCGCGACCACGGCGAGCACCGCGACCGACCCGACCAGGGTCGCCCAGCGGTGGTGCGTGACCAGGTTCGCCCACCGCAGGTGGAAACCGCGGCCCTCGTCCGGGTCCGGCCCGGTGCCCGCCCTGGCCCGGCGGGGCAGCGCGCGCCGCCCGATGAAGCCCAGCATGGCGGGCACGAGGGTGATCGCGATCAACACGGCGATCACGATGGTGGCGGCCGCGGCCAGCCCCATCTCGGTGAGGAACGGGATGCCCGCCACGGCGAGCCCCGCGAGCGCGATGACCACGGTCAACCCGGCGGTGACCACGGCGGACCCGGCCGTGCCGACGGCCATCGCGGCGGCGTCGGCGATCGGGCGGCCCTCGAACAACTCGTGCCGGAACCGGGTGACGATGAACAGCGCGTAGTCGATGCCCACGGCCAGGCCGAGCATGATGGCCAGGATCGGGGTGGTGGCCTGCAGGTCCACGAAGCCGGTCAGGGTGATGATGCCGAGCGCGCCGATGCCGACGCCGATCACCGCCGTCAGCAGGTTCATCCCGGCGCTGACCAGCGAGCCGTAGGTCACGGCCAGCACGACGAGCGCCACCACCACGCCGATGGCCTCGGCGGGCCCGCCGACGTCGCCCGCCTTGTGCAGCACGTCGCCGCGCGCCTCGACCCGGAGCCCGTCGACGCGCGCCCCCTCGACCGCCGAGGTCAGCGCGTCGCGTTCCGCGTCGGTGACCTCCGGCGCCTCGACGCCGTAGGTGACGGTGCTGTACCCGACCGTGCGGTCCTGCGAGACCACCGGCCCCTTCGGGTCGAGCGGGTTGCTCGCCGCCGCCACCCCGGGCAGCTTCCCGAGCGCCGCGACCAGCCCGTCGACCCGCGCGGCCACCGCCGGGTCGACCAGCGTCCGGCCCTCCGGCGCGCGCAGCACCACTTGCGCCGACCCGCCTGCCGACGCGTCCCCGAACCGCTCCTGCATCAGCTCCAGCGCGGTCGTCGACTCCTGGCCGGGTATCCGGAAGGTGGACACGGTCTTGCCGGACAGCGTCACCGCCCCGACCCCGGCCATGACGAAGACGAACAACCACACCAGCAGGACCGCGACCCGGTGCCGCACGGACCCCAACCCGAGGCGGTAGAGCAAAGTGGCCATCGGTCAACCCCGACCCTGCGTAACGTCGCGCATGGCTAGAGAGTCCCCCGTGGACACCCGCCTCGCCCCTCCACCGGCGACGTCCCACCGATCGAGTGATCCCCGGTGCCCGTGACCTGAATGGCAACAGCTCACAGAACCGTTAGGCGAGTGCCGGTGCGAGACCTCACGGCTCGGAGACGGCCCAGGCCTGGCCCAGCACCGAGTGGTCCGGCTCGGGTGGTTGGGCCGCGGCCGGCTGTGCGAGCAACAGCAACGCGATCCCGACCGCCAGTGCCAGCGATGTCAGCGCCAGGTACCACCGCCGCAGCAGCATGCCCGCCACCAGTGCGAACGGCACCGCCCCCACCGGCAGCCAGCGGCCGCCGGACGAGCTGATCCCCAGTCCCGCCTCGTCTCCTGCCCGCCAGGCGAGCGCCCACAGCCCGATGCCCAGGTCACCGACCAGGAGTCCCCAGACGAACCGGCCGCCCCGGCTGCCGGTCAGCCACGACGTCTCGGGGGCGACCCGGGCAGGCACGGCGAACAGCGCGGCCACCAGCACGCCGAACAGCAGCGCGACCAGGACGCTGCCTCCCATGAACAGGATGGCGCCCAGTACGACCACGCACAGCGGCGCGACGACCGCGCCCACCGCGCCCGCGACCCCCACCCGCGCCAACGCCCGCTTGATGTCCCCCACGGGCGTCACTCTCGCACGGTGGCGCACCGGGGAACGGCGCGTTCCGTCACAGATCAACTCCACACCAGCCCGTACGACCGGTACGGCAACAGGTTCTTCGCCACGTGCACCACCTCGTCGGCGACGGGCAGCAGCCGGGAGGCGGCCCGCAGGTCGTCGGCCTCGTGCGGGTAGACGCCGTCCAGCACGCCGATCGCCCGGGGCCGGGTGCCGCCGAAGTGGACCCGCAGCTCGAACCGGTCGCACGGGTAGTGCGGGGTGCAGACGTAGAACCGGGACATGGCGGGCAGGCGGAGCCGGAACTCGAACTCGTGCTCGTCGCGCTCGGCCAGCGGGCGCGGCAGCACCAAGCCGAACGCGACCCGGCTGCCGCTCACCCGGCGCGGCGGCACCAGCGCGCCGCCGGAGAGCACGCGCAGGTCCAGGTCGGCCGGGTCGAACTCGGTCGAGCAGCCGGTGGGGATGACCGACAGCGAGTGCTCGATCTCGGCGAGGCCCGCCCGGTGGCTGATGATCCGCCGCGCCTCGGTCACCTCGCCGCCGGGTCCGGCCAGCCGCAGGGTGTCGCGCAGGGACGTGGTGTGCCAGGGGTCGTGCGCCTCCGCCGCGGCCGCCGCGACCAGCCGCAGCGCCTCGTCGCTGCGGCGCTGGATGGTGCGCCGGTCCCGGTCCCGCTCCAGCGCGTAAGCCGCGATCCGCGTGGTGTAGTTGACGTCCGGCGCGCCCTTGAACCCCAGCGCGACCTCCGCCATCGACCGGTGCGGCTCGGCCAGGGACGCCACCAGCCCGCGCACCGCGGCGATGATCTTGTCGCGGGTCGTGCCCGCGCTGTCGGCCCCGGTCACCCCGCCGAGCCCGCGCAACCGCGGTCCGAACCCGCCCGGCGGCGCCGCGCGGTTGACCCCCAACCCCTTGCGCAGCGCCTTGAGCTCCGCGAACAGCGCCGCGGTCTCGTCGTCCGGGCTCGCGGCAGCGTTCACCTGTCCCACCCCCTACACCAGTGTCGGATTCCCCCAAGCCAGATCGACGGAGCCCGCCAACCGCCGCCCCACCACGACCGCGGCCGACCCCAGCGGCGAGGCGCTGCCACCGGGGCGCGCCATCTCCAGCCGCAGGGTCCGGGTCCCGGTGACGTCGACCTCCAGCACCTCGGGCTTGTCCAACGCGACCCGCCGCGGCGGTTGCGGCTTGCCGTCGAGGAAAACCTGGAAGTGGCCAACCTGGAACGGTTCCGCGGCGTCGTCCAGGACACCGATCACGGTGGTCATCCGGCGGTACCGGCGCTCCAGGTCGACCACCACGGACCCGTGCCGCGACGACCCGCGCAGCACGATGCTGTCGTCGTAGCGGACACCGCCGAGCACCGCGGTCCCCGGCTTGACCTCGCCGCTGCGCTCGGCCCAGCGGCTCTCGTCGGCCAGCCGCACGAGCTGCCGCGATTCGGGGTTTTCCCGGCCCCCCAGCCATTCCCCGCGTTCCGGTGTCGGGAACCGGCCTTTCCCGGTGATCGCGCCGATCAGTTCCGCGACCCCGTCCTCGGACAACTCGTCGACGTGGAAACGGGTGGTGGAATGGCCGCACAGGCAGGTCGGGATGTCGTCGACCGACCGCCCCGGCAGCACGACCGGCAGCCAGCGCTCGGTTTCCCCGCGCAGGTCCCGCGTCAGCGCGTCCCGCATGATCGCCGCCTCGAACTGCGACCCCCGGCCCTCGTCGGACCGCGCCCGGCCGTCGGCCCGCTGCTTGTAGTCGGGTGAGGCGATCACCAGGATGTAGTCGGAGTCCGTCAGGTGCTCGATCGCCCACAACGACCAGTCCCGCCGCCGATCGCTGTCCCACTGGTCGAGTTGCACCTGGAGTCCGATCCGGACCATCAGGTACGTGGCGAACTCGCGCACCGCCTCCTTGTGCTCGGTCGAGTCGTGCGCGTAGCTCACGAACACCCGTGGCACTTCCCGATCCGACATCGCCACTCCCAGCCAACTCCGGCAATTCGTCGCCAGACATTGTCCGCACCACCCCGCCACCCCGGAGGCGCGAACCGGCTGGTTGTCACCTTTCTGTCGCTTATCCAGCCGTCGCAAGGGTTCTCACGTTCCCGCGGCCGAACTTGTCCTTCTTTTGTCACTCCAAGCGCCTTTTTACCGAACACGTCCCGCTCTACCATCGGCATGCCGCTGATCACCCGAAGGAGCGATGGCACACGTGTACAAGTACGACGTGTTCATCAGCTACCAACGGGACAGCCCCACCGTCGCGCCCTGGGTGCGCACGCACTTCCACCAGCTCCTGTGCGAACTCCTCGACGACAACACCGATGAGGAGATCTCGGTCTACTACGACGAGGAGGGACGAGCGGGCGGCCTGTGGCCGGTGGAGATCCGCCACGCCCTGCGGCACAGCCGCGTTCTCGTCCCCGTGTGCAGCCCCAAGTATTTCCGACGCGAGTGGTGCATGGCCGAATGGCACTCGATGCAGAGCCGCGAGAAGATCGCCGGTCTCGGCACACTCGAACGCCCGTTCGGTCTCATCCACCCCGTGATCTACAGCGACTCGGAGTACTTCCCCAAGTACGTGCACGAAAGGCGGACGGTGGACCTGCGGCCGTGGAACTTTCCCGAGCCGCATTTCCAGGACACCCCGGCGTTTCTGGATCTACGCCGCGCGCTGACGCGGTTCGCCATCGACCTGATCGACGCGCTCGACCTGGTGCCCCGGTGGCGGCCGGACTGGCCGATCGAGATGCCGCCGCCCGAACCGCCTACCCGGTCGCGGAAGCCGAGGTTCTGACCGTGCCGGGCACCGTGATCACCTTCTACTCCTTCAAGGGCGGTGTCGGCCGCAGCTTCGCGCTGGCCAACATTGCCGTGCTGCTGGCCCGCTGGGGGAACCGAGTGCTGTGCGTGGACTGGGACCTGGAGGCGCCCGGACTGCACCACTACTTCCGGCCGATGATGAGCGGCGAGCCGACCAGCGGTGTGGTCGACCTGGTCGACGACTTCCTCGCGAACCGGTTCCGCCCGGCCGACCACACCACCCGCCTCAGCGCGGACGGCGTCACCCTCGACCTCATCGCGGCGGGCCGCGACGACGTCGACTACATCACCCGCGTCCAAGACCTGGAGTGGGAGCGGTTCTACGACGAGGGCTTCGGCGAGTACCTGGAACGCTGCCGCGAGCGGTGGACCACCGACTACGACTTCGTCCTCCTCGACAGCCGGACCGGGGTCTCCGACATCGGCGGGATCTGCACGGCCCACCTCCCCGACCGGCTCGTCATCCTGTTCACCGCCAACGCCCAGAGCATGCGCGGCGCCATCGACATCGCCAGACGGGCCAACTCCGCCCGCGACGGTCTCCCGTTCGACCGGCCCCGGCTCAACGTCATCCCCGTGCTGTCCAGGTTCGACGCGCGCGAGGAATACCTGGAGGCCGACCGCTGGCGGCAGACCTACCTGACCGAGACGGGCAGCTTGTACCACGACTGGCTCGACGTCGAGGTCCCGCCCGCGGAGGTGGCGGCCCACCTCACCCTGCCCTACGTGTCCTTCTGGACCTTCGGCGAGCGGTTGGCGGTGGTGCAGGAGAAGCAGCCCACTCCCGACCAGATCAGCTACGCGCTGGAGACCGTGGCCGCCCTGCTGGCCCACGACCTGGACCGGACCCCGCTGCTCGCGGAGAACCGCGACGCCTACGTGGCCGCGGTCCGCGACCGCAAGCACGAGTTCTCCCACGACATCAAGATCAGCACCCCGCGCTCCACGCTGGACGTGGCGGGCGAGCTGATCGACACCCTGGGCGGGCTCGGCCTGCGCACCGAGCGGTCGCTCTCCGGCGACCGCGACCTGCTGGTCCGCGCGACCGACAACGCCCGGCACCTGTGCCTGATCGTCGACGGGACCCTGACCCGTTGGCAGGTCGCCGAGGTCGAGCGGTTCATCCACCGCACCGTCGGCCAGGACCGCCGGGTCATCCCGGTGCTGACCGCGCGCACCGACCCCACCGCGCTGCCCGGCTTCGTCGGCAACCTCCGCCACCTGCGGCTCGGCCCGACCCGCCGCCCCGCCGACGTCGCCCGCGAACTGGCCGACCAGGTCCGCGGCGCGCGGCCGCTCGTCCACGACTCGGTGGACCTGGTCGACCTGCTGCTGCGGACCGCGAAGGCGTCCCTGCCCGCGCACTGGTGGGAACTGGTCGACGAACTGGTCCGGGAACTCCAGGTGATCGCCGGGGCGGGTGACGACGAGCGGGCCCGCGACGTGGCGGCCGACCTGGAACTGGCCATCCGACCCCGCTCGGCGGCGGGCACGCCCGTGCCCGCCGACATCCGGGAAGCAATCGAGTGGAGCATCCGCGTCCTGCGCACCAGGGCGCGCGACACGGGCGCTCCGGCAACCGAGGAAGGAAACCAACATGGCTGAACGGTTGGGGCACAAGCAGACCGCGGTGGTCCTCACCCTGCTCTCGTTGGCGCGGGAGGTGTCCAACCCCGAACTGCAGGGGCTCGTCGGCTTCACCCTCGACGGCAAGGACCGCGTCCGGCTCAACGACCTCCAACTGGTCGACAGCCACAAGGACGGCCGCCGCTACGTGCACAAGCTCACCGACACCGGGAAGCGCTGGTGCATAGCCGAGTTCGGCACGGGGACACCCCCGCTGCCCCCGGCCCGCAGCGTCCTCGCCCCGGCCCTCTACATCTTCCTCGGCGGCGTCGGCCGCTTCCTCGAGCGCAAGGGGCTGAAGTTGGACGACGTCTTCGCCCCCGAGGTCGGGGTGAGCCCCGAGGAGATCGAGGACCGCGTCCGCACCGCGTACCGCGAACTCGCGGTCCGGCCGCGGGCCACCGTGCGGTTGGCCGACCTGCGGCCCCGGCTCGGCGGCGCCGCCACCGAGGACGTCGACGCCGTGCTCAAGCGGCTCAGCCGGGACCGGCAGGTCAGCCTGGTGCCCGACTCCGACCGGAAGGCGCTCACCGACGCCGACCACGCCGCGGCCGTCCGGATCGGCGGCGAGGACCAGCACCTGATCGCCATCGAGACGTCGTGATCGAGGAACTGGCCGCGCTGGCCACCCTGCGCTTCGACTGGGCCGACACCCCGGACCACGTGTGGCACGACTCGCCGTACCACGTCGACGGGCTGCACGCGGACGTCACGGCCGCCGTGGACGCCGGGATTCGCGACGCGGCGGCCAGTTCCGGTCCCAGCCCGATCGGGCTCGTCCTCAAAGGGCAGAAGGGGGTCGGGAAGACCCACCTGCTCGGCTCGATCCGCCGCCAGGTCCACCGGGCGGGTGGCTACTTCTTCCTGGTCAACCTCTCCACCGGTGACGCGTTCTGGGAGAACACCGCGGAGGCGCTCCGCTTCGGTCTGTCCCAACCGGAGGAGAACGGCGACTCGCAGCTGAGGAACTTCCTCCGCCGGGTCTGCGACCGCGACGTCGTCGACCCGAGGTGCGCCAAGGTGCTCCTCGGCGGCCACGGCCTCAACCGCGGCCACGTCGACGCCTTCGTGGCCGGGCTCAGGGCGCTGGACCGCCAGGTCGCCAAGGAGTGCTCCGACGCGGCCCGCGCGCTCGTCCTCTACGCCACGGAATCCGACATCACCAACGACATCGGTGAGGACTACCTGGAGGGCTTCGCGGGGTTCGAACCCGGCGAGTGGCGGGAATGGGGCATCCGCAGGCCACCGCGCTCCGCGTTGGCCGTGGTGCGCGACATCACCAAGCTGCTGGCGATGACCGGTCCGGTCGTGATCTGCGTCGACCAGCTCGACACGCTGATCGCCCGCACCAGCCGCACCACCGGAAACGCCGACGGCGAGCTGCTCGTCGCCCAGGTCGCCGACGGCCTGATGAGCCTGCGCGAGATCACCCGGCGCACGCTCACCGTGATGGCCTGCCTGTCCAACACCTGGACGCAGATCAGCTCGATCGCCGCGGACTCGGTCCCGGACCGGTTCCGCGAACTGCACACCCTCGGCCGCGTCGTGGACGGCGCGGTCGGCCGGGCGCTGGTGGAGAAGCGCCTCGGCGTCGCGTACGAGGGCATGCGGTTCACCCCGCCGCACCCGTCCTGGCCGATCGCGCCGACCGCGTTCGAGGACGGCTGGGAGGAGATGACCCCGCGTGAACTCCTCAAGCGCATCGGCACCCACATCGAGGCGTGCCTGCGCTCGGGCGTGGTCACCGAACTGGCCTCGTTCACCGAGGACGGCCCGCGCCCGGTCGCCCCGGCCCGGCCCGAACCCGCGCCGGACCGCTTCGCCGAACTGGACGCCCGCTTCGCCCGCGAACGCGAGTCGGCCGGGTCCACGGCCCCGCTCGACCACACCACCGAGGACGACCTGGTCCCCAGGCTGCTCGCCGCGGCGCTGCGCGCCTGGCTCACCGAGGTCGGCGACGACCACCTGGTGTGGGAACGCCCGATCCTCAGCAACGGCCACCTCCACGCGCAGTTGAAGGTCACCCTCGACGAGGTCGGGGACGTGGAGGAGTACTGGTCGTTCCGCTCCATCCACCACGTCCACCCGATCTCGGTGCTGCACCGGTTCCGCAAGGCGCGGGCCGCGGCCGACCTGCGCAAGGGGGACGACCTGCGGCACCTCGTGCTGATCCGCAACGACCCGTGGTCCGGCGGGCCCAAGACGCAGGCCGAGGTGCGGGAGTTCGAGTCGTCGGGTGGGCTCGTGCTGCCACTGTCCGATGAGGACCTGAAAACCTTCTGGGCCCTGGACCGGCTGCTGGACGACAAGGTCCCGGGGTTGATCGAGTGGCTGGTCGACCGCCGCCCCGCGGGCCGGTCCGAGCTGCTGTCGCGAGTCCTGCCCACGGGGCGGCCGGAGTCCCCACGAGACGAAGGTACTCACCCGCCGCCGGAAGAGATCACGCTCGGCGAGGTCCACGACACCGGTGAGCCGGTCACGGTCGAGCTTTCCACGCTGCGCAAGCACATGGCCGTGTTCGCGGGATCCGGCTCCGGCAAGACCGTCCTCTTGCGACGCGTCATCGAGGAGTGCGCGCTGCGGGGCGTGTCGTCCATCGTGCTCGACCCGAACAACGACCTCGCCCGCCTGGGCGACCCGTGGCCGGAACCGCCGTCCGCCTGGGGACCGGGCGACGCCGCGCTGGCCGCGACGTACCTGGCGGAGACCGAGGTCGTGGTCTGGACCCCCGGGCGGGCCACGGGACGACCGCTCGCGTTCCCCGCCCTGCCGGACTTCGCTGGCGTGCTCGACGACGAGGACGAGTTCAACGCGGCCGTCGAGGTGGCCGTCGCGACGCTCGCGCCGCAGGTCCGGCTCACCGGCAGCACCGCCAAGGCCGACATCGGCCGCGCCGTGCTGCGCCAGGTCGTCGAGCACTACGCCCGCGGCGGCGCGCGCGGCCTGCCCGGGCTGATCGACCTGCTCGCCGACCTCCCCGACGACGTCAGCACCCTCAACGGCGCTACTCGCGTCGCCGCCGACCTCGCGGAGGCCATGAAGGCCGCCATGGTCAACGACCCCCTCACCGCGGGCGGCGGCGAGCCGGTCGACCCGGGCGTGCTGCTGACCCCCGGGCCCGGCAAGCGCGCCCGCGTGTCGGTGATCAGCTTCGTCGGGCTGCCGCAGGAGGCCCAGCGGCAGAACTTCGTCAACCAGCTGCAGATGGAGCTCTTCGCCTGGGCCAAGCGGAACCCGGCGGGGGAGCGGCCGCTCGGCGCGCTCTTCGTGATGGACGAGGCGCAAACCCTTGCGGCGTCGGGGACGCTCACCGCGAGCACCCGCAGCACCATCGTGCTCGCCTCCCAGGCCCGCAAGTACGGCCTGGGGCTGCTGTTCGCCACCCAGGCGCCGAAAGGGCTGCACAACCAGGTCGTGGGCAACGCCACGACCCAGGTCTTCGGCAGGCTGGGCAGCCCCGCGCAGATCACGGCGGCCAACGAACTGGCGCGGGCCAAGGGCAGCCCGATCGCGGACGTGGGTGGTCTGGCACGGGCCCAGTTCTACGTGGCGAGCGAGTCCTTCGGCTTCAAGCAGGTGGTCACCCCGCTCTGCCTGACCCACCACCCAGCGAGTCCTTTGCGGTTGGAGGAGGTGCTGGACCGCGCCCGCCGGTGAGGTTTTCCGGTGGCGGCACCCCACTCACCCGGTGATGATCACCAGGTGACAACCACACACCCGGACGGCCGAGCGGGCATCGACGCGACCCTCGTGCGCCGCCTCATCGCCGCGCAGTTCCCCCGGTGGCAACACCTACCGGTCACCCCCGTACCCATCGACGGCTGGGACAACCGGACCTACCGCCTCGGTGCCGAGATGTCGGTCCGCCTGCCGACCGCCGAGGGGTACGTCGCGGCGGTGGAGAAGGAACGCACGTGGCTGCCGCGCCTGGCGCCGCACCTGCCCGTCGCCGTACCGGAGGTGCTGGGCTCGGGTGTGCCGGGGGAGGGCTACCCGTTCCCGTGGTCGGTGCGGGGGTGGCTACCCGGTACCCCGTTCAACCAGACCGCGGTCACCGACCTACCCGGCTTGGCCGTCGCGGTGGCGGAGTTCATCCAAGCGCTACAACGGTGTGACCCCACCGGCGGCCCCACAACGGGCGCCCACTGCTTCCACAGAGGCGCGTCCCCGGCCTACTACGACGACGAGACCCGCCGCTTCCTGGTGGAACTGGAGGGCCGCATCGACGTAGACAAGGCAAGGGACGTCTGGGAAACCGCCCTCGCGGCCGAGTGGCGGGGCGCCCCCGTCTGGTTCCACGGCGACATAGCCCCCGGCAACCTCCTGATCACCGACGACGCGCTGTCCGCCGTGATCGACTTCGGCACCGCCGGAGTCGGGGACCCGGCCTGCGAGCTGGTCATCGCCTGGACCACCTTCCACGGCAAAAGCCGCCAAGCCTTCAAGGAAACCACCCCCCACGACGACGGCACCTGGGCGCGGGCCAGGGGGTGGGCGATCTGGAAGGCGATGCTGCTGGCCGCCGCCGACACCAACGCGGCGGAGAACCTCCGCGTCATCGACGAGATCATCGACGACCACGTCGACCGGGCGTGACCGGCCTGGCTACTCGCGCTCGACAGCTCTGCGGCCGGTGGCCAGCGCGATCACCAGCAGCACGACCCACACCGCGGTGGGGATCACCCAGTACGGGAAAGGCCACGAATCCCCGACCACACCCTGCATCACCCAGCCGATCACGCTGAGCAGGCATAAGCCTCCCCACCACTGCAAAACCCGAATCCACGCCGCGGACATCCCCGCCATGCCGATCCCCCAACGGTAGTAATATGTCCTATTAGGACAAACGTGCGGCTTTCGCTCGCGCGGCCAAGCTATCACCACTCGAATCGCCCGGAGCCGAAATGGGCCTAATCCCACTCCATCTGCCCAAACATGACGAACTGCGCGGGTGGTCCTGAATGTTCCACGTCACAACGCCGACGGAGGCATGGTGAATTGTCGGCTCGCTGTCCAGTTTTTGTCACATGGACATCTGGCTCTGTTGAGAGAGAAAAGTCTCTTGTCTTGTTGACAAGAAACTCACGGTCTAGCTAACTTCCCCGACATGACTCCTGTTCTTGGCGAATCCGGGTTGGTCGCCGTGCTGACCGCGTTGCCCAGCGAGTACGTGGCCGTTCGCGGGCACCTGAGGGACATCAGGCCCCGTACCCACCCGGCGGGCACCCTGTTCGAGGTCGGTCAGGTGGCGAACGGGCGCGCGGTGGCGCTGGCCGGGATCGGTATGGGCAACATGTCGGCCGCTTCCCTGACCGAGCGGATGATCACCGAGTTCGCCCCGGCCGCGGTGATGTTCGTCGGCATCGCGGGCGGTCTGCGTGACCGCCTCGCCCTCGGCGACGTCGTCGTCGCCACCCGCGTGTACGCGCCACACGGCGGCCGCAGCGAGACCGATGGCTTCCGCTCCCGCCCCCGCGCGTTCGACGTGTCCCACCGGCTCGAACAGGCCGCCCGGCGGACCGAGCTGCTCGGCCGGTGGCGGGACGCGCTGGACGACGGCCCTCGGCCCGCGGTGCACTTCGACCCCGTCGTCGCCGGAGACGTGGTCCTCGACTCGCGGGAGTCCGATCACGCGCACCACCTGCGGCAGCACTACAACGACGCGGTCGCCGTGGAGATGGAGAGCGCGGGCTTCGCGCAGGCCGCGCACCTCAACGAGAAGGTACCCATGCTCGTCGTCCGGGGTATCAGCGATCTCGCGGGTGGCGCGAAACGCGACACCGACGCCGGTGGCTGGCAGGAGGTGGCCGCTCGCAACGCCGCCGCCTTCGCCATGTGCGTCGCGGCCGATGTGGAGATCCCGACCGGCGCACCGGGGCGTCCGGTGGACGGCGGCGACCCGGTGAACGGTAGTGGGCCGGTGGTGCGCAACATCGTCCGCGGTAACGGCAGGGTCGGCCAGCAGATCGGCGTCAGCTACGGCGCCATCACCATCCACCAAGAGGAGGGACAGCGGTGACCATCGACGACTTCAGCGTTGCCACCGTCATCAACACCGTCGACGGCGATACCCAGGTCGGCCAGCAGATCGGCGTGGTCTACGGGGACAACACCGTCCACCGGCACGAGTACTACCACTACAACTCCGCCGACCCACCCGAGCGCAAGCTGGAGGTGGCGATCAACCACCTGCGCGGGCGATCATCCGCGCGGATCGCCGAGGAGATCCTGGCCGAGCTGGTCAAGCTGGGGCACATCGACTCCAAGACGCTCTACTACTACGCGCTGGCACTGCTCAGCGGTCGATCCATCAACGACCTGGACCGCCGTGTACGCGACAGCTTCAGCTGGTGCCGCGACCACGCGCGGACGCTGCCGCTCGACAGCTGGCTGGAGTCGCTGGACGTGGTCGCCTTCCTGGTCGACGGCGTGGTAGCCCAGGGCCTGGACACCGAGCGCGACAAGCGGTTCGTCGCGGGTCTGTCACAGACCTACGCGCCACTGCCCGAAGACCGCCGCGACGAGATCGCCACCCACCTCGAGTTCGTGCTCAGCGGTGCGATCCAAGACCACCTCGACGCCGTCGAGACCACGCGGATCGCCAAGGAACGCATGGGCAACGACCGCGTCCGGCGGACGCCGCTGTATTTCGAACCGGAGCCCGCCGAACCCCACCCGCTCGCCCCCGCCCCGACACCGCTCGACCGGAAGGCGCTCCGCCATGCCGTACTCGGGGCCGTAGTCGTGTGCGTGGGCGCGTACTTCACGGTTTCCGACGCCACCGCGAAAGTGCTCGGCGTCTTGGCGGCCCTGCTCTGTGCCGTGGGCGGGTTGCTGGTCCTGCGTTTCGGCCACCACCTCGCGTTGCGCACCGCTCGGCTCCGGGCGAGCCGGACCGATGTCGGTCTCCCCGCGGGCCCGGCACCGGACCACACTGGCGAGGAAGGCGCGCCGCCTTCCGCCGACAAGTTCGCCACCGATGTGCGCAAGCGCGTCGACCAGGGATTCAACGAAGGGCCGGGTGGCGGCGAACGACTGCGTGCACTCCTTGCCGCCCGGCTGGTCGTGCTGTTCCGCGAGACAGCCGTCGAGCCCGCGCGGTTGCTGTGGCTCACCCGCTGGCACGCCCGACGTGCCGCGTGCGGCACGGGTATCGCGCCGGTTCCCGACGACACCGTGGGGCAGCACCTCGGGATGGTCCTCGGCATCGCGATCTACGGCCTCGGTACTGCGGTCGGACCGCTCTGGGCAGGCGCCGGGTGGTTCTGGTCGGCCTTGCTGATCGCGGGCGGCTGGTTCGCCGGGCGCAACAGCGTCGACCTCCGGGTCACGCGGCACCGCGACGGTGACGAGCGCGAGCGCAACCTGCGGTTGTTCGACGAGGAGCGGCGGGAACACGCCCGTTGGGTCGCCTACCTGGCCGCGAACCGCCCGGACGAGCACGAGATCGCGCACTGGTTCGACCTCGACCGCTCCTACCTGCGATCCACCGCTCTCAAGCGGTCCGGTCTGACCAACCGCGACCTGTTCACCCACGTCATCCTGGCTACGCGGGCCCCGTACTCCCGGCGTGCCCGAGTCCTGCACGGACCCCCGCGCTACACCGAGTACCACCTCCACCTCTTCCTGCTCACCGACAACGGCGTGCGGGTCATCCGGCTCCGGCTCAACTTCCTGACCGGTGAGTACGGCCACGAGAAACGTGAGGTCTTCCACTACGACAAGGTTGCCTCCGCACGGGTCGAGGAGCGCGGAACCCGGGTCGAGGAGGACCACCCAGGCGCGCGGCCGAACCGGGGCCGGGGTCGCACGCTCGAGGTCACGCTCGTCAACGGCAAGGACATCGCCAAGGTCACCGAGCAGTTCGAGGCCGCCGAGGTGACCGACCTCGAGGGGGAGGACTACCTCATCCAGTTGGCCACCGAGACCTCCGGGATCTCGTGGGCGCAGCACGTGCTGGAAGCGGTGGCCGCCGAGGGCCGGGAGTGGATCTCCAAGGAGCGCACGCGCCGCCACCACCGGTTCCAGCAGTGGCGGCTGATCGGCGCGGCGACCGGCTCGGACGACGGGGCGATAGGCTGAACAGGTGACACCACGGGACCGGGTGTTGGTCCACTTCACGGCGGACCTGGTGATCCTCACCATTCGCGGCGGCGCGTTGCACGTGCTGCTGGTGGAGCGCGCTAACGAGCCCTTCGCGGGCCTGCTCGCCCTGCCCGGCGGGTTCCTGCGCGGCGCTGAGACGGTGCGGCAGGCCGCCGAGCGGGAACTGCGGGAGGAGACCGGTGTTGACCCGGCCACCCTCCACCTCGAACAGGTCGGTGTCTACTCCGCACCCGACCGCGACCCCAGACCGCGCCGGGTGATCACGTGCGCGTTCCTGGCCATCGCCCCTGACCTGCCCGTGCCCACCGCTGGGTCGGATGCCCGGTCGGCCCGCTGGACCCCGGTGGACGACCTCTTGGGTGGGGCCACGCGCTTGGCCTTTGACCACGACCAAGTGCTCGCCGACGCTGTCGAACAGGCTCGCGAGAAGCTCCGGTTCAGCACCGTGGCGACGGTGTTCTGCGAGCCCGAGTTCACCATCAGCGACTTGCGGGAGGTCTACGAGGCGGTGTGGGGCGTCGAGTTGGACCGCCCCAACTTCCACCGCAAGGTGACCGACGCGGACGGCTTCATCATCCCGACCGACGGCAAACGAGCGGTTCCCACCGGCCGCCCCGCCCGCCTCTACCGCGCGGGTCCCGCGGATGTCCTGGACCCGCCGATGGCGCGAACCGCGCGGACCCGCCCGAGGTTCTGAACCACCTGTCCCACAACACCCTGCCTGGTTGTGCGCTCTGCCGGAGCCAGGGGATTCAGGCGTCGCGCGAGCGGAGGACGACGTAGCCGCCGATGAGTGCTGCCACGGCCCACGCCGCCAGGACGAGCAGGCCGGTCCATGGGGTTGAGGCCGCCCGCCGCCTGCGCCCCCACCTGCATGACCTGGGAGCCCGCCTGGTCCGGTAGGAACCTCGCCAGTTCCCGGAGGCCATCCACACCCGCCGCGACCGGGCCCAGGATGAAGATGAGTCCGTACATCGCCACCAGGGCGCGTACGGCGCCGCGCACCATCGTGGCCACCCCGATGGCCAGTACGCACATCAACGTCAGGTAGAGCGGGGCGCCGATAACGGCCCTGACCGTGCGCCGAAGGTGACCAGGCACAGGTGGCCGAACCGTGCGGATCTTGACCAGTTCGGCGCGCAGGACGGGGATCGGCGCTCGTAGGTTGATCATGCTGCCGGCGTGCCCGCCCGTCGGCGCGCCACATCGGCCCCAGGGGTGGATCTCCTCCACCTGCGGGCAGGTGGAGGAGATCCGCGGACGAGGCTAGCTGTATGAGGCCATGACGTTGGACGCCGGTGTGGAGCCGTGTGGCTGGTGGTTGGTTTCCGGCGGCGGTGTGGGGGCGATGGTAGTTGTAGTGCACGTTCCAGACGGCCAGTGCGTCGGTGCGTTGTTGTTCGCTGGTCCAGGCGTGGGCGTAGAGGGATTCCTCGGCCAGGATGCGGTGGTAGCGCTCGACTTTGCCGTTGTGGCGTGGGGTGTAGGGGGTGATGCGCTGGTGGCGGGCGCCGCGCAGGACGGTGGCGAAGTCGTGGGCGCGGTAGCAGGCGCCGTTGTCGGTGACGACGCGGTGGATGTGGGTGATGCCGTGGGCGGCGAAGAAGGCCCGTGCGCGGTGGGTGAAGCCGATCGCGGTGACCGCTTTCTCGTCGGGCAGGGCTTCGGTGTAGGCCAGGCGGGAGAAGCCGTCGACCGCGGAGTGCAGGTAGGTGTAACTGCGCCGCCCGCCGGGCTTCCCGGCGGTGGTGTTCTTGGCGCGTTCGACCTGTTTGGCCTGCTCGCTGCCCTTGCCGTGGACCCGCCATCCGCCGCCGTCGGGGATGACGCCGACCTTCTTGACGTCCAGGTGGACCATGTGGCCGGGCCAGCGGGCCACGATCCGTCGCGGCACTCGGTTGTTCTCCCCGGTGGGGTCGAGGAACCGGCGGCGGTTGAGGCCGAGGTGGGCCAGGTGCCGGCCGACGGTGCGCACCGACACGGTCGTGCCCTCGGCGGCGAGTTCCAGGGCGATGCGGCGGGCCGACCACTTGCGGTCCCGACGCAACCACTCGATCCGGACCACCACCTCGGCCGGGGCGGCGGTGGGCTGCCGACGGGGAGCGCTGGGGCGGTCGGACAGGCCGGCCTCGCCGAAGCGGCGATACCGGTTGACCCACTTCGAGGCGCATTGCCGGGAGATGCCCATCTCGGCGGCGACGTGGGCGATCGGACGGGTTCGGCAGCGTTGTACCAGACGGGTGGCGGCCTTCGACCGACAGCGGGGCGTTACGGTGGAGCACGGACGGGTCTTTCCACTCGGCGGATGTGTTGGTCGCACTTCTCATCCTGCCGCCGAAAGACCCGTCCCCTCGTCTCAGCCCCTACCAGCCGTCACCAACGTCATGACCCGCAACAGCTAGCTCCGCCCCATCATCTGGCACACCATGGCGTTGACCGTCTTGTCGAACAGCGACCCCGGTTCCTGGTTCAGGTCCGTCGCCACGAAGAGCACCGCGCTGCGCTTGCCTGCGCGGTCCTGGTAGGCGATGGTGTGGTAGCCCGGGAAATCGCCCGCGTGGCCCCAAACCCGGCCGCAGGGCGTGTCGACGTAGTAGATGCCGAGGCCGTAGCCGCCGTTGCGCTCGGGGACCTCCACGGTCGTGAGCATGTCGCGCAGTTGCGGCCGCTCGAGGAGTTCGCCGGTGAGCAGCGCGCGGTAGAAGCGGGCCACGTCCTGCTGCGTCGACACGACCGCGCCCGTCGCGCCCGCCAAGGTCGGGCTCCACGTCGTGGTGTCGGTGCGGGTGCCGTCCGGATTCGCCGTGTAGCCGTGGATG
Organism: Actinokineospora auranticolor; assembly: GCF_041897805.1. GTDB lineage: Bacteria > Actinomycetota > Actinomycetes > Mycobacteriales > Pseudonocardiaceae > Actinokineospora > Actinokineospora auranticolor. The sequence goes on from NZ_CP154825.1 coordinate 2,353,903, forward strand.
TGGTCGGGACGCACCCGCGCATCGGTTGCCAGGTAGGTGTCCCGCAGACCAAGCGGACTGGTGATCCGGTCGGCCACCAGTCGCGCCAGGGAGCGGCCGGTGGCCTGCTCCGCGATCAGCCCGACCAGGAGGTAGTTGGTGTTGCTGTAGGACCACCGGGTACCCGGCGGGAACAGCGGCGGACGCCCCAAACCCACCGCGATCAGCTCGCGCGGCGACCAGCCGCGCGTCGGGTCGGCCATCGCGGTGGCCAGCCACTCCGGGTCCTCGGAGTAGTCGTACAGGCCGGTGGTCTGGTTGAGCAGCTGCCGGACCGTGATCCGGTCGCCACCGGGGACCGTGCCGGGCAGCCAGCGCTCGATCGAGTCGGTCAGCCGGATCCGGCCCTCCCCGACCAGTTGCAGTACCACCGTCGCGGTGAAAGTCTTGGTGACACTGGCGATCCGGAACGGGTCCGACCCCCGGATGGCCCTTGGCGGGTCGAGCGTCGCGACACCGCTGCCGACGGTGCGGACCCGCTTTCCGTCGTCGACCCGGACCACCGCGCCGGTGACACCGGACCGCACCAACGCGTCCAGCGAATCACGCAGCCCGCTGTCCCCGCTCTCCGCCACCGCCGTCCCGGACGGCACCACCACCAACACGGCCGCCAGCCCGGCCACGATCCACCTGCGCACCTTGGATTCCCCCCTCGGTAAGGATTCGGTGCTACCAGCAGACCGGAATCACCCACCCGCGCGCTTCGGGTATCCCCCGTAGTCCCACAGGGGCACGGAGTCAGAGGTGTACCCGCAACTCGCGCAGACCTCTGGTCCGGAACGAGACCCGCCACAACGGTGCCGCATCGGGGTCGACCAGGCGCGCGTGCGGGAACCGGTGCAGCAGGGCCGTCGCGGCGAGTCGGATCTGCAAGCGGGCCAGCGCGGCACCGACGCAGAAGTGGACGCCGTGGCCGAAAGCCAGGTGCCCGCCCTGACCGCGGTCCGGGTCGAAGTCATCCGGATCGGGGAACTGCCGGGGATCGCGGTTGGCCGCAGCCAGGCTGAGCCACACACGACTCCCCGCGGGGATCTCCACGCCGTCGATCCGGATGTCCTCGACCGCGAACCGCCGCACCGCGTGGGAAAACGGCGTGACCCAGCGCAGCGCTTCTTCCGCTACGGCGGACATAGGTAGCGACCCGTCGCGCACGCGCGCGGCGTGGCGCGGGTGCCGGAGCAGCGCCAGCAGGGCGGTGCCGATGCCCGACGCGGTGGTGTCGTACCCGCCGAACAGCAGGAGGAACACCAGCGCCACCAACTCGTCCCGGCTGAGGCCGTCCGCGGTGATCAGCGCCGTCAGCACGTCGGACCGCGGCTCCGCGCGCTTGCGTTCGACGAGCTCCACGAGGTAGGCGTGCATCTCCGCCATCGCTCGACGGGACCGTTGCGCGGCCTCGGGATCGGGGGCCACCAGGGTGTTCGTCCAGTCGCGGAAGTGGTCGCGGTCGTCGGCGGGGATGCCCAGCAGGTCACCGATGACCAGCAGCGGCAACGGCATGGCGAGCCCGTCGACGAGATCGGCCGCGTCCGGCGGGAGGCGGTCCAGCAACCGCTCGGCGCCCACCCGCATCCGCTCCCGCAGCCCCTCGACGCGCCGGGCGGTGAACGCGCTCGTGACCAGCCGCCGGATCCGGGTGTGGGCGGGCGAATCCATGTTGAGCAGGTGGCCCTGCAGGACCGGGGGCAACGACGAGTCGACCTGGTCCGCGCTCCACCGGTTGTCCAGCGACAGCCGCGGATCGGTCAACGCCGCCCGCACGTCGGCGTAGCGCGTCACCAGCCAGACCGCGGTCCCGTCCGGCGCCGCGGCCCGGCACACCGGCTCGTCGTCGAGCAGCCGCGCGAGCACCGGATAGGGATCGGTGACGAACGCGTCGTCCATGTGCAGCAACGGAAACCTCCCGACGGGGGCGACCTGGCCGCTGCCCCGTGTCCCACCCCAGGCGGGCCGGTGACCACCGACCGCTCCGAGCATACCCGGCAAGATCAACACGGGACCGCGGTCGGAGACCGGAAAGCGCCCCCGCGCACCAGGTGCGCGGGGGCGGGGGCCTAGGTCAGGGGCCCTCGATCTCGCGGTAGCGGTCCAGCTCCGCGCTGCCGTCGCACTGGGTTTGGTTGCGCACCGCCAGGTAGCCCGCATCGGTCATGGCGAAGGAGAACACGCAGCCGTTGCGGTCCACGGCGGCGGCGGGCTGGCCGACGTGCACCGAGCCGAGGTCCGACCAGGAGGTGGCGTAGCCCGCGTCCGGCCCGGTCTGCTTCGTCGTGCTCTGGCCGGAACCCGCGTTCCCGGTGAACACCTGGATGCGCGCGTCCGCGATCGCCGCCGAGTCCGCCCAGGGGCCCGGAGCCTCGCTCGCCGCGACCGCGCCGGTGCCCGCCTGGCCGCCGATCTCCTCGCCGTACGAGCTGAACGACCCGTCCGAGCGCTGCCAGGTGTGGCCCACCAGGCCCGCGAAGTCGTGGTCGGAGTTGGTGGCCAGCCGGTAGAACACGTCGAGCCTGCCGTCCTTGTTGTGCACCACCGAGGGCGGGCCCGCGGGCTCGTACCCGGCCAGCTTCGGCTGCTCGGTGAAACCCTGCCCCGGCGCCGCGCGCCAGTGCCGGATACCGCCGACGCTGCCGTCGATGGTGTAGGCGAACACGTCGACCCCGTTGTCCCGGTCGACCGCGATCGCCACCGGGTCCTGCACGTACGGGCCGCCCTCGAGGTCGTCCCAGGCGGTGTCCCACTGGCCGTTGGGGGTGTGCTGGCTGATCACGCTGACCCCGCCGCCGCCGTTCCGCACCGCGACGCGCAGCAGCCCGTCCGGGCCGAGCACCGAGACCGGCGCGCCGAGCTGGGCCACCTGGTCCGGGCTCACGTTCGGGTTGCCCAGCGTCCCCCACTGGGTGGAGAAGACGCCGTCCACCGCGACCTGCCAGGTGGTCACGATGTCGTGGGTGTCGGCCCGGCGGGCGAACACCTGGAGCCTGCGGTCGGCGTTGCGGTTGACGGTCACACCGGGCAGCAGCGGCCACGGGGTGGTCAGCACCTCGCCCTTGCCGAACTCTCCGTTCGCGCCCTGGTACCAGGTGACCAGGCGACCGCTGAGCACGGCGAACGCCTCAAGCCTGCCGTCGTTGTTCGCCCCGACCCAGGTCGTGCCGGTCGGGTACCGGGTGTACATGCGCTTGGTCCAGGACAGGTAGGCATCGTCGTCCGCCGCGGTGTGCACGTCCCAACCGTCGTAGGCGAAGAAGGTGTTCGCCTTCTGGTCGCGGCCGCCGTAGGGGAAGTCGAGCCCGGTCAGGTTCACCTGGCCGTCGGAGATGTTGTAGTCGCGGTAGTTGATCAGGTCGACGGACCGGCGGCCGGTGGTGTCGGCGTACTCCTTGACCGCCTGGTCCGCGAAGCGGGCGGTGTGGACGTGGTCGTCGTGGTCACCGTGGATCTTGGGGTCCGGCTCCGGGTCCTGCACCCGGACGACGGTGGGGTGGTAGCGGCCGAGCAGGCCGCGCAGCACGTCCAAGAGCCGGTTGTGGTCGTAGGTGTACCGGGGCGCGAGGGTGCCCCAGGCCAGCACGGTTTTCGCGGTGGCGGTGCCCTCCCACAGGCGCATCAGGCTCTGCCCGCCCGCCGGGGCGACCTCGGGGTCGTCGTCGGCGGTCTCCGGCACGTTCAGGAAGACCAGCGCCACCTCGGGCCGGTCGCGCAGGGTGTACTCGTCGACCACGACCGGTCCCTGGCCGGTGTCGACCCGCACCGTGCCGTGGTCCCACTCGTCGGCTTGGCCCGCCATCTGCGCGTACGCGGCCTTGGCGCCCTGCTGCCTGCAGTAGGCGTACTCCTCGCGGACGAGGTCCCGCGCGGTCTTGCAGCGGTCGCGCTCGGGCAGCGGCCCCTGGTCGCCGGGTTCGTGGGTGTTCTCCCCCGCCGTGACGAAGATCGTCTTTACCGGCCGCCCCGCTCCGATCGAGTTCTGCAGGTCGGGGTTCATGAACAGGATGTCGTCGTCCTGGTGCGCGACGACGTGGACGATCACCGGGTCGGGCGGGCCCGCGGGAGCGGCCGAACCCACGGCGGGAACGGCGGCCAGCGTCACCCCCACCACGGCGACGGCACTCGCGAGTCTTTTCCTCATCAACGCTCCTCGTTATCGAGAACGGCGGATTCGCCGGTCACAAGTGAAGACGTCGACTGTGGTTGTGGCGATACGGGGGAGCGTCGATCCCACTTTACCAGTATTCATTTCCGCAGCTCACCATGGGCGGCAGTTTCGCTTCTGCCGCTCAGGCAGTTTTCTGGGGAGCCGCTGAACGGGGTTGCGGTGAGACCGTCAAGAATTCATGTTCAATTTCGTGAGCCCGCTGGATTGTTCGGGTTCCGGCCGCGAAAAGCGCTCAGGGCGACACCCCGTAATGGGTGGCGAGCGCGGCGGCGCGGTCGCGCGGAGCGGCGCGCAACCACGGTGGCGACAGGGCCTCCGCGTTCGTGCCGAGTTGCCACAACGCCCTGTTCGCGCACGGTGACCAGGCCGATCGGGTCCACCGTGCGCCACTTCGCGGCCTGGTCCGGCACCGCGTACCGGATGCGCAGCCGGTGCCCCGCGACCACCGCGCGCCGGATCGCGGCCAGCACCGCGTCGGGCACCTCCTCGGCGACCAGCCCGCGGGAGAGGAGGTCGGTCTCCGGGTCGACGAGCAGGCGCTGGACCGCGCCCGCCGCGGTGGCCCGGGAACCCTCGGGCAGCGCGTCGACCACCTTGCGCATCGCCGAGGCGAGGGCCGGGCCGAGCCCGAACGCCCGCGCGCCGCGTCGGGCCCCGGCGACGAGCAGGGCCAGCGCCTCGTCGTGGGTGAGCCCGGTGGACGGACCGTCCACAACGAACCGAATGGAACAGACGTGGCAGTGGCGCGAACGGTGATCAACCCGGCGACGTGGTCGGTGGCGATGGGGTTCAACCAGGGGGAGGTCGTCTCCGGGCACACCCGGACGCTCTACGCCTCCGGCCAGACCGCGATGGGCGACGACGGCAACCCCCGGCACGCCGGTGACATGGCGGCGCAGGTGGCGCTGAGCCTCGACAACCTGGCGGCCGTGCTCGGCGCGGCGGGCATGTCGCTGGCCGACCTCGTCCGGCTCACCGTCTACACGACCGACGTCGACCTGCTCCTGCGGCACCACGGCGTGCTGACCTCGCGCCTGGCGGCGGCCGGGGTGGCGCCGCACACGACGCTGCTCGGCGTGGCGCGGCTGGCCATCCCGCCGCTGCTGGTCGAACTGGAGGGCACCGCCGTCGCGTAACCCCGGGGTACATCAACACCCGGAGACGCAACAGGGCCCGTCCGGCCGTTGTGGATCTGGCCGGACGGGCCCCGCCTGCACGGTCGTTGCAGGGATTAACGACCCTGCAGCGACTTCACGTTGTCGCCGAAGCTCCAGCTCTTCGAACCGTCCCAGTTCAGGGACCAGGTCATGAGACCCTTGAGCTGGCCGCCACCGGTGCTGCTCCACGCCTGGGACACCAGCGAGGGGGCCATGTAACCGCCACCCGCGCCCGGCTGCGCGGGCAGACCCGGGACCTGCTTGTCGTACGGGACCTTGATGGTGGTGCCCTGGATGACCAGGCCGTTGTTCAGGCAGTCGGTCTGGACCTTGAAGCCCTGGACCGTGCCCGCCTGGTACGAGTCACCGGAGCAGCCGTACATGCTTCCGTTGTAGTACTGCATGTTGAGCCACCAGAGCCTGCCGTTGTCGGCGTACTTCTTGATGATCGGCAGGTACGCGCCCCAGATGGAGCCGTAGGTGACGCTGCCGCCGGTGACGTAGGCGGTCTCCGGGGCCATGGTGAGGCCGAAGTTCGACGGCATCTGGCCGAGCACGCCGTCGATGATCCGGATCAGGTTCTGCTGCGAGGCCGACAGCGTGCCGATGCTGCCCGAACCCGACAGGCCGGTCTCGATGTCGATGTCGATGCCGTCGAAGTTGTACTTCTTCAGGATCGGCACGACGGTGGCCACGAACTTGTCCGCGACCGTGGACGAGCTGAGGTCGATGCCCGCGGTGGCTCCGCCGATCGACATCAGGATGGTCTGGCCCTGCGCCTTGGCCGCGCACATCTCGGCGGGCGTGGAGACCTTGACGGTGGCGTCCATGCCGTCTTCCCACAGCACGGTGCCGTCGGAGCGGATCACGGGGAACGCCGCGTTGAGCACGTTGTAGCCGTGCTGGCGGATCACCGGGTTGGCGATGGAGGTCCAGCCGAACGGCGGGTGCACGCCGTTGGTGGAACCGTCCCAGTTCTCCCAGTAGCCGACGAGGACCTTACCGGCGGGCTTGGACTTGACCGCGCAGGTCTCGCCGCCCGGGTCGGTCGTGGTCGTCGTGGTCGGCGGGGTGGTGGTCGTAGTCGTGGTGGTCGTTGTTGTTGTCGTGGTGGTGGTGCTCGTCGGCGGAGTTGTGGTGGTGGTCGTGGTCGTGGTCGTCGGCCGCGTGGTGGAGGTGGGCGGGTTGCCGTCGCAGGCACCCAGGTCCTTCCACAGCGACTTCGAGGAGGCGGGGTTCCACCCGGCTCCCGGCCAGGCGGTGTGCGCGACTAGGGCGCTGTACTGCCTGCTCTGGTAGGTCACCTTGGCGCCCGCGGCGTAGGCGGTGCCCTCGGCCCAAGCCGGGGCGTCACAGGCCGCGAAGGCCGCCGCGGAAGCCTGCCCGTTAGCGCCGACCGCGAGCGTTGTCGCCCCAATAATGGCAACACTGGCAACCGCGGCGATCGCGAATCTCTGGGATCTCACTAATCTTGATGGTAAAGAAAAGTTCCACATACTGTGATTATCGTAAAACCCACAGTCCCTGTCCATACTTGCGCGTGCGCCACCGACTCCCCGTCGCGCCCCACCCCGTCACGTGGACGGTTTCCCTCGCGGCGCCACCTCGACATCCCCAGGTCAGCGGCCTGTCGGCTGTGACGATCCGTGATTGGCGCCAACCGGTCGTGATGTCGATCAGTCCGAGAGAACGACAACCTAACCCGGCTTCATAACAGGTATCAACCCCTCGGTCGCGGTGTCGCGGGAGTTTCGACATCCACCGGTTGATGTCCGATTGCGGAGCCCTTGCCGGGTGTCACCGAAAATGGGCGGACAATCGGTTGACCGCCGAGTGGTCGGACGTCCGATGAGCCCGCCGACATGGCCTCCACACCCGCTGGGGGAGCGGTTCCGCCTGCTGGTCCTGTTGCTCCGAACCGCCGGGGGACCAGCGCGTGACCAGGCCTGCGCGGTCTGTCTGGCGCCCCTTTAAGCTGTCCGCCCTAGGAAGTTGTTCGCCCTAGGAAGTTGTTCGCTGGGGAGGGCAGATGGGGGCGGGTACGTACGTCGATCCCGCCGCGGACGAGCCGACGGTGCGGCTGGAGTCGCCCGCCGCGGCGCGGTCCAGTGGGTTCCGGACCGACATCCAGGCGTTGCGGGCGGTCGCGGAGATCCTGCGCACCGGCCGGGTGCGGTTGGGGCGCTTCTACGCCCGCCGCGTGCGGCGCCTGCTGCCCGCCGCCTTCCTGGTGCTGGGCGTGAGCCTGGTCGCCGCGTACTTCCTGCTCCCGTTCCAGCGGTGGGAGACCAACGCCCAAGAGGCCGTGGCCAGCGCGCTCTACGCGGAGAACTGGCTGCTGGCGATCCACTCGGTCGACTACTCGGCGTTCACCGCCGTGGCCAGCCTGTCCCAGCACTACTGGTCGCTGTCGGTCGAGGAGCAGTTCTACCTGTGCTGGCCGCTGCTGCTCCTGCTGCTGTTCAAGATCCGGCAGCGCCAGGCGCAGATCATCGGCATCGCCGCCGTCGGCCTGGCCTCGCTGGCGTTCTGCGTGTACTTCACCGACGCGTCCAAGAGCCAGGCGTACTTCGTGACGCCGACCCGGGTGTGGGAGTTCGCCCTCGGCGCGCTCATCGCGCTGGGGGCACCAGGCTCGTCCTGCCCCGGGTCGCGGCGGGCCTGGCGGCGTTCGCGGGCCTGGTGCTGATCCTCGGCTCCGCAGCGCTGTTCGACCACGACACCCCGTTCCCCGGCTACCTGGCGCTGCTGCCCGTCGTGGGCACCGGCCTGGTGATCCTGGCGGGCAACGGCGGCGAGCGGCAGTGGCACACCCCGCTGTCGGCGTCCGCGCCGGTCCAGTTCCTCGGCGGCATCAGCTACTCCCTGTACCTGTGGCACTGGCCGCTGATCGTGCTCGCCCCCTTCGCGCTCGCGGACACGCTGGACAAGGGCCGGCTGGGCGGCGTGCACCAGGTCGGCATCCTGGCCGCCGCGATCGTGCTGGCCTGGCTGTCCAAGGTCCTGGTCGAGGACCGGGGCATCTCCCTGGGTGCCCGGCTGAAGACCCGGACCAACTTCATCGCGATGGTGGCCGGGATGGCCGCGGTCGCGCTGGTCGCGGGCGGCCTGGTGTGGACCTACGACCGGCACACCGCCCAGGCGGCGAAGGAGTGGAACGAGCAGGAGCCGTCCCGCTGCGTCGGCGCCGCGGCGATGGTCGCGGCGAACGGGTGCGCCGACCCGTTCGGCCCCGCGCGGCGGCCGATCAGCGACGAGGACGCGCCGTGGCTCGGCGGCAAGGGCATGTGCGTCAACAAGGAGATCCTCCCGGGGGACACCAAGACCACCGGCGTGTGCGACTTCACCGGGGGCGCCCCGAACCGGACGGTCGTGTGGGTGGTCGGCGACTCGCACGGCGAGCAGTGGCAGGCCGCACTGCTGCCCATCGCCCGCGAGCAGAAGTGGCTGGTCAAGCTGGGTCTGCTGGGCGGTTGCCCGTTCGCCGACATCCCGTTCGTGGGGTTCCAGGGCAGCAAGGACCGGGGCTCCGCGGCCCGGTGCACGAAGTGGGTGTCCGACCTCAACAAGGTCATCGTCCAAGACCGCCCGGCCAAGGTCTTCGTTCGACCCCCTGACCGAGGCGGCTCGCAACTCGAAGAACCCGGGGGTCTCCCTCATCGACACCACGGACAGCTTCTGCGACCGCAAGTACTGCTACGCCGTGGTCGGCGGGGTCGTCGTCTACTTCGACCGGAACCACATGAGCATCTCCTTCGGACGCACCCTCCGACCTGTGCTCGCCCAGGCCCTGGGCCTGCCGACCGGCTGAGCCCGCGCCGACCGGGCGGTGGCTACTCGTCGAGCGCGTCGAGGCCGGTGAGGTCGTCGATGATGTCCTCGATGATCAACCCCGCCTGGTTCGGCTCGTCGTCCGCCCGCAGGCCGACCGCGGTCAGTTCGGTGACGAGCACGGAGAGCAACGTTTCCACCAGGTCGGCGGACGCCGATTCGGTGGTCCGCAGCACCCACGGGTTCATCCCGGCCTTGGCCGCGACGTAGACCAGCACCTCGAACCGACCCCGGGACCCGGGGTACCACGGCGGCACCCGAGCCGTCACCGCACCGACCCGCGCACACCCGCCGCCGCCCCCCGGGGCGCGCCCACCGCCATGACCACCCGGCTATTCGAGCACACGCCCTACTGCAGCCAGATCTGGGCCGCGGCCAGCACGATGGGCAGGGCGACCAGGGTGAAGTGGGTGAACAGCGACACCGTGCCCATGCGGAGCGGGCGGATGGTGGCGGCGCGGCAGCGGTCGATCTCGCTGAGGTACGGGGCCATCGCGGGGATGTGGGTGTCGGGGTCGATGCCCTGGGCCTCGGCGATCGCGCGGATCTGCCGGATGCGCAGGGCCGCCGCCTTCTCCCCGGCCCGGCGGAAGAGGACCCAGGGGACGAAGGTGAAGACCGGCATGAGGAGCACGTAGAGGACGACGAGGAAGGCCACCCAGCTGGCGTTGGTGATGCCCAGTGAGATGAGGATGGTGGACAGGCTGGTGCCCAGCAGGGCGTTGGCCCACATGACCGTCCGGTAGAAGCGGGCCAGCGGCGCCCAGCCGTGGCGGTTGTCCTCGTTGAGCCAGTCCGCGCCCGGGTCGACGAGGAAGTGCATGCCGATGGTGACGTAAACGGCGATGAGCCCGACGAGGTGGAAGAGCAGGACGATGAAGATCGCGTAGCTGGCGAGCGCGAGGTAGATGGTGAACGCGAGCGGGTGGTCGATGCTGGCCCACCAGCCGCGGTAGGCCGCCTGGAGCCACTCGGCGCGGTCGGCGCCTGCCAGCTCGGACGGGGCGAGGGTCTGGAAGAGGCTGTTGCGCATGCCGAGCACGAGCAGGCCCGCGAGCACGATGGAGAGCACGCTGAGCGGCACCAGGTAGGTGAGCCAGCGGTTCGACACGGCCCCCACGACCCGGCCGACGAAGTGGCCGAAGGCGGTCTTGTTGTCCCGGTCCCGGACGATGGTGTCGATCCGCAGCAGCCGCGAGATGATGTTGAAGTTGCCGCGGAACGCCTCGCGGGGCAGCGGCTGCTCGTCGTTGTCGTCGGGTGGCACGGGGCCGGGCTTGGCGATGATCGCGCCGCTGCGCGCCAGTCCGGACAGGCACTTCGACATGTACTGCCAGTGCCGGTGCAGCAACACCGTCCCGGCGACGACGTTGGCGGTGAGGATCCACGTCGGGATGTCGCGCACCAGCGGGAAGGTCGTGTCGGACTCCGCCGCGGGCAGGCGCAGGATCCGCCGGAAGTCGTTGGCGAACTGGAACTCGTCGAAGCTCCCGACCATGCCGGAGGACGCCGCGGCCAGCAGCACCAGCGCGGTGAAGCCCGCGCCGATGAGCAGGAACCACGCCGAGTGCCGGTCCCGCAGCGCCCCGCTGGTCCGCCCGAACAGGAACGGGTTGAGGTCGACGGTGGTGATCCGCCGTTCCTCCAACGGGTTGGTGGAGATCCGGGTGTGCTGGCCGTTGTGGCTCCCGGACCGGGCCTCAGCGGTCATGTCGCGCGCTCTCCGCGATCAGCGCGGCCAGTTCCGCCGGGTGTTCGAGCCAAGGCCAGTGCCCGCAGCGCCGGATCACCGCGTCGCCCTCGACCCGGACCAGCTCGCGCACCAGCACGCGGTCCTGGTCCCGGATGAGCGGGTCGCGGTCGCCGGTGATCAGGTCGACGGGTTGGGTGACCGCGCGGAGAATGTCGTCGTACGGGATTCCCTTGGCGGTGAACAGAACCCGCAGCACGGCGGGGCTGCCCGTGCCGGTGAGGGTCTCGACGAGCAGGCCGCCGTCGAGGCTGTCGGGCGCGGCGACGAAGGGCCGCAACAGCAGTCGCCGCAATGGTTTCACCCGGGCCAGCGCGTTCAACACGGGGCGCGGTACGGGGAACAGGCCCGCGACGAACTGCGTGGCGACGGTGAGGCCGAGCATCGGCGCGCGCAGCGCCCGGGTCGGGTGCTGCGCCATCTCGGACGCGCGCACCAGGGCGCCGCTGACGAAAACCAGCCTGCGGAAGCGGTCCGGCGCCAGCGCGGCGACCCGGGCGGCCAGCACGCACCCCACAGAGTGGGACACCAGCACGCCGTCCCGCACGTCCTTCTCCGCGCACAACCGGACGATCGCCCGCGCGGACTCGTCCACGCTGAACGCGCCGGTGACCGTGCGGGTCCGGCCGAAGCCCGGCACGTCGACCGCGATCGCCCGCGCCCCCGCGCCCAGCAGGCGGACGATCTCGCTCCACTGCTCCAACGACCCGCCCAGGCCGTGGACCATCAGGTAGGTCCCGCCCACCGCCTCGCCCTGCTCGCGGTAGCGGACCCCGTGCTCGGTTCCCATCGTGCTGACCATGGCGGGCCTCCCGGCTGCGGCACTCGGCATGGATCTCGCGCCCGGCCGCGGCGGCATTACCCCGGCTCGGCGCCGCGGTCCGAAAGTCGCCACGAAAGATGACAACCGTTGGAGCGAAAGGCTGATCCGCTCCCGCGAGCCGCGTTCAGGGCGCTTGGTCCGCCGGTGGCGTGACCACGCCCCACCAGAGGTAGTCGCGGGCCCGGGTGGCGGCGACGAGGTGCCGTCGCGCGCGGAGTTCCTGTTCCGCGGGGTCGTTCGGCTTGCCGGACCGGGTGAACGCGACCGCGATGACGGCCTGGAAGTCCAACCCCTTGGCCCGGTGCACGGTGCCGATCTTCACCGTGTCCTCCGGTTCGCCGGTGTACTGGTCCAGGTGCGCCACCGGGACCCCTGCCTCGCGCAGGATCGCGGCGCACCGCTCCAGGTCGCGGTGGTTGAAGGTGATCAGCGCGGTCCGACCCCTGGGGACCGGCAGGGCGGCGATCGCCCCGGTCAGCGCGTCGGGGAGTTCGGAGTCCGTGCCCGTCCACGGTTCGGTTCGGCCGCCGGGGTTCGCCGTCTCGGCGTCGCGCAGGGCGACCCCCGCCGCGCCGTCGAGGTCGTCCACCTGGTTGGTGGCGTCGAAGCGCCGGGCGAAGTCCAGCACGGCGGCCCGGTTGCGGTAGTTCACCCGCAGCACGGCGCCGCGGCCCTGGACCGGGATGCCCGCCTCGGACAGCCGCCAGCCGCCGGGGTAGACCTGCTGCTGGCCGTCGCCCACGAGCAGCAGCCGGTTCGGGCCGTCGCCCGCGAGTTGGCGCAGCAGGCGCAGCCCGGTGAGGGTGATGTCCTGGACCTCGTCCACGATGACCGCCGCGTAGGGCACTTCCAGCGGACGGGCCGCCAGCTCCGCCCGAGCGATGGCGACCAAGTCGTTGTAGTCGCTCAGGTCCTTCTCGGCCAGGTGCCGCTCGTACGCCTCGTACAGACCCCAGACCGCGGTGCGCTGCGCGGGGTTGAGCGCGAGACCGCGGCCCCGGCGGGTGACCCGCAGGTATTCGTCCACCGTGGTCAGACCGCGGCCCTTGATGACCCGGTCGACCTCGGCCTGCCAATAAGCGGGCGCGGGCTCCAGGTCCGCCAGCGCCGCCCGGTGGGACAGCCAGGCCAGGTTGAACGCGGTGGCCACCTGGGCGCGCCACTGGGTCACCGGCCTGCCGCGCTCGGCGAGGAAGTCGCGGGCCCAGGCGTGCAGGTTGACGAACCGAACCCGGTCGGCGAACTCCGGCGCCATCCGGTGGAAGGTCCCCTGGTGCACGGCGGGCAGGGTGCGCACGAACGTGGTGAACAACAGCGGTCCGGTGCTGCGGCGGGCCAGGTGGAGCAGCCGGTGCAGGGCCACCACGGTCTTGCCCGTGCCCGCAGGCCCGCTGATCCGGGCCGGGCCGCCGTAGTTGCGGGCGACGACGGCCTGCTGCTGGGGGTGCAGGAACGCCATCCAGCTCTCGAAGGGCCGCTGCTGCGCGGCGGCGAGCTGGTCCGCGGTCAGGTCGGCCTCGTCCAACAGCCCCGGCGCCTCGGCCGCGCGTTCCACCGGTTCCACCTCGACCCGCCGGTACCCGGTCAGCCGGTGCGCGGCCTGCGCGGCGATCGACTGGGCCTGGTCCCGGGTGAGGACGGCGGCTTCCCGGCGGAACAGCGCGTCAAGATCCTGTTCCGGCACCACCCGGTACAGCGGACTGGGCGACGTGACCCGCTTGCCACCACCGGGCAGGACGACCAGGTGGCGCAACGCGCTCGACGCCAGCACCTGCCCACCGGGACCGCGAACCCCGGCGAAGCGCTCCTCCGCGTGCCGGGCGACGGCCCGCGCGGTCGCCTCGTCCGGTAACCGGTCGCGGATCAGGAGGGAGCACACGCCCGCCGGACCGATGAAGTACGCGTCGGCGACGTCCGAAGGCGACCCGGGGTGGAGGAACAGCCGCCACCGCTGCGCGGTGCGGACAAGCAGCGCCGTGCACACGCGGCGCCCCAACGGGTCCAGCCAGGGGGCGTCGCGGGTGAGCACCTCGGTCGCCCGCCGCTGGAGCTGCCGCTGCCTGCTCTGGTTCATCGTCCTCCGCTCGTCGCCCCACCGGCAGGCTATTGCGGAGCGTTACGGGCAGGGGACGGTCCGCGATCGACCACCCGAACGTCGTAGCGGCGCGCTCATGACGATCCGCTACCGACCCTCGACGGCCACCAACTGTCCACAGTGGTCTGGGCGGGCGGGGTGCCGGGGGCGCGGGGGCCCGCGCCCCCGGCACTTCACCGCTGGGTCAGCGAGTCGGCGAATCTCCGCCACGCCTCGGCGTTGGCGCGCGCCAGGTCCGCGACCTCGCCCCGGTGGTGGGCCGCGACGATGCTGGTCAGCCGGGTCCACTCCGCCTGGCCGAGCGTGCCCGCCTCCAACCACCGGAGCAGGACCCGCCCGGCGTCGGTGAACCGCATCGACGGGTCTCGGCGCAGGATGCGCAGCGCCCGCACCCGGTCATCCGCGTTCGACCCGGTCGCCTGCGCGGGTTCGGCCCTCGGCTTGCGCTCCCGGTCGCCCTCGGCTGCCCGGCCGCGCTCCGGCACCGGGTCCGCCCCGCGCCGCAGCCGCTCGCGCACGTCCCACGCCGTCGACAGCGAAACCCCCGCCGCCCGCGCGATGTCGCGCAGCGGGGCCTGCGGGCTGTCGGTCATCAGCTTGACCGCCAACCGGCGGCCCGCCGCCCCGTCGAGCGGCCTGGTGCGGCCGTCGCGCCCCAGGCGGGCGCCCGCCTGCGGCCCGGCCGAGGGCGAGCGCCCGCGGATGCTGGAGACCGTCTTCGCCGAGAGGCCGGTGGCCTTGGCGATGGCCCGGTCCGACCAGTCCGGGTGGGTGCCGATGATCCGCGCCGCGGACGCGGTGCGGTCGCGCATGGACAGCGGCAGCCCGTGGGTGACGTTGGACTCGACCGCGAGCACGAACGCCTCGTCCTCGTCGCCGTCGAAGAAGCGGACCCCGATGGTGTCGTGGCCGCGCATGACGGCCGCCTGCAGGCGGTGCATGCCGTCGATGATCCGCATCGTGGCGCGGTGCACGATGATGGGTGGCAGGTCGTTCTCCGAGTCCGCCAGCGCGCGGATGTGCTCGACGTCCTCCCCGCCCAGCCGCGGCGAGTCCGACGGCAGCAGCGCCCGGACCGCGACCACCTCGACGGCCTGCGCGCCCCCGTGCTGCCGCCACCGCCCCAGCGCCGACCACCCCGAGGTGCTCGGCTCCGGATCCGGTTGAACCTCCCCGGTCATGTTCCCCCCCAACAAACAACGGTGTGCGGTTCTTGTGGAGCGCCCGGGTCCACCGCGTCCGGGCGCGTGGCAGGTCAACTCCGCTGGGCCCCGCCGCGTCCGGTGACCGCCGCGACCACCAGCAGGACGACCCAGATCCCCGCCGGGAAGACCCAGTACGGGAAGGGCCAGTTCGACCCGGTCAGCCCCAGTACCAACCAGACGAACACGGCGATCAGGCACAGCACCCCCCACCACGTCAGCACCCTGCGCCAGTTGGCAGAAACATTGCTCATTTCCTGGTGTCCGCCTATTCTTGAGTTATCACTCGATTACGCCGAGTCTTTTCCTCGGTCGTTACCTGGCCATACCTGCGCGGCCGCCCATATTTTCCGTGGGCACGCGGAGCCGATGTCATCGGGCGCGGATGCGGCTTAGGTGTCGTGGAGTCAAGGTACCAGGAAACCGTGCTCGGATAAACCGGCGGCTGGTTTCGCGGGCGTCGCGCTCGGCTTGCCGGTGCCGCCTGAAATGCACCACATTCGGGCGGCTTTCCTGAACAGTAGATTAACTCGAACCGTATTGCAGATGTCCGACCGGCGGTGAAACGGTGTTGAAGCCGGCCAGTGCGGCGGTGGCCATCGCGGTCACGGCGGGTCCCAGCGCGGCGCCGACATCGGGCGCGAACCGCGGCGAGTGGTTGGGTTCCAGCGCGGCGAGCTTGGCCGCGGCGCCTACCCCCGGTGTCGCGGCCCACCGCCGCGGCCCCACGACCCCGACCATCCAGTGCACGAGGTCGATCCCCCTGCCGCCGTGCAGATCGGTGCCCGCGGGACCGAACAGCGCGAAGTCCTCGCACGCGGTCGCGGGCGGCCAGGCGGCAACGCGCGCGGCACCGAACTCGGCGGTGTGCGCGGCCCGCACCCACCGCGCCGTCGGCCCGACGGATTCGGTCACCGGTGTCCGCGCCACGACCTCCACGGCACCGCGCACGGACTCCGTGCACTCCTCGGCGACAATTCGCCGCACCGCAGCGATGACGCCGTCCAACGCGTCTTCCGCGAATGCCCGGGCCATCACGGAAAGCGTCACTTCCTCGGGTACCACATTCACGCTCACACCCGCGAGCAAGGCCCCAACGGTCACCATCGCGGTTTCCCCGGTGGGTGAAACCGCCTCGACCCGCAAGCGTGTGGCGAGCGCGGCCAGCGCGCCGACGGGATCGACGCGAGCCGTTGCCGCGTGCCCTCCCGGCCCCCGCAGCACGACCCGCAGCACCACCCCTGCCGCGAGCGCGGGCCCGTCGGCAGCGTGCGCCACCACCGCGGCGGGCAGCGGCGCGCAGTGCTGCGCCAGCACCGCGTCCGGCACTCCGAACCGCTGGTACAGACCATCCGCCAACATCGCCGCGGCACCCCGCAGCGTCTCCTCTTCCGGCTGCCCGACCACCACCAAAGTCCCACGCCACCGGTCGGTGGCCGCGGCGAGCACCCGTGCCGCCCCGGCCACGGCCGCCAAGTGGAAGTCGTGCCCGCAGGCGTGCGCCACCGGTGTGCGCACGCCGTCGGGGGTGGTCGAGACGACGTCGCTCGCGTAGGCCAACCCGGTCCGCTCCCGCACCGGGAGCGCGTCGAGTTCCGCCCGCACCAGGACCCGCCGCCCGGGACCGTTGCGCAGCACCCCGACGACCCCGTGACCACCGACCCCGGTGGTCACCTCGAAGCCGTCGGCCCGCAGCCACCGCGCCAACGCCGCCGCGGTCGCGACCTCGGCGCCCGACAGTTCTGGTTCCCGGTGCAGCCCGAGGTAGAGCACCAGGGCTTCCCGCACCACCGACGGCGCGCGGGCGAGGAGGTCGGACACGGTCAACTCCAGCGGTGTCGGTCGCTGACACGAGGTGTCAACGCGGTGAGAGCCGGTTGTGGGTGGGGTTGGGCTGGAATGGGCGGCAGGGGACCGGCGACGGCGCCGGACCGCCACCAGAGGGAGGAACCGTGAACGACCACAAGGGGTTGGCTTCGCTGGCCGACGAGATCCTGCGGCTGGAGACCGAGACGTTCGAGATCTCGGACTACGCCGACACCAACGACGTCGTGCTCGCCGCGTGCACCAGCTCCAGCAGCACGAGCACCTGCAGCAGCACCACCAGCACCACCAGCTGCAGCGCGTGAGCGCGGGTGGCCCGCCCGCCCGTCGGGCGGGCCACCGACCGGCGGGTCAGGGGAACGGGTGCGGCACGCGGCGGATCTCCCGGGCCGCGGCGCGCAGGCGGGGCATCGTCAGCGCGCGCTGGCGGGCCCAGCCGAAGTCGATCGGCAGCAGCCCGGGCACGATCACGCACACCGTGCGCAGCCCCAGTCCCAGCTGTTCCGGCGTGGTCTGGTCCACTACGACCACGTCGAACCCGGCCTCCGCCAACAACCCGAGCACGAACCGGATGTCCTCGACCAGGTCGAGCGCCCCCGGCCGCAGCGCGGCCCAGTCCCGGTAGGCCTCGGCCACCGCCAGCGTCGCCACCGGCTCCAGGTACGTGCGGGAATGACCCAGCATGCTCGGCAACCCGTGCAGCCGCGCGTGGTCGGGCAGCGTGACGACCTTCGAGTAGTCCACCGACATCTCGCGCAGTTCGTCGGCGTACTCCGTTACCTGGCGCGGTAGGTGCGGGATGTAGGTCAGCACTTCCGACAGCGCGGCCTCCAACGCGGTCTCCGGGTCCAGGCTCGCCCCCGCCGCGAAGGACAGCGCGCCCGGCCCGCCGTCGCGCCGGACCGCCAGCCCGGTCACCACCGGCACCGGCAGGTCGCTGCGGGTGTCGAACGCGTGCACGTCGTAGCCGTGCAGCGCCGCGCGCCGCACCATCGCCCGCACCGCCGTGCCGCGCGCGCTCGACAGGTCCAGTTCGATCACGGGCGCGTTGCCGTACCAGGACAGCAGGAACGCGTCGCGCTCCAGCAGTTCCAGCAGCCCGGCGAGGACCGCCTCCTCCAGGCTCCCGCCGATCGCGCAGCCGTTGGAGCACTCGAACACGAAGTTGTCCGCCGCGCTGCCCGCGCTGTAGTGGCTCAACCGCGACGGCACCAGCACCGGCCGCTCGTCGCGCAGCGAGTACCCGCGCTCCCAGGGGATCTCCCGCGCCGGGTCGAACGGCGCGACCATCGGGTCGGTCGCGTAGGTCTCGTCCGAGTACACCCCGCACGTCCGCGGGTCGAGCGCATCCGCGCCCAGGTCGTCGTACGCGGCGACCACCAGCCCGTCGCGCCACCGCCGGTGCGTGCCCGCGTAGCGCTCCAGGCCCTCCAGGAACGCCAGGTCCCGGCTGAGCCCGTACGAGTCCGCCTGCCCGCTCCAGGACACCTCGTTGAGGCCCGCGTACCCGCGCACCAACGCGGTTCCCGCGGCGGGCGCCGTCGTCGGCGACGTCACGTCCAACGACACCACCGGCCCCAGCACGCCGCACACCGGGTTGGCCAACGAGTTCGCGGGCAGGGCGTACGACCCCGGTTCCCGCAGTCGGAAGGTGTCCCGGTCCGGTTTCACCCGTGGGCGCAGCCGGTAGTCCGGCCACCCGCCCGACGTCGGTCCGCAGTGCGGGCACAGCGGCTCGGGCAGCAGGGACACCGTATGGACGGCCAAAGTGGACAGTGCGAGCCGCGATACCCGGGACGTCCCGGTATCGGGCTCACCGTACCCGCGCCGGTACAACGCCCAGACGGCGTCGACGACGTACTCGGGCAGCAGCGGCCATTCGGCACCGCCCCGCACGCCATGACCCGTCTCGACGGCCTCCCGCTCCGCGCGCGTCCGCAGCCGCTGCCACCGGATCGCCAGGCACAGCCCACAGCCCGCGCCCCGCGGTCCGACCAGTACGGAGTCACCGGTCAGGTGCACGTTCGCCGCCGCCACCGCCGCCACCGCGGCGGTCTCCAAAGCCGTCGCGTTCCGCACGCCCAACGCGGTCACCACCGGAGCCGGGCCGACCGGGTCCGCCGCGTGCCGGGTGCCGAGGGCGCGCTGGAGCAGGCGCCGGGCCCGCGCGAGCGGGGCGGGCGCCGGTGTCGTGGTCGTCATGTGTCGTTGCTCCAGCGGAACACGCGCAGGGCCACGGCGGCGAACAGCAGGGAGAAGCCGCCGAGCGCGGCGGCGGCCACGGCCACCTCGGTGAGGTCGCCCCGGCCCGCCAGCGACGCGGCGGCGCCGTCGTTGAGGTAGCGCAGGGGCAGCGCCCGCGAGATCGCGGCCAGCCACGGCGGCATCATGTCCACCGGGAAGAACGACCCCGAGACGAACGCCATCGGCAGCATCACGCAGTTGGCCACCGCCGCCACACCCTCCGGCGTGTTCGCCACCGACCCGACGATCATCCCGATCGCCAGGAAGGCCACGATCGCCAGCAGCAGCAACGGGATCAGCAGCGGCCAGGACCCGGCCAACCGCAGCCCCAGGAACGGCAGCAGCGCCACGCCGACGAACAGCAGCGTCTGCAGCAGGCCCATCACCACGGCCAGCGCGTACCGGGAGGCCAGCACCGACAGCAGCGGCGTCGGGGTCATCCGGATCAGCCGCAGGATGTCGTCGTTGCGCCACTGCATCAGGGTGAACGCCACCCCGAACACCGCCGCGTTCGCCACACCCCAGGACAGCACCCCGGGGGCGATGTAGTCGATGTAGCCGCGTCCGGTCTCCTCGACCCGCTGGCCCGAGAAGATCACGCCGAACACCACGAGGAACACCAGGGGGAACGCGAAGGTGAAGAACACCGTCGTCAGATCCCGCCCCGCGGCGCGGATCCCCGCGCCGGTCAGCGCGCCGTACCCGCGCATCAGGCCTCCGCCCCGGTCAGCCGCAGGTACACGTCCTCCAGGTCAGCGGTGCGCGTCTGCACGCCCGCCAGCCCGATCAGGTCGTCCAGCGCGGACAGCACCCGCGCCGTGGCCATGGTTTCCAGCACCACCGCGCCACCGCTGACCGACACCCGGTCCACGCCGTCGATGCCCGCCGCCCGCTCCGGTGTGATCCGGTCCTCCGGCACCAGCACCCTGGTCGGCAGTCCCGCGCCGCCCACGAGGTTCACCGGCGTGTCCAAGGCCACCACCCGGCCCGCCACGACGATCGCCACCCGGTCGCACAGCGCCTCGGCCTCGTCGAGGTGGTGGGTGGTGTAGACGATGGTGCGGCCCGCGCCCTTCAACTCGCGCAGCACCCGCCACAGGTCCCGGCGGGCCTGCGGGTCCAGCGCCGCGGTCGGCTCGTCCAGGAAGATCAGTTCCGGCTCGTGCGCCAGCGCGGACGCGATCGCCAACCGCTGCCGCTGGCCGCCGGAGAGCTTCTCCACCCGCCGGTCCGCGTGCTCGGTCAGGCCGACCAGCGCCAGCCCGTGGTCCGCGGCCCGCGCCGCGGGCACGCCGTAGAGCCGCGCCACCGTCTCCAGGTGCTCCCGCGCGGTCAACCGGGCGAAGAACGCCGACTTCTGCGTCTGCACGCCCAACCGGGGCAGCAACGCCACGTCCCGGGGCACCGGCGGGTGCCCGAGCACCGACACGGCGCCCGAGTCCGCGACCCGCAGCCCCTCCATGATCTCGATCAGCGTCGTCTTGCCCGCCCCGTTGGGGCCGAGCACGCCGAAGAACTCACCCCGCCGCACCCGCAGCGAGATCCCGTCGACCGCGCGCACCGTGCCGTACCGCTTGCGCACGTCCGACAGCACCAACGCCGCGTCCGGCTCCGCCGGTCCGCTCATCCGTTCCCCCTCGGTCCACTGGGGCGCGCCGCGCCCGCCCGCCGCGCCCTGACCCACCGCGTGATCGAACCCGCGAGCAGGAACAGCAGCAGCGCAACGGGAACGGCGACGGCGAGCGCCCCGATCCGTTGTCCCCACAGCAGGTGGCTGACCACCACGAGCCCCACGCCCAACCCGCCCACCACCAGCACCGCCCCGACGCCGTAGGCGGCGTAGGCGCCCCGGCTCGCCCGGGGGTAGTGCGCCACCGACCGCCCGCGCCGGGCAAGCGACCCGAGGAACCGGGCGCTCTCCGCCGCGAGGTCGATCATCCCCAGCGCGTGGCTGACCATCTTGTAGCCGTCGAGCGGGGGCAGTGGGACCAGGTTGCTCAACCCCTGGAGGCTACCGAGTAGCAGCAACGCCGACAACGCCTGCCGCGTCGGTGATCCGGTGGGCTGCGCGCACCAGGCCACGACGAACGGTAGCAGCAGCACCAGGTTCACCGCGGGCCCGGCCGCGGCGGCCAGCACGCGGTCGCGGCGGCGGAGGAGGAAGAGGTAGTTGTCCACGCGGCAGTACATGATGGCCACCGGCAACCGCCACTTCAGCCCGATCTCCCCGACCCGACCGCCGCGCGCGTGTGCCACCACCCCGTGCCCGATCTCGTGCGCGGTGACCGCGAACCACAGCAGGACCACGACCAGCACCAGGTCGAGGGGCCTGCCGAACACGGCACCGGTGTCCGCGACGAGCTCGGGCACCCGGGTGGCGAGCACGACCTGCGCGGCCACCGCCGCCAGCAGCAGCGGCACCGCGACCCACGGGCGCAGCAGCGGGCCGAGCAACCGCAGGACCCGGCCGACGAACACGTCCGGGTCCCGCACCAGCAGTACCTTGCCGCGCAACACCGTCGACCGCGCCTCGGTCCGGGTGGACCGGTCCACCGCGACCGCGCTTCCCTGACCCGCCAACAACTCGCGGGCACCGAGCAGGCGCAGCAGCTGGGTCCAGCCCACCGGGTCGAGCCTGCGCTCGAACCGCCGCGCGTACTCGGCGCCGATCTCGGCCAGCGTGCGCGTCCCGTCCAGCCTGCTGATCAGGAAGTGCTCCTTCGGCCCCACCTCGAAGCTCCGCTCGCCGTCCGGGTGCCGGATCAGGTGCACCACCACCGGACCCCGGATCAGCGCCGGGCTCAGCTCCGTGCCCGCCCGCAGCGCGGGCCGGGCGTCGAGGAAGGCGGCGGCGGTCACACCGCGCTCCCCACCCGCACCGCCCGCGCCAGCGCGTACGACAGGTACGCCTCGTCGCGGATGGTGGCGTTGAGCCGGTTGTTGGTCATGTGCAGGTACGGCGACAGCAGCCGCTGCAGGGCGTCGGCCGGGTCGGTCACCACCTCGTCGGCGGTGCCGTCCCACGACCGGAACTCCAGCGCGCCCCGCACGGCCGCCGAGACCACCGCCGCGCGCAGCCGCCGGGCGTGCGCGGCCCAGGTGTCCAGCGGCGCGGGCAGCCGGTCGGCGCGGTCCCCGGTGAGCGCGTCGAGCACCCGCGCGGACCGCGCGGGCAGGGCCTCCGCGCTGCGGTCGTAGGCGCGGGCGTACTCGTCGGTGCCGATCAGGTCCGTCCCCGCGAACGCCCGGTGCCAGAACACGTGGTAGCGGTCGAAGTACTCGGCGAGTTCGCCGCGGTCGGGCAGGAACGTGCCCGCCAGCACCAGCATCAGCTGGGCGCACAGCCCCAGCTGGACCGACCGCAGGTGCAGGTTCATCCCGGCCAGCGCGTCGATCACCAGGTCGGTGGAGTGCCGGAAGTGCCACTCCGCGAGGTCGACCCCCGCCAGTCCGCCGTACTTGCCGTACTCCGGCTCGTACGGCTCGAAGCTGTGGCTGTTGTTGGGCCGCAGTACCATCCGCCCGTCGGGCCCGGTGAACCGCGCCCGCTCGGCACCGGAGAACTCGAGGGCGAACAGCGTGTCGTACAACTCGTGCAGGAACCCGCTGTCGACCTCGTACAGCGCGGGTCGGGCGCGCAGGAACGCCGACACCGCCTCGGCCATCCGCGTCCGCACCGGTTCGACCGCCGCGTCGGACGCGGGCCGCACCCGGACCCGCACGTGCGGCCCCTCCAACCAGTAGTTGATGAAGAAGTGCCCGGTCGACAGCCCGTCCGCGGCCAACTCGGCGAACAGCGGCCGCACGCAGTTGAGCAGCAGCGGCCGGGGGTTGGCGGCGTAGAACACGTGCAGCGCCTGCCACGGCCCGGGTTGTTCGGCGGCGGTGGTCATCGGTCCCCCTCCTCGCGGTGGATCGGGTGCGTCTCCACGGCGATCTCCGCGACGTGGCCGCCGCGCGCGGAGACCACGTGCGTCTCGTCCGCGTCGGGCAGCGCCTCGGTCAGCACCACCCGGTCGCCCGGGTCGGTGATCAGCGCTTCCAGTGCCAGCAGCGACAACTGGCTGTCGAAGTCGACGTACTGCGGCTTCGACGTGACCGGGCCGCGCGCGCTCGCGCCGGTCACGGTGGCGAACACCCGTTCCGGCACGCCGTGCGCGCGCCGCCAGCGGTGCCAGGCGAGCAGCCACTCCGGGTCGCCCGCTCCGGGGGCGCGCAGCGGCAGCGCCCCGGCCGTGGTCTCCCACGCGCGGCGGGCCAGCACGAGCGGACCCAGCCGCAGCCGCGGCCGGCGGGCGACCCCGTCGACCGCGGTCGCGGGCACCCCGCCCCAGGGGTCCAGGCGGGCCAGCGACGCGGGGGAGAGCAGCAGCAGGGTCCGCGCGATCTCCGGCAGCGCCAGCGGCACCAGGTAGCCCAGGTACACCGGGATCACCTCCCGGCCCAGCCGGTTCGACCGCAGCACCAGCCGGTCCGCCTCGGCGTCGTGCGCGACCACGAGGTCCGCCAACGGGATGCGGTGCTCCGCGTCGACCGTGCTCACCTCGCCGGGCACCACGATCTGGTACGGCGTGAGCCGCCCGTGCAGGTTGAGGTTCGTCGTCACCTGACCGCCGGTCACCTCCGCGAACACCGCGCCCGGCGGTTGCAGCCGCCGCGCGGTCCGCAGCAGGGTCCCGGCGAGGTCGTCGTCGGGGAAGCAGTGGGTGAACCGGCTGAACGGGAAGAACAGGCCGCCGTAGGACTGGTTGACCACCGCCACCGTCCCCGGCCCGCGCTCGGCCACCTGCAGGAAGTGGCTGTAGGGCTGGAAGTCCACGCCGGTCGGGGGCAGCGCCGCGGCCACCGCGTCGACGAGGT
Organism: Actinokineospora auranticolor; assembly: GCF_041897805.1. Lineage (GTDB taxonomy): Bacteria > Actinomycetota > Actinomycetes > Mycobacteriales > Pseudonocardiaceae > Actinokineospora > Actinokineospora auranticolor. The sequence continues at coordinate 2,377,884 of NZ_CP154825.1, forward strand.
CGCCGTCCAGCTCGACCTCGACCGCGCCCGGGCCCGCCGCGTCGGCCAGCGCCCGGATCCGCGCGGTGAACACCCGGCGCGCCGAGTCCAGCGCGACCAGCGCGGGCAGTCCGAGCCAGTTGGTCTCGGGGACGTACTCGCCGTCGGCGTCGAAGGCCTGCCGCGCGGCGGCGAAGCGGGTGTACTGGTTGTAGAAGTCCTCGTGGAACTCGTGCACCAGGCCCAGCACGTCCGCGCACCGACCGCCCCGGCCGTGTCGGGCCACGAAGTACCCCAGCAGCGTCAGCCGCTGCGCCACCACCAGGTCGAACGCGGGCAGGAGCCTGCGCAGCTGCCGCAGCGGCTCCTCGACGAGCTCGGCCCAGTCCGCCCGCGCGGTGGCGGGCGCGCCCGCCCGGACGTCCTCGTACACCACGGTCCGCGGCAGCCCGACCCGCTCGCCGCCCAGCCCGTCGAGCACCGCCCGCAGGTCCCGGCGCAGCGCCGCCAGCAGCTCGCGGCGCAGCTCGACACCGGCGCCGGGGAACCGCCGCAGGTGCTCGGCGGGCCCGCCGAGCGCGTCGGCCAACTCGCGAGCCCACGGCCGGTCGACCGCCACCAGCGCGTCGCGGAAGCGGGCCAGCGGGTCGGCGGTGTGCGCGTCGGTGTCGAGCACCGGCACCCGCAGCAGCCCCAGCCGCACCAGCGCGTCGAGGTAGCGGTCGCACTCGTCGGCCGGAACGCCGAGGTCCTCGGCCAGCCAGGCCACCAGGTCCCGGTAGCGGTGCGGGCCGGTCGCCTGCGCGAACACGCCGAGCAGCCGGTCCAACGCGCCGCTCCGGCGCAGGTAGAACAGCTTGTCCGACACCGCGTCGAAGGTGACGGCCGCGTCGGCGTCGCCCGTGGTCACCCAACGCCGCACGTACCGGACCCGGTCGGGGTCGCGGGCGAAGTCCGGGGTGGGGGCCACCGGCAGGTCGCCGCGGCGGTCCGGGTCGGCGAGCAGCAGGTCGGTCAGCCGGGCCAGCACCACCACGTTCAGCCGGACGTGGCCCACCCAGTCCTCGCCCGCGGGCAGGGACCGGCCGGTGCGCGGGCCGGTGTCGAACCGGCCGAGCGCGACCCCGGTGAACGTGCTGAACGGGCTGGTCTTCGCCGCCGACCGGTACAGGTACGACAGCAGCGACCGCTCGATCCGCCGGGTCCGCTTGTCCGGCTTCCCGGGTCGGTCGGCCAGGTAGCCGTCGAGCTGGCCGTCCAGGGTCGGTGAGGCCAGCAGCATCCCGGCGCGCAGGCGCGGCTCGGTCGCCAGCGCGCGCAGCGCGGTCCGGGACCTGGCCAGGTCGGCGGCGACCGGTCGGGTGCCCGCGGCGAGCAGGTCGACCAGCGCCCGCCTGCGCCGCGTCCAGTGCGCCACCCGGTCGCCCAGGGCGGGGTCCAGCGACCCGACCACCGCGCCCGGGTCGCCGACCGGGACGCGGTTGTTGAACAGGTCCCTGCGGAGGCGCAGCAGCGCGCGGCGAGTGCCGTCGTCGGCGGCGTGCACCACGTCGTGCACCGCGTCGCTGAGCTCCCGCCCCTCGGCGGTCAGGTCCTCCTCGGCGCGCAGCACGGCGTCGACCCACCGCCTGCTCGTCGGGCACCGCAGGTCGCGCAGCGCGGCCAGCGGCAGACCCGCGACGCGCACCACGAAGTGCTCGCCCAGTCGCGCGGTCGGTTCGGCGGCCACAGCCACCTCGGGGGGAACGGTGTCTCGATCGATCATCGGCTCAGGCGATCTCGTGCCGGAAGTCCGCCGGTCGCGCGCTGTCCCGCCCGACCAGCATGAGCAGCAGCGGCAGCTCACCGGATCCCGCCAACCCGAGCTCCTCCACGTAGGACACGTTGTCGAACCCCAGCGCGACGCCGCAGCCGAGGTCGAGCGCGGCCGCGGTGGTGTAGGTGCTCTGCGAGATGGCCCCGATGAGCGCGTTCACCAGCCGGTAGCCGCGCGGCCCGACGGCGTCGAGCACGGCGGCCGTCCGGGCGGCGGGGACCAGCACCGCGGCGCACCGCTCCAGGTTGTAGTTGGCCAGGAAGTAGTTGCGCTGCAAGAACTCCCCGGGTGCCCCGGGGCGCACTTCGCGCAGCGCGTTCGTGGCGGGCGCGTACTCGTAGACGCCCGCGGCGACACCGTGCACGTGGTTGACGAAGACGTACAGCTTCGCCAGCGCCGGGGGAGTGGCGCCGGTTTCCGCGTCGCTGTCCAGCGCGGTGCCCGCCGCGGCGGCGAGCAGCGCGGCGAGCTGCCCGGCCCCGATCGGCCTGCCGTCGAACCGGCCGAAGCTGCTGCGCCTGCGGCGCAGCGCGGCCCGCACGTCCGGGTCGGTCGACTCGGGGTCGGGCAGCGGGTGCCACCGCGCGCCGGGGTCGGCCGGTGCCACGGCACCCGCGGCGACGGCCCCCGGTGCGGGGCGTTCGGTGGCTACCCGGGCCGCCTCCACCTGCAGGGTGGTGACGGTCTCGAACTCCAGCACCCGGCGCGACTTCTCCAGGTCGGCGTGCCGCACCGCGGCCGCCGCCCCGGCGGTGGCGGGCAGCGGGTCGCCCCACCGCAGCGGCACGACCGCGAACACGCCCTCCGCGCGGTTGTCGATGCCGAGCAGGTCGGCGAGCCGCGCCTCGTCGAACCACAGCAGCGGCGCGATCCGCAGCCCCGCCGCCGCGGCCCACAGCCGCCACGTCCGCACCACCGTGCCGACGTCCATGGACACCGCGTGGTAGCAGAAGCTGTTGTACTTGAACGCGTTCTGCCAGTACTTCACGCCGAGCACCAGGTACTGGTCCACGCCGTCGGTCCGCTCCGGCGCGGCCAGCGCGGCGGCCACCTCCGCCGACACGTCACCGGCCAGCAGCCGGTGCGCCGCGTGCCCGCCCGGCGCGTAGTGGTAGACCCCCGGCAGCACCGGACCGGCCGCACCGCTCACCCAGTAGATCGACACCGGGTACAGGCCGCCGCCGGACGCGGTGCCCCGCGACCAGCCGCCGTGCTGGTAGCGCGGCAGCGACCCCAGGTCCTCGTTGGCGTGCACGCCCAGCCTGCGGCCCAGCAGCCCGTAGGAGTCGCGCAGCATGCCGCCCAGCAGCGGCAGGGTGAACCGGCCGTCGGGCGCGGGCGCCGGGGCCGCGTCCGGCAGCGGGAACGCCGCGCTGCCCGGGTAGGTCTTCCACTTGCGCGGCCGGTCCGACCAGTCGGGGGTGAACCCGACCGGCGCCATCGGCTCGCGCCCGCGGCGCAGCACCGCGGCGGCGTACTCGTGGGCGAAGCTCATCGCCTGCTCCTTGGTTCCGGGACGGTCAGGGGAACGGGTGCGGTGCCGGGGTCAGCTCGTCCGGCCGCAGGTCGCGGTCGAGCAGCCCGGCCGCGCGGGGCGCGGTGCGGGTGCGGGCCATCGTCCTGGCCCGCTGCCTGCGCCAGCCGAAGTCCAGCGGCAGCAACCCGGGCACCAGCACGCTCGCGGTGCGCAGCCCGAACCGCTCCTGCTCCGGGCTGGTCTGGTCCACCGCGATCACGTCGAAGCCGTGCGCGGTGACCTCGTCGACGCACCGGGCGAGGTCGGTCCGCAGGTCGTCGGCCAACCGGGGCGCGCCGAACGCGGCCGACAGTTCGGTCGGCGGGGCGTCGGTGTCGAGCAGGAACCGGGCGTGCCGGGTCATCTCCGGCAGCCCGTAGAGGAACGGGTGGTCGTGCAGCGAGACCACGAGGTCGAAGTCGTCGGCCAGCCGCCGCAGCCGCGGCTGGTTGCGCCGGGTGCGGCCGGGCAGGTTCACCGAGTCCGTCGCGATCTCGCGCAGCGCGGCGCCCAGCGCCCGCGCCGGGTCCAGGCTCGCGCCCGCCCCGCAGCACAGCGCGCCCAACCCGCCGTCCGCGCGGGTGGCCACCGCGGTCACCACGGGGATGTCGAAGGTGATCCGGGTGTCGAAGAACCGGGCCCGGTAGCCGTACATCGCCATCCGCTCGACCATGAGCCGGTCCCCGGTGGCCGCGGACCCGTCGACGCGCAGCTCCGGCAGGGACAACCCGCCGTACCAGGCGAGGAGGAACGCGTCGCGCTCCACCACCTCCAGCAGTCCGAAGTAGACGGCCTCGGTGAGGCTCGACCCGGACGCGCACCCGTTGGAGCTCTCCTGCACGAACCGCTCCGCCGGGTCCCGGCTGTGGTAGTAGGTCAGCACCTCCGGCACCAGGACCGGCCGCTCGTCGCGCAGCGAGTAGCCCCACACCCAGGGGATCGGCCGGTCCGGGGTGAACGGCGCCACGCCGGGTTCGCCGTCGTGGAAGGCGTCCGCGTACAGCCCGCACTCGGCGGGGTCCAGCGCCGCGCCGCCCAACGCGGCCAGGGTGTCGACCACGACGGTCCGCTTGGCCCGCGGCCGCATCCCGGCGTGCCGCTCCAGCCCCTCCAGCACGCCCACCCGGGCGCTGGCCGCGTAGTCGTCCTCGTGCCCGCCCCAGTAGGTCTCGCGCAGCTTGTGCGTGGCGCGCAGGGTGAAGTGCCCGGTCACCGGCGACGTCGTCGGCGAGGAGACGTCGAACTCCAGCGCCGTGCCCAGCGCCCCGGTCACCGGGTTGATGAACGCCGCGGCGGGCACCCCGATGTCCGCGGCCCGCCGGGTCCGGAACACCCCCGGCCCCGGCTTGGGCGCCCGCTCCCACTCCGGCGCCGCGGGGGCGTCGGCGCGCCGGTCGCCGCAGCGCGGGCACTCCGGGTCCGGCACCAGCGGGTACCGGCGCACGGACATGGCAGCCGGGTCGACCAGGTACACCACCGGGTAGGGCTCCGCGGCCGCCCGACCGGCCTCGTGCGCGGCCGCGACGGCGGCGGCCAGGTCGGCGGTGAACGGCAGGGCGTGCGGTGACGTCCCCGGCGCCGCCGTCGGCCCACCCAGTTCCAGCGCGTCGCGCAGCGGCACCGGTCGGGTCGCCTGCCAGCGCCGTGCCAGGCACCGGGCGCAGGCCCCGGGCGCGTCGGGGAACGGGCCGACGACCACCTGGTCGCCGTAGAGGTGCACCGGGACCGCGCCCGGCTCCCGCTCGTCGCCGTCCCCGTCGTCGATCGCGTCCCGCAGGCCGAGGGCGCGCACGGCGAACGCCCGGCTCCCGGTGGGCAGCAGCTCGGCGAAACCGGCGGTGACCTGGTGCGCGGTGTCCCCGTGGTCAGCCACCGGTGGCACCGCCGGTCAGCAGCACCCGCGCCACGTGCACGCCACCCGCCGCCAGGTCGGGCGCGGGCCGGGGCACCAGCAGCGGGTCGACACCCCGCGCGCGGAGCCCGTCGTGCAGCGCCGCCCAGGTGGTCGCGGAGGTGACGGGCGCGTCGGCCTCGCCGTCGACCGCCACGGTCTCGGGGGCCAGGTCGGCCACCAGCGGGTCACCGAGGTCGACGGGCGCACCGGTCTCCGCCTTGAGCTGCACCTGGCCGAGCACGTCGCACAGCGCCCGCACCGCCGCCGCGTCCCACGACAGGTCCGCCGCCACCGCCCACACCGGCTCCCCGTCCGCCGCGCGCGCCCGGGCGAACAGCACCGGGACCGCGCCGTCCGGGGCGAGGTCGAGCAGTTCCAGGTCCGCGTCGAGCAGGTCGACCGCGCGCAGCAGGAACGTCAGTTCCGGGCTCGCGCCGTCCTCCGGCACCCGCACCCGGAGGACGGCTGCGGTACCGCGCAGCGCGCCCCGGAGCGCGCGGAAACCCAACGCGGACAACAACCCCCGCCCGGCCGCCTCGGCGGGGGACCGGCCCGCGCCCACACCGGCCGAGGTCGGTTCGACGAGCCGGTCGTGGTTGGCGGGCCCGAACGGGTGCGCCGCCGCGGTCGGCACGAGCACGGTTTCCTTGGTCAGCAGGGACACCGCGGCCGTCCACCCCGTCACCTCGCCGGGCAGACCGGTCGCGGTGTCCAGCCCGCCGAGCCCGACCGCCGCCCCCTCCGCCCGCGCGGCCGGAGGGGGAGCGGCCACGTGGTCGACGTAGACCGCGCCCGCCGCGTCGAGCACCCGCAGCCGCGCCCCGGCCAGGTGGTGCGGGTCGAACGCGGTGACCCGCCGGGGCGCGCCGTGCCCCAAGGGCAGCACCACGGTCGCGACCTTGAGGGGGTTCTGGGTGTGGGACTCGTCGGCGAACGCGGTGACCACGCCCGCGTTGGGCTGCACCAGGCGCATCCGGTCGTTGAGCTCGGCCACCAGGTCGTCGGCGTCCCGCGCGGTCACCGCGGGCGGGATCGGCCGGGTGGTCAGCAGCGAGACGGTCAGATCGGGCGCGGGCTCGGCGGTCTGGGCGCAGCGGGGGCAGCGCGGGTGTGGCAGCAGCGGCTCGGTCGCCACGTCCAGGGTGGCGGTGTCCTGCACCACCACCTGGCCGTCGGTCTCCGCGGGCAGCGCCTGCGTGCGCAGCCGGAACACCTCGTAGCCCAGCAGGTTGCCCACCATCGCGGCCAGCGGTCGGTCCGGTCGCGCGCCGGGTGCGGTGGTCCCGGTGGCGACCGCGCTCCACAGGTCGGCCGCGGCGCCGGTCGAGCCCGCGCCCAACCGCAGCGCCGCGCACGTCCAGCACCCCGCGCGGCCCGCCACCTCCAGCGGTCCGATGACCTGGCGGTCACCGAACACCCAGGCGGGCACGAACGCCTGGCCCTCGGGCACCCCCTCGGTGCTCAACGCGTGCGCGACGGCGACGTCGGTCGTCACCACCACGTCGTAGTCCGCCAGATCGGTCCACTTGGGCGCCCGCTCGACGCGGGTGCGGGCGAACGCGACCGGGCAGCCCGACTCCGCCACCTCCCCGGCCTCGGTCCGCACCTCGTCCCACGCGGCCTCCTCCGCGAACCAGGTGGAGAGCACGTGCACGCGGGAGTTCCCGTTGCGCACCAGGCTTAACGCGCACCACCGCGCCACCTCGTCCCCGCCGAGCACCACGACCCGGGTGTCGCGGAACCGGCGGAACCGCTCGTGCGCGTGGTGGGCGTAGTGGTCCACGTAGCCGATCTGCGCGGCGAACCGACGCGCGACGGGTTCGGTGAGCAGCCGCGCCCCGCTGTCGTCGGCACCCTCCGGCACGTCCCGGGCGAAGCCGCGCTCGTAGAGCAGGTCGACCACGTTCGCGACCATCGCCCGCTGCGGCTCGCCGAGACCCGCGCACAGCCGGGCGACCTCGGTGGTGCCGTCCAGGTGCGGCACCAGCAGCACGGCGAAGCGGTAGGCGTCCGCGCCCCGGACGTGGAACCCGCCCTGGGTGTTGTGGAACAGCACCCCGTCGGGCGCCGCGGTGAACAGCACGTCGCGGCGCAACCGCGGCCTGGTGCGCGCGATCCGGTCGTAGGCGGTCTCCATGGTGTGCCTTCCTCGGCTCGTTTCCGGTGCGCTCACGCGCTGTGGGGCAGGTGCGGGTGCCGCGTGGCCCGAGCCCGCAGGTGCAGGCGGTGCAGGGCGTGCATGCGGTACTCGGCGGGCGCGGTGCTCTCCAGCAGGCAGGCGTCGACCAGCCGCTCCAGCACCGCCTCGGCGGCGGCTTCGGTCGTGCCCAGCGCGCGGGCGGCGGCGGCGGGGTCGACGGGTTCGGGAACCCCGGTCGGCGCGGCCGTGCCCGCGGCCAGCGCGGTGGCCGCGGCGCGCAGGTCCGGTGCCAGCCGGTCCAGCCACGCGTCGAGCACGGCGGGCACCGACAGGTCGTCGCCGCCGGGCAGGGAGAGCGCGCGCAGCGGGTCCGCGCGCAGCCACCGGGTCCAGTCGGCCAGCCGCGCGCCCGGGCGGGATTGCAGGCGCGCGGCCACCACCCGCAGCGCCAGCGGGAAATGCCCGCACAACTCGGCTACCTCGGCCGCCGCGTCGGGCTCCGCGGCCACCCGGGCCGCGCCGAGCGCGCCGGTCAGCAGCGACACCGACTCCGCGGCGGTCAGCGGGCCCACCCGGTGCGCGAGCGCGCCGTCCCGGGCGATCAGGCCGGTGAGGCTGTCCCGGCTGGTCACGATCACCGCGCAGCCCGCGGCGGCGGCGGGCAGCGGTGGGACCTGGTCGACCCGCTCGACGTCGTCGAACACCAGCACCCGGCGCCCGGCGGTGGTCACGGGGGTGCCGGGGTCGAGCACGGCGTAGCCGTCGGGGTAGTCCGCGCGCACGAGCTGCGCGGCGTGCAGCGCCAGCGCCGTCTTCCCCGCGCCCGCCGGTCCGCTCAGCACCACGGTCAACGGGCCGTGCCGGGGCGCGGTGAGCTGCTCGACCACGGTCGCCACCAGCTCGGCGCGGCCCGCGAAGAACGCCACCGGTGTCCGGGTGCGGACCGCGGACCGCGGCCCGGTGCCGTCGAGGTCGTCACCGCGCAGGATCGCCGCCTCCAGCCTGCGCAACGGCGCGCCCGGGTCCACGCCGAGCTCGTCGCGCAGGTATCCCTTGACCCGGCGGTACTCGGCCAGCGCCTCGTCCTGGCGGCCGGTGCGGTACAGCGCCTCGACCAGCTGCTCGGAGAAGCGCTCGTACCCGGGGTGGGCGCGCGCGGTGGCCCACAGGTCGGCCAGCACGACCCGGCTGCGGCCCGCGGCCAGCTCCAGGTCGCCGACGCGTTCGACCGCGCGCAGCCGCTCGTCTTCGAGCCGGGGTACCTCGTCGTGGTGCAGCAGGTCGGAGGCGACGTTGGCCAGCGGCGGTCCCTGCCACAGCGCCAGCGCGGCGCGCAGCCACGCCAGCTCGGCCTCCGGGTCCGGTTCGGCGTCGGCGGTCCGCAGCGCGGCGCGGAACGCCAGCAGGTCCAGGGACCCGGCGTCGGCGACCAGCCGGTACCCGCCGGGGTCGGTGGCGATCGGGTTGTCGGTCACGCCGTGCGCCGGGAAGATCCGCCGCAGCCGCAGCACGCAGGTCTGCAGCGCCGCGCGGGCGCCCGCGGGTTGCCGCTCGCCCCAGATGGCACGGCGCAGGTAGTCGGTGGACACGGTCTCGTTGGCGTGCAGCAGCAGCGCCGCCAGCAGCGAGACCGGCTTGGACGGTTGCAGCACCACGGTTTCCACACCGTCGGTGACCGAGAGCAACCCGAGTACGCGGAACCGGGCTCGCCCGTCCCCCGACGAACTACCCGGTGAACCCCCGGACACCAACTCCGGGACATTCGGCGAAGCCATTTCCCCCACTATCCGAAAGTATTCCGATCGAATCGCTTTCCCGCTTCGTGACCGGCGGGCCGGTCTTCGACTTCGTCAATTTGCCGAAGACCGGCCCGCGGTTCACGGGTTATCGCTTGACCGCGACACCGCACTCGTTGGCGGGTAGGTTGCGGAATCCGTTGTTCACGATCTGCCTGCGGGCGTTGTCGCCGCAGATCCAACCGTTCGCGCCCTTGCCGTCACCGAGGAACGGGCGCAGACCGGCGGGCACACCCGCCCCGGGCCCTTCCTTGCGCACGACGTTGTAGAGGTTGTGCGCGACGATGAAGCCACCGTCGAAGTTGCCCTGCACGACCTTGCGGCGGCCGGTCTCGTCCACCGGGACATCGATGAAGAACCGGGCCGAGGAGAACGGCAGGATCGCGTTCGGGTTGCCGTCCACCGCGGTGTGGTCGTGCTCCTGCACCTCGGCGACGCACGCGCCGGGCGCGGTCAGGCCCAGCTGCTCCAGGAACAGCGCCCGGGTGCCCGAGCCCGCCTGCGGGATCTTCGGCGCGATGGTGTCGCCGGAGAGACCGGGGCGCACCGCGCTCCAGGTGGTGGCCTCGCAGTTGTAGATCCGCACCAGCTCGTCGCGGGTGACGTCCAGCGGCGCGTTGGTCGCCGGGGCGTCCACCACGTAGCGCAGGTCGTCGATCGCGAAGGGCAGGTACACCAGGTTGGCCGGGGTGTCGGCGGCCGGGCCGACCGACGAGCGGGCGAAGTCCACCGCGCGGTTGGCGCGCAGCGCGTCCACGCCCGCCACCGAGCCGTTGGGCCGCTCGATGGTCACCCCGGGCTTGATCTGCACCTGGCCGCCGGTCTGACCGGTCGCCGGGTCGCTGGCGTCGAAGGACGCCACCCGGCGGGCCGCGCCGGTGTCGTAGTTGTAGAGGGCCGAGAGGTCGTTGAGGACCGTCTGCGTGGTGTCCGAGCCGACGCCGACCAGGTCGGTCCAGCGCGGCGTGACGCCGGGGTCGGCGGTGGCCGTGGAAGCCAGGGCGGCGGTGGCCAGCACGGCCGCCCCGATCGCGGTCAGCCCGCGGCGTACGAAGGACGAGCGCATTCGACACTGCTCCTTGTCTTGGGTGGTGTCTATCGGATTTGCACGGCATGGGTGCGTCGAGTCGCTATTTCGCGCACGGCGAATCCACTGCTGCCAAGGTTGAAAGACCGCTACTCGTCTGCCCCCAGAAACGCGCCGGTATCACCGGCGCGGGCACGGTACCCCGTGCCTGGTGCCACGTTAGCCGATCCGCACTCGGGTTGTCTGTGTTTAACGTGCCGATGATCGGGGAAGAATTTGTTTTGCCGGTCGGGTTCGCGCGCGGCGTGTTCGACTGCTGAATTTCCACAGTCGAACACGTCTTTCCGCTGCGCCGGAAGGACCGTGGCGGTCGCGGTACCAAAGAGGACCAAAGGCCCTGGTGCGTCCACTATGGACCCCTGGTCCGTCGCGCCCGCCCGGGCGCGGCTGGGTTCCAAGTGGATGGATCGGCACGGTCACCGCCGCGGTGACCGTGCAGGTGCACTCGCGGCGCCGGTGCGGGATGTGGTGAGCGCGCTGTCCCGGGGCGAACGAGTCGGGGGAGGTGGTCGGGCCGGTAGGCTGGCGCGGATGGTGGCGGGGGAGGGGTGGCGTGACAGCGGGGGTTGGGGCGCAGGGGCAGGACCTGCTGAGCGAGCTGCTGCGGCCGATCCGCCTCACCGGTGTCTTCCACAGCTGGTGGCATGCGCGGGCACCGTGGGCGGTCGAGGGGGATACCGAGCGGACCTGCGCGGTGCTGCACTACGTCGACGAGGGTGTCTGCTGGATCACCGCGGACGGAACGGCACCCGTTCGGCTGCGCGCGGGTGACCTCGCGGTGTTTCCCACCGGTGTGGCGCACCGGATGTCGGACCGGCCGGAGCGGCGCGGCGTCCCGATCGAACGCCTGCTCTCCGACCGCGCCCCCGGCTCGTCCGAGCACATCACCCTGGGCGGGGACGGGGAGCCGAGCCGAATCCTGTGCGCGGGGTTGCACTTCGACGCGGGTGTCGCCTCATCGCTTTACCGGGCGTTGCCGTGGGTGATGGTGTTGGAGGCGGCGCGGATCGCCGAGGAGCCGTTGTTGCGTGAGGTCATCGACCTGCTCCTCGGTCACCACGGTGATGGGCCCGGCGCGCAGCTGATCACGTTGCGGGTGTTCGAGATGGCGTTCGTGCTGACCCTGCGCCCGCTGCTGCAAGGCATGCTGGAGCGGCCGGAGGTGCTCGCCGCCGCGCGGCACCCGGAGATCGGTACGGCGCTGCTGATCATGTACACCCGGTTCGACGAGCCGTGGACGGTGGAGTCGCTGGCCCGCGAGGTGGGCATGTCCCGTTCGGCGTTCACCGCCTGCTTCCGCAAGCTCGTCGGTGAGGCGCCCGCGGGCCACCTGACGTCCTGCCGGATGCGCGAGGCGGCCCGGTTGCTGGCCGACGCCTCGGTTCCGCTGGGCGTGGTCTCCGCGCGGGTCGGCTACCAGAGCGTCGTGGGCTTCCACTTGGCCTTCCGCAAGTTCTTCGAGACGACCCCGGGCGAATACCGGCAGCTCCACCAGGGCTGAGTCGACTGGACGGTTGTTAAGCGACTCCGGTCGGATACTCGTTGAACCCACTCGCGGACTCGACCACGCTGGGGTCACCGGGTCCTCTGTGGAATCCCGGTTGGGTCAGGTTGTCCGGCGGGGAAAGGGGGCGCGATGGACCGCGCCGCGCGTCGCGCGCTCGCGTTGCTGGCGGGCACCCAGTTCCTGCTCGTCCTGGACACCGCGATCATCAACGTGGCGGCCCCGTCGATCGGCGCGCGGTTCGCGGTCGCGCCCGCCGCGCTGTCCTGGGTGGCCAACGCCTACCTGGTCACCTTCGGCGGGTTGCTGCTGCTCGGCGGTCGCGCCGCGGACCGGTTCACCCGGCGCGGGCTGTTCGCCGCCGGGCTCGGTGTGCTGGTGGTCGGGTCGGCGGCGGGGGCCGTCGCGGGCGGCGTCGGCCAGCTCGTCGCGGCTCGCGCGGTGCAGGGGGTCGGCGCGGCGATCGCGGCCGCGGCGGCGTTCGCCCTGCTCCTCGCGCTGTTCCCGGCGGGTCCTGGGCGCGACCGGGCGCTCGGTGTGTTCGCCGCGATGGCGGGCGCGGGTGGCGCCGCGGGCACGGTGCTGGGCGGTGTCCTGACCGGGTGGCTGGGGTGGCGGTCCACGTTCGCGCTGAACGTGCTCGCGGGTCTGGCGCTCGCCGCGCTCGCGCCGCGGGTGCTGCGCCCGGAGGCGCCGCGCGAGCGGACCGGCGGGTTCGACGTCGGCGGCGCGCTCGTCGGCACCGCCGGGTTGGGACTGCTGGCCTACGCCCTGGTCAACGCCGGTGTCGACGGCTGGACCGGCGCCACCACCCTGGTCACGGGCGGGCTGGCGGTCGCGCTGCTGGTGGCGTTCGCCGTGACGCAGACCAAGGTCGCCCACCCGCTGGTGCCACCGGCGGTGATCCGCAGGCCGATGGTGCGCGCGGCGAACCTGCTCTCCGGTCTCGGGCAGGTCGTGCTGTTCCCGGCGTTCTTCCTGATCAGCGTGTGGATGCAGGACGTGCTGGGCTACCCGCCGGTGCTCGGCGGGCTGGGGCTGCTGCCGCTGTCGTTGACGGTCATCGCGGTCGCCTCCTGTGCGGGGCGGGTGATCGGCCGGTTCGGTCCACGCGCGGTGCTGGTCGGCGGGTTCGGTCTGGTCGCCGTCGGCCTGGCCTGGTTGTCGCGGATCTCGGTGGACGGGTCGTTCGTCGGTGATGTGCTGTTCCCCAGCCTGGTGTTGGGGATCGGCCTGCCGCTGGTGGCGATCACCACCACCGCGGCGGCCACCGCCGAGGCCGCGCCGGGGGAGGTCGGGTTGGCGTCCGGACTGGTCAACACCAGCCAGCAGTTCGGGTCGGTTGTCGGGCTGGCGGTGCTCAGCGGGATCGCCGCGGCGGTCGGCGGACCGGCCGACCCCGACGCGCTCACCGCCGGGTTCTCCCTGGCGTTCCTGGTTTCCGCCGGGCTGGCGTTGCTGGGCGCGCTGTCCGCGCTGTCCCTTCGGCCTAATCATTGGAGGACAAGGAATGTCAGCTGAGAGGCGCTATCTGGTGATCGGCGCGCGGGGCTTCCAGGGTGGGGCAGTTGCCCGTGCTCTGCGTGACCGCGAGGCCATCGGCTTCGTCAGGCCGGGAAGGACCGTTCCGGGATTGCCGGTGGTGGAGGGCGATCTCGCCGACGCGGCAGCGGTGCGCACCGCGTTCGAGGGCGTCACCCACGCGTCGGTGGTGCTGCCCCTGGTGTACGACGCCGACCTGGTGACCACCTACGCGCACAACGTGGTCGACGCCGCCCGCGCGGCCGGGGTGTCCCGGTTGGTCTACAACACCAACACCCCCGTGCCCGACGAGGACACCGGCCTGGCGGCCTACGAGACGCGCCGCGCCGCCGAGCGGGTCTTCCGCGAGAGCGGGCTCCCGGTCGTCGTACTGCGGCCGCCGGTCTACCTGGACAACCTGTTCAGCCCGTGGAACGGCCCCGCGCTGGTCAACGACGGCGTGCTCGCCTACCCGCTGGCCGCCGACCGCCGGGTCGCGTGGATCTCGCACGGCGACCTCGCCGAGGCGACCGTGGCCGCGCTGGACACCCCGGACATCGAGGGCGCGGTGGTGCGGCTCGGCGGCCCCGAGGCCGTCGACGGACCGGGACTCGCCGCCGCCTTCAGCGCCGCGCTGGCCAAGGAGGTGACCTACACCCCGCTCGGCGTCGACACCTTCGAGGCGGCGTTGGCCCAGGTCATGGGTGCGGTCGGGGCCGCGGGGGTCGCCGGGGTGTACCGGTACGCCGAGGTCGCCGCCCCGGACCTCTTCGCCCCCGAACCCCAGCGGCTGCTCGGGGTGCGGTTCGGCCGGATCCGGGACTGGGTCGCGGCGCGGCGGTGGTCGGTGTGGGCGAGTTCCTGACGCCCTCCGGTCAGCGCCTGCCGGTGGCCACGACCACGAGGAACTGGCCGCCACCCGCCTCGACGTTCGTGGTCACCGGCAACCCCGGGACGAGCCGGGACAGCCGGTCGGCCAACCAGTCCGCCGCCTCGCGGGCGTCCTGTTGGGTCGGGCAGCGGGCGACCGTCTCGCGGCCCCCTTTGCGCTCCAACCGCCCGGCGACCGCGATCAGCGGCGCGGGCTCGACCACGTGCAGGCGGTCCGGCCAGGGGATGACCACCTTGACCGCCCCCTTGCGGGTGTTGCACCCGCGGTGGGCGAGCCGCTCGGCCACCTTCGCCTTGCGATCGGCGGTCCGGCTGTCGACGCTCGGCCCGCGCGGGTCGTTCACCGACATGTCGGCGTCGACCGGCTCGTCGCACACCCAGCACCGCCAGCCGTCGCGCTCTGCGACGTCATCGAGGAGACTCACCGGGGCAAACTAGCCTGTGCGGTGCCTGCCCCGCGCGCCGCGGTACTGGACAGCGAGTCCGTACCGGACCGCGTCTGCCGGTGCGGACCGCAGGGTCACGTTGTGTCGAGCAGGTTGGGGACGAAGATGTCCTCGCAGGTGAGCAGCCGTCGGGATAGGCCCTGTTCGTGGTGGTAGCGAAGGAACGTGTCGACTGCTTTCCGGTTCGCTGCGGTGCCGTAGGGCCACCAGTCCTCGCCCAGCAGCGCGCGGTTTTCCGCGAACAGCTCGCTGAACCAAGGGGTGATCACGGCCATGTGCTGCTTGGCCGCGTTGGCCCGGTACCGGTCCTGCACGATCTCCTTGGCCTCGCGGAACGCCCGGTAGACCGACTCGACCAGGCCCGGGACCTCCGCCAGCTCCCGGCGGATCGCCACGACGTGCATCATCGGGAAGATGCCGGTTCGGCGGTAGTACTCCCGTTCGACAGCTTCGTAGTCGACGAACAGCCGCCGGATCTTCTTGGTCGTGCCGTTGAGCAGGGTTTGGGGGACGTCGACCGAGAGGAGGGCGTCGATCTCGCCCGCTTCGAGCATGGCGCTCAAGGTCCGGTCGGTGTGGCGGGCGCGGACGCCGTCCGGGACGGGCTGCGGGATCCAGTCGAACGGGGGGATCGGGCGGTCGGTGCCGCCGATCACCCAGTCCAGTTGCTCGGGCGTGACGCCGTACTCCTCGGCCAGCACGCCTTTCACCCAGACGCCCGGGTCGGAGCCGTAGAGGGCGAACTCGCCGATGGTTTTGCCCGGGAGGTCTTCCGGGCGCTCGATGCCGCTGTCGGTGTGCACGAACAGCGCCGAGTGGCGGAAGTTGCGGTTCGGGAAGATCGGTAGGGCCAGGAAGGGCGAGTCGGGCAGGTCGAACGCGCGCAGGAAGTAGGTCAGGCCGAACTCCGCGACGTCCAGCTCACCCTCGGCCATCCGGCGGAAGACGTCGGAGATCAGGGGTGAGGTCACCAGGGTCGCGTCCAGGCCGCTGATCCGCACCCGCCCGTCGAACAGCGGTTCGGTGTGCTCGTACCGGTAGACGCCCACCTTGAGCTTCAGGTCGGTCATGCCAAGGCTCCCTCCGTGAACGACCATTCACTGTTGTCGTGAGCGCCTGGGACCGAAGAGTCAAGGCGAATGACCGTTCATTCATGGAGGAGGGCGTCATGCCACGCATCACCGCAGAACGCCGGGCCGCGAACCGGTCGCGGATCGTGGCGGCCGCGCGCCGCCGCTTCTCGCGGGACGGTTTCCACCAGACCTCGATGCCCGACATCGCGGCCGAAGCGGGCGTGTCCGTCGGCGCTCCCTACCGCTACTTCGCGGGCAAGGAGGAGATCATCCTCGAGATCGCGGGCGACGCGTTCCGGGTGATGTTCGAGCCGGTCGAGCGTCTGGCGGGCGAAGTGACGGTCGCCGACCTGGTCGCGGCGGCGATCGAGCCGTTCGGCGCCGACCGCGCCGTCGACGAGGCGGGCCAGGCCATGCCGGTCGACGAGCTCCTGCGTTGCGTGGTCCAGGCCTGGGGCGAGTTGCTGCGCCACCCCGAGCTGCGGCAGCGGGCCGAAGCGGGCTTCGAACGCGTGCGCGGGCACATCGCCGACGCGCTCCGCGCGGGTAGGGGAGCGGGCACTGTACCGTCCGAACTGGACCCCGCCCGCGGTGCGCGGGTGGTGATGGCGCTGTTGCACGGCTTCGTCCTGCAGTACACCGCCTTCGGGCTCGACGACATCGAGGGCTTCACGCGCGAGGTCCGCGTCCTGCTCAACGACGCCGGACTGCTCCGCGACCCCCGCTGACGGTCAGGCTCCCGGCCGACCGGTATCCGACTCCTCTGTGGACAATCGCGGTCCGGGTCGCCGTCGACCGCATCCACACCGGATCGTAGGGTCTGCCCGTGAACCACGAATCCACGTTACCCGACGACTGGCGCGGGCAGCTCACCCAAGCCTTCGAGATCGTGCTCGGCGCCCCCCTCGCCACCTACCCGCCCGACGCCGACTACGCCACCTACGTGGGCGGCAACGTCTTCGACGAGTTCGGGTACGACAGCGATCCGGCGTGGGTCCGGCCCGCCGCGCTGAGCGGCGCGGAGCCGGTCGTCCTGGACTGCGGGCTGTTCGACCAGGGCGAGCCCCCGTCGCGGTTCGACGCGGCGCGCTCGTTCTTCGAGTTCGACGACTTGGACGCCGCCCCGGACCAGGGGTTCGCGGCCGACCTGGCCGAGGTGGCGATCGCGCCCGGCCTGGTGCGCGGCGCGGACCTGGCTCCCCTGGTGGCGCGGCACGGCATCGACCTCACCGACGAGGCCTGGTCCGGCCAGTGGTACGTCGCCTACCCGAGACTCGCCTCCGACGGCACCCTGTTCGACGCCATGCGCACCGCCCTGACCCTCGGCGACGGCCCGGAGAGCGTCCTGCCGCTCAAGGCCGAGGCGACCGAGCAGTGGACCCGAGCACTGGAAGCCGTGACCCACCCCGGCCTGCGCGCGCACCTGTCCTACTACTGCACCAACGGCAGCCAGGGCCTGATCCACCTCGGCGCCAACCAGGGCAGCGACGAAACCCTGGTGGCGAAGGGCTCCACGGTGGTGGCGACCTGGCAGGAGGGCCAGTCCCAGGTGGAGTTCACCGTCATCCAACTCAGCGACGAGGTCGCGCGCCCCGCTTAGTCGGACCGCGGGACACCGGAACGCGTGCGCGGCTCCCCGGCGGACTCGGCCGTTCGGGGTAGCCGCGCAGCGCTCACCCGGCCCGACTCGATGTGCCACCCGGCGTTCATCCCACCGAACCTGTCCGCGCCTGGTGGCCGACGGTTGAGGGGCTGACGTTCCCGGAAAGTTCCGAAGGCGGTGTCGGATCGGGGCGGGGACGTTCGTAGTGGGGGTGAGGTCGTCCAGGGAGGGCGGCCCGTCGAAGCCGAGAAGGACGTCCCCATGACTACCTCGACGATCATCGCCGCCCGGGTCGCGCAGGGCGCGTTCGGGGCGCTGCTCATCCCGCAGGGCGTGGCGGTCATGACCAAGGCGTTCGACCGCGACATGTTCGCCAAGGCGTTCGGGTTGTTCGGGCCGGTTCTGGCGCTTTCGAGTGTCGGCGGTCCGGTCTTGGCGGGCTTCCTCATCAGCGCCGACCTGTTCGGCCTGTCCTGGCGGCCGATCTTTCTGATCAACATCGTCCTGGGGGTTGTCGGGCTGGTCATCGCCGCCAGGGTCCTCCCGCGTGATGACGACGCCAACCGGGCCACCGTGGTCGACGGCCGCGCCTCCGGCCTGCTCGGGGTGACCATGCTCGGCCTGCTGTACGGCCTGATCGAGGGCTCGACCAACGGTTGGGGCGTCGTCCCCGTCGCCGCGGGTACGGGGTTGCTCTTCGTGCTGCCCCCGTTCTTGCGGGAAGGGCTGCACACCGGCCCGGAGGGCGCCTCCCTCGGTCTGCTGCCGCTCCCCCTGGGGCTCGTCGTCGCCGGGTTCGCCGCCATGGGCGGGCAGCGCCGGCGGGTCGTTCAGCTCGATCCAGCAGCTCGCGTCGGCGATCGGGTCGGCCGCGGTCACGTCGACCTACTTCCAGGCCGCGACCTCCGGGCAGGCGCACGCGATGGGGGTCACCCTCGTCGTGGTCCTGGCTGTCACCGCGCTCAGCCTGCCGCTCGTCGCCCTGATGCCCCGCCGGGCCGCGGCGGAAACCCGGCCGTGAGCGCCCGGCTCCCCGAGGGCGCCGCGGACCGGCGGGCCACCGCGACCTGCGCCAGCACGATCCCGGCCAGCATCGCCGCACACCCGGCCCACTGCGCGTTGTCGAGGTGCTCACCGAGCAGAACCGCGGCCAGCACCCCGCCCACCACGATCTCCACGGCCGCGACGAGGCTCGCCGAGGTCGACGGGATGCGCCGCTGCGCCACCGCGCCGAGCAGGATCGCGGCCGCCATGCCGACGAGCCCGACGTAGAGCACCAGCGCCCACACCGGCGCGCCGATCGATCCCACGGTGCTCACCGCGGTGAGCGCGTGCCAGGGGAACGGCGCGACCACACCCGCCGCGACCAGCGCGACCGCGCCGAGGGACGCGCCCCAGGTCGCCATGACCAGCGGGTCGTACGTGCGCAAACCGCGCTCGGCCAACACGAACCGGGCGGCGAGGGTCACCGCCGCGAGGAGTCCGAAAAGGACACCGAGGCTGTCCGGCGCCGCCGCCGTCCACACCTGGGTGACCAGCGCGAGCCCGGCGAGCAGCACGACGATCCCGGCCCACAGCAGGCGCGGCACGTGCTCGCGCCGCGCGAACCGCACCCACAGCGCGACCAGCACCGGCGCGAGGTACTCCAGCAGCAGCGCCACGCCGACCGGCAGCCGCGCCAGGGCGACGGTGTAGACGACCTGGTTGACCGCCAGGGTCAGCACTCCGTACACCGCGACCAGCCACCAGTCCGCCCGACGCACCGCCATCCTGCCGCGCCGCAACACCAGCGCCACCGCCAGCAGCGCGACCGCGCCGACGACGGTCCGCGCCTGGATGGCGTTCACCGGGGACAGCGCGGTCACGGCGAGCAGTTTGAGCGCGGGCGCGGCGCTGCCCACGGCGATCGCGCCCACCGCGCCGAGGGCGAGACCGAGGGCCAGCCCGGCTGGAGGGCGGCGCACCGGCTCGGATGGGTCAAGGGAGATCGGAGTCATCAGCCACAACCGTTTCCTGGAGGGTCGAGCAGGGGCACAGCCCACCTCGTTGTGAATGGCGTGGACGGGTATTGCCGCAGCCCGGCCATGCCCTTCAACCCGCTCGCTCGCGCATTGTCGAACCGTCTCGAGTCCGCGTCGATTTCGTGCGGACAAGGCCCACCGTAGCCGAACCCGCGCGGGACGCGATTGAGCGTTTCCCGGCTTTCGCGCAACAATCTCGCGTGCCCGCGAACCTCGACGACACCGACCACCGGCTCCTCGACCTGCTGCAGCGCGACAGCGGCCGCACCCTCGCCGCGCTGGGCGAACTCGTCGGGCTCTCACCCAGCGCGGTGCAGCGGCGGATCGACCGCTACCGGGCGAGCGGGCTGCTCCTGCGCGAGGTCGCGGTGCTCGACCCGGCACCCGCGCTGCTCGCCGTGTGCCTGGTCACCCTCGACCAGGAATCACCGGAAACGCACAACCGGTTTCGGGAATGGGTGCTCGCCGCCCCGGAAGTGCAGCAGTTCTACAACGTGTCGGGCGAGCACGATTACGTGGTGATCCTGGCGACCGACGATATGCGGCAGCACCGGGAAACGGCTGATCGGGTCATGAAGAACGCACCGCACCTGCGCCGCTATTCGACGATGTTCGTGCTCGACCCGATCAAGACCACGCTCGCCGTCCCGACGCGGGGGAGGTAGCGGGGCGCGTCCGCGGTGGACGTCACCAGATGGGCCGCAGCGGGGGGATCGCGTCGCCGACCGCGGCGCGGACCAGCGTGGCCAGTTGCTCGCGCAGGTGCGCGAGATCGGTGTCGCCGATCCGGTCGGCCAGTTCGGACTCGACGGCACGCAGCAGCCGACCGGCGACGTCGAGGTGGTCGTGCGCCCGCTCGGTGAGCTGGATGAGCTGGGCGCGCCCCCCGTTCGGGTGCGGCGCCTTCCGCACGTAGCCGCGCTTCTCCAACTCGGTGACGATCTGCCCGACGGCCTGCTTGGTGACGCCCAGCCGTTGGGCCAGCTCGGTCCCGGTCAGCCCGGGGCCGCGCAGCTGTTGGAAGACGAAGCCGTGCACGGGGCGCAGTTCGGCGTAGCCCGCCGCGTCGAGGCGCTGGGTGAACTCCGCGAGCACGACCTGGAACGACATGCCGAGCAGGACGGTCAGGTCGGCGTGCCTGAGCGGATCGGCGTCGTGGGTCACGGGGTCCTTCTTGACAGGTGTGAGTAAAGCGGCTTTACTCGCATCGTAGCTCACCACCGCGGTTCAGCGGGAGTCCGTCAAACCACCACCACGAGTATAGGAGCACGCGAGTGCACGTCATCTCCGCGAGCCAGGAGCGCACCGTCACCACCCCGGCGGCCGTCATGATCGGTCTCGCCGCGCCCAGCCGGGGCAGCGCCGAGCTGAGCACCTGGCGGGTGCGGATGAACCCGGGGTCGCCGTCCCCGGTGCACGTCGTCGACCGCGAGCAGGTCTGGATGATCATCGCAGGCGCCTTCGAGTTCACAGTGGACGGTGAATCCGCGAAGGCCGTGGCGGGCCAGGCCGTGGTGGTCCCGGCGGGTGCGAGCCGTCGGTTCCACGCCCTCGCGGAGGCGGGTGATGCCCTGGTGTGCATGGCCGCGGGCGGCCAGGTCGGCGCACCCGGCAGCGAGGCCCGGCAGCCGATCCCCTGGGCCGTCTGAGTCCGACGGCCGACCTCGCCGGGGGTGCGGTCGGGGTGTTCCGCGTCGCTGACAATCCGGGAACGTTGTAGCGACGCCGTGGTGACGGTTGGTTTGCGACTCTGAACCGTTGGGTGCCCTGACGGGGAGGAGTGCCGTCGATGCCTCCGTCGATGGTCGGTGCGAAGCGCTCCGCCGTGCGGGACCCGGCGGTGACGCCCGCGAAGGCGCCCGTGCCGGTGAAAGACCGTCCGCCGCAACGCAAGCCGCCGCTGCTGCCGCCGTCGAACGCCGCGGTGTCGGCGGCGTTGCGGGTGGGCGGCAAGAAGCCGTTGGGCGACCCGTCCCAGAAGGGGACGCAGGACCAGGTCGGCAACGGCGCGGTGGCGGCCGGGCTGGCCAGGGGGCCGGGGACCGATCCCAAGTTCGCGGTGCTCAAGCAGGACGTCGCGCACAAGAAGCGGACGATCGCGCGTTCCCACCCCCCGGCAGGCAAAGAGGCGACCTCGGCGCTGCAAGCCTCGGTACCGCCCAAGGACGACGCGGTCGCGCAGGGCAAGACGGCCAACGCCGAGAAGATGAACGACGCCAAGCCGAAGGACTTCGACAAGGACGCGTTCATCGCCGCGGTCGAGAAGGCCATCGCCGAGAAGGCGCCGAAGAACCTGGAGCAGGCCGACGGGTTCGCCGACTCCGGCAAACCCGCCGAGATCAAGGGCGAGGTCCAGGGCCGGGTCGGTGAGGGCAAGGCCGACTCGGCCGCGCAGATCGCCGACACCACGGCCGCGCCACCGGACACGTCGGCCGCCGTCGCCAAGCAGGTCGTGCCCCTCGCGCCCGACCGCCCGCCGGGCCGACCGGGCACCCCCGACCCGGCGAAGGCGACGCCGGACAAGCTCCCGCCGTCGGCCACGGACATGTCGGCCGGGCCCGCGCGCGTCAACCAGGAGATGGCCGACGCGCAGGTCACCGAGCCGCAGCTGCGGAAGTCGAACGAACCGTCGTTCGACGCGGCGGTGAAGGACAAGAAGGCCGCGGAGCAGCACTCGGACACCGCGCCCGGGCAGCTGCGCGAGCACGAGTCCGCACAGCTGCACCGGACCACCGCGCAGGCCAAGCGCCTCGGCACCACCGCCATGGGCGCGATCACCAACCAGCGGGTGCGGACCGGTCAGCAGGTCGGCACCGGCAAGACGAACGCGAAGTCCAGCGACGAGGACAAGCGGGCCCAGGTAACGGCTATCCTGCAGAAGGTCTTCGACGTCATGAAGACCGACGTCGAAGGCATCCTCACCGGCCTGGACAAGCTGGTCGACGACCAGTTCACCCAGGGCGAGAAGGAAGCCCGCGACGCGTTCACCGCCGAACACCGCCGCAAGATGGACGAGTACAAGGACCGGCGGTACGGCGGCGCGTGGGGCGTGGTCAAGTGGGGGCACGACAAGCTCTTCGGCCTCCCCGACGAGGCGAACCAGATCTTCGTCGACGCCCGGGACCACTACGTCAAGCGGATGCGCCAGGTCATCTCCGGGGTGGCGGACACCGTCGGCCGGGAGCTGACCAGGGCGAAGCAGCGCATCGCCAAGGGCCGCGACGAACTCAGGGCCGAGGTCGAGAAGCTGCCCAAGGACCTCAAGGCGCTCGGCACGGAGGCCGCCGCCGGGTTCGCCGACAAGTTCGACCAGCTGACCCAGTCCGTCGACGACAAGAGCAGCGCGCTCGTCGACACCCTGGCCACGAAGTACACCGACGCCGTCAAGTCGGTCGACGACGAGATCGCCGCGGAGAAGGAGAAGAACCGGGGCTTCGTCGACAAGGCGATCGATGCCGTCAAGGGCGTCATCAAGACCATCCTCGAACTGAAGGACCTCCTGCTCGGCGTGCTCGCCAAGGCGGCGCAGGCCGTCCTGGGCATCCTGAAGGACCCCATCGGCTTCCTCGGCAACCTGGTGCGCGCGGTCGGCGGCGGGTTGACGCGGTTCAAGGAGAACGCCAAGGCCCACCTCGAGCAGGGGGTGCTGTCGTGGCTGCTCGGCACCGCCGCCACCGCGGGCATCGTGCTGCCCGCCACCTTCGACGTGCTGGGCATCGTGCTGCTGGTCGCCGGTCTGCTCGGCCTGACCTGGGCCGGCCTGCGCGCGCGCCTGGCCACGAAGCTCCCCAAGGAGGCCATGACCGCGATCGAGGTCGGCGAGCACGCCCTCCCGATCGTCGTGGAGGCGCGGAAACACGGCGTGAAGGCGCTGTGGGACGACCTCAAGTCGCGGGTCGGGGACCTGAAGAAGAACCTCGTCGACAACCTGGTGTCGTTCCTGCTGCCGACCATCATCGTCGCGGGCATCACCTGGATCATCTCCCTGTTCAACCCCGCGTCGGCGTTCATCCGCGCCTGCAAGATGATCATCGACATCATCCGGTTCATCGTCACCAACGGCAGCCGGATCATCGAGTTCGTCAACACCGTCCTGGACGCGGTGATCGCCATCGCCAAGGGCGGCGGTGGCGGCGTACCCGGCCTGGTCGAGAAGGCCCTCGCCCGCTCGATCCCGCTCCTGATCGGCATGCTGGCCGCACTGCTGGGCGTGGGCGGCATCGCGGGCAAGATCAAGGACGTCTTCCAGAAGCTGGCCAAACCGGTCAACCAGGCCGTGGACTGGGTCATCGACAAGATCGTCGGTTTGGCCAAGGGGGTGCTGGCCAAGGTCAAGGCCATCACGAAGACGGTCAAGGACGAGTTCGGCAAGGCGCGTCCCGGCAAGGACCGGCCGAAGAAGGGGCGGCCCCCGGCCAAGCAGCGGCCCGACAAGGGGCATCCGGAGAAGACGCGACCGGAGAAGACGCCACCGGGGAAGACGCCACCGGGGAAGACCCAGCCCCCGACCAAGGCACGGCCGGGCGACGTGCGGCGGCTGGAGCCGGACTGGGCGGTGGTCACGTTCTCCGCCGACCGGCACACGCACCGGCTTTGGTTCGTGGTGTCCGGCAGCACGGCCACGCTCATGGTGGCCAGCCGCGAGCAGTCGCTCCTGAACTACCTCGACCACGTCATCGCCGACGAGAAGACCGATCCGAAGGTCAGGAAAGAGGCGCGGGCCGCGCGTCGGCTGGCGGAGGCCGCGGGTGACCAGGCGAACGAGATCGCGAAGCTCGCGGTGCACGTGCCCAAGTCCGATGAGGACGCGGGCAGGAAGAAGTTGACCGCGAAGCAGCAGGAGCTGGCGGGCCAGCAGCGACAACTGGCCGACGCGCTCAAGGAGATCTTCGCGGCGAAGAACCCCATCGAACCGTGGCTCGGTACGCTCATCGCCGGCGTCCCCAAGGACCTGTTCGGCTACGACGTGCGGACGGACAGCGGGAAGTACCTGTACGGCGGGGACTACTCGTTCCTGCAGATTCAGCGCGCACCCGGGTTCGGCTCGGCCGCCCCGGGCAGCTTTCCCATGGTGCACGTCGACTCGGCCGACCTGGTGCAGAAGGGTCCAGGCATCCTCCGGGTCGAGATGGAGGTGATCAAGGTCTATCGCGACACGATCGCCGCGTACCGGGACAAACTGAAGCGGGACGAAGCACCGGATCTCGAGGGCGACGACCCCGACGGCCTGGCGAACTCGTTGGCTTCGGGCGCCAACAAGTTCCAGCCCCTCAATGTGGGGGTCCGCAAGCAGATGGAAGCCATCGTGAACTTCCTCAAGAACAACGGTGAGTTGACCGGCATCGAGGTCCATGTCGGGAAGAAGCGCGTCGACTACACCTTCCGAGCGCACGTCGAGGGCCGCTCGCGGCACGTCATGGTCGAGTACAAGCATGTGACCGGTAAGCTCAGCGACGACGTCAGGGACAAGCGAGTGGCGGGCTTGAGAGAGCAACTGTTCGGGCAAATCGATGGCAGTCAAGGGAAGTACGTCGAGCACATCATCGACTGGCCCGAGTTCGATAGCCTTGACCCGCGTTCGAAGGCGGCGTTCCAGGAGGTCATCGAAGATGCCATCGAACACGGCGGGAAAAAACACATCACCGTGATCTGGAGGAGGTGAGGGACGTGGGCGACTCGTACATGGCGGGAAGCGTGCTGGTACTGGCGGCGGGCGCGGTCAACATGCCGGAGAGCGCTGTTCTGCGCGGAGCCGTCGCCGCGCTGGGCACCTTCGGTGGCGCGGGGTTCCAGCCGAGCGGTGCCCGCAGCGCCCGCTTCCTCGGTGGCGAAGGGGAGGCGGTGACGGTTGCCCTCAAGCACCCCGCCTACCCGGCCGCCAATTCCTGGGTCCAGCTGATGCTCGGCGACGCCGACCCGGGGGCGTCCGTTGAGCTGTTCCTGACGGTCCACCTGGACGAGCCGGACCCGCTCGGGCCGGAGTGGGAGATGGCGCTCTCCCTCGCGACACAGCTCGTGACCGGTCTCGGGCCGAGCCTGGCGCACCTGACCGCGTGGCACGTCGACAGCCACGAGCCGAGCTACGCGTCCAGGCGGCTCCTCCCCGGCTCCGTCCTGCCGGAGGAGTTCGGACCCTGGACCTACGTCTCCGGTGCCGGGCTCACCGACCAGCTGCGCGAGCGACTCGCGGCCCTGCCCGCGCACGCTTCCCGGCCGCTCGGGGACGGGTGGCTGGTGCGGGCCGTCGAGCACCCCGGCGACGAGCCCGCGGACTCCCTCCACGACGCGCTGGACACCCTGGGGCCTGATCCGATCGCCTACCGCCCCGCTCGACTCACCGCGGGCTGATTCCGACGGAGCGCGGCCATCCCGGTACCGCCCGACACGATTGTCCATCCCACGTGGACTATTTCGGCGACGCCCGTTTTCGTCCACAGGAGATAGTCGCGGCCGTCGTGGAGTCGGTTTCCCGCGCCTGACGCGAAAGATATTCGGTTGCGTCCGCAACGAGGTGTCCGGTCGTGGCGGGTATGCGGCTCGATGAGCCAAACGCGTGGTCATGGAACCTTTGGTCTGGTATAGCGAAGTTAATGTGTAACCGGCAAAAATGTGGATGAGAGTGCGGGCGCAGCTGTCGCGTAACCGGACTGTGAATGGCTAACTTAGGGGAGGCTTGGCTATTTCACCGTGAAGGGAGACGCCAGTGGTCGGGGTGACCGGGTTGTCCGGCCGTACCGCGTTGGTCACCGGTGCCGCGCGGGGGATCGGTGCCGCCGTCGCCGATGCGCTGGCCCGTGAGGGTGTTTCCGTTGCGGGGGTGGACATCGACGTCGACGGGCTCAAGGAGACGGCGGACCGCACCGGCGGGTCGGTGGTGCCGTTCCCGGTGGACGTGACCGACCAGGACGCGTTCGCCCGGGTCGTGGCCGAGGTCGAGCGCGACCTCGGCCCGCTCGACATCGGAGTGTCCGCGGCGGGGGTGCTGCACCCGGCTTCCGTCGGCGCGACCAGCACTGAGGACTGGGCGCGCACGTTCGCGGTCAACTCGACCGGTGTGTTCTTCGTGCTGCGGGAAATTTCCCACCGCATGGTTTCACGCGGGCGCGGGGCGCTGGTCACCGTCGGCTCGAACGCGGCGGGCGTGCCGCGCACGGGCATGGCCGCCTACGCGGCGTCCAAGGCGGCGGCCACCATGCTCACCCGGTGCCTCGGCCTCGAACTCGCCGGGTCGGGGGTGCGCTGCAACATCGTCTCGCCGGGCTCGACCGACACCGCGATGCAGCGCGCGCTCTGGACCGACGGCAACGGGCCGGAGCGGGTCATCGCGGGCGACCCCGCGCAGTTCCGCGTCGGTATCCCGCTCAAGCGCATCGCCGACCCCGCCGACGTGGCCGACGCCGTGGTCTTCCTGGTCTCCGACCGCGCGCGGCACATCACCATGCAGAACCTCTACGTGGACGGTGGCGCCACGTTGTGCGCCTAGTCGCCCGCCCGCGCGGCCACCGCTGAGAAGCACGAGCGGAATCGGCGGGACGACGTCCAGCCCGTGTCCCGAACCGCTGTCACGAAAGGGAATCCTGGCGTGTCTCCTGCTGTCCTGGTGCGTCCCCGCCCTGTCCACCGGGCGGCAGACCTGTTATCCGCCTACCTGCCCGGCTCGTTCTACTACTCCTCCGCGCACGGCTCGATCCTCGCCGACGGCGTGCACGCCACGGTCGAGACCCGCGACGGCGACCGCGCCCGCGCCGTGTCCGCGGCGCTGGCCGCCGCGGCCCGGGCGGGTGTCGACCACCCCATGGTGGTGGGCGCCATCGGTTTCCGCCCGGACGGCCCGGCGAGCCTGGTCGTGCCCGCGCTCGTCCGCCGGGCCTGCGCGCCCACCGGCGACGGTCCCACCGGGGCGGCGGTCGCACCCGCGTGGACGATCGCCCCTCGACCGCAACCGTCCCACTACGCCGACGCCGTGCGCCGCGCGCTGGAGCGGATCGCCGGTGGCGAACTGGCCAAGGTCGTGCTGGGACGGTGCCTCGATCTGCTGGCCGACGCCCCGGTCGCGGTGCCCGCGCTGCTCGCCCGGCTGGTGCGCGCCGATCCCACCGCGCACGCCTTCGCCGTCGACGTCAGCGCGCCCGGCGACCCCGCCCCGCGCACGCTGGTCGGCGCCAGCCCGGAACTGCTGGTGTCGCGGCGCGGCACCGAGGTGGTGGCCAACCCGCTCGCCGGGTCGGCGCCGCGGGTGGCCGACGAGGCGGAGAACCGCAGGCGCCGGGCCGCGCTGCTGGCCTCGGCCAAGGACCGCGCCGAGCACGCGCACGTGGCGGCCGAGGTCGCGCGGGTGCTCGGTCGGTTCTGCCGCGACCTCGTCGTGCCCGCCGAGCCCACCGTGGTCGGCACGCCGACCATGTGGCACCTCTCCACCAGGATCACCGGCCGGATCGCCGACCCCACCGACCCCGGTGCCTCGTCGCTGGCCATCGCCGAGGCGCTGCACCCCACGCCCGCAGTGTGCGGGGTGCCCGTCGACGGCGCGCGCGACGCGATCGCCGCCCTGGAACCCTTCGACCGCGGCTACTTCACCGGCTTGGTCGGCTGGACCGACGCGCGCGGCGACGGCGAGTGGGTGGTCACCATCCGCTGCGCCGAGGTGTGCGACGCGGCGGTGCGCCTGTTCGCGGGCGCGGGCGTCGTCGCCGGGTCGGACCCGGACGCGGAGCTGGCCGAGACCGGCGCGAAGTTCCGCACCCTGCTGCGGGCGCTCGGCGCGTGGGAGCGGTGATGGACCACACCCCGTGGCCGCCGGAGGTCGCCGCCCGGTACCGCGCGGCGGGCCACTGGCGCGGGCAGACCTTCGGCGCGCTGCTCACCGCGCTGGCCGACGCGCACGCCACCCGCACCGCCGTGGTGGGGGAGCGGGACGGCGCCACCAGCCGCTGGGACTACGCCGAACTCGACCGCCGCGCCCACTCGATCGCGGCGGGCCTCGCCGACGCCGGGATCCGCGCGGGCGACCGGGTGGTCGTCCAGCTGCCCAACGTGCCCGAGTTCGTGCCGGTGCTGTTCGGGTTGTGGCGGGTCGGCGCCTGGCCGGTGTTCGCGCTGCCCGCCCACCGGCACACCGAGCTGCGCCACTTCGCCGAGCAGAGCGAGGCCGCCGCGATCCTCACCGTCGGCACGCACGAAAGGCACGATCACGAAGCCCTCGCGCACGCCGTGGCGGCTGAAGTGCCTTCGGTGCGCCAAGTCCACGTGGTGGGGTCGGCCGCGTTCGACGACCTGTCCGCGACCGCCGCGCGCGAGCTGCCCGACCCGGACCCCGCGAGCGTGGCGTTCCTCCAGCTTTCCGGTGGCAGCACGGGATTGCCGAAGCTGATCCCACGCACCCACGACGACTACCTCTACAGCGTCAGGGAAAGCGCCCGCATCTGCGCGCTGCGACCGGACAGCGTGTACCTCGCCACCCTGCCCGCCGCGCACAACTACCCGCTCAGCTCACCGGGAATCCTGGGCGCGCTGCACGTCGGGGCGAAGGTCGTGCTGTCGCCGCGCCCGGACCCCGACACCGCGTTCCGGCTCATCGACCGCGAGGGCGTGACGATCACCGGCGTGGTACCGCCGCTGGCCGCCACCTGGGCCCAGGCCGCCGCGCGCACCGAGCACGACCTGTCCACTTTGGAGGTTCTGCTCGTCGGCGGTGCCAAGTGCGGACGCGAGTTGGCCGAGCGCGTCGGACCCGCGCTGGGTGCGCGGTTGCAGCAGGTGTTCGGCATGGCCGAGGGACTGGTCTGCTACACCCGCCTCGACGACCCCGACGACCTCGTGCTGAATACCCAGGGACGACCCATCTCGCTAGACGACGAGGTCCGCCTGGTCGACCCGGAGAACCCGTCGGCGAGCTCCGACGACCTGGTGCCGGAGGGGGAGACCGGGGCGCTGCTGACCCGCGGCCCGTACACGATCCGCGGCTACTACCGCGCGCCCGAGCACAACACCCAGGCGTTCACCCCGGACGGCTTCTACCGCACCGGCGACCTGGTGCGGCGCGGCCCCACCGGGCACCTGGAGGTCGTCGGCCGCGCCAAGGAGCAGATCAACCGGGGCGGGGAGAAGGTCGCCGCCGAGGAGGTCGAGGACCACCTGATGGCCCACCCCGACGTGCTCGACGCCGCCGTGGTCGCGGTGCCCGACGAGTACCTCGGCGAGCGCACCTGCGCCTACGTCGTGCCCGTTCCCGGCGCCGCGCCCACCGGGCCCGTGCTGCGCCGGTTCATCCGCGAGCGCGGGGTCGCCGCGTTCAAGGTGCCGGACCTGGTGCAGGTCGTCGCGGCGTTCCCGGTGACCGGTGTCGGCAAGACCAGCAAACGTGAACTGAGGGCGGCGCTGGCCGCACTCGTGAGGGAGGCGTGACCGGTGTCCTTACCCAAGATCGCGGGCTACCCGCTGCCCACGGCGTCCGAGCTGCCCGTGGGCCGGGTCGACTGGCGGCCCGACCCGGCCCGGGCGGCGCTGCTCGTGCACGACGCGCAGCGCTACTTCCTCGCCCCCTTCGCGGGCGCGCCGATCCCGCAGGTGCTCGCCAACACCGCCGCCCTGCTCGACGCGGCGCGCGCCGCGGGCGTCCCGGTGTTCTACACCGCCCAGCCGGGTCGCCAGAGCGCCGCGGACCGGGGCCTGCTCACCGAGTTCTGGGGCCCGGGCATCGGCGGGGTCATCGACCGCGACCCGCGCGCGGCGGACGTCGTCGCCGAACTCGCCCCGAGGCCGGGTGACACGGTGCTCACCAAGTGGCGCTACAGCGCGTTCCAGCGCACCCCGCTGCGCGCGCGGCTCGCCGCGGCGGGCCGCGACCAGCTGCTGATCACCGGGGTCTACGCGCACATCGGCCTCCAGGCCACCGCCGTGGAGGCGTTCATGTCCGACATCCGGCCGATCCTGGTCGCCGACGCCGTGGCCGACTTCTCCCGCGCGCACCACGACCGGGCCTGCGAGTACGTCGCGCAGTGCTGCGGCACCGTGATCACCACCGCCGACGCGCTGACCGAGCTGTCGGCGCCGGTCTCGGCGGGAGCCGGGCGATGAGCGCCCCCGAGGCGGGCGCGCTGACCGGCGACCGCGTGCGGGCGGACATCGCCGAGGTGCTCGGCTGCGCACCGGCGGAGGTGACCCCGGAGGCCGACCTGCTCGACCTGGGCCTGGACTCCATGCGCACCATGGCCCTGCTGGAGCGCTGGCGGGCGGCGGGCGCGCCCGAGGTGGAGTTCGCCGACCTGGCCGAGGAACCCCGGTTGGACCGCTGGACCCGACTGGTGACCGGGGCGGGCGCGTGAACCGGGTCGACCACCGGCACCGCCACCGGGAGCGGATCGCCGAGGTCCGCGCGGGCACCGCGGCGGAGAAGGTGGGCTACCCGATCCGCGTGCGCGCCGCGGTGGTGGTGCGCACGGCCATGGTCGGGTCCGGTCTGCTGCGGGTCACCCTCGGCGGCCCGGGGACCGCCGGGTTCGAGGCGCACGCGCCCGACGAGCACGTCAAGGTGCTGTTCCCGGACCCGGACGGCACCCTGCGCCTGCCGGAGCCCAACGGCGACATGCTGCGCTGGCCCAAGCCGTCGCCCACCTCCCGCGAGTACACGGTGCGCCGCTACGACCCGGTCACCGGCGAACTCGACCTCGACATCGCCCTGCACCCGGACGGACTGGGCAGCGACTGGGCGCGCGCCGTCGAACCCGGCGCGGTCGCGCACATCGCGGGCCCTCCCGGCGGCCTGATCGTCCCGCACAACTACGACCGCTACCTCCTCGCGGGCGACCTCACCGCGCTACCCGCCATCGCCCGCTGGCTCGAGGAACTGCCCCGCACCGCGCGCGGTTGGGCGTTCATCGAGGTGGCGGACGCGAGCGAGCACATCGAGCTGAGCGCCCCCGAGGGCGTCGAAGTCCAGTGGCTGCACGGTGCCGAGCCCGGTCTGCTCGACCGTGCCGTGCGGGCAGTGCGCGTCCCCGAAGGTGAGCGGGTCTACGTGTGGATCGCGGGCGAGGCGGGCTCGATCAAGCCGCTGCGCCGCTGGGTCCGCGACGAACTGGGCCTGGACAAGACCGACCACGACATCACCGGCTACTGGAAGCGCGGTGTCGTCGACTTCGACGACGAGCACGACGACTGAGCCCCCCGGTCGCGATCAACCAACCTGCTGAAGGAATCTCCCATGCGCGTCCCCAGATCCGCCCGCATCGCCGGTGCGCTCGTGCTCGCCGCTTTGGCCGCCGGGTGCGGCTCCGGCCCCGGCGAGCCCGCCGCACCCGCGGGCGCCACCCGGGTCTTCACCGCGGACAACGGCGACATCACCATCCCGGTCTCGCCGAAGCGCGTCGTGGCCACCGGCTACGCCGTCCCGGCCCTGATGGAGGCCAACGCGCCGCTCGTCGGGATCTCCACCTGGCGGCGCGGGCTGCCGATGATGACCCCGGAGATCCGCGCCACCTACGACCGGCTGGCCAAGGTGGCAGGCGAGTCCGCCGCCGAGACCAACTACGAGGCGATCGCCCAGCTCGAGCCCGATCTGATCGTGATCGGCGTGCCCAAGCCGGTGCTCGCCGACATCGACATCGCGCGGCTGCGGGCCATCGCGCCGGTCGTGGCGATCGGTCCCTCGCTGCCCTCCGCGTGGCGGGACCTCTCGCGCAGGCAGGCCGACGCGGCGGGCGCGCTGGCCACCTTCGACACCATCCGCGACGCCTACCAGACCAAGACGAAGGCGCTGGCCGCGAAGTACGCGGGTGTCCTACCCGGACTGAAGTTCGCGCACCTGGGTGCCTACGGCGAGATCGCCAACGGCAACTTCCAGCGCGAGTTCAACGGTTCCTGGGGCACCAACGTCGCCCAAGACCTCGGTGCGAACTACTACGGCCAGGTCAAGGTGCGGGGTGGCGGTTCCAAGGACGTCAGCGAGTACCCGTCGATCGAGGAGTTGCCCACCGCCTTCGCCGAGGCCGAGGTGATCACCTACACGGTCAACGCGGACGGCTCCAACCCCAAGGGCGTGCAGTACGTGCTGGACTCGCCGCTCTGGAAGGGGCTGCCCGCGGTCAAGGCGGGCAAGGCGTTCCCGTTGCGCTACACGGAGGCCACGACGTACGGCTCGGCGATGGCCACCGCCGACGCGGTCGACAAAGCGCTCGCACCGCTGCTGACGTCGTGACCACCGTCCAGGTCCCACCCGCGCGACTACGGTCGGGAGCGCGCGTCGCGTGGCTCGTCGTGGCGCTCGTCGCGTTGCTGGCGGTCGCGGTGGTCAGCCTCGGCATCGGCGCGCACCCCATCGCGCCGGAGGACGTGCTGCGGGCGCTGTTCGCCCCGTCGGACACCGCGAACGACTCAGTGGTGCGGCACATCCGCGCGCCCCGCGCGCTGCTGGCCATCGGCGTGGGCGCGGCCTTGGGCGTCGCGGGCGTGCTGGTGCAGGTGATCTCACGGAACCCGTTGGCCGAGCCGGGGGTGCTCGGGGTCACCACCGGCGCCGGGTTCGCCATCACCGTCGGGTCCGCGATGGGTGCCGCCGCCTCTGCCGTGGGGGAGTTGGCGCTGGCGGTGGTCGGCGGTGTGTTGGCGACGGTCGTGGTCTTCGCGGTGGGCTGGGGTTCGCCGCTGCGGCTGGTGCTCACCGGGGTGGCGCTGAGTTCGGTGCTGTCCGGGCTGTCGCTGGGACTGCGGCTGTTGCTGCCGGATGTCTTCGACGCGTACCGGTTCTGGGCGGTGGGGTCGCTGGCCGGTCGGGAGCAGGCGCCGATGCTGGTGCCGCTGCTGGCCATCGCGGCGGCGCTGGTGGGGTCCGCGCTGCTGAGCAGGCAGCTCAACGCGTTGGCGCTCGGCGAGACCGTCGCGCGCAGCCTCGGCGCGAACGTGTCGCGGGTCCGGGCGGGCGCGCTGGTGCTGATCACGGTGCTGGCGGGCGCGGCGACCGCGGTCGCCGGGCCGATCCTGTTCGTGGGGCTGATCGTGCCGCACCTGGCCCGGCGCGCGGCGGGCGGCTCGGTGCCGTGGCTGGTCGCCTACGCCGCGGTGATCGGACCGGTCCTGCTGCTGGTGTCCGACGTGGGGTCGCGGGTGCTGCTGCCGACCGGTGAGGTGCCGGTGGCGTTCGTGACCGCGTTCCTCGGCGGGCCGGTGCTCATCTGGGCCGTCCGCCGCTACGGGGCGGCGCCGCTGTGACCGCCGTCGTCCTGCGCCGCGGGCGCTTCTCGATCCGCGTCGAACGCCGAACCCTGGTCGTCAGCGTCGTCGCGCTGGTCGTCATCGCCGGTCTGGCGCTGCTCGGTCTGTGCCACGGCGCGGTCTGGGCGAGTCCGGCCAAGGTGTTCGCCGCGCTGACGGGGGCAGGCGGCGACTCCGGTGTGGTGATCCGCCAGTGGCGCCTGCCGCGGGTGCTGGCGGCCGTGGTCTTCGGCGCCGCGCTCGGCGTGGCGGGGGCGATCTTCCAGGGCGTCACCCGCAACCCGTTGGGCAGCCCGGAGGTCATCGGCCTCGACGCGGGCGCCTACACCGGGGCACTCGTGGTGCTCACCGTGCTCTCCGGGTCCTCGGCGCAGCTCATCACGGGGTCCGTGCTGGGCGGGTTGGTGGCCGCGACCCTGGTCTACCTGCTCTCCCGGTCCGGTGGGCTCTCCGGGCTGCGGCTGGTGGTGATCGGCATCGCGGTCAACGCCATGTTGACCGCGGTCAACTCGTGGATCGTGCTGCGCGCGGAGCTGGAGGTGGCGATCGCCGCCGTCGGCTGGAGCGCGGGCTCGCTCAACGGGCTCGGTTGGGACGACGTCGGCGTCCCGTTCGTCGTCCTCGGTGTCCTGCTGGTGTTCCTGGCGGCGCGCTCGCGGGACGCGCAGCAGGCGGGGCTGGGTCGGGAGGTCGCGGTCGCCACGGGGGTCGGGCTGGAGCGGCTGCGGCTGGAGCTGGTGCTCATCGGCGTGGGTTGCACGGCGACGGTGACCGCCGTGGCCGGGCCGATCGCGTTCATCGCGCTGGCCGCCCCGCAGATCGGCAGGCGGGTGGCCGCCGCGCCCGGTGTCCCGATGCTCCCGGCCGCGCTGACCGGCGCGGTGCTGCTGCTGGGCACGGACCTGCTGGCCCAGGTGCTGCTCGCGCCGGTGCCCCTGCCCGCCGGGGTGGTCAGCACCGCGGTCGGCGGCTCGTACCTGATCTGGCTGCTCGCCAGGAAGGTCGGGCGCGCATGACCCGCCTGACCGCACGGGACCTGACCCTGCGCTACGACGACCGGGTGGTCTCCACCCGGCTGTCCCTGGACGTGCCCGACGGCGCCTTCACCGCCATCGTCGGCCCGAACGCCTGCGGCAAGTCGACGCTGCTGCGCGCGTTCGTACGGCTGCTGCGCCCTTCGGCGGGCGCCGTCCAGCTCGACGGGCGGGCGGTGAGCACGTACCCGAACAAGGAACTCGCGCGCGCCTTGGGTTTCCTGCCGCAGGAACCGGTCGCGCCCGAGGACGTACGAGTACGCGCACTCGTCGCGCGCGGCCGTTTCCCCCATCAGTCGTTGCTGTCGACCTGGTCCGAAGAGGACGAGCGCAGCGTCGCTGAGGCGATGGAAGCAGCGGGTGTGGCCGACCTCGCCGACCGTCCGGTGCACGAACTCTCCGGCGGTCAACGGCAACGGGTGTGGGTCGCGCTGGTCTTGGCGCAACGCACGACGCACCTGCTGCTCGACGAGCCGACGTCGTTCCTCGACATCGCCCACCAGTACCAGCTGCTGGAACTGCTGGCCCGGCTGCGCGACCAGGGCCGCACCGTGATCGCGGTGCTGCACGACATCAACCAGGCCTGCCGCTACGCCGACCACGTCGTCGCCATGCGCGACGGCCAGATCGTGGCCGAGGGCGCGCCCGCGCGGGTCGTCGACGCCGCGCTGATCACCAAGGTCTTCGAGCTGCCCTGCGTGGTGGTGCCCGACCCGGTGACCGGCACGCCGATGGTCGTCCCCGCCCTCTGACCACCCCCGACACCAGGAGATCGCGTTGAGCACAGCCCACGCCCACCCCGGCACCCGGTCCGAGTCGGCCTGCTCACCCGAGACGTCCTGGGAACTGACCCGCGCCCAGCGCGGCATCTGGGACGCGCAGCGCCTGGAGCCGGACTCGCCGTACTACGTCGTCGGTGACGTGCTGGAGATCGGCGGCGGTGGCCCGGTGGACGTCGAGGCGCTGCGCGCGGCGATCCGCGCGACCACCGAGGAGGCGGACAGCCTGCGGTTGCGGGTGTTCACCACCCCGGACGGACCGCGCCAGGAGATCTCCGCCGAGCCGGTGCCGCTGCCGGAGGTGGTCGACCTGCGCGGCGCGCCGGACCCGGTGGCCGCCGCGCACGCGCTGGTCGACTCGGAGCGCCGCCGGGTGGCCGAGGCGTGCCGGGAGATGGTGGAACGCCCGCTGTTCTCGCACACGGTGCTGCGCCTGACCGACCGGGAGGTGTGGTTCACGCAGCTGGGCCACCACTTGGTGTTCGACGGCTACACCGCGGCCATGCTGGCCCGTCGCACCGCGGCCCACTACACAGCTCTGGTGAGCGGGAGCCTGCCTGCGCCGTCTCCGTTCGGCCGGTTCGCCGACGTAGTGGCCGCCGACCGCGCCTACCTCGCGAGCGAGCGGGCCGCACAGGACCGGGCGTACTGGCGCGCGCGGTTCACCCCGTTGCCCGACCTCGACGACATCGCGGGGGGAACCGGGCTTCCCGAGCGCACGGTCACCGCTCGGACCGTGTTGCCCACCGCCGACCTCAACCGGCTGCGCGAGGTCGCGGAGAGCGTTGGCGCGACGTGGGGTGAGGCGCTCATCGCCTGCTACGCCGCGTTCCTGCACCGGGTGCTGGGCCGTGACGACGTGGTGTTCGCGCTGCCGTTGATGTGCCGGTTCGGGTCCGCGCTGCGCACACCGGCCATGGCGGTCAACGTGCTTCCCCTGCGGGTCAAGGTGTTCGGCGGCGACGGGCTGGCTGAGCTGACCGCGCGGGTGGCCACGGCGATGCGGGAAATGCGCGCGCACCAGCGCTACCGCGGCGAGGACCTGCCCCGCGACCTGGCCGTGCCCGGCGCGGGAGCGTTGCTGCACGGGCGCGGGGTGAACCTCAAGGCGTTCGACCTCGCGATCGATTTCGCCGGGTCCACCGGGACCATGCGCAACGTCGCGGGCGGACCGCCGGAGGACATGGGGCTGAGCGTGCTGCCCACTGGTGATGGTGGGGTGCTGCTGGGCTTCGAGGTCGACGCCCGCACCCACGACCAGGCGGGTGTCGACCGCAGGCTGGACGCGTTGTGCGCGCTGATCCGGGGCCTGACGGACTCGGACGCGCCCGTGGTCGGGCGGGTCGAGCTGGTCGGGCCCGAGGACTTGGTGGCGCTGCTCGACGCGTGGCGAGTCGAGGCCGTGCCGGGGGTGCCGCGCGATGTGCCCGGTCTGTTGGCCGATCTGCTCGTCGACCACTGTGGACAGACGGTATTGGTGTGCGGGGCGCGGCGGCTGAGCGTCGAGGAGTTGGTCGTCGAGGTGCGCAGGCTGGCGCGGGCGCTGCGGGCGCGCGGTGTCGGTGCCGACGACGTGGTCGCGCTGCCGCTGGACCGGTCTGCTGACCTCGTCGTCGCCTTGCTGGCGGTGCTGGAGGCGGGCGCCGCGTTCCTCCCGCTCGACATCGAGCACCCGGCGCCGCGGCTGCGCGCGACGGTCACCGAGGCGGGTGCGGTGCTCGCGCTCGCCTCGGCGGCCACCGTCGACGTGGTGCCGCCGGAGGTGCCGCGCCTGGTGCTCGACGCGCCGGAGGTTCGCGCCGAACTGGCCGCGTTGTCGGGCGCTCCGTTGTCCACTGAGGAGCTGTCGGCGCCTCGGCATCCCGACCACCTCGCCTATGTCATCTTCACCTCCGGTTCCACCGGCACCCCCAAGGGCGTGCTGGGGCGGGTCGGCGGTCTGGCCTCGCTCGTGCACCACCACCGGTCCACCACGGTGACCCGCGCCACGCGGGCGGCGGGACGGCGGCTGCGGGCAGCGCACACGTACTCGTTCGCCTTCGACTCCGCGCTCGACCAGCTGCTGTGGTTGCTGTGCGGGCACGAACTGCACGTCTACGACGCCGACACGGCACGCGACGCGACCGCGTTGGTCTCCGCGCTGACGCGTGATGGCATCGACGTCGTCGACACCACGCCGTCGATGGCCGCTCCCTTGGTGGACGCGGGACTGCTCGACGGCCCCCATCGACCGGTGTTGCTCATCCTCGGTGGGGAGGCCGCGCCGCCCGCGCTGTGGCGTCGGGTGGCCGCGTCCGGCATAGCCGCACGCAACCTCTACGGGCCGACAGAGGCCACTGTGGACAGTGTGGGCGCCTGGCTCGACGGCGGCGACCCGGTGATCGGGTTCCCGGTCCCCGGAACCCGCGTCTACCTGCTGGACAACGCGCTGCGCGTGGTGCCGCCGGGCAGTGCGGGGGAGTTGTACCTGGCGGGCCCGCACCTGGCGCGCGGCTACCTCGACCGGCCCGGCGCCACCGCCGAGCGGTTCCTCGCCGACCCGTTCGGCGCCCCCGGCGACCGGATGTACCGCACCGGCGACCTGGCCCGCTGGGTACCGGGCCGGGGTCTGGCGTACCTGGGCCGCCGCGACGGGCAGGTCAAGGTTCGGGGCCACCGGGTCGAACTCGGCGAGGTCGAGGCCGCGTTGGGCGCACTCCCCGGGGTGGGGGCCGCAGCGGCGGCCGTGCGCACCGACACCGGTGCGCCCCGGCTCGTGGGCTACGTCGTCCCCGCCGCGCTGACCACGCTCGACCCGGACCGGGTCCGCGCGGAATTGGCGGAGCGGGTGCCCGATCACCTGGTGCCCACGGCCGTGGTCGTGCTGGACGCGCTTCCCGTGACCACCAACGGAAAGCTCGATCGCACGGCGCTGCCCGCTCCCCGCTCGGCGAGCGGTGGACGTGCTCCGCGCACGGAGCGGGAACGGCTGCTGTGCGCCGCCGTCGCTGAAGTCGTCGGGGCGGAACAGGTCAGCCCGGACGACGACTTCTTCGCTGTCGGCGGCGACAGCATCACCGCGATCGGCGTCAGCAGCAGGCTGCGCGCACACGGCGTCGACCTGCGTCCCCGCGACCTCCTCGGCCGCGGCAGCTTCGCCGCGCTGGCCGCCGCCGGGCGCGACCTCGACGAGGCGCGAGTGGTCGAGGTCGACGAGCCGACCGGGCCGGTGCCCGCGCCACCCATCGTGCGCGCGCTGCTCGACCCGCACCCCGACCACACGTCGATCGCGGGGTATGCGCAGTGGACGGCGTTGCGCGTCAACGAGTTCCTGACCCTCGCGGACCTCGCCCGGGGCGTCCGCGCGCTGGTCGACCACCACGACGCCTTGCGCTTGCGGGTCTCGTCATCCGGTGAACTGCTCGTGCCTCCGCCGGGGCTCTCGGGGCCCGAGGTCGTCGAGTCCGAAGGGGACGACGCGGCAGCTTCGGCGGCCGCGTTGGCCGCCGAACTCGACCCGGCCGCGGGCGAGGTCGTGCGGGTGGCGCTGCTGCGCACGCCGCCGGGCGCGCCGGACGAGGTCGTGGTCGTGATCCACCACCTCTCCGTCGACGGCGTGTCGTGGCGGGTGCTGCTCGCGGACTTGCGCGCCGCTTGCGCGGGTGAACAACTCTCGCCCGTAGGCACCTCGTGGCGCGGACACGCGCTCCGGCTCGCCGCGCAGGGCGCCACCGGTGCCCGCCGGGCGGAGATCGACCACTGGCGTGCCGCCCGCGACGACTTCCGCGTCGGCACCCGTCCGCTGGACCAGGCTCTCGACACCACGGCCACCGCGTACCGCACCACCACCGTCGCCTCGCCGGAAGCGAGCGCGGCCGTCCTCAGTGGACTGCCCAACGCCTACCGCGCGGGCTCCGACGAGGTGCTGCTCGCCGCGCTCGTCCTCGCCCTGCGGCTGTGGCGCGGCGACGAACGCGACGCGGTGACCGTCACCGTCGAGGGGCACGGTCGGGACCACTCCGGGCTCGACCTCGCCCGCACGGTCGGCTGGTTCACCGCCGAACACCCCTTGCGCCTCCCCGCCGACGCCGTGCGCTCGTCCGAGGACTTGGCCGACGCGCTCGCCGGCGGTCAGGCCGCCGGGCGGTTGGTGCGCGCGGTCAAGGAGGCCAAGCGCGCGGTTCCCGACCACGGCATCGGCCACGGCGTGCTGCGCCACCTCGATCCCGAGACCCGCGCGGAGTTCGCCGCGGTCCCGCCGCCGGACGTGCTGCTCAACTACCTCGGCCGCTTCGCCCCGGTGCCCGACGGCGGGTGGCGGCTGCCCGACGACGACCCGTTCGCCGTCATCGAACCCGCGACCAAGTCGCTGGAACAGGTACTCGCCCTCAACTGCTTCGTCCGCGAGGGCACCCGGCCGCGCATCGCCGTCGAGTGGACCGCCGCCGGGCTCGTCGTCACCCCGGAGGCGCTCGCCGACCTGCGGCACGCGTGGGAGCGGGCGCTCGGCGCCCTCGCCGCGCACGCCGAGCACGGCGGCGGGCTCACCCCGTCCGACCTGCCGCTGGTCGCTCTCGACCAGGACGCCATCGACGAACTCGAGCGGCACGGCCGGGTGCTCGACGTCCTGCCCGCCACGCCCCTCCAGGTCGGATTGGCCTTCCACACCCAGGTCCGCGGCGACCAGGACACCGACGTCTACGTCGTGCAGGCACTGACCCTGCTGCGCGGCGCCCTCGACCCCGACCGGATGCGCGCGGCCACCCACGAGCTGCTGCGCAGGCACCCCGCGCTGCGCGTCCACCTGCACACCACCACCGGAGGGGAGGTCGTCCAGGTCATCCCCGCCGAGGTCACCCTCGACTGGCGGCGCGTCGACCTGACCGGGCACACCCCGGACGAGCGCGCCCGACTCCTCGCCGAGCACTGCCGCGCCGACCTGGAACGCCCCTTCGACCCCGCCGCCCCGCCGCTGGTGCGCTTCCTGCTGTGCACCCTCGGCCCCGACGAGCACCGCCTGGTCATCACCAACCACCACGCCCTGCTCGACGGCTGGTCCATGCCACTGGTCGGCCGGACCCTCCTGGCGACCTACGCCGAACTCGGCGGCGGCCCCGCCGCCCCGACCGGGCCTTCCCTGACCGACTACCACCGCCTGCTGGCCGGTCGCGACCACACCGCGGGCTTGGCGGCGTGGCGTACCGCTTTGACCGGCCTCGAGGCAGGCACCCGACTGGCGCCTCCCGCCGCGGTGTCCGAAGTGGCCCGTCCGGAGCGCGTGATCGTCAACCTGGGCGCGGAGTTCAGCGGACAGCTGCGCGCGTTCGCCCGGGAGCAAGGCGTGACCACCACGACCGTGTTCCAGACCGCGTGGGGCGTGCTGCTCGGCAGGCTCACCGGGCGCGACGACGTGGTGTTCGGTTGCCCGGTCTCCGGCAGGCCCGCCGAACTCGACGGCGTCGAACGCGTCATCGGCCAACTCGGCAACACCATCGCGGTGCGCGTGCGCGCCGCGGCGGCCGAGACCGCCACCTCCGTGCTCGCGCGGGTGCAGGCCGAGAGCGCCGCCCTGGTCGAGCACCACCACGTCGGGCTGCCCGACGTACAGCGCGCGGCGGGGCTGGGTGAGCTGTTCGACACCATGCTGGTGATGGAGAACTTCCCGCTCTCCAGCAGGAACCGCACCACCCTCGCCCCCGGCCTGGACCTGGTGGGCGTGGACATCACCGACGCGACGCACTACCCGCTGACCGTGATCGTGATTCCGGGGGACGAGATCGTCGTCGGCCTCGGCTACCAGCCGGGCGTCTTCGACGAGGACACCGTGCGCGGCTACGGCCGTTGGCTGCGCACTCTCCTCGCGGAGATCGTCACCGACCCGAACCGACCCGTCGCCAGGCTGCGCGCCCTCGACGCCGCCGAACACCGGGCGATGCTCGCCATGGGGGAGGGGCCCGAGCCGAGCAGGCCGGTGGCGGGCTGCCTGGCGGAGTTCGACCGGTGGGTGCGCCGCAGCCCCGACGCGGAGGCCGTCGTGTGCCGCGACCGCACCCTCACCTACGCCGAACTCGACCGCCGCGCCAACCGCCTCGCCCACGCCCTGATCGCGGGGGGCGTGCGCCCGCAGGACCCCGTCGCGGTGCTGCTCACCCGCGACATCGAGATGGTCGTCGCCCTGTTCGGCGTGTTCAAGGCCGGTGCCGTGCACGTCCCGATGGACCCGACCTACCCCGTCGACCGACTGCGGTACATGGTCGAGGACATCGCTCCCGCCGCCGTGATCGCCACCCCCGACTCGCGGGCAATCCCGGTCGACGCGCCGGTCATCGACCCCACCACCATCGCCGGTACGTCCACTTGGGACTCGGACCCGGTCGCCGCCCGGCGCCGCATCACCGACGACTCCATCGCCTACGTCATCTACACCTCCGGTACCACCGGCAAGCCCAAGGGCGTCGCCATCCCGCACCGCGGCCTGCCCAGCCTGGTCACCCTGCAAGAGGACGTCGTCGGCATCCGCGCCCGCGAACGCTACCTGCACTTCGCCTCGACCAGCTTCGACGTGGCCTTCTGGCAGTTCATGCTGCCCCTGCTCTCCGGCGGCACCTCCGTCATCGCCCCCGAGGAAGCCCGCGTCCCCGGCGACGAACTGCTCGACTACATCGTCGAGCACCGGGTCACCGGGGTGAACCTGCTGCCGTCCTTCGTCGCCGCGATCCCCGACGACACCCCGGTCGACCGCGACGTCCTCGTCATGATCGGCGCCGAGCGCTTGGACCCCGAACTGGCCCACCGCTGGGGAAACCGCCGCGCGCTGTTCAACGCCTACGGCCCCACCGAGGTCACCATCAACTCCGTCACGTGGCGCTACCGCCCCGACGACCCGGGCCCCCTCCCGATCGGCCGCCCCGACCCCCAGGTCCGCGCCTACGTCCTCGACGCGGGCCTGCAACCGGTTGGCGTCGGCGTCGCGGGCGAGCTGTACCTGGGCGGCCCCAAACTGGCCCGAGGCTACGTCAACCGCCCCACCCTCACCGCCGAACGCTTCGTCGCCGACCCCTTCGGCCCGCCCGGTTCCCGCTGCTACCGCACCGGCGACCTCGTCCGCTGGCGCCCCGACGGCCAACTGGTGTTCCTGGGCCGCACCGACCACCAGGTCAAGGTACGCGGCTTCCGCATCGAGCTGTCCGAGATCGAGACCGTCCTCAGCAGACACCCCAATGTCCGCGCGTGCGCCGTAATCGTCCGCGAGGGCAGGTTGGTCGGCTACATCCTGCCCACCGACGACACCGCCCCCGACTCGGCATCACTACGCGAACACCTGAGCACCGACCTCCCCGACCACATGGTCCCCACAGCCTTCGTCCTGGTCGACCACCTACCCCTGGGCCCCACCGGCAAACTCAACCGCGACGCCCTCCCCGACCCGGCCCCACGCACCTCCACCGAGTCCAGGGAACCAGCCACTCCCGCCGAAACCGCGCTGCTGGCCGTCTTCCGCGAAGTACTGGGCAACGTCCACCTGGACGACTCCTTCCTGGACATCGGCGGCGACAGCATCGTCTCCCTACGAGTAGTCTCCAGAGCCCGCCGAGCAGGCCTGACCCTCACCGCCCGCGACGTATTCGAAGGCGGCACAATCGCCGGAATAGCCGCCCGCTGCCACACCGCAGAGTCCACACAAGACAGCCCAGCAGTAGGCGACGCCCCCCTGACCCCACTAATGCGATCCCTACTCCAACGCGGCCCCGCGGACACCTTCTGCCAATGGGTCCAAATCTGCGTACCCCCCAGCACCACCACCGAATGGCACCAAACTCTAAACGCCCTCCTAACCCGCCACGACGCCCTACGCGCCCACTTGGCCGACACCAAGGCGGGCCTAGTACTACGCATCCCCGCGGCGGGAGCCGTTACCAGCACAGACATCCTCACCGTGGTATCCGCCCCGGACGCACAGACCACCCCCGCCGCCACCACCGTGTTCGCCACGGCGTCCCCCGCTGATGCCTCCAGTGCTGCGGCTCAGGAGCACATCGCCCACGGAGCGGTCGACCCGTCCACGGGACCGGTAGTGGACGCTCCTGAGGCGAGTGTGGCGACTGGCGCGGATGCGTCCACCTCGGCGCCCCCTGTCGATGCCTCTGCTGCTCCGGCTTGGGAGCACATCGCCGGCGCCGCAGCGAATCAGCCACCGCACTCTCCCGAGTCCGGGCAGGCGAGCACTGCCGACCTGTTCTCCGCCGCCGTCGACCTCGGCGCACTCGCCCGTGCGCACATCACCCGCGCCCGCGCCGAGATGAACCCCCGCACCGGCCCACTCCTGCGCGCGATCTGGATCGACGCCGGACCAAACCGCCTCGGCAGGCTCATCCTCGTCGCCCACCACCTCGTCGTCGACGCCGTGTCCTGGCGAATCCTGATCGACGACCTAGCCCAAGCCCACGCAGGCGCCCCCCTACCCCGCCACGGCCTATCCCTGCTCGGCTGGGCCACAGCCCTGCGCGAAGCCGCCCCCGCCCGCCAAAGCGAACGCGCCCACTGGCACCGCGTCGCCGCCACCCCCGTGTGCCCGCTCCCCGCACTCGACTCGACCCGCGACACCGCGGCAACCGCCCGCCACCACCACGTCCGGATCGACCCGGCCACCACCCGCGCCGCGGTCACCACCCTCCCCGCCGCCTACCGCACCACCCCCGACACCGTCCTGCTCACCGCCCTCGCCCGCGCGATCGCCGCCTGGCGCGGCACCGCCCCCGACCTGCTCGTCGCCCTCGAGGGCCACGGCCGCCCAGCTCACCGGCCCGACTTCTCCGGTCCGGCCGACCTGTCGCAGACCGTCGGCTGGTTCACCGCCGTGCACCCGGCCCGCATCCACCCGCCCGCGGGCACCGCCCCCGCCCTGCGCGCCGTTCGCGAACACCTGCGCGCCGCGGGCGACGGCCTCGGCCACGGCATCCTGGGCGACGACCTCGTGCGCCACCCCGACGTCAGCTGGAACTACCTCGGCCGCTTCCCCGCCGCGCCCACCGAGGAAACCGCCTGGC
The DNA here is from genome assembly GCF_041897805.1 of Actinokineospora auranticolor. Taxonomy (GTDB): domain Bacteria; phylum Actinomycetota; class Actinomycetes; order Mycobacteriales; family Pseudonocardiaceae; genus Actinokineospora; species Actinokineospora auranticolor. The sequence continues at coordinate 2,422,218 of NZ_CP154825.1, forward strand.
AGCCCCCGCCGGACGCCGACCCCCTCGGCTCCGGCGGCGTTGACCTACCGCTACCGCACGCGCTCATGGTGAACGCCATCCTCCGCGACAACGAGCTGGGCGTCCGCTTCACCTGGCCCGCGGCCCTGTTCACCCCCGCCCGGATCGGCGAACTGGGGGAGCGCTTCGCCCACGAACTCCACGCGCTCACCACCGACACCCCCGACGGCGAAATCCTCCCCCTGACCCCGCTGCAAGAACTCATGCTCGACCAAGCACGCACAGGCACCGACCCCTACACCGTCCAAGGCGTCTTCACCCTCAACGGCCCCCTCAACCTGCCTGCCCTCCGCGCGGCGGGCACACACCTCCTTACCCGCCACCCCAACCTGGGCGCGGTGTTCCCACCCGGCCACGCCGTCCAAGTCATCCCCACCCAGCCCGAGCCCGACTTCACCACCCGCGACGTCGACGACATCGAACGAGACCGGGTCCTGGCCGAACTCCTGGCTGAACCGTTCAACCTCGCCACCGGCCCCCTCTTCCGAATCACCGTCCTCCACCGAGGCCCCAACCACCACGACCTGGTACTGACCACCCACCACCTCCTCTCCGACGGCTGGTCAGCCCCGCGCATCCTCACCGAACTGTTCGCCCACTACACCGAAACCGACCTACCCGTCCCCACCCCCTTCTCCCACTACACCCGATGGCTGGCCGCCCACGACCACACCACCGACCTGCGCGCCTGGCGCACCGAACTCCTGGACCTCCCCGAAGGCGACCACCTCCTGCACGGCAGGCGCTCCACCGTCGCCGCCGCCGACCCGGTCCTGTTCACCGTCCCCACCCACACCGTCGCCGCCCTCACCACCGCGGCCACGGCCCGGGGACTGACCCCCAACACCATGCTCCAGGGAGCGTGGGCAGCGATCCTCGCCACCCGCTCAGGCCGTCGCGACGTCACCTTCGGCACCATGGTCGCCTGCCGCACACCCGAGGTGGCGGGCGTGGAGGACATCCTCGGCTTGCTGGCCAACACCGTCCCGGTCCGCGTCCACCTCCAAGGAACCGTCGCGGAAGCACTGGCCGACGCCCAGTCACGCCAACAGGCGATGGTCGAACACCAGCACATCGGGATACCCGAACTCACCACACTCACCGCCCGAGAGCGCCTCTTCGACACCCTCCTCGTCTTCGAGAACTACCCGGTAGACCCAACCCGCCTACGTGAACCAGCCCCCGGTCTAACCGTCACCGACACCCGCTTCCGCGAACGCACCCACCACCCACTCACCCTCACCGTCGTCCCCACCGACGCGGGCTGGACGGCCGTGCTCTCCCCCCAAGCCGGACTCTTCGACCCAGGCGAGCTCAACGCCATCGCCACCGACCTCCAACACACCCTGCGCGCCCTACCCACCCTCCTCGACGAGCCCACCGACCGACTGCTGGGGGAGACCACATGAGCCCCGACACGGGGCGGGTGCTCTTGCCCCAGGAAGACCCCATCGCCACCGGTCTCCCGCGCGCCCAGCCTGACCCGGCCCGCGACAACGCGAGCACCGGTGCGGGCCACACCGCTCCGGCCGTAGGCCTGTATCCCCGCCCCGTCGTCATAGCCGGCCTCCAGCGCACAGCTCCACACCCGTCGCCCACCCAGCTCAACAAAGACATCGAGCAGCCGCAGGGTGAAGACCACACGAGCACCCGCCGCGAATCGGACCAGCGTGTTCCAACTCCAGGTCAGACCCCGCACCCCGCCGACGCCAACGCAATCAACCCCCAGCACGCCGCCCCTCGCGCGTCCCAGGCCGGGCCTTCCACCTCCGCCAACAACCTCCGGCACACCGCCCCACGAGCCCAATCCACCCAGCCCAACAAGCACTTCGACCGCCTGCCGCGCGGAGACCACGCGAGCCGCACCGGTAGGCCTGGTCTCCAGACCAGGGGTCCCGCCCCGGCCATCAACCTCCGGCACACCGCCCCTCTCACCCAGTCCAACAAGCACATCGCCCGCTCGCCGGGCAGGGACCACACGAGCGCCACCGCGAGTTGCGCTGGCGCGCCCCGTCCCAGGCCCCTCACCACCAACCCGCACCGCCCCGCTCCACCAGCGCGACCCGCCCCGCTCACCAACCGCCTGCCACGGGAGTCCACATGAGCACCGACGCGGCGCGCCCCACCGTCGACCGGGCGTTGTGGCGGACCGCGTTCGTCCTGGTGCTCGGCACCTTCATGGCGACACTCGACACCACCATCGTCTCCGTGGCCATGGACGTCCTGGTCGACCGGTTCGCCGTCTCCGTCACCGACATCCAATGGGTCAGCACCGCCTACCTGCTCGCCGTAGTCGCCGCCGTCCCAGCCTCCGGCTGGCTAGCCGACCGCACAGGCGGCAGGCGCGCCTGGACCGCCGCCATCGCGGTCTTCCTGCTCGCCTCCCTGCTCTGCGCACTGGCCTGGTCCCTCCCCAGCCTCATCGCCTTCCGCGTCCTGCAGGGTGCCGCGGGCGGACTGCTACCACCCCTCGGCCAAGCCCTCCTCGCCCGAACCGCGGGCCCGGACCGCATCGGCCGTGTGATCAGCGTCGTCGCCGTGATCCCCCTCCTGTCCCCGGTCCTCGGCCCACTCGCGGGCGGCGCCATCCTCGCCGTCGCCCCCTGGCCCTGGCTGTTCTGCGTCAACCTCCCCATCGGCGCGGTCGCCCTCCTCCTCGTCCGCCGGTGCGTCCCCACCGGCCCGCCCGCCGACCACCGCACCCCCTTCGACCTACGCGGCGCCGCCCTCCTCTCACCCGGACTCGCCGTCCTCGTCTACGGTCTGACCGGCCTGGGCCACGGCCCGGTCCCGCCCATCGCGATCGCCGTGGGCGCGGGCATGCTCGCGGCCTTCGTCGTGCACGGCCTCCGCACCAAGGGCGTCCCCCTGATCGACCCGCGCCTGTTCACCCGCCCACCGCTCGGCGTCGCGGCGATGG